>JAFLEF010000014.1 GCA_017309115.1 Verrucomicrobiota bacterium | reverse complement strand
CTCGAGCCGAGCGCTCCAGTCCCGCCACCTGCGGGTGACTCACCAACTGGAGAGCCGGATGCGGGAGATCCGCACGTCCGGTTCGGAGGGAGGGGTGGGGTCAATCCCCCATTCCTACCTCTATGATTCACCGGCACCGGAGCGGTGGCGCAGATCCGAATCCGATCAGCGGGCACGTCCCTTCGAATGACTGCCATCCAAAAGTTGCTGGGAGTGTAGCCCACCGGGAACGTCTTCCCGGTCTCGGTGACGTACATGATGTGGCCCAGCCCCATCTGCTTTAGGTTGCTCAGACACGCGGTGGCGTTGCCCTTGGTTTTCGCCTTCGCAAGCGCGGGAAGAAGCATGCCAGCCAGAATCGCAATCATCGCAATCACCACGAGCAATTCGATCAGCGTAAACGCGGCTCGGATTTGAGAATGGGGCCCACTGGCCTCCATTGATCGTGAATCAGGGGCAGCTCGCACGGTGACAAGATTGCTGGTGGCTTCGAGGACTGTCGAGGTTCGCCGCTCAGAATGTCACAGGGCAGGGCTAGCCGATTAAGTTGGGAAAGCCGCCGCGTCTCCGTTGATTGATCGAATTTGGCGGATGAACCCATTTTCTGACTGGCTTTTTCGCGGGTTTCGTTTACGTAAGTAACTCAAATCAAGATGAAACCCAATTCTAGTCGGATCGCGACATTGGAGTCGTCCTTGGCGGGGTTGTTTTCCCAGATAATCCAGATCTTTCCACCGCGAGAAGGTCGTTTTGCAAGACGGTCGTTTCATCCTTGGACAGCTTTGGTTTTGTCCATTGCGTGGGTCCTTGCTCCGGTGGCGCGAGCGACTCCGGAGGTCTCAATCCTTAAGGAAGGGAGAAGTTCGGTTTTTGATCAGGGAACTGCCATGGATGTGGCACAGACGGGAAATCATGTTGTCGTGGCATTGGATGGAGGCGTCGCGGTCTTCGACTCCCAGGATCCAGCCCACTTGAAGGCGGTCGGGGGGCTATCCCTCCCTGGCAACTGCGTCAGTGTGGCAGTTTCTGGGTCATTGGCGTACCTGGTCGCTTTGGCAGGAGGCCTGTACGTCGTTGACCTTTCGGTTCCCGCGCAACCCGTGCTGCTGGGATCAGTGGGGACCCGGGGCGAGGCTCGAGAGGTGGTGGTGGTCGGCGCCTATGCATACGTTGCTGACCAATCCGTGGGACTTCAGGTCATTGATGTCTCTGATCCTACCCAGCCTCGCCGGGTCGCTACCCTCCCGGATGAGATTAGTGGAGTTGCGGGCCTGGCGATTTCAGGAACCTACGCCTATCTCGCAGCCGGATCTTCTGGAGTTCTGGTGGTCGACATTTCCAATCCAACCAAGCCGGTGCGGGTTTCATCCCTTTCCTTGTCCGGGGGGGCAGTGGCGGGAAAGATCGCGGTGTCCGGGGTTACGGCTTGGGTCGCGTCCGGCACTGGTGGTCTGATCTCTGTGGACATCAGTAATCCAAGTCTTCCGGCTCAAGCGGGTCAGGTTGATATCAGTGGCTACGTCAATGCCGTCACGGTCGCTGGGCAGTTCGTTTATATCTCCAGTGAGTTCGGGGATTTCCAAATCTTTGACGGCATTGTGGCGGCAAATCCGGTCATCAAGGGTTCCTTGCCAGTTTTTGGGCAGGCCGTGGTGGCCGGAACGAACGCCTTCATAGCGAACTTGGAAGGCGGAGTTGTGGTCGCCGACGTTGGCAATCCTACCCAGCCTCGGGTAACGAGCACGACCGCGACAGTTGGTGAAGCTGTGGCCCTGGAGCCGGCCGGGAACCTAACCTACGTCGCGAATTTTTTGGCAGGGATGGCGGTGGTGAATACGAGTGATCCGGAACACCCTCAAGTGGTGGCCACGCACCCGGGCCCTAGGGTTACGGGCATTGCTCTGGCCAATTCACTGGCATACTTGGCGACGGAATTTGAAGGACTGCAGGTTCTGGATGTCAGCGATCCGCTCGATCCGAAGTTTGTAGGCCAACAGGATCTTGGCAGAACCAATGTCTCGTTTGGGGTCACGGTGAATGGGACCGTCGTGTACGTGAGCACCAGCCGCGGTATCGAGGTGGTTAACGTCAGTAATCCCGCCGCACCGGTCCGGGTCGGGGGAGTTGGGCTCCGCGGTCCGGGCAACGGCATGGCGCTATCCGGGAATCGCTTGTATGTTGCACAGTCCTTCCCCGGTGGGCTCGAGATCTTGGATGTCAGTGATCCCGCTCAGCCGAAGCTGTTGGGTGGATTCTACGATACCTTGGGGGGGGCGCGAAATGTGGTCGTCGCGGGCGACCGTGCCTATTTGGCTGATGGGTATGCGGGAGGCGTGCAGATCCTGAATGTCAGCAACCCCGCGCAGCCAGTCCGACTCGGCCGATTCGATACTCCCGGCGCCGCTTGGGGGGTGACTCTGGTGGGTTCGAGACTCTATGTGGCCGATGGAGAGGCGGGGATCCTGATTGCTGACGTGAGTGATCCTGCCCGCGTGATCATCGAAAGCAGTTTTCCCAGTGGCCGATTTGCCCGGGAAGTGGCGGTCACGGATAACGGACTCCAAGTGGCCGCAAGCCGTTCTGGCTTGTTCGTGGTCTCCACCGTTCCTGGACTGCAAATGGGCTTGCGTGTGACCTCGTCCACGCCAGGGACGCCCTGTGTCCTCTTCAATGCGGATTCGCTGGGGCCGGCTACCTGGACGCCGAGGTACACGAATACCGCACCCGCCGGACCGTTCCACTTCATCGATTACCAGGCCACTTCAGCCATCGCTCCGCGGCGCTTCTATCGCGCTTCGCAGCCGTAGGCCGCAATCAGGCAGTTGGAACCGCGAGTGGACGCCAATGGACGCGAATAAGGGGCAGAATTGAATTCAAGGAGTCGGCGCTGCCCAACCCAAAGGGCGGTTCGTCTGCGCTGGTTCCGGTTAATTCCAGGATCGCTGCGGAACGGGTGCCATTAGCGCACAGGTGTACCGAAGTAGGGGGTAGTGCTCCCCGCGTCCCGTTTGAGTTCGCGGGTCTCTCCTCGCTGGGTCTCGCGAATCAGGACGGCAAAGGGATCGCCGTTGTAGCAAACCTCGGTGAAGAAGGCGAAGACGCTGGAGGCCTCGTTCACGAACATTGGGGCGAGCTTCCCGGCCGTCGTCGTGTAACTGAAGCCGCCCAGGATCTCACTGCGTCCGCCACCGCGGGTTAGAAGTACCGTGCCGCCCCGCTCGGTCTTGTATCCCAGGATCCAGATGTCACTGGAGTCATTGGTCAGGTGTGTGCCCTCGTTCTCGATGTTCAGTTGACGCGCCCACAGACGCTGCTTCCGAAGCGATAGATCATGGGTCACAAAGTCTTCGGCAAACACCTCGCCGCCTTCGGCCCGGGCTGTGAAAGACAGCGAGCAATCCGAGACACTGCGAAGAACCAACGTTCGAGAAGTGTCGACTTCCAGGCCGCCGCCGACGTGCGAGAGATGTTCGAAGTGCACGACGGTCGATTCGCCGTCCGAGAGGCGGAAGGTGGGCTTCTCCTCACGCCCGTAATTGAGGGCGCCCCCGAGTCCGACTAGCCGGCGGACTTTACCTCGAATGAACACGGGGGAATCAAGACGGTAGTTGCCCGGCAGAAAAAGAGTGGTGGCTTCGGAATCCAAGGCTCGTTGGATGGCTGCGGAGGAATCCTGCTGCGCCGTCGGATCGGCTCCAAAGGCGTCCACAGTTGCCCAGGTTGAAGACGGGTCTTGAATCGCCTCCGGCGTTTCCCGAATCGGCAGGCGCATAGAGGTGCCGGCAACCGCAAAGGGTCGGGTGGCGGGATGGGAAGAATACTCGGAGATCTCGGGACCAAGGCTCCCGGGTTTGTCGGGTCCGCTGAGTCGAAAAGCGGCCGCGAAGTCGGGGGTGGCGACGTCACCCAGCGCCCGTCGATAGCCCGAGGTGGTGAGATCACGCACCAAGATTCGACCACCGTTGTAGTTGATGATGGCCGGCACATTCGACGATCCGCCCCGACCGGTCAGCTTACCTTCCAGAAGCGTCAGGGTGCCGTAGGTGCGAATGGCCGGAACCGCGTTGTCACTGACCAGCCCACGAATGCTGATCGTCTGTCCGGCGTTATCGAAGCCGAACTCCGTTTGTCCCCTTAGGGAAAGGTGTTCGAAGGTTTGGCTGTTGACGGAGTGACCCGTCGAAATGCCGCGCCGAAAGCCGATCACCTCGCAGTGCCGCACAAGGAGCGGTCCGTTCATGTCCCGATGAGCCAGATCCAAGCCCACGGAGCCAACTCCATCCGGTGCGACGAAGCGGCAGTTGCGGACGGCTCCGGAGTTGTTGGAGTAAAACTGGAGTCCGATCGCTCCAGGATTGCCCGCGCCAACGTCGAAGGTCAGGTGCTCGACATAGTTGTGAAACCAGTCGGCCGATCCAAAGCCGCCGCACCACATCAGCGCCTGGCGGTTGGTTTCCTGGGTGAAGGTTTGGTCCCGCAGTCGCAGGATGGAGTGCTCCTTCGATTCGCCGCGCAGATAGGTAAAGCCCCAGTTGTCCCGACCGTTCCAGCGTTTCGGCCACGTTAGGGTATGGCTGATAAGGTACGTGCCCCGTGGAAAAAAGATCAGGCGATGCCGGCCCACGTTCTCGTTGAGCGCCCGTTGGAGAGCCTCGGTGTCGTCGGTGACCCCGTCGCCTTTGGCGCCGTAGGGAGGTTGGGTGACGTCGATGACGAAGGGTGACTTTGGAAAGCCAGTGCTGGGAACTGCGGGGGCCGCCGGTAGACTCCAGGCGGCCGTCCACGTCAGGAGGACACCGAGGAGTGGCCACCAGCAGGGATTCGTCCGTTTCATGAGGGCAGGATGCCAGAGCGAAATGACGGGAACATGACAGCGCAACAGATTGGCTCTGTCATCTCCCTGTCATTTTCTCGCGGCATGCTCCATCGTGGAATTCATGGAACGTCAATTCCGGGTCCGCGTTTTGGTCCGAACCGGGAACCAGCGTCGTCTCCGGGATTCCTTGAGAGACCATTCCCATGCGTCTGCTGCTGATTGAAGATGATCGGAAGTTGGCTGACCTGCTCGCGCGTGGATTGCGTGAGGAAGGCTTTGCTGTCGATCTCGCGCACGATGGTGAGGAGGGGTGTCGCTCCGCACTGGATCTGAGCTGTGATGCGGTGATTCTCGATGTGATGCTCCCGGGGATAGATGGATTTGAGATTCTGGAACGAATTCGGTCCAAGGGCAGACGAACCCCCGTGCTGATGCTCACGTCTCGAGGTTCGGTTCCGGATCGCGTTCGCGGGCTCAACAGCGGCGCCGATGATTATCTGAAGAAGCCTTTTGCCTTCGAGGAATTGGTGGCGCGCATTCACGCCTTGGTTCGGCGATCGGCACCGAAATCGGACGTTTGCCTGGTGTTGGAGGACCTCTATCTGGATCCGCATTCCCGGACCGTTAGTCGCGGCGGGGAGCCGATTGAACTCACCGTGAAGGAGTTTGCGGTGCTCGAGTACCTGCTGCGCCATCTGGGAAATGTCATCTCCCGAACCCGGCTGACCGAACATGTCTGGGACGAGAACTTTGATGCCATGAGCAACGTGGTGGATGTGACCGTGTATCGATTGCGCGAGAAGATCGATCGTCGGGGTGTTCCGCTCGTGCACACGGTTCGCGGCGTGGGCTATGTCGCGCGCCGGCCGGAGAAAACATGAACCGGGACGAACGCCGCCTTTATCTTCAGTTCGGCGCGATATTGGTCGTGTTGCTGCTGTTGGCTGGACTCGCCTGGCGCGAATTAGTGGCGCGCACCCTGAGGGCGGAGACGCCGGTGCAATTGGCCTTTCTCGATCTCGCGTTGCGCGACCGATCCCGTTACCTCGCCGAGACCCTGCAACCGCTGCGACAGCTTGGGAACTGGCCGGAGAACCTTGCGGATATTCTCACCCGTAATCACGCCGACTTTAACCGCGACATTTTCCTACAGGTGTTCGAACCGAGTGGTGAATTAATTGCCGCTTCGCAGAACGCTCCGGAAGGGTTGAGTCTCGCCTCGACGGCTCAGCGAGAGGGGCGGAGGGAGGTTCGTTGGATGACGGATGAAACCACCTTCGACGGGGGGCGGAAAGCCCGGTTGGTAACGTATCCGGTATACCTGGGCGATCCTCGGACTCCCGACGTGAGGATCTTGGGATTCGCGCAAGCGGGGCTGCCCCTGCCGGACACCGCGCGGTCGGTCGCCCGCTTTACCTGGATGTTCGCGTTGGGACTGGCGGCGTTGGGACTGGGGGTAATGCTGGTGCTTCGGCTGGCGATCTCGGCAGCGGCCGGACGGCTGGCGCGCGAGTCGGCCGCAGTGCAGGCGGCACAGCACCGGTTTGTCGGCGACGCCGCACACGAACTGGGAACACCCCTGGCTATCCTGCGGGGCGAAATCGACCTTGCGCTACGCCGCGAGCGGACCCCGGACGAATATCGCGCCGCGCTCGTGAGTTGCCGGGAGGAGATTGAACGTCTGGCCCGACTATCCGAAAGCCTGCTGGTCTTGGCCACGGCCGATGCGGGTCAGGAACTTGTCCGCCGGGTGCCCGGGGACGCCGCCGCCCTGGCCCGAGCAGTGCATGCCCGATTCCAGCGCCTAGCGAGAGAGAAGCAGGTCACGCTGGTCCTGAAGGCCCCTGATTCGTTGGCGTGGACGACGGATGCACTGGCGGTGGAACAAATCCTGGGAAATCTCCTGAGCAACGCCCTCCGGCACACGCCCCGGGGGGAGTCCGTCGAACTCGAGGTTGGCGAGGAAGGAGACCAGCTGGTCTTCCGCGTCAGCGACACCGGTGAAGGTATTCCGTCGGCGCACCTCCCTCGGCTTTTTGAGCGATTCCATCGCGTGGATCAGGCTCGTTCCCGCTCGGCTGGCGGTGCCGGTCTCGGTCTTGCGATTGTTCGAACCTTGGTTCAAGCCTTGGATGGGCAAATTGAAGTCACCAGCGAATTGGGAAAGGGTTCGACCTTCACCTGCCGATTTCCCCGGGGACGAAACGAGGACGCCACGCCCAAAGTTGACGATTGAATATTGAAAGATGAACGGATGCAGGCCGGTGCCGTTTGGTTGGGGGTCTTCATTTAGTGAATCTTTTGGGTTGCAGAAGTAGAACCTAATCGTTCTTTAGGGGGTGCACTTGCGGGTTACCCAAACCCCGCTCTGCGACCCAAACTTCCCCAGACTAACCATGACTCGCGTGTGCCTAACTTCGAGAAACGTTGGAATCCTGGCCTGCCTGACCTTGATCGGCCCGGAAGTCAGGGCGGTGATTGTTTACGATAATCTGTCAGCAACTACCTCTGCCGAAGGAACTGTTGGCGGATCAATCCAACAGGCCCAACGCATCGCGCCGCTTTCTGTATCGCATACGCTGACGTCGATCACCTTGCTGATGAGTGGCTCCAGCACGGGAGCTCGATTGGCTTTGTATAGTGGGGATGAGTCGACGCCGAGCACCGAGATTGGAGTCCTGCTTTCGCCGGGATCCATTACCTCCGAGCGAGGCGAAAACATCTTCACCACGCCGGGCCTTACGCTCAACGCCGGCGTGAACTACTGGGTGGTGCTCAGTGCTGATTCGGGCGGATTCAGTTGGGCCTACACGGATTCAAATACCGGGTTGGGGGAAGGGTATGCCAGCAACTGGGCAAACAATCTGGGTGGAGGTTGGCAACCCTTTGACAATGAGCCCTTCCAAATGTCGGTGGAAGCGACTGCGGTTCCTGAGCCAGCCACCCTCGTTTTTCATGCCAGCCTGGCCCTCGCCGGGTTGGCTTTGGTGAAGGGCCTGCGAAAACAGCGCCCGCCGGTCCTGGCCCATTCGTGACTCCTTGCCAACCCGCTGGGGTGATAGCGGTGACCATGAATCCCGAGACGACCGTCGAGCCCGAGTGATGGCAGTGCAGTGTGGCAAGCGCGCCTGGTGCTGAGAACGCGAAGCGGAAGCTAGGCTCGAGCCTCACCCGAGGCTTTGCCCGGGGAGGTTGCTTCCCAGGCGCCGTCCGCGTTCCCGGTTAGAAAGGGCGCGGAGGAGGGCGTCCAGCGTGGCGTCCAGATCGCGGCTGAGGTCGGCCGCCAGGAATCGCAGCACCAGGTAGCCGTGCTCTTGCAACAACGCGTCCTTCCTTCGGTCACGTCGGTAGGCGTCGGGGTCGCCCAGGTGCTGGGGACCGTCGATCTCCACCACCAGTCGCGCCTCTTCCGCGAGGAAATCCACTTCCATCCGGCCCCGATTGTCGAAGACGAGCGGAAGGGTCGAGTTGAGCTGAAACTTTCCCCGGGTTTGAGGCAGGGTTTCCAGGCGGCGGAACAAAAAGGCTTCGGCAGTACTGCGAGCTCGGCCGGCTCCTTCCGCAGAGCTAGCCGGTGTCGCGGCGGCTCCCACAAACAATCGGCCCAGGGGCGCATCCACCCCGTCACGAATGAGGCGTCGAACGCTAGCCGCGTAGTCATGTTTCCACGAAGCGTCCACCGGCAGGGGCACCTCAGTCGGCCATCCGGGCAAGGCACTGGCCGGAAGAAGAATGGTGTATCCGACTGACTCGTAGCCCCGGCAACGGCGCTCAAACATCCGACTGAGCATGGGGACTTCGAGATCGGCATAATCATAGACTCGAACCTCGCGCTTGCCTTCGTGAAGGCGGTGAAGCCGGCCAACGTATTGGGCAATCGTGCCCTGCCAGGACACGGGCAGAGTCACGAAGAGCGTGTCCAATCGGGAATGGTCGAATCCCTCGCCAACAAATCGCCCGGTGGCCAGCAGCAGCGGCGGTCGATCCGGTGGTGCGGCGGCCAGGCGCTCGAGGGCGTCTCGCAACTCGCGTCGTCCCAATCCGCCGCGCAGGACCACGGCGTGGGGAGCCCGCGGAATCAACTTCGCGGCCAGCGATTCCAAATGCTCCGTGCGTTCGGTGAGCAGCAGGATCGCACGGCCTTGCTCGACGGCGTGCAGCACATCGTCGCATATGAGGGAGTTCCTTAACTCGTCGACGACCAGGGCCGAGAAGATTCGTTGAAAGTCCGATCGAGGGTTGCCACTGCCGCCTTCGGGGGCGCGGAAAGCGGTGGGACGGACAATCACCTGATGCGTGAAGGGCCGGGCGGCGGCCTGTTGGCGGGCATCGACCCGATGACGGATCGGACCGCACTGCATGTGGATGATCGGATGATGCCCGTCTTTTCGGGTGAGGGTTGCGGACAGTCCGACCACGTACTTGGCTTTCGAGCGCCGCGCCACCAGTTCGAAACTGTGTGCCGAGAGATGGTGGCATTCGTCCACCACCAGTTGGCCATAGTCGGCGACGGCATCGTTGACCGTTCCTTTGCGGACCAGGCTCTGCACCAGCGCGACATCGATGGTGCCCTTCAACCGCCGCCGGCCCCCTCCCAGGCGACCGATGTCCTGGGGCGGAATCCCGAGAAACGCGCTGAGGCGATCCACCCATTGTTCCATCAGTTGCTGTCGGTGAACGAGGATCAACGTGTTGACCTGACGGGCAGCGATGAGCCAAGCCGCAACAACGGTCTTGCCGAAGGCAGTCGTCGCCGCCAGGACTCCCGTGTCGTGTTTCAGGAGCGCTTGGGCGGCTTCCCTCTGCTCGGGCCGCAACTCCCCTTCGAAGGCACAGGTCAACGGACGTCCGGGGAATCGCTCATCTCGAACCACGCTGCGGATGCCGAGCGACTTCAATAGCTCATTCACTTCGCCGAGACAGCCTCGAGGTAAACCGAGGTGTTCGGGGAAGTCTTCAGCGCAGGCCACGATTCGCGGAAGGTTGTGGGTCGACAAGCGAAGGGACTGGGCCTTGTGGAATTCGGGATTCTGAAACGCGGCGATTCGAATCAGTCGGCTTCGCAACGGGGCCGGCAGGTCGGCTTTGCGAAAATAGATCTGGTCGCTGAGGGTGATCTCCAAGGAAGGAGGAAGGCGGACGGAAATGGGTTCTGGAACGGGGCGTCGCGAGGGAGTTAGCGCCCAGGGACGTGATTCATCCCCGGAGTCGGGTGCGACGCACCGAATGCCCGTGACTTGGTCGTGCTTCTCGGCGTCGCGAACGAGCGCTTGGACGACGGAGTAGTCCAGCTTGGGAAGTTGCGACAGGAAGGACCACTGGTCGGGGTAGGGGGGCAGGCTTTCATCGAGGAACACACTGTTACCCCGCTGACGGGCTTCCCGCTGCAGCGGTAGCGCAATGAGATTTCCCAGCCCACCACTGGGTAGGGTGTCCTGGTTTGGGAACAGACGATCATAGGACCGCAACCCAATCTCGGGCCGGCCATTCAGGGCGTGGGTCAACAGGGTCGAACCCAGCTTCCGGGCGAGCGTGGCCGGGATGGCTTCCGTGAAGAAAAACCAAAAGTGACCTCCACAACCAGACCGGGAGCGTTCCAGGGCCACCGGAAGGTTCAGTGACCGGCAGGCCTGCTGAAACGCCCGGGCATCGTCCTGCCAGGCGTCGCCGTCGAGATCCACGGCGAGCAGAAAGCAGGTTTCGTCGAGCAACATCGGATAGAGTCCCAACACGAACGGAGTCCCGGCGGGATCGCGTCCGGAAAGGTGCCAACGGATCACCTCGTCGGAGATGGGCAGCAGACGACGGTGGGAACAATCGGCGCAACGGATGCGCGGCTTCTCGCAGATGCCAGGCACCCATTCATTGCCGCAGGCCGGAAGATACCCGGACCTTCCCGTCTTCCGGCTTTCAAACCGTCGAGCGTACACATCATCCCGTCCGCGAAAGAGGGAACGGAAGAGTGAGATTTTTTCCGCGGCGGTGGACTCGCCGTGGACGAGGCGAGGAAACGGTGTCGCAGCCGTGACTTGGGGTCCTGGCGGTGTCGAGGGCTTTGGCCGGTGCTCCGACATCAGGTCAGTCAGGCGGGGACAGTTCCTTCCGGCAAGACGATATCCGAGTATCGTCGACCGGATCTCCGAGGAGGCGGTGGCGATGATGTTTCCGGACTCGCCGAGGGGGTTTCCGATTAGGGAGCTGTCACTCGGAAGAGGCGGGAAGGGTCCGACGCGGGGATGGCCTCGGTGAACTCACCACGCCCTTGGTCATCCGTGGTGATGTCCTTAATCCGCTGCCATGAGGCCGGAAACGCTCCAGCAGATTGGAGTTCGTAGGTTCGTCCGGGTTCGCCAGTCACTGCTACGCGAAGCGCCGGGGTCGGACCCGTGGAGTCCAGACTCGCCACCAGGGAAGGCTCGACCGCTGCCCCATGTTGGAAGCGCAGAAGGATGGGAGTGAACGCGGTGAGCGATTGGATGGGAATCGGGGAGCGCTGGAACGCGAGGCAGTACAGGTGTCCGTCGCGGCCGCGGACCAGTTGCTTCGGCCGAACTCCAGTGGGCGGCATCGCGGTCTCCGAAAATTGGAACAATGTTTCGTAATCGGATCCATCGGGCCGGAGTTGGAAAAAGGTTCCATTAAAGGTCGGGCCTCCGCCTGGTTGAAGGCCATACAGAACACCGTCGGCGCCTTGCGTCACGCTGCGGTACCACTGGGCGCCACCGGTGCCGGTGGGGAAGAACTGATAATCCTCCCCCGTGGGGCGCAGCTTGAAGACACCCCCAAGGTTGTTGACGCCGCCTCCAGCTGCCTGTCCGTAGAGAAAGCCATCGGCCAGACCGACCAGACCGCTGTCCGGCAGGGATCCCTGGCCGCTTCCTTCGAAGTTATGAATCGTTTCGAAACCGGTTCCGTCGGGCTTTACCCGATACACGGTGCCGAGGAAGCGAGTTCGATCGGAGGCCGTTACGCCATAAAGCCAACCGTCCGGGCCCTCGAACAACTGGCCCCGGGGATACTGCCCATTCGTGGTCGGCCGTTGAAACCGAGCCAATATCTGGAAGGCGCTTCCATCTTTGTTGATCCCATAGATCGCTCCCAAGGGACTGCCGGTCCCGGTGATTCCGTAGAGGCGCCCGTTGGACGCTTCCATCAATCCGAACGGCAGCACGGTCTGGTCGGTCGCGACGGAGAACTGCTTGATCACGCGATAATTGCTCCCGTCGATGGCCAAACTGAAGACCCGGCCCTGACCCTGTTGATCGCCCGCGGTGCCGTACAACATCTGATCCGAGCCGAGAATCAGACCGGTCGGGTCTTCACCGTCACCATTCAATTCACCGAAGGTGTGCAGCACGGTGAAGCCGGTCCCGTCGCGATTCATTCGCCACACGACACTGCGTCGACTCTGGCCGGCGTGCCCAATCCAGCCGTAAAGAAGTTCGCCTGGACCATCGATCAGGAAGGCATTCTGGGTTGTGCTTTCGAAGCCAGCAAACTCGTGAATCCGGGTCGGGTCCGACTGGGCGGCGAGTGGTCCGGTGAAAAGGCCGACGAGAAACAGTCCGGCGGCGAGGAATCCAGAAGAGAGGCGGGTGCGCATACACAGATTTCCTAAACAACCCCGGTTGGATTCTGCCTTCAGCGCGGCCCGATCGCCACGATAACAAGAGAACTCGGGATCCTCAGGAGACGCTGACCGGGCCGAAGGACTCTGTCCATTGTGGAACTTTCCGAGACGTCGGAGACCCCCAGCGTTGGCCGGACGGAACAAGGGAAGGTTTAGGCCTTCGGAAAGCCGGGTCACTGCGAGGGTTGAGTTGATTGCTCCACGGGCACGACGGTGTCCGCATTCCACTTGGCGAAGCGGGGGTCAGTGAGGACGGCCAAGGGTTCCATCAGAATCGCCCGGAAATCTCGAATCAATACCGGCCGATAGGAGTCCTCGCGGAAAACGCTGAAGAGCGCTACTAGAAGGATAGCGGCTCCGATCAGCCAGTGCATGGTCGTTCCTTGGGGGAATTCCACCGCCGAACCCGAAACCAAGTGACGTACCAAGTTGAAACCCTGAAGAAGGAGAATCCAGGAAGTGGTCATCAACTCGGACTGAGAGAGCGCGTAGAAGGAACGGCCGGTCCACAAGGCAATCCACGCGGACCGGAAGGTAATGCCCCGCAGAAAGGCCATCGAAAACAGGATCAGGCCGGCCCAGATCATTCCGTGGATGATCCAGGAATCTAGGTTGGCCGGAATGAGGGGCACCGCGCCGATGGCCATCATGACTCCCAAACAAATCATCAGCACGACCAGCGGACGAAACCCCTCCACCACGGCCCGCTCTGCTCCTTGAACGACTTCCTCCGGATGCATTCCGGCGGCCAGCAACATTTCGAAATGGCCGCCGCTTCGGTCGATGGCAAACCGCTGCACCAGCGCCAGCGTCCGGGCGACACTGACAACCACGAGCATTGCGAGGTACGCTGAGATCAGGGCGGGGTCGTTCAGTAGGGCTTGGGGAACGAGCACCGCCCCGAGCACCCAACAACCCAGGATCGCCAACACGGTGAACCACGCGGGGACGAGGCTGCGAATGCCCAGAAGCGTTGATCGCTGGTACGGCGCCTCAGCCCGGCGAAGGGCGGAACGGATCAACCGTCGATGCAATCGATGGCGCCATTGGTGAATCCAGCGCGTGCGGGGCTCCCGGAGAATCCCGCTGAGCCGATGGGCAGCCACAGCGAAATAGGCCAGACCCAAGAGGGCCGGACTCAGCCCGCTGATGATTTCGGCCACTGTGCCCGTTGAGCGTCCGTCGAACAACTGGCCGATCACGTAGAGGGGACTGAAGATAAAAATCTTCGAGGCCAGATCAGTCAGTCCAAAGTACGCCAGTACTTTTGTTAGTATCCAGCCGAGTCCAAACGGGGCGTAGATGAGCCATCCGGAGATGGCCTGTGCATCGCCCGATCCGGCAGCCAGGCAAGCGCTCAGCGTCTGGGCGGCGATGATGAACAGCGGGAAACCAAACAGCAGCGCTGCTCCGACGAATAGCTCAACTCGCGAAACATACCCGAAGATCGGTCCGACGAGGAGAAACGGAACGGCGGTGAGCGCAATCTGGAGTGTCACCAGAATCGGGACCGCTATCCGACTAGCGATCAGCGCCCAGGGACGAATTCCCGACAACACGACCAATTCCAACAGGTGGTTCTGGCTCTCGGACTCCAGCAGTCCGGTACTCAAGAGCGAGGCGGCGTAAGCGGCGAAGCCGATTCCAACCGCGACTCCCAAAAAAAACATCCAACGACTGATGGTCTTGTCCTGGGTACTGACGGCCCAGACCAAGAGGGAACAGACATAAATGATGCCCACCAGCCACCGTGCGTACTTGGCCCATTCTTTCGAATGGCTGCCCCGGCGCAGTTCGCGATCGAGCAGCGGGTGGATCATCCGCGCTGCAGTTCAGCGGAAGGGGTTCAATCCGTCAATTTACGGATGAACTTGAAGTCACCGTGGGTCAGGAGATCCCTCCGGAAATGCGCTCTAGGGCGCTGCTCCAACGCGCACGATCTGGGCGTCGCGATTGTTTTCCCAGCCACTGCCAAACTCGATGACATACAGCGCACCGTCGGGACCCAGCTTGAGGTCGGTCGGACGCTTGAAGGTCAGTCCCGGAGCGAAGCGTTGGATGTCGATTCGTTCGCCTTGGGCGTCGAGCTTCACCGCGAGGATCCAATTTCGCATCCACTCATAGATGAACAGGGTGTTGTCGAGTTCGGCGGGAAGCTTGCGGTCGGAGGTGAGCTGGGCGTTGAAGTGATACACCGGACCCGCGGCGGCAGATCGCCCACCACTGCCGAACAACGGGAATCGGGCCGATGGTCCGGCGGGATAGAACATCCAGGCGGGTTGCGCGGGCGGAAGTTCCTTCGGGCCGGTGTTGTTCGGAGAAAGGTTGAGCGGTTGGGCGGGATCCTGGGCGGGACCTGACGTCTTGGTGGCGAAGTCGAACTGCCGATACGGCCGATTGTCAGCGATCAAGAAGGGCCAACCGAAGTTGCCCGCCTGTTTCGTCCGGTTGAATTCATCAAAGCCGGCGGGACCGCGCTGCTCGAGTGGCATCGGGGCGTCGGGTCCGACATCGCCGAAGTAGAGCGTGCCGGACTGGGCATCCACCGCGAAGCGCCACGGATTGCGGCAGCCCATGACATAAATCTCCGGCCGGGTGTTGGGGGTTCCGGGCGGAAAGAGGTTGCCCGGCGGAATGGTCACGGTGCCGTTGGGCTCGGGATGAATCCGCAGGATCTTTCCCCGCAGATCGTTGGCGTTGCCGGCGGACCGCGCGGAATCGAAGAACTTGCGGCCCTCGCGGAAGTCGGTGGGCGCAAACGCGTCAGATTCGAAACCAACCGTATTGTCACCGGTGGCCACGTAGAGATTTCCCTGGGCGTCGAATCCCAAGCCACCTGCGTAATGACAGCACACTTCGAGATCGACTGGCACCTTCAGCAGGATTTTCTCGTCGGCCAGTTGGGGAGGCGTTCCTTCCAAGGTGAGTCGGGCGACGCGTACGTCGTTCCCGGCTTTGGGCGAGTAGTAGAGATAGACCCAGTGGTTGCGGTCGAATTTGGGATCAACGGCAAGTCCCAACAATCCGGCTTCCCACGCGCCGCCGGTGGCGGGTGTGGCGCTGTTGTTGCGGGCCTCCACTTCGCGGCTCCAGACCACGACCGACTGCTGGGGCCCGGGAGTCCACAGCTTCACCTTGCCGCCCCGTTCGATGTAGAGGATCCGACCGTCCGACAACACTTCGAGTTGCATCGGATTCTCGCAGTCGGTGACGAGGACGGTCTTCTGTAGATCAGCGGCTTGGGCCTGGGGAGCCCAGATCGACGCAGCGAGCGCGAGGGCGAAGAAGAGACGCACAAGAGAGGCGAACAAGTTCATGGAGGATCAGGGAGCGGGGGACTCAAAACACGAGGGACGATCGGAATCAATCTTTTGCGGGCCTGACCGTCTGGGCGGACGGGACGAAGCGGAGTTCGTCGACCGCCAGAAATTCGCCGGCGCGGGGGCCGCTGAGGTGGAGGTACGAAATGGCATCTCCCCGCAGGGTCAATACCAGGAAAGGAACCGGCTCTGCGGGAGATTGTCGACCCGGCACCGCGGCCACGGACTTTTTTTCGAGGAGTGTTCCGTCTCGGGTAAAGGCCTCCACGACGGCCGGGCAGCCGGTCGAGCCCCAAACCACCAGCGTGACTGAGGTGGCGCCCTGGCCTGGCAACGTCACTTTGAGGGGAACTCCCTGGTCGGTCGCCATGGCGTTTAGAATGCCTTTATGTCCAGTGGCCAGGTGCGGGAAGAACATGATTCGCGGTTTGGCGGCAGGTGTCCGTTGGAGGGCCCCAGCCAGTTCAAAGACGACCCCGTGTTCCTCCCAACGCGGCCGGGGTTCGCCAATCACCGCCTTCTCGAAGTCCACCACCGTTTCGCCGGTGGCCGGCTGCGGAACGGTGGCGAGAAGCGCGGCAATCTGGGCGGGTGTGGCCATCGGTCCCGGTGGAGGCGTGAAGGAAGTTTCGGCGGCCACCATCGAAAGGGCAGCCGCGAGGCCTCCCAATAACGAGGTGCCGGCCCAGGCGAGCGACGGTATTCCTGGGCGACTCGGCGACGGGAAAAAACTGGGACGGGATGTCATGCGCCGGGTTTGGCTTCCAAGCCTCGCATGGTGCCGGTCGAGGAGGCGAAGCGTTCGTCGGGGAATCCCATACATTGCAGCATCGAGACGAACAGATTCGGCAGCGGATAGAGGCCTCCGGCGGGATCGAGGGAAAGGTGCTGACCGTGCCGGAAGCCGCCTCCCGCCAGGAGTGTCGGCATGTGGGTCGTCGAATGTGCATTGGCGTCCCCGAGGTTCGATCCGTAGAGAATCATGGTTCGATCCAGCAGCGTGTCCTCGCCCTCCTGAACGGCCTTGAGATCTGCGAAGAGCCGGGCCAGGAGCTTCATGTGGCTCTCGTCGATGATGCGAAGTTGGGCGAGCTTCTCGTCGGCTTTTCCGTGATGCGAGAGGTTGTGATAACTGTCGGTAAGAGCCTCGCCGCTGTCGGTGATGACCGGTGTGCCGACACTGTTGAGCATCAGCGTGACGGCGCGCGTGGAGTCGGTCTCGAAGGCCAGTTTGGTGAGATCGTACATGGTTCGGACTCGAGCCATGTACTGCGCCGGGCTGGCGGGATCAGCGGGTGGTCGCACGTTGACCACCGGCTTGGGTTTGCTCGCCCAGCCTTTGGACTCCTGCAATCGATGTTCCAGATCCCGGACGCTGGTGAAGTACTGATCCAAACGCTGTCGATCCCGCGCCCCGAGGTCCCGTTGAAGTTCCTTCGCCTGATCTCCCACCACGTCGAGGATGCTGCGACCGGTGTCCAGCCGATGAATCTGGGCCTGCACCTGCTCGGCTGTTCCCTGGAGGAAGAGCTGATTGTAAACCTCGGAGGCACTTTGTTCGGGTGGGATGGCCACGCCCGTGCCCGTCCAGGACAGTGCCCGTCCCCCGCCGTTGACCGCGAGTGTGAGCGAGGGAAAGCGCGTCAGAGTACCGATTCGTTCGGCGATGAGTTGATCCAGCGAAATGGTATTCCGGAAGGAACTACTCGCCGGATGAGGGGCTGCCGTCAGGAACGCGATGTCGGAGGGATGGCCGCCATCCACGTTGGGATGCGAGGCACCGCTGAACACGGTGAAGTCATTCCGGTAATCCCGAAGCAGCTCTAGATACGGGGAAAGCGTGTAGTTCGGTCCGACGTCCTTGGGGAAGAACAGATCGGGCCGCAGACCGAGGTTGTTGCAAATTCCGAACAGGCGCCTCGGTTTCGCTCCCAGTCCAAGCGGTGGCCCCGACGAATCCGCGCGGGCTAGCGGCGGGAGCATGGCTTCCAGGAAGGGCAGGGACAGAGCGACCCCTGCGCCCCGGAGAAAACAGCGACGCGACAACGCCCGCCGGGTGGCGATGAAGGGAGCCGCAGTAATCGCGGAGTCGGAGCGAAGGAAGAATTTCATCGGGCCACCGGGATTCGGCTATTTGATTTGGAAGAGGTGGCTCTGCACGACTTCGTGAATGAGGGTGCGTACGCCATACTGCTGGTCCGCGGCGCGCTGGAGCATCCGCTCAAGTTCGGGGCGATCCGAGAAGAGTACTGGCGCGCCAGTGGCAAAGGTCACCAGACGCCGGGTCAGGTTACGGGCGAGGCCGAGTTCATCCTGGATCACCAGGGCCTTGAATTCCCTGATGTCCTGGTAGGATCGGCCGTCGGGTAACTCACCGGCGGCGTCGACCGGCGGGCCTTGGTGGAATCCGAACGCCTGACCATTCAAACCGAATCCAGGCACCGGCTTTGTGTTTTCGGCGACCGCCCGATAAAACTCCCGACGGCCACCCATGACGTCGTAGGTCTCCAGCGCGAAGCCTGGCGGATCCATCTTGATGTGGCACGAGGCGCAGCTGGGATCCGCGCGGTGTTTGGCCAGTTGTTCCCGGATGGTGACGGCTCCGCGGATGTCGGGCTCGACGGCCTTAACGCCGGCCGGAGGCGGTTGGATCTCGATCCCGAGCACCCGTTCGGTAATCCAGTGCCCGCGCAGCACCGGTGACGTGGTGGTGCCGTTGGCCGTCACTTTAAGCACGCTGGCCATGGTCATCAGACCGCCGCGGTCACTTCCGGCCGGAAGCGAGACCCGACGCAGGGTGGCGCCGTCTACTCCTGGGATGCCGTAGTGCGCGGCAAGCCGACCGTTGAGGAACGTGAAGTCCGAATGGACGATGAGTCGGGTGGGAAGGTTGTTGCGCATCAGTTCCGCAAAGAACATCCGGGTCTCATCGACGGCGGCGAGCTTGAGCGGATCATCCAGTTCGTAATCGTTGTAGAGGGCGGAGGACGGCGACGTGTCGTCGATTTTGCGGAGGTCGAGCCAGTAGTCGGTGAACGAATCCACGAACCGTCCAGAGCGGGGATCCGCCAGGAGTCGCTCGGTTTCGGCACGCAGCTCTGCCGGATCTCGCAATCGTCCTTGTCGGGCTTTCTCTCGCAGAGGAGCGTCGGGAAGCGAATTCCAGAGGAACAGCGAGAGTCGTGTGGCCAAGGCCATCTCGTCCAATTGACCGGGCTTTTCTTGGAGGAATACGAATCCAGGTGACGCCAGCACGCCGGTGTAAGCCGTCAGCAGGGAGCGGGCGAAGCCGGAGCCGAGATCGAACTCCCGATGGAACAGTCCAAGAAAACGCTGCACGTCGGCTTCGCTGACGGGTCGGCGGTATGCGACGTTCAGGAAGTTGCGGAGAAGTCGCTCGGAATCCGCGCTCGGATTCTGGGTCTGGACTTCGACCCGAATCTCGGGTGGGCCGCCGGAACTGCGTCCCCGTCCTGGCCCCCCTGGACCCGGACCGCCGTTTCCTTCGCGAGCGAGTCCTTCAAGGGGCACGCCTGGAGCACCGGCCGCTACCCGAACCATGGGCAGGTCGCCGAACAAGAGTTGGTATCCGGCGGTTGCGGACTCGTCCTCGAGGGGTCCCTCCACCTCCAGCCATTGAACGGCGTATCCGGGCATGCCGGAAACGGTGGCGAGCGGGTTCACGTACTGTTCGTCCGTGCCGTTGACGCGCGTCCGAAACAAGCGCATGGCGTCGGTGCGAAGGCGCTCGCCGCCCGCCAGGAGCGCCTCGATTTCGATGACCGTGGGATCCGGGGAAAAATCTCCGACCCCAATCGGACGGGTTTGTCCGGCACTCGCCGCATAAAAGCCGATGGGCTCGTTGGTGCGCCCCGGCCAGATCTCATCGGCGTTGGGCCGGTGCCAGACCGGCAGCCAGTAGGTGGGTGCCTTCTCGGCTCCCTGTCCGTCAAACATCCAGCGTCCGATACCGCCGCCGCTGACCCAGATGGTGTAGCCCTTCAGACGAATTCGATAGCGGCCTGCCGTGGGAGCCGCGAAGCCCCAGAAGTAACCGCCGGCGTCGCTGAAGATGCTGGAGACTTTGCCCACGGCTTCGCGATCGCGCGTCTCGGGACTGGAAACGGGTGCCCGCCCGGCGCGGACCTCGGGTTGGGCCCGCGAGTCGAGTACGGGAAACGCGAGGCGATCGGGCAGGGTGCCGTTCTCCCGGGGTTGGAATCCCATGATCACATCCCGGGCATACATTCGTCGGACGGTCCTGGCCGGTCGTTCAAACGCCGCCGACATGGCCTGTCGCATGGCATAGTCGGAAGCGGTCAGATACCGATCCATCTGCACAAACGACACATCCAGGGCCTCAGCACTCTTGTTGAAGCCGAAGCGTTCGCCATCGAGCGGAAGTTTGTCCTTCACCTGGGCCCACGGAATGTTCAACAGGTCGCGCAGGGCGTTCTCGTATTCGGAGCGATTCAGGCGGCGCTGCACGGAGCGGCCCTCCTGGGCAATCGTCGACCGTTCAAAATCGGTCAGTGTGGTCGCCATTCCGTTGACGAATGCGGCCAACTCCGTTGGGTCGGGGCGTCGCTTTTTCTTGGGCGGCATTTCACCTGACTTCACCCGGTCATGGACTTTCGCCCAGAGGGCAAAGTTCGGCCCGTCCCCAAGGTCGAAGGAAAGTTTGGTCAGGTCGAGTTGCGCTTCCGGCACATCCGAGTCGTGGCAGTCGACGCAATGATTTTCCAGGAACGTTCGGGCCTCAGGAGGGAGAGCGGCGGCGCGGATCGTCTGACCCGTGGGCCAAACGAAGGCGCCCATCAGGAATAACCTGCAGAGCCATGCGCGAACGAGGCGCCCTAGCCCGGATATTTCACACTCTTTCTGCGGCTGGCTGCAAGCCCGTCTGGCGGCGTTGGCCTCGCAATCCTCGCCGGACAGTATGTCCCCATACAGCCCGGTTCGGCATTGCTTCGGCCGCCTTGCCAGACGGGCTTTCGCGGCGCCTCGCGACGAAAGCCTGTGCAATATCCGGGCTAGAGCGTCGGGTGACGTGGTGCCAGGGATGGGAAACTCCCAGCCGACCCGAACATCGCGAGCTGGGATGGGGTCGGTCATGCTCGGGAAGTCAGAAAAGTGGGTTCCGCTCCCCGGACGTCATCGGGATTGGCCAACCTTGGCCGCCTCGGCAATCACGGCGTCCAAGGCAGGCTTGGGCTGGTTGTTGCCGTCGAACAGGAGGGGCTTGCCGTTGGCGCGCCAGGAGACCGCATCGTTCACGCCCCAGAAGGTCACCATCTTCACCGCGTCCCGATGCTTCAGAAAGGCCCGGAAGACGGCCGCGTAGGCGTCGGCAAGTTTCTGATCGGCGTCGCTGACCAATCCCCCCTGCGTGGTGGTGGCGTTGGCGGCGATATCGGCCCCGGTGTTTCGTTGACCCGCTTGGGCGGAGTTGACGTCCAGTTCAGTAATGTGGATCGGCAGACCGAGCGTTTTCAGTTCGGCCAGCGTCTGGTCCATCGTTTCAAAGGTGACCGCTACGTTGAGATGCGCCTGGGAACCGATGGCGTGAACCGGGATGTTTTGCTTCTGGAGCTCCTGAATCAGCGCGAGGAGTTTTCGGCGCTTAACCGGATTCTCCAAGCCATAGTCGTTGTAGCGGAGGACCGCAGTGGGATCGGCTTCGTGGGCGTATTGAAAGGCCTTGGCGACGAAGTCAGGACCAATGATCTCGGACCAGAGGGACGTGCGCAGGACGTTCGTGCCGCCGTCGGAGATGGCCTCGTTCACCACATCCCAGACTTTCACCTTGCCCCGGTAGCGGCCGACCACCGTGTGAATGTGATCGCGCATGCGTTGCAGCAGTTCCTCGCGGGAAGCGCGTGGTCCGCGATAGGGACCGAATCCGGGGCCGGGTCCGCGCCCGAATCGATTCGTTCCCGGCGCATTGGTTCCGGGCGGCACAGAGGGGGCCGGGGCCGCATGGGTCGGCGGTGGATTGGTTCCAGTAAAGACCCAGTTGGGAGTTTGGCTGTGCCAAACCAGGGTATGGCCCACCAGTTCCATGCGGTTGCTCAAACCGAAGGCCACGAAGGAATCTGCGGGTCCGAAGTCGTAACCTTCGGCACCTTCCCGAGGATGAATCAGCTGCCACTTCATGTCGTTCTCGGCGGTGATCTGATTGAACTGAGCGCGGGTGAGGGCGATGTCCCCAGCCAAGAGTTCCGCCGATCGTCGAGGCGAGGGATTTCCCGTCGCGATGCTCCGGTTGATGGCCGTGCCAACCGGGAAGTACTCCACGAACGTGTCCTTGAGGGTGGGGCGTTCGGCCGCCTGAGCAACGAGGCCGAGTCCGAAGAGCAGGAGGCCGGACCCAAGGCGCCGACCGAGGGCAGCGGTCAATTGACGTAGGCAACGAACGGGTCTGACGGAGGCCGAACCGTCGAGTTGAAGGTGGGTGGGGATGCTCACGGTGCCGCCTTGATCCGGATGTTTTTCAACGGCACGCCCGAGAGATCGGTCAGACGCATCGCACCCTGCCAGCTGTTCTGTTCGTTGATGATTTTGAAGACGATGACGTTGGTGCCTTTTTTGAGTGTCACTTTGCCTTTGTCGCCATCGAGCATGAGCGCCCGGGCTTCGGTGAAGGCATAGATGTCGACTCCGTTGAAGTAGATGCGTCCCTGATCGTTGCTCGCGACGGACATCATTACGTTGGGAATCTCCTGGTCGGCCTCTACGTACGTGACCAAGTAGCCAACGCTTTGATCGTTCTGGGCCTTCAGCAGCGCATTCAGGTCGACCACGTTGGTGGCCGAGGTGATGCCTTTCCACGTGAGT
The DNA here is from genome assembly GCA_017309115.1 of Verrucomicrobiota bacterium. Classification (GTDB taxonomy): domain Bacteria; phylum Verrucomicrobiota; class Verrucomicrobiia; order Limisphaerales; family UBA9464; genus UBA9464. The sequence goes on along the minus strand of JAFLEF010000014.1, from coordinate 110,597 downwards.
TGTCGGCCGCGCAGGGAAATGACCTCACCGTCCTTGGGTTGCAGGGCGGACTCATTCGGGATCTGGTCCCGAAGCAGAAGCTCGCCGGCCATGCCTCCTTCCGGGAGCGGAATCGGCGCCAGCATCACCCAGTCTCGAATGTAGCCTTGTGGATCGAGGTGGGCGTCCCCGGCGATGGCTCCAAAGGCCAACAGTCCTCCGAGGGCCAGAAGCCGCAGACTGCGGAACAGAATCTTCATGCTCATTCGTAAATTTCGGTCTTGCGCACAGGCACGGTGATTCCGTTTTTGGGAGGAGTCTTGAGCGTGCTGAGATAGGCTAGGATGTCTTCCAGTTCCTGTTCCTTCAACAGCGCGCCGAGGGGAGGCATGGGAGAGATCGGGAGATTCTCGAAACCCTGAGCCAATTTGGCATTGGGATCCATGAGGCTCTCAAGGATGTAGGCCCGATCACCGCGAACAGCGATGCCATCCAGGATGGGTCCAATGTCGCCGCCTTTTCCGCTGACCGCGTGACAGGAAGAACACGCGGCCGTGGGACTGGTGAAAAACAGTTCCTCGCCCCGTCGGGCATCGCCGGCCACCAGTTTGACTTCATCCTGACCGACGCCGGAGACCTTGTGAACGCGTCCCAGCAACGTGACGGTGTCATTGAGGAAGGGATCGCTGGTGTTAACTGGAGTGCGCGGCAGGTTAGCCACGACGGTCTGGATTTCGGGAATGGTGGGAAACTCCAGGAGTTTCACGAAGGCCGCCTGACGCGTGATCAGATTGGGATCCTGGATCACGGGACTGCTGAAGAACAGCTGGCGTCCAGCGTCGTTGGCGGGGAGAGCTCGGATGGCGTTGCGGCGAAGGGCTGGATCCTTGGACAGCAGGGCGGCTTGATGCGTGTCTTTATCGAGCGCATCCAATCCGGAAAGGGCCCACAGGGCATGAATCGCTCCCTTGCCACCGGTTCCTGAGCGCACCCGTTTCTTCAACGCCGGAATGGCATCGGTCAGCTGCTGATCCACAATCAAGCCTTGGGCGGTGAGGCACCAGAACTGGTTCCCACTGTCGAGAGCCGCCACGAGTTCGGCGGGCTTGGACTTCGAGAGGGACTGGACGGCACTCTTCGGTCCGTCCTTCCAGACCACGCGGTAGATCCGGCCGTGGGAACGGTCGCGCAGGTCATTCTCGGTCTGATACGCCCCGCCCGGACCAGTAGTGGCGGCAATCCCGGCGGATTGCGGGCTAGGCGTCGGATTGTGCTGGATGATGAAGCTGTAGAAATCGATGACCCAGATGGCGCCGTCGGGACCCACGTCGGCGAAGATGGGCGACATCCACTCGTCGGTGCTGGCCAAGAGATTGCCACCGTCGCTGGCCTGATATCCGCCGCCGTCAGGTTGGATGTCCACGATCCCGATCAGCTTGGCCGTGGGTTCGGTGACGAGGGCCTTCCCTTGGAGTCGCGGCGGAAGCGCGTCGCTCACCATGAAGGCGTGTCCGGCAGCAGCCGTGTAGCCTCCGAAATTGTCCACCATTCGAACATTCGGCGTGTTGGGATGCATTCGCATGCCGGGCGCCAGGGACTTCGCCGAAGGCAATCGGCGGACGTTGGCCACCGGGGCTTCGGGCGTGTTGTCCTGCCCCAGCCGATATCCGGGACGAAATCCACCGCCACCGCCGCCACCACCACGGCGACCTGACCCAGGCTGGGTGGGATTCAGAATGTGCGCCGGCAGATAGCCGTAGAAGCTGGGGTTTCCATTCGCGGTGGATCCGAAGACGTCACCTTGGGCGTTGAGGCCGAATCCCCAGGAGTTGTTGTTGAACTGATGCAGGAATTCCAGGGTGGAACCGTCAGGTTTGAAGCGGAAAACGCCCTGACCAAACTGGAGATCCTTGCCGCCGACGTTGCCGCGGAAGTTCGAGTATCCGACGATGCCGTAGAGCCAGTTGTCGAAGCCGCGGCTCAAATTGTTCTGGGTCGCATGGGAGTCGCCCACGCCCCAGCCCGGCAGGATGATTTCCCGCACATCGGCCCGATCGTCGCCAGTGGTGTCTTTGAGAAAGAGCATGTGGCGCGCTTCCGACACCAGAACGCCGCCGTTCACAAACACGAGTGAGGTGGCCAGATTCAAACCGTCCGCGAATACCGTGAACTTGTCTGCGCGCCCGTCGCCGTTGGTGTCTTCGCAAATCTTGATGGTGTCGTGGCCGGGTTCGCCTTCTTTGGTGAGTCCGTGCGGATAATCCCGCGATTCTACCACCCAAGCCCGGCCGCGTTCGTCCCACGCCAGGTACATGGGTTTCACGATGTCGGGTTCCGAGGCAAACAACTGGAGCTCGAAGTCCGCCGGGACCTGTGTGTAACGCATGCTGTCCTGCGGCGAAAGCGGCGCCTGATACTTCACGGGCTCGGGTCGTCGTTCGTAGTTCGGGACCGATCCGTCCTGGCGCTTCAGCGGTGGACGTGACGTCGTGGAGGATTCCCAGTCCGACTTGGCCTGGGGATTAACGGAGGCAAGGACGGCGTTGCGGAGGTCGCCATCGGCGGGACGCTGTCCTACCGGATAGGTGATGAGTCCGCGGCCGGATTTCTTGAAGTCCTCCAGTAATGCTCGCTGGGCCGCAGGAACCGTCGTATCCGGCATCACTTGAACCACGGCATCGAAGTGCCCGAGAAAACTGGCGGTCAGGTTGGTAACGTCAGTGCGGTAGTCGAAGTAGATCGCTTCGGGGGCCAGCGTCTGCCCTGGGAGATAGACGTAGTTCGTGCGGGATCCTCGACCACTGCCACTGCCCCCGACATCAACTTCACCTAGATACAGAACTCGCAGAGGACGGTCCGCGTTCCCGGTGGCAGCGAGGGCGCCGAGGGCTGAAAGACCGGCGGTCAGGAGTGTCAGAAAATGCTTTGCGTTGATCATGAATCACTTGGCGGTCGGTTGAAAAATCAGCTGAGAGAACTGGTATAGCGCCTTCTTCCAATGCTGGAAGTCGTGCGCATGGTCATCCACATGCCAGACATGGGGAACGTTCTTCTCCTTCAAATAGGCGTGAACCCCCTGACTGATGCGGATGAGTCCATCCTTGTTCCCGCAGGACACGTAGAGAAGCTTCAATTGCGCCTTGGCTTGATCGGGGTCGGGGACCAGTTGCGCGGGCGGCTTGGTGTTGGGAGCGGACGAGAATCCGCCGACCCAGGCGAACGTGTTGAGATTGCCGAGGCCGAAGTTCAGCGATTGCCCGCCGCCCATGGAGAGACCGGCCAGGGCGCGGTCCTCGCGATCGGCTTTGACGGAGTACTTGCCCTGAATGAAGGGAATTAGACTGCCCAACAAATCCTGGTCAAAGACTCCGAAGGCTGGGGCGGTGGCCATGGCGTTGGGGCCGGGCCGGTCATCGGCTTGGGCGCGGCCGTTGGGCATGACGACGATCATGGGCACGGCTTTGCGGTCGGCGATGAGATTGTCGAGGATGACATTGGGGGCGCCGCCGCGTCGCCATTCCTCCTCGTCCCCGCCAATGCCGTGCAGGAGATACAGCACCGGATACCGGGTGGCGCTCGAGTAGCCGGGCGGGGTGTACACCAGCGCCTTGCGTTTAGTGCCGACCGACTTGGAGTCGTATTCGACCATCTCCAATTGTCCGTGGGGAATTCCGTCGCGCGGTTGGTCGAATCCTTCCGGAACGGGAGGAAACGCCGGTTTGTCATCTGGACCCAGTGTGATCGGTCCGCCGAATCCACCGCGACCGCCCCGAGGACGATCCGTCGCGGTGGCGGCGGCCGGGGGTGCGGCGACCCGGTTGGCCACGAATTCTTCCGTGGCGAAATCACCGACCTGCCGGGTGAACTTGATTTCGTCGCCCGCCAGCTTGCCGGTGTAGCGAATGGTTAGTTGGTTGCCCTGAAACTCGAAGTTCTCCACGAACGTCACCACGTCGCCGACGAGCTTCCCGTCCTTGATTTCAACGGTTCGCCGATTCTCCCCGTTGATGTCGCCGGTGGCTTTGCCAGTCACCTTCTCGCCGTCGACCTTCAGTTCGTACAGATAAGTTTGTCGGCCGGGTTGGGTCTCAAAGGCGGCTTTCCAGTTTCCGGAGAGGTCAGCGGCTTGGGCCACGCAGGCGACCCCGGCGAGCAGGCCAAGAATCCAGTTTCGAACGAGTTTCATGGGATTGAGGAGAATGGAGATCAGGGTTTGAAGAGCAGGGGCGCGAATTCCCGCAGGCTTCGCCGCCAGGTTTGCCACTCATGTGCGGTGTCGGGAGAGACGTAGAAGTGACTGTTGATGCCGGCGGCCTTCAGTTCCGCGACCGCCGCCTGGGGATCGCCGCCCCGGGCGTTGCCCAATTCCCGGCTGCCGTAGCTGATGAACACGAGTTTGTTCTTGGCCTTGAACGCAGCCAGGTCGGTGATGTTGGTCAGGGCAATGCTGCCGCCGCTGAAGACGCCGATGTGCGAGAACGTGTCGAGGTTTCGCAGGGTGATCATTCGGGTCTCCATGCCGCCCATGGAAAGACCGGCCATCGCTCGGTGGGGTTGGTCCGCCAGGGTTCGGAAGTGGGAATCGACGAACGGAATCAGCTCCTTCACGAGAATCGTTTCGAAGGGGACGATGTCGAAGTTCCTCAGACCGCCCATCGGGGTTTCGTTGGTCAGGCCGTAGATCATGACAATGATGAATGGCCGGGTCTTCTGCTCGGCGATCAGGTTGTCCATAATTTCGCGGGCCCGACCTTGGGCGCCCCAGCCGTACTCGTTCTCACCCCAGCCATGTTGCAAATAGAGCACCGGATATCGTTGCTCGGGATTCTGGTCATAACCGGGCGGCGTATAGACGAAGGCCCGCCGCATGGAATCGGTGCTCTTCGAATGGAAGTAGAGTTCCCGCAGCTGTCCCTGAGGAACGTTTCGCAGGGTGTACGTCGGGGCGTCCTTGGCCGGCACTTCGACGGCACTGCCCCAGCGTTGGGCGCCGAAGAACATGAGACTGTTCGGATCCGGCACTTCGGCCCCATCGATCTTGAGGGCGTAGTAGTGGAATCCTTCATCGAGGGGCCGGGTGTGGCCGTACCAGGCGCCATCGTCTCCTTTGGTGAATTCACTGCTGCCCCGGAAGGTCACGCCCACGCTTTTGGCTTCGGGCGCCACGATGCGGAACCGAACCCGACCCTCCGAGTTGACCTTGGGATACTCCTTCCCGGGTTGATTGGAGGACGCGGGCTTCCAGTCGTTGACCGGCGCGTTGGTTTGGGCCGAAGCCGAGACAGCGGCCAGAACCGCGAGTGCGGCCAGCCAGGTGAACTTCAATCTCATGAGGTGGGGAATAAGGGGATGACCGGAGATCACAGCGTTGGTTTCAGGCGTACTTCCGGTTAATCACCAATTTTGGACACAGAAACTTGGGGGCGGGGAAGTCATCCGCAGATTAACGCCGATTGACGCAGACTTTTTGGGTGCCGATTGGGGCGTTGGTGTTAGCTGCGGGTCAGGCCCGTTGGTGAGAGCCCAGACGTCGGACGGCAGTCTTCCTTTCCAGAAATCTGGTAGAATCGACGCGAATCTGCGGATACCTGCTCCGCGTTTTCGAGATGGAGATTCGGTTAGAAGCGGGTCACTGTTCGGACATCAGATCATGAGTCGTTTCCTGGGATGTCTGCGATCGTGGGTCAGCTTGGGCTGGGTCTGGTTGCTGTTGGCCAGTGGCGCTGGGCGCGGGAGTGCGGCGGAGCCGGGAACGCTAATAGGATGGGGTGGTGGCGGTTTTAACCCGTTCACTCGATGCGATGAGGCCGTTATCGTGTTTGCGGCCAGTGAAACCCGCGGACTCGTCCAACTGGAAGGGGGAGAGCGGGTGAGTTTTCTCGGCGGGCCTTGGACCGGCCTTCAAGGTCTGCCGAAGTTCCAGGCGGTGGCTCTGGGCACGTATGCCGGGGTGGCGTTGGATGCCGACGGCGTGGTGTGGGGATTCGCCAACGAAGGAGAAGGCGCGGTGGTCATCAAGCCGCTGCCACTCTCCGGTGTAGCCGTGGCGATCCGGGAAGGACTTGCGCTGATTCTTCAGGAAGACGGCCGCCTCCTGCGATGGCGAGTGCGCGGACTCAAGGCCGAGCCGGTCCCGGGAATCACCAACGCCGTAGCGATTTCCGCGGGTAAGACCCAGTTCGCTGCCCTGTTGGCGGATGGCTCGGTTGTGCAATGGAACCCGGAGTCAGATCCCACCAACCGCGCTCCGGTTCTGACCGGTATTCGGGCGATCGCAGCGAGTGCCAATGCCATTCTGGGATTGCAGACCAACGGGACCGTGGCGGTGTCTGGGGGCGGCTTGAACGTGCCCAAGAATTTGAAAGATGTGATCGCGATTGCCGCTGGCGATGACCATGGATTGGCCCTGAGGTCCAACGGAACCGTGGTCGCCTTTGGAAGCAATCAGTCCGGACAATTGAACGTTCCGGAAGGCCTCGCCGAAGTCACGTCCATCGGTGCCGGACCGCAATCAAGTTTCGCGGTGACCCGGCGCCGGTCGCCCTTAATCCTGCAATCGCCGCAGTCGCAATCCGTGGTTCAAGGACGTCCGGTGGAATTCACAGTGCAGGCGTCATCGCCGTGTCCATTTCGGATTCAGTGGACCTTCAACGGGAAGCATCTGCCGGGAGAAACCAACTTGGTGTACCGAATTCCGGTCGTGCGGCCCCGTCACGCTGGCACTTATGGCGTGATCCTCGTGGGCGAGCACGGCGTGGCCCGGGCTCAGGGTGAGCTGTTTGTCTCCGACACCGAGGTGCTCGATCTCGGGAATCTGGGATCCACTCAGTTTGTTCGGCCCCACCTGACCCAGGAAGTCGTGGCCGTGGCCGCTGGCGCGTATCATTCGCTGGTCTTGCTGGCCGACGGCACGGTGGTGGGCTGGGGTCCGGAGAACTTTGGACAAAGTCGTGTTCCGCCGGACTTAAGGGACGTGGTGATGATTGCAGCCGGCTCCATCACGTCGGTGGCGTTGCGCGCTGACGGCACGGTGGTGGCGTGGGGTGATCCCGCTCGGGCGACGGTGCCGACAGATTTGAAGCCGGTTCGGGCCATTGCCTCCGGGTTCCATCACACTCTGGCGCTGCAGGTGGATGGCACGGTTCGGATTTGGGGGGCGCCGGGAACGTATGTACCGCCGGAATTGAGCGCGTTGACCAACATTGTAGCCGTGGCGGGTGGACACGATTTCAGTGTGACTTTGGACGAAGCGGGGAAGGTGCGGGTTTTCGTCGCCGGGCCGCCGGGCGTGCTCGCCGTCCCTCCTGATCTGCCCCCGGCCAAGGCCATTGTGGCTGGGCCGCGGCAAGTGTTTGCGATCCTGATGGACGGCAGTGTGCGCGGTTGGGGCGATCCCGGAGGAGGTCGTCTGAACATTCCGGCTGGACTGCGCGACGTGGTCAGCCTGGCGGTCAACGATCAGGCCTGTGGGGCCGTTCGACGCGACGGTTCGACGGTCTTCTGGCCGGTCAGTCCGACGGCTGACACGGCGGGGGCAGTTCAGATTTCCGGGAGCCGACAGCATTTTCTGGTGCTGCGGGATCACAACCGACTGGCCCCGCCGGACTTTGAGCCCGGATTTCCGCAGGATCTCACGGTGCGGGTGGGGACTGAAGTGGAGGTGCGGCCGCCCGTGACCGGAACTCCGCCGTTCACCTATCGCTGGTTTCGCAACGGCCGCTCGTGGTCCAGTCAGGAGGTACTGCGAGTTCGGGCGGATGGGTTGTCTGAAGGATTCTATTCCGTGACGGTCGGCAACGCCTTCGGAGTGATTTCCAGTCCGGAATTCCGCTTGGGAGTCTGGGGAATTCCAGCGGGACAAATGATCGGCTGGGGCAACAACACCAAGTTTGCCACGCGTCCGACATTCGCTCTGGAAGGTATCCGCGCGGCGGCGGTCGGTAGCAACTTCGTGGTGGCCCTGACGCACTCTGGAACGGTGGAAGCCCGGGGTCTGTCGCCGTTTGGGCAAACCAATGTTCCGTTCGGGTTGAGCGGCGTGGTGGACATCGCGGCGGGCGATGGCCATGTGCTTGCGTTGCGGAACGATGGGACGGTCGTGGCGTGGGGTGACAACTCCCAGGGGCAGGCCCAGGTGCCCGCGGGCTTGGCGGGGGTGACCCACGTTGCCGCCGGGGCGCAGCACTCGCTGGTGTTGAAGGAGGACGGACAGTTGGTGGCCTGGGGCAGGGGGGATCGGGGGGCGACGCAGGTGCCAACGGGACTTCGCAACGTCGTCGCCATTGCCGCGGGCGGCGACAATTCAGCGGCCCTACAAACGGACGGACAACTGGTGGTCTGGGGCGATAACCAATATGGCCAGACCGGGCCGAATCTGCCGACCGGGCTCAAGGCGGTGTCCCTGGGAATTCATCATGGATTGGGTCTGCGCTTCGATGGAACTGTCCAAGGCTGGGGGCGAAACGACGTGGGTCAGGCGCAGCCGCCGCCGGGACTCTCGCAGGTGGTAGCGGTGTCCGCGGGGGAACTTCACAGCGTGGCCTTGACCCAGGAGGGAAAGGTGGTGTTGTGGGGTGGCGGCGGAACGCTGATTTCCAACTTTCCCAACGATCTGCGGGGCGTGGTGTCGATCGCGGCGGGCCGCTTGCAGACCGTGGCGCTCCGAGGGGCGCCGTCTCCGGGCTTGGGGATACGTCGGGATGACTCCGGTTCTTGGCTCCAAATGGTCCTGAACCCAGGCTGGCGGTATCAATTTGAACAGTCCGAAGACCTCCGGACGTGGTTGCCGGTGGGCACGGACTTTCTTGCGGAGTCGATGGATCTGGAATGGGCGCTGGGAAGCGAGACTTCGGGATCCACCTTCTTCCGGCTGCGCCCTGTGCCGTGATCTTCCGCCGAGGTGGGGAGGTTTAACCGCAGATTAACGCCGATTGACGCAGATTTTTCAGGAGCCAATTGGGGCGTTGGTGGTAGCTGCAGGTCAGGCCGGTTGGTGAGAGCCCCAGACGTCGGACGGCAGTCTTCCTTCCCAGAAATCTGGGAGAATCCGCGCGAATCTGCGGATACTCCCGCTTGGTTTCATCCGCGCTATCCGCGATCGACCTGGGGTGCAGGTCGGTCAGTCGTCGATGGTTTGGCCGACCAGTTGGCGGAATCTCCAGCCGGTGTCGTCGTTGCCGCCTTGGGTCTGCTTCATCAGGATTCCAATCACGCCTTCCTTGGGATCGGCGAAGTATTGGGTGTTGAAATAACCGCCCCAGTCGAAGGTTCCAGGACTGCCTTCGCCACCCTTGGCCTGGCCTTGGTCCGTGACCACCCCGAAGGCGAGTCCGTAGAACTTGTCCCCGCCACCCCACAGACTGCGGGCGACCTGTTCGCTCTGAATGGTCTCCACCGTGGTCCGACTGAGAATCCGAATGCCGTTCAGTTCGCCGCCGTTCAGATACATCTGCAGGAAAGTCGCGTAGTCCTTGGCCGTGCTGCACAGACCGGCACCCCCGGAGAAGAACGACTTGGCCCCTTTGATCGGATAATCCGGATCGTAGAACGTCACCGGATACCGGACCCAGCTGCCGCCCTCCGGCTTTTGCACGGCCACCAGCCGGTTGGCCTTCTCGGCCGGCAAATAAAACCCGGTGTCAGTCATGCCCAGCGGCTCGAACAGCCGTTTCTGGAGGAAGACATCGAAGGGTTGTCCGGAGACTACCTCGATGAAGTATCCGAGAACATCCAAGCCTTCGCTGTAGGTGTACTTCTCGCCGGGCTGATGGTGCAGGGGCAGTTTGGCCAGGCGCCTGACGCTCTCGCCGATGGTGACGGGTTCGGTGGTGAACAGATCCACGACTCCCGCCTTGGCGTAGAGTTGCTTGAACCGTGGATCGCCATCGATCACGCCGTAGCCGAGTCCGGACGTGTGGGTGAGCAGATGCCGGATCGTGATCTCCCGCTTGGCCGGTTCACCGGTCCAGGTGCCGTCGGCCTCGTTGTACGTCTTCAGCACCTGCGGATTCTTGAACTCGGGAATCCACTTCGAAATGGGATCGTCCAGACGGAATTTCCCTTCCTCCCAGAGCATCATGACCGCCGTGGCCGTGATGGCTTTGGACTGGGAGGCGATGCGAAAGATGTCGGTGCGTTGCAGCGGGCGTTGGGCGGCGGTGTCGGCGTGGCCGAAGGCTTTGAAGTAAACGATTTTTCCGTGGCGGGCGACCAGGGCAATGACTCCGGGAATCTTGCCGTCCCGGACGGCGCCGGCGCACATCTCGTCAATGCGGGCGAGTCGTTCCGGCGAGACCCCGACCCGCTGGGGTTTGGCCTCCTGAAGCGGCGGCGAATGTTGGGTCGAACGGGTTTGAGCACTGGCCGGGAGGGAAGCCAGGGCGAGCAGCAGGCCAAGGTGCAGGCCAGCCAGACGGCGGACGACGGGACGAACGTTCATGGAGCGCGGCAATCCTGCGGAGAAGGGGTGTTCCGAGTCACTCCTGATGACAGGGGAGTTGAGGATTCTTTGTCGGTCTGCACTTGTCGCTTGCCCGGATTGGGTCTTTTCCGGCAGTTATCGGCACACCATTTACGCCATGAGCAAAAAGCCCGCTGCCGTTCCTGCCGCCAACAACTTCCCGAAGCTCCACAACGCCATGTGGCCTGGTCTCGTCGGCAAGGGAAGCCCCGGCGCGGAACCGTTCATTGACCTCGACACGATGCTGGAGTTGACGGCCAAGGCGGAGGTCAACGGCGTGAAGTTCGATGGTGTGGACCTGTTCCTCTACAACCCGCATATCGACATCGACATCAGCGACGACGGCATCAAGCAGCTGGCGGAGAAGATTCAGAAGAAGGGCTTCGTGGTGGGATCGGTTGTGGCGCCGGTGTGGTTCGACGGTTCGGCCATGGGCGACGAAGCGAAGCGGGCCAACTGGGTTACCGCCGTGCGCAAGGCCTGCCGGATTGCCCAGAAGCTCCGGGAACTGGGCGTGCGTCCCCACGGAATCGTTCGCATCGACTCCGCGGCGCCGGTGGTCGAGTGGGACAAGAATCCCAAGGAGAACACCAAGCTGATCGCCAAGACGTTCAAGGAAGGCGGCAAGGTCGCCAAGGATCACGGCGAACGGTTGGCGGCGGAGGGTGAGATTTGCTGGGGCGGCATGCACTCGTGGAAGTACATGATCCAGACCCTCGAAGCCGTGGGCATGCCGAAGGTGGTCGGCTTCCAGGCCGACATGGCGCACACGCTGTTGTACACGCTGGGCTACAACGCGCCGGAACACCGGATTGTTCCGACCAAGTTCAACTGGGAGCCGGAAGTCTTCCACAAGGCGATGAAGAAGATGACCGACGCGCTGCGGCCTTGGACGATCGATTTCCATGTGGCCCAGAACGACGCCACGGTGAAGGGCTCGGGCGATCACGAGAAGACCGGCAAGCATTGTCCGGTGACCGATCCCAACGGAAAACTCAATGTCGGCCGCGATGCCGGTTACTGGTTGCGCGACGGCACAGGCAAGGTGACGAAGAAGACCCGGCACATCTGCTGGGATGGCTGCATGTTCCCGAACGAAATGCTGATGAAGCAGGAAACCTGGAACAACATTCTCGCCAGCATGATTCAGGTTCGCGAGAACCACGGCTGGCGGGAGTAGGCGGAAGAAGCTGAGAGCTGAGAGCTGAGAGCTGAGAGCTGAGAGGTCGGAACGGGAGGCGGGGATGGCTCGGTAGAACCTCGCCCTACCGGGCAGCAAAGGGGTAGGCCGCAAGCGCAAGCGGGAGGGGTGCGTTCATGGATTCGTGCTCTTCGTTCCATTCGTGGTTTCAAGGTTCGTCTCTGCGCCTCAGCGCCTCCGCGGGAAATTCTCGGGCGTATCTTGAAAGGCGTTGATTGCGGGCGGGTGGTGGTGGTTGTTCGAGGCGGCACGCGCCGGGACGGGAAAGCGGTAGCTCCACTTCGTTGCGCGACCGCAGTCCAAACGCTTCGCGCGAAGCCGGAACGTTTCGGACTGAAACGGCGAAAGGCCAGGTAACGCGTGGGTAATCAGATGGCGCCTTCTGCCGGCGGCGGCTAAGGGTGGCTCAGTGGGAACTTCGCCGTTCCCCGGTGAAGTCGCGCAGCGCGATTTCGTCCTGACGCGTCAAACAGTGCTTGGCCCATTTGCCTTCCTCGCGCCCCAAAGCACCAGAGGGCTGGCGCAGTCCAAACGCTCCGCTTACCGCTTACCGCTTACCTCTCGCCCGCTCACGGCTCGGCCAGGGCGGCGAGCAGATCGCGCAGTTCGCGTAGGGTCATCAGCTCGCCGAGACCTTCGGGCATGGCCGACAGGCCGCGGTCGCGGGATTGAATCTCCGCTGCAGGAATGGTCACGCGGCCGTCTTCAATCGTTTCCAGGACGACTCCTTGGGGACCGTCGGCTTTCACGACGCCGACCACGGTGGTGCCGTCCTTGCGGGTGACCACGAGATTCTCGTAGCCCGGCGCGATTTCGGCGTTGGGATTCAGGATCGCACGCAGGAGGTACTCGGAGCCTTTACGCGCGCCGAGGCCGGTGAGGTTGGGTCCGACTTCACCGCCGTCGGCTCCCAAACGATGACACCGCTGACACCCCCAGTCCGCGCGTTCGGCGAAAAGCCGGCGTCCGACCCGGGGATCGCCGCCCGCCAGAGCCACGCGATATGGGGCGAGTCCGTCACCAGTCTTCCAGGTATTGGTCCAGGATTTCAGGCCGACCTGAAGCGCGGGGGCTGCCGGAGCCAGGGCGCGGCTCGCTTCCAGGATTTCCAGATGAAGCTCGGGCCGCACCGAGCCGCGGTTCAGTTGATCCAACCACTGTTGCACGACCGGGATCGCCGCCGGATCGGGAGATTGGCCGAGTTGACGCAAGGCCGACTGACGCTCGGCCGTCTCACCGGCGGTGGCTTGGATGGCCAGCGTGGTCACGGGAACCAAGGTTGCACTGGAACTTAACCGCCTCGCTTCGGCGCGGACCGAGGGATCGAGATGATTCGTGAACGCGGCCAGTTGAACGGGCCATTGATCGGATTGAAGCTGTTGTCCCGCCCGCAGTGCGGCGAACACCAGATTGGTGTTGAGTTCAGTTCGTAGCGACGGCCACAGATCGTCCCAAGCCGCGATGGCGTCGGCTGGGTTCGCGGGAGACATCGGCCGGTGCAAGCCTACGACAGGATCGATGTTGATCGTCTGGCCCCAGGTTCCCAGGAGGTCCAGCGCCTCGACTCGGATCGACTCCGGCAGATCCGTTCGTCCTGCGGTTCGCGCGACGGCAAAGGCTTGATCATGCTGGCCGAGGCGACGCGCGGCATTGAGCGCTCGTCGGTAAACGAAGGATTTCCATTCGTCTCGGGTGTAGTTGACCGAGGCGGGCCAATCCGCGGCGGCGAAGGGCAGGGGGGCATTCGTCGGGCCCAGGATTCGAGCCAATGCGGGCAGGGCCTCGGGAATAGGGACGTCGTAGATGGCCCGGGCGGATTCGAGCACCAATTGCGGGTGCGGATCCGTCAGACTGCGGGCGACCTCGGGATCGGCTCGCAGGCGTTCCGATTGAAGAAAGACGAGCCGGCTGACCCAGTTGGACGAGGCGTGGTTGTTAGCGTTGGCGCGAATCGACGATCCGGTGACCTCGGAAATTCGGGCCAACAGCAGCGCGGCGGCGTGTTGAATCACCGGATCTCCGGGATGCCGATTCAACGTGCCTTCGAGGTATTCCACTGGCCACAGCACGCCATTGGCGCTTTCGGCACTTTGGCCAGGGAGCAATCGCAGGACGCTCAACGGAAGTTTCTCCCGAAGCCGATTCCAGCGCGACCGCTCATAGCGCAGATGCCCCCCGGGCAGGAACCCTCCGAAGAGATCCCGATACGCCAGCAGCGCCTGCGCGGCGACAGGAGCGGGGCTGGACTTGATCAATTCGGTGAGCGGTGTTTGGACGAGGGAGAGCCAGCTCTGACCGAGCAGGCGCGCAGCGGCACTTTGGACGGTCGGATCGGAATCCTGGAGGAGGGGCAGCAGGGCGGTCAGCCGGGGGACGAGTTCGTCATCCTCGAGTTTGGACTGCCGCAGGATCTGGCCCAATCCCCAGAGCGCGTGGCGTCGGGCTCGGGAGGAAGCGTTGGGCTGGGCCACGGCGGCCAGAGGCTTCCAAGCCACCCAGCCCCGGTCGGCGAGAGTCCACTGAGCGTCCAATCGAACGCGGAAATCCGGATGCCCCAGCAGTTGGGTGAGCTCTTCGAAGGAACGCTGGGTCAGGTCCGAGGCGAGGAGCTTGGACACTTCCGCGATGGCGGGGTCTTGGGCCAGTTTCGGATTGCTGACCTTCCAGAGACGTCCCTTGCCATCCTTCTCCCACGTGGGAAAGGCATCAGCCACCACGAGACCGCCGTTCGGAGGGAACGCCAGATCCACCGGCGCCAGGTTCCAGAGTAGTTTGCCGATGAAGTTGGTGGGCGAGTTGTCTTCCATCCACGCCGCACCGGTCACTGGTTCGGGAGCGACCACCCGGAAGAACGCGCCGTCGGGCTCGACCCGAAACGTGCGGACTCCGCCGGGGAAATCGCAGTAGAAGAAACTGCCGGAAAAGGCGTCGCCGAGGCCCACGCCGGGGTAGTAGGCGATTCCGGCCGGACCGTGACCGACGTGCGCGACGGGCGGCACCAGATAGGACGCCGTGTTGCTTTCCCGGGTGTGCCAGAGGCGTTCGGAATTCCAGGCGCCCATCTTGGGCAACCATTGCCAGCCGATGGTCCAGCCGTAGTCCGCGCCTTCGAGCACGAGTGTCCACCGCGCCTTGTCCCCGCCGTCGCCGTTGTTGTCGCCGGTCCACAGGTTTCCGAACTCATCGAAGGCCAGTTCCTGCGGATTGCGCAGACCGCGGGCAAACACTTCGAAGTTCGAGCCGTCGGGTTCGCACCGAAAAACCGCACCGGTGTGCCGGACGTCATCAAAGGGCCGCTGGGAGGTCAGGTTGGTCACGGCCGCTCCGCGATCGGCGATGGTGAAGTAGATCCGTCCGTCGGGTCCCTTGATGAGCCCGTGCATATCGTGTCCGCCGTAGGCCACATGCACGCCGAAGCCGGTCAGCAGACGCTGCGCGTCGACTCCGGGAGGGAGATTGGCGGCATTGGTGAGCCAGGCGGCCGGGATTTCCCCTCGGGCGAATTCCGGCTGGGTCACTGTAAACCGCCATAGGTCCGGAATGCAGGTGAACCACACTTGGGAGCCGAGCGCCAGCACTCCGGCAGCGACGCCACTGACCGGGCTATTGAAGCCATCGGCAAAGGTCACGGCGCGATCGGCTTGGCCGTTGCGATCCTGATCCCACACCAGTCGAATGCGTTCCGCTTCCACCGAGAGATCAAAAATGCTGACTGTGCCGTCCCCGGTAAAATCGCGGAATCCGCGTGGTGACTTGGTGGCCGCTTCGAGGAACGCCCGGTTGGTGGCCAGTTGATCCTCGAGAAAGCGGGCGCGATCCGCGACGGAGTTTAGTGCCAGGTCCTCGGGAACCCACTCCTTGAAGTTGCGGATGTCGAACACACTGGTTCGTCGTCGAAAACTTTCCACCACGAACGCCCGGCCATGACCATCGAAGCTGAGACTGGTGGGATTCTGCACCAATGGCTCACTGGCCCACAGATCGACCTCGAATCCGGCAGCGACCCGCAGTCGAGACTGGGCGGCGGCGAGATCAGCCGGAGGTGTGCTGGGAGCGACCGTGACCGTCGGGTCGGCCACCGCGGCCAATCCCAGCAGTGACAGAACCACGATCCGATGGAGCAACCGGAGGAACATTCCGGTGAAGCATGAGCCCGAACCGTTTCGGTTCAAGCCGAACGGCGGGCGGCAAGCCCGATGACGACGTGGGTATCCAGATGAATCAAGGGCGCCACTTGTGATTTTCCGTGAGCCTTCAATCGGAGCTGGGTCAGACTGCCGTGGTGCCGTGAGCCCTGACTGAGACGAATGAAGCTAACCAGGAAGAGACTCTGGATTGCGGGTTTCGGGATTCTTTTGATCACCCTAGCGGGCGGAGCTTGGTGGTCCGGGCGGACTAGTCCGCACCTGAAGTCTCTGATTTCGGAAGACCCTGTCATCGGGTGCATGGACGACGAGATCCGACGCGGTGAACTGGAGGCCGCCGGGTCCGAAGCCGTGCCGTTTTTGCGTGTCCAACTTCGTCGGGAGCCTGGCCGCGCAGTGCAGGGGATGGACTGGTTGGAATCCAAAGGGGCGTTCAACTGGATGCGGAGTTGGATGTCCGAATCCCTGGCTAATTCCATCGGGAGTCGCCATCAAAAACAGAATACCACTCAGCTTCTAGCCGCTCGGTCGTTGCTGGTCTTGGGGCCGGCGGCGGGTGAGGCGCGACCGGAACTTTTGCTGTGGGCGACTAGGAGTGGCACGCCATTGCACTGTGCCGCGATCGCAGCGTTGACTTCGCTGACCCCCACGGAACCCACTGCTGTCAGCAACTACCTGGCCCTGTTGGCGGGAAACAACCAGGGGGAACGTTACTTCCTGGCCCGTGATTTTCCCCTCGTCTGGCCGCAACCCCCGCCCCATTTGTACGCACTGACGGACCGACTCCAGGATGCGGACTCGGGAGTCCGAATGGCGGCGGCGAGAGCCCTCGCCCACTACGGTCCGGCGGCCAGCAACGCCATTTCTCGACTAGAGGAACTGTTGACCGATCCGGACCGAATGTGTCGTCCCGCCGCCGCTTACGCCCTCGGCATCATTTCTTCCAACCATGCCGACCTCGCCGTCGCGGTTATGCTGGGTCAGCAACAGACCAACAAAGCCTGGACCGGGGATATTGCCTACCAGCTTTACGCCGCCTTGGGACCTGCGGCCCGACGGGCGGAGCCGGCCTTGCGCCGTGAAGTGAACGACTCCGCTACCCAGGGTTTCTCCGGTCCCCCTGCCTTTGCTCTGTGGCGGGTCACCGGCGAGGCGTCGCCGGAGATTATTCATGGACTCACGCGGGGGGCCACGCAGGCCATCCAACGATTCCAGACCATGAGTCTCAAAGGTCTCCGGGAGATTGGTCCACCCGCCAGCAACGCCGTGACGGTACTCCGGCAACTGAGAAATGCGCCGCATCGGACCCTCCAGAGCTTGGCGGAGGACGCCCTGGAAGCCATTACCGCCTCCGCGCCGAGCGGAGCCACCAGACCCTGAGGTGCCGCGATGCGGACGAAGCACGGACTTCACGAACAGCATCGGAACAACCGGGAGAATCAAAGGTGACCTCAAATCTCCCTTTTGCTTGGAACGGAACCTGGAACCTGAACACATCTCCTCAGCCATCTCGCGCGGCGGGCTGCTAAAGCCAGGTTGCGTCCCTACTGGCGATCTCCTCACTCAGATGCCCGCGTCGCAAAGCCGTATGTCGTCCCCGCTCCCGCCAGGCGAACGCCGTCGTTCCTCCGTGATCTGGTGGCAGGCGGCATTCTGGGTGCCCGGGTTGCTCCTCCTGCTTGTCTTGGTCGGCTCGTTTGTGTTCTGGCGGGTCAATAATGTCCGAAAGATTCGGAAGGAAGAAGCGGCGATCCAACAACGGGGCGAACCGCTGACCTTGGAAGACTTGGCGCGAAACTACGGAGATATCCCTGAGGCCGAAAATGCCGCCGTGCTCATGCTGGACCTTTGGGAATCCGAGGCACCCGAGTTTTGGCGCGCCTTCCGCAACGGGGAACGGAAACTGCCCGAGCGGCCGGCAACCCAGTACGATCCCGCCGTGCCGCTCGTGGGCTCGCAGGCGAGACGAGTTCCCCGGGATCAACCGTTGAGTGCGGAGGCGAAGTCCGCCGCGGAATCCTTGATGGCGGAAAAGGCAACGCACCGGGAAGCCGTCCGGGCCGCCCTGCTTCGCCCAAAGTCCCGGTTCCCCCTCCGCTGGGGTGACGGGTACTCAACCCTTCTACCGCATCTGGCCGTGATCAAAGGCGAGGCGCAGTTGCTTCAACTGGAGTCCGTTTTGGCCACGGATCAGGGCGAGGTTTCGAAAGCGTTGAAGGCGTTAGAGAATCTCTCCCGCTTGACCGGTCTTCTGGCCGATGAGCCGATCTTGATCAGCCAGTTGGTACGAATTTCCAGTGGACAAATGCTGCTGGACGGTCTGGAGCGACTTATGAACCAGGCGTCACTGTCGGCGAGCCAACTCCGGCAGGTGGAGGCTATGCTCCAGCCGCTTGACCTGCAGAAGGCCTTGTCAAAAACCCTCCAAACCGAGCGGGTGCTTGGCCAAACTGTCTTCAATCTGCCGCCGGCAGCGCTGGCCGCGATGGCCAATGAGGACCAACAGCAGTCGGAGGATTCGGCCGCCAGCGCGGAGGGTATTCGGATAGGGATACGATTCATGCGCTATTCGGGCATCGCGGACGTGGATCGTCGCTTCATGCTCGAAACCCTCGGCCAGGCTATCGAGTGGTCGGAGGAGGGCACACCTGAATCCCTGCGTCGCACGGAGGAACTGATTGAGGGAGTCCCCAGGGAGGCGAAGCGGTTTCCCCCGAAGATTTTTTCCAGGATGCTCCTGCCGTCGCTGAGTAAGGCCGCGACTCGGTTCGCCCAGTTTGAAGCCCGACGCCGAGCGGCGCTGACTGCCCTCGCGATCGAAGGCTACCGGCTGGAACACGGGGGACAGCTGCCAGAATCACTGGCGGATCTGCCGTCCGCGCCCGCCGCCGAACTGCGCCTGGATCCGTTCGACGGAAAGCCGCTGCGGTTCGGTAAACGGCCGAAAGGCTTCGTCGTCTACTCGGTCGGCTTGGACCGAACCGATGAGGGTGGCCGGGAAAAGCCGGTGAAGAGCCCAGTCGGATCGTTTGACGTAACGTTCTTCGTTGAGCGTTGAGCCGGGGTGCTGCCTGACCTGTCGGCGGATGCAAGACTCCAAGTGATACAATGAGGTCGAATCGGTCAGCTCCCGAGAATTGCCACCACAATGTTGACTGCCATAGGTGAGTGAGTTTTCGATCATCTTAAGTCCAAGAAAATTTGATCTGCCACCCGGTCGATACCCTCCGTCTCGGCAGGTATGCCGATCACCAGATTGGAGCGCCTCAATCACTTTTTTACATCATCTCAACAGACATGACACCCCTCGAACTCGCCCGTCGCTTCTACGAATTGAACAACTCGGTGGCTGAGGGCAATTCCAACGCGGCTGAGCTGGAAGCGCTGCTTGCTCCCGACTTTGTGTTCACCGGACCGCTGATGAAGGTCGAAGGATCTGCTGTCTTTATGGGCATGCTCCGCCAATTCCTGCCGTTTCATGAATCGGTCATCGTCCGACAGCAAATCGTCAGTGGAGATATCGTTTGTTCCATCACCCAACTCAAACTCAAGACGCCCGCCGGCGGTTCACTGACCGTCGACGTCTCCGAGTGGTTGAAAGTGGAAGGGCACCTCATTCAATCGCTGACGATCTTTTACGATCCGCGTGGCTTTGTTCAGGCATTCCCCATGTGAGTCGCTAATTCCCGATTGGTTGAAGGTTCAGCGTTGAGTAAGTGACGAGAGAGCCGCGCAGTTGCGTAGTTGCCTACTAGGTCAAGCCGGCCGCATTCGGCTCCCTCTCCGCCCTCAGCTGCTCCCGGCACGCGGCCCAAGTTAATTTCCTTTCAGTTCGCCATTGCGGGGAGACCCCGGAAACCGTTACGCGAACGGGGATGAACGATGGATATCGCCCAGAACGCCGTGGTCCTCCGATGCGGTCCCGACCGGCACCGCTGTTGGAAGTGGACCGGACGAACTGGCACACGCCTTGGGTCCATCTGAAGTACTACAGTTTTCATCCGCAGATTTTCCCGGCGATGATTCGCGACGTGTCCCGCGATGCCGGGCCGGGTTCCTGGGTCCATGTTTACGACAAGGAAGGGCGACTGTTTGGTGCTGGATTGTGGAATGACCGCTCGCGGGTGCCTTTGCGAATCCTCCATCACGGAACCGAGCCGGTGGGCGAGGACATGCTGGTCTTCCTGTTGGATCGCGCTCTGGACCTCCGGCTCAACCTGCTGCGATTGCCGGCGGAGACGGATGCCTACCGGGTCATTCACTCCGACGGCGACGGGCTAAGTGGGCTGATCGTGGATCGCTTCGCGGATGTGCTGAGCGTCCAAGTCCACAGCTTGGGCATCTGGCAACGGCTGCCGAAACTGCTGGCCCATTTGCATCAGCGTCTGGGCACGACCCGGACGGTCTTGGAGGTGGATCCGTCGGTGATGCGCAATGAGGGGATTCGGCCTGGGGAGATTTCCTCGGACGACGTGCGCACGGTGAAGGTCAAGGAACACGGGGTGCGCTACGAGGTGGACTTCGGCAGCGGCCACAAGACCGGCTTTTTCTGCGATCAGCGCGACAATCGACGGAAACTCGCCGGCTGGGTCAAGGATCGGCGGGTGTTGGATCTGTGCTGTTACACCGGCGGGTTCTCAATTTCGGCCCGGGTCACGGGGGCGGCGGCGGAGGTTACGGCGGTGGACCTCGACGAGAAAGCGATTCTCCAGGCCAAACGCAATGCCAACCTGAACAACGCGCGCATCAATTGGGTTCATTGCGATGCCTACAGTTTTGCGCGGCAGATGCGGAAGGACGGGAAGAAATTTGAAGTGGTGATTCTCGATCCGCCGAAGCTGGTGTTTAGTCAGGAGGAAGAAGAAGACGGACTGCGAAAGTACGAGGATCTGAACATTCTCGGGATCTCCATCACGGAACCGGGCGGACTGCTAGTGACCTGTTCGTGTTCGGGTCAGTTGGCGGCGGAGGAGTTTGAACGAATCGTGGTCCGGGCCGGACACAAGATCGACCGCAAGTTGCAGATTCTGGATCGGACCGGGGCGGGACTGGATCACCCTGTGATGTCCAATTGTCCGGAGGGTCGGTATCTGAAAGTGATTTGGGCTCGGGTCTGGTAGGTCGGCTACACCGGGCCCGCCATAACACTCGTCGAATCCCAAACCGTTTGATACGACTCTCTCTGTGCGCGTGCTCGTGATTGAAGACGATCCCAAGATCGCGTCCTTCGTGGTCAAGGGATTGAAGCAAAGTGGCTTTGCCGTGGACCATGCGGCGGATGGGGAAGCGGGGCTGAGTCTGGCCGAGACGACCAACTTCGACGCGGCGGTGGTGGACATCATGGTGCCCAAGATGGACGGCATTTCCGTGGTGCAGCGTCTGCGGGCCAGGGGTTCCCGATTGCCCATCGTCTTCCTAAGCGCGCGGGCCAGTGTGGATGACCGGGTGAAGGGATTGCAGGCGGGGGGCGACGATTATCTCACCAAGCCCTTCGCGTTTTCGGAGTTGTTGGCCCGAATCCAGGCGTTGATTCGCCGGGCGACCCAGACCGGTACCGAGCCGACCCGACTGACCGTGGGCGACCTGACGTTGGATCTCTTGAGTCGGGAGGTGACGCGGGCGGGCCAGAAAGTGGAGCTGCAACCTCGGGAGTTTTCGCTGCTGGAGTATCTGATGCGGCATCCGGGACGGACGGTCACCAAGACGATGGTTCTCGAGCATGTCTGGGATTACAGCTTCGATCCGCAGACCAACGTGGTGGATGTGCTGGTTCATCGGCTTCGGGGCAAGGTGGATCCCGAGAAGCAACGTCTACACACCATTCGGGGAGTGGGTTATGTCCTTCGTCCGATTGCTTGAGAAAATTCGGCGGTCCCTGGCGCTGCGGCTGAGTCTGTGGTTTGCCCTGGTGTTCCTGCTGGTCGTGACGGGTCTATTCTGGGGGCTGTACCGCGCCTTGACTCACACCATTGAAGAGCGGGCGGGGGCCGAGTTGGAGGCGCTGTTCAGTCGGTTTTCGGAAGTGTATCTGCGCTATGGTGTGGAGGCCTTGCGGGCGTCCGTGCGCAGCAGTGCGGGGTTTCCCGGAGTGACATCACTGTATGTCCGGCTGTCCCGGGATGGTCGCCAAGTGTTGCTCGCCGAAGTGCCGCCGGAATGGTTGGAGGTCCAAACTCGGGAAGTGCCGGAACCGAGCCGCGGCCTGTATGTCGTGGAGAAAGTGCGGGAGCTGCGGATTCCGCAAAACGCGAGGAAGGACTTCCTCATTGCGGAGGGGCAGTTGGCCAACGGGGTCATGCTGGAAGTGGGTCGGAGTACGGATAGCCGGACTGTTCTGTTCGCGCCGTTGCGCAAGACCTTCTGGCAGGTGGGTGGCGTGGCGATTGTGCTGGGACTGGCGGGAGGCGGGTTGTTCGCCTGGAGCGCGACCCGGCCAATTCGGGAAGTAACCCGAACGGCGCGTCGGATCCTCGAACAGGGACAACGCCACGCGCGGGTCCCGGTGCCTCCGGGGGATGATGAACTCACCGAAATGGCGCGGCATTTCAACACCGTTTTGGACAAGAACGAGGCCCTGCTTGTGGCCATGCGGGAGTCCCTGGACAACGTCGCGCACGATTTGCGCACACCGCTTACCCGTCTGCGCGGCACGGCCGAAGTGGCGCTGCAGAACACTGAGGATCCGGCTGCTGCGCAGGAAGCGCTGGCGGATTGCGTGGAGGAATCGGAACGAGTGCTGCGAATGCTCAACACGCTGATGGATGTGACAGAGGCGGAGTCGGGCATGATGAAGTTGAATCGGCAGTCCACCGACCTCGTTGGGCTGTTAGGGGAGATCGCGGAGATGTATTCCTTTGTGGCCGAGGAGCGGAAGATCGAGGTGAAGCTCGAGTTGCCGGATCGGTGCGAGGCGTCCGTGGATCCGGATCGGATGCGGCAGGTCTTGGGCAACCTGGTGGACAACGCCCTGAAGTACACTCCGGAGGGAGGCTTAGTGACCGTGCGAGCGGAGACCCGGGAGGGCTGGGCCATCATCCGGGTGCGGGACACGGGCATTGGAGTTTCCCCCGAGGAGCAGACCAAGATTTGGACCCGGCTGTATCGAGGTGACCGGAGCCGATCCCAGCGGGGTCTGGGCTTGGGTCTGAGTTTGGTGAAGGCGGTGGTGGAGGCCCACGGTGGGACCGTGGGCGTGACCGGCGCGCCGGGTCAGGGCAGCGAGTTTACAGTGAAGATTCCGGTGGTGGGGGTGTCGGCCGCGTTGCCGGGCCATGTAGGTTCGCTGATCGCGAATGGGTAGAAGTCGGTGGGGCGGGTTTATCCGCAGATTTAACGCAGATTTTCGCAGATTCTGGTTCCCGATATCGGATCTTCGATCTTCCGAACGAAATCTGAGGGAATCAGAGATAATCTGCGGATAACTTCTGATCGGCTACTAACCTGTGTCGGTTGGCAGACCATTAGCGGGCGCTTCGCGAGGCCTCGCGGCGGGCGCGGAACTCGGAGTTGGGCGCCCATTCCGGCCAGAGCGAGGTGGCCGCCAGTTCGTACCCCACCCGGTACAGCAGTTGGAGATCTTCCACGGCGCCACTCAGATCCCAGTCGGATTTCAATTCGTCGCTGACCTTGTGGTAATCGCGTTCGGTATACTCGTCCGCTTTGGCTCGGCCCCACTCCGGCGGACGGCCGAGGAAGTTCGTCCCACCCTTTCCGTAGAGCGCGGGCACGCCCACTTTGGCGAACTCGAAATGGTCGCTGCGATAGAACGTACCTTTCTCTGGCTGTGCTTCGGAGGTGACCGTTCGGCCTTGCTCGGTCGCGTAGCGGCGGGCCAAGTCATCCAAAGAGGAATTCCCAAGGCCCACGATGGCAAAGTCCCCCGTCCGTCCCCAGGGATTCAGGCCATCCATGTTGATGTTGGCGACCGTGCGCTCGAGGGGATGCAACGGAGACGAGGCGTAGTGACGCGCGCCCAGAAGTCCCTGTTCTTCGGCGGTCAGCGCCAGAAACATCAGGGAGCGAGCCGGACGCTGGGGCAGGGCGGCGAAGGCCCGGGCCAGTTCCAGCAATCCGGCGGTGCCAGTGGCGTTGTCGAGGGCGCCGTTGAAGATCTGGTCGCCTTCCCGCTGGAGGTCACGTCCCAGATGATCCCAATGGGCGGTATAGATAATCCAGTCGTTGCGGCGGAGCGGATCGGATCCTGGAAGCACACCCACGACGTTCTTGGATCGCAAGGGACGAAGGGTATTGGTGATTGAGGCCTGGAAGGTGAAGGGCAGTGGAACCGGCCGGAAGTCGCGTTGGACCGCCTTTCGTTTGAGGGTCTCGAAATCCAGCTGGGCGTCTTTCATCACTCGCTGAGCGGCGTCTAGGCTGAGCCATCCGGCCAGATTCACGGTCGGTTCTCCGGCGGCGATCAGGGAGAAGTTTTCGCGACTCCAGGAATTCACCACCACGAACCACGGGTAACCGGCCGGGCCGGTTTCATGAATGAGCAGCGCCGCCGCCGCACCTTTGCGGGCGGCGACTTCAAATTTGTAGGTCCAACGCCCGTAGTACGTCATCGCCTTGCCCTTGAACACCGTCGGGTCCAAGGCGCCGCTGGCGTCGATTACCGGAGGATCATTCACCAGCATCAGCAGGGTCTTCCCGCGCAGATCGACGCCCTTGAAATCGTCCCAGCCATACTCCGGGGCTTCCACGCCGTACCCGACGAACACGACCGGGCTGTCGTTGACGGAAGTCTTCTCCGTCTGCGGAGGTGCCCAAGCCACCAGGTCCTGCGGCGCGGTCAGGGGCATCACGTTCGTGCCTTGGCGCATCGCGGCGCTGAACGTCGAGCGAATGCCCACCATGGGCACCTCCTGAAACCAGCTGCCGTTGGGTCCGCCCGGACTCAATCCCGCCGCTTGGAACTGCTCAGCCAGCCACGTGGTGGTGCGTTCCTCGCCTCGGGAACCCGGTCCCCGGCCTTCGAATTCATCGGACGCCAGGATCGTGATGTCCTTCAGCAGTTGCTGGGACGTGATGGAGGCGGGCCCATTTAGCTCCGCGGCCCAAAGAAGGGGCACCCAAAGCCATCCCGTGCAAAACTGGAGCGCTCGACGCATCATGGGGCTCAGCCTAGGGGCCGGCCCACCGGGCGAAAGCCGGAACTGGTCGCAGGTTCGCCGAGTTCAGCTCTTTTTCAGGCGAAAGGTTCGGGTCTCCGGTTGGTACTGACGAGTTCGGATATCCTGGGGATCCGTGCCGTTGAGCACCGCCAACACATCCTCGCGAACCTTGCTGCTGACCCGGTAGTATTGATGGCCGGTGGGATCGTCCTTCAGACGGATCGCCGGTTCGCAGTTCACCACCGAGACCTTGTCGGGCAGGGCGCGCGCGTTGTGGGGACCGCTGGCACCGAGGCGATCGGGATTGCCCTTGGTGAGATCGCTCGTCACCAGTGCCTTGTCCCCAGGATTGTGGTAAACCGTGACCCGACGGGCCATGTCGGGAAGCGGAAGCAATTTGTGGCTGACTTCGAGGGCGTCGTCATCTTCGTCGGGCGCGAATAGAATGACCTGATCGAGGAGTCGGCGAAGCCGGTTGCCGGCGCTGCCGCAGATACCCTGGACCGCCCAACGCAGGGCGTAGTTGCCCATGCTGTGGGCCATCAAGTGGACCGATTGACCGCAGTAATCTTCGGGTCGGGTGCCGCGGAGGTAGTGGGCCAATTTTTGCAGGCCGCGGCCGAGGGCTATGCCCGAAGCGCGGGCGTCGTCGCGATCACTGGCATAGGCCTTGAACGGCAACATGGAACCGTCGGAGGGCCACGTGAACAGGAAGTACACCATGGGTCGGTCGCCGTAGAACTTCTTCATCTGGGCCGTCCGCTGGAGCGCTTCGCGAAAGGTGTAGTTGAAGCCATGAATCGAAATCACGCAGTCCATCTTGTTTTGGATCATCTCGGTGCGCACGGCTTCGAACACCGCTTCGCTACCCAAGACCTGACCGGACAGGTCGCCGACCTTGGCTTGGTCCGGATCCACCACGAGTTTCTCGGCGGCGACGGTCAATTGATATTGGTCCAATTTGGGACCGGTGACTTCGGCCCAACCGAACCTGAGATCCGTGAGCCCGTTGACACTGAAGCGGGATCCGAAATCGGTGGGTTGATCGACGTTGTCCGGATCGCGATTGGTGGCGAAGTAGATGCGCATGGGAATAGGGGAAATGGAAGTGCTTCGGGAGGGTCAGGAACCCGGAAAGGATGCGATAGATCCTCTGAACCGGTCGATGCCAAAACAAAACCGGAGCCCAGGCGAACCCGGACTCCGGTGAAGGACTGAACTGCCGGCAAACTTAGGCGAGCAGCGCCAGCGCGGCTTCGGCCATCTTCGGTCCGGTGAGACCGTGCTTCACATACAGCTCTTCCGCGAGGTAGGCCGATTGACCGAACTCGCCGTGAATCGCCAGCGAATGGATGCGATGGGCGATGCCGGCGTTGGACAGCGCATGTGACACTTGGGCACCCATGCCGCAGATCAACTGATGGTCCTCGATGGTGACCACCCGGCCGCCGCACTTCTTGACGGCGGCGCCGATGGTTTCGAGGTCGACCCGGTTGATGAACGGATTGTTGATGACCGTGGCCGAGCGTCCCTGGGCGGCGAGCAGTTTGGCGGCTTCGAGGCACTTGCTGAAGAGCACGCCGGAACCGATCAGGACGACATCGGAACCTTCCTGAATGACCTGAGCCTTACCCCAGGCGTAATTGGCGCCCGGCACCCATTCGACCGGATAGTTTTCCCGGCCAACGAAGAAGACGACCGATTCACCGTCACGTCCGGCCCGGCGTTCGTCGCCAATGTGCTTGATGGCGGCGTACATGAAGGCTTCGGCTTCGTTTGCGCAGCTGGGAGCCACAACCAGGGTGTGGGGAATGGCGCTCAGCGCGGCGAGGTAGGTGGTGGCCTGATGCGAGGCGCCGTCGGCGGCATCCTGGAATCCCACGTGCGAGAACATGGCGATCACCGGCGCTTGGGAGAGCGCCGACATGGTTAGCGGCAGATTGCCCTTGGTGACCCCGAACTGGCCGAAGGTGTCGACGATGGGGATGTACCCGGCTTTGCTCAGACCGGCGCCGGTGGAAATCATGTTGGCCTCGGCGATACCGACCTCCACGAAGTGGCCGGTGGCCTTTTGGAAAGTGCTGATGCCGGTGGATCCCTGGACGTCCGAGCTCACGGAATAGACTGGATATCCTTCCTTGGCGGCGCGAATGGCGCCGGCGGCGAGTCCGGCCTGGACCTTCTCCTTTTTCACGGCCGGAGCGGCGGGAGCCGGTTGTCCCGCGGCGGCGGCCGCCTTGGCCTTCTTTTCGTCGTCCTTCTTCTTCCAGTCGGCGTGCAGTGCGGCGGCCCAGTTAACAAACTCCGCCGGCGGGGTGTCGCCCTTATAGAGCTCCGTGATCCAATCGGGAATCTTTTCGCCGTTGGACAGCGGGAAGCCGTGACCACCGGTGGAATTCTCTTCGGTGGCCTTGATGCCGTATCCCTTCACGGTCTTGAGCCACAGGCAAACCGGCTTCTCGGGATGCGCCTTCGCGTCCGTCACACCTTTTTCCACCGCCAGGAACACCGAGGGCAAATCGTTACCCGTTTCGACATGACGGACGTCCCAACCCAAGTCCTGCATGGCCAGCAAGCTGGGGTGCATGGAATAGGCGTCGTGGGTGATGCGACCGGACAGCTTGGTGTCGTTGTCGGAGACCACCAGGACGAAGGGGTTCAGGCGGCCCTTGCCGGCCAGACCCGGAATCGCGGCGAAGGCTTCCTTGGCTTCGCCTTCCATGGAGGCACCGTCGGAAACGGTGACAATCGTGACCCGGTCGCGTCCGGCCAGTTTGTCGCCGAGAGCCAAGCCTTGAGCTTGGGGCAGGGCGGATCCCAGCGGACCGTTCGAGAGCAGAACGCCTTCCGGATTGAGATGGGATTCCCCGTGGCCGGTCAGCTTGGAGTGAATGGACCGGAAGCCCTTGAGATCCTCAAACGTCAGGCCGTCGAAACCGTAGTTGGAACGTAGCGCGTAAATTCCGTTTTCCGCATGACCGGCGTCGTTGACGAAGTTGAAGGCCTCGTACCAGGGACGGCCCGTCGTCGCAAACATCAGGCCGTGAATCGCCGCGTTCACTTCGGCAAAGGCGGCGGGTCCGCCCCAATGGCAGGCAGCGCCGCCCACAACCGCGTGGACGTCCATCAGGGCGACAAGGGCGCGAGTGGCCCGGGGATCGGCCAAAGTGACTTCCGTGCCGGCGTTGTTTTTCACCCGAACGGAGTATTTGGGTGGGTTCGCCGGCGTGGGTGCCAGTTTGGACTTTACGGAAAGCGGGGTCAGGGGAGGCAACTCCACTTTGGCGACTACAGAGGTATCAGCGGCCATGTTCGAGAATCAGGTAAGGTTGCGTTTGTATTCGAGCAAACGAGAGGCGGAGGCTACGGGGGGGACCCTGAATTGGAAGCCGGTTTTTGCCCGGATTCCCCAGAACGACCCCGTCGGCGACCGGAAGAGAGTTGAACTCATCAACCCAGCACGGTTCCGGCGGGCAGATTCAGGATCGGGCAGCGCGCTTCGCGCAGAACCCGTTCGGAGGTGGTGCCGCGAAGCCCATCGAGGAAGCCGTCAGGACCGTCCGTGGTCATGACCATCAGGTCGGCAGGGAGTTCCCGGGCCGCTTCCAGGATTTCGACAGCCGGATCCCCGTCCCGGTTTTGGCGGTCCCAGGTCCAGCCCGGGAGTTCGGGCAGACGCGGAGCAGGGGCCTCCGCGGCGGGACCGACATGCAGCAGCGTGATTTTGCCCGGCGGGATGGGCAGATGTTCCACCAGGCGCCGAACCGCTTCGATCGCGGGCTGAGGCCGAGGTTTCTGGGTGATGGGAATGAGGATATTGCGGAGCGTGACTGAGCCGTCCTGGAGGGAAACGAATCCGGGAACGCCGTGGGGCAGATACAGCGTCATCAGGCCGGCATTCTTGGCGATTGGTTCGCCGACGTGACGATGCAGCCAGCCCGTGCGGCCTTCGTGGGTGTGAACCGCCAGCACAATGAGGTCGGCGGGGTGTTTTTCGAGATAGCTCAGGCAAGCCCGGACGGGATGGTCACTTTCGGCGATAACCTTACGAACATCGATGCCCAACTCGGCAACGGCACCCCGGGGACGGTCGGCTTGGATCAGCCCCCAGCGAACCAGGGTTTCGCGAACGCCTGGAAAATCATGCCAGTCGGTATGGGAATTCGGCGCAACATGCAGCATGCGGAGTTGGGCCCGCGAAACCAGAGCCAGCCTGAGGGCGTGGGCAAACGCCACTTCGCTGGCGGCCGAAAAGTCCGAAGGATGGAAGATCGTTTTGACCTGGAGCGGATGGAGATCGGGCATAGAACTTGGCTTGGTTGGGATGCAGCGTCCGACGAGCACTGGCAGATCTCAAGAGTGAAGCGCGTTTCGCCCGAATGAGAATCATCTGGGACACGGGCCTGCGTTCCGGGGTTAGGTGGCTTGCCGCGGGAAGGGGATTTGTTAGCGTCGCGAACCGATGAAGCCTTTGTGGTGCGCGTTGTTGATTCTGGTGGGATGGGGAAATCTCCACGCTGCCGAGCGCGCGTTTGATTTCTCCACCAACTCCCTGGGCAAGCCCCCGGCCGGCTTCAAAGCCTTTGTCATGGGCGGTGGCGGACCGGCGGATTGGCAGATGATCCAAACCGATGTTCCGTCCCAGTTTCAGCCGCTGCTGCAGGACAAGCCGACGGTGAATCAACTGCCGGTGTTGGCTCAGTTGTCCCAGGACCCCACCGATGAGCGGTATCCGGTACTTTACTATCCGGACGACAAATACGGGGACTTCACCTTTTCCACGCGGTTTCGGCTGGTGAAGGGTCGGGTGGAGCAAATGGCGGGAGTTGTCTTCCGGTTGGTGGACGAACGGAACTTTTACGTGGTGCGAGCGAGTGCGCGCGGGAATGTGCGGTTCTACAAGTTTGTGGAGGGCCAGCGGTCTGCACCCATTGGCAACGATGTTCCCATCAAGACCGGGCAGTTCTACGAGTTGACGGTCAAGGTGACCGCCAACCGGATTGATGTACTGCTCGATGGTCAGAGCGTGATTCCCACGCTAACGGACAATTCGTTCACCGTGGGCCGAGTGGGCTTCATGACCAAATCCGACGCAGTGAGCGAATTCACGGACGCCAAGGTAACGTATCAACCGCTCGTCACCGTGGCGGAGAAGTTGGTGCGGGACACGTTGGAACGGCAGCCCCGGATTCTGAATCTGCGTCTCTACGGGAAAACGTCGGGTCGTCCTGAGCTGCATGTTTTGGCCGCCAAGAATGCGGATGAGTTGGGCCTGCCGGCCGGAGACACTGAGAACAATGTGTTTGGGGGAAATGAGGCCTATTTTGGTAAGAATCCGGGGGAATTCCTGGTGACCTCGCCGTTGCGGGATCGCAATGGCGAGGTGGTGGCGGTGGTGAAATTCTTTTTGGAACCGTTCCCGGGCCAAACCGAAGCCAATGCGATCGCGCGCGTGCTGCCGACGGTTCGTTGGATGGAACAACGACTGGCTGCGACGGAGGGGCTGAACGAATAGCCGCAGCAGGCTGGAGAGTGGGGGATTGGGGAACTGGCCCCAGGCGCCGGGGCTGTCTTGACTGTCGGGTCGGGGCGGTTTGACCGATTCGCGACGCTGATGCCACCAGAACGTTGATTTTCATCGCTTGCCTGAGACTGGCAGGCCGGATGCTACTATCAGCGGTATGAAAGACGCAGTGTTCTTCGAACGGGATGGCGTGCTCAACCTATGTGAGACGGTCAAGGGCCAGCAAGCTGCGCCGTTGCGTCTGGAGCAGTTCAAAATCAATCCCGTCGCTGCGGAATGGCTCCCGCTGCTGAAGGAAGCCGGGTTCCTCCTCATCGCGACGACCAATCAGCCGGCCGTCTCGCAGGGAAACCTATCGCGCCGGGAGTTGGATCTGATGCACGCGATGCTCCGACGGAAGCTGCCCATCGACGACATTCTGGTGTGTCCGTACGACGATCGGACGCATCCCTGTTGCAAGCCGCAGCCGGGAATGTTCCTCGAGGCCGGGTTCAAGTGGAGCCTCGATCTGGATCACTCGTTTGTGGTGAGTGACAAATGGCCCGATGCGAAGGCGGCTCAAATTGCAGGATGCACGAGCGTCATGCTGCAGTCGCCCTGGATTGGACAGGACCATCATGACTTTATTGTTCCGGACCTTCCGGCGGCGGTGAAGAAGATCCTGGAACTTCATCAGAACCTCCATGGATATGCGTTGGCGGCGAGCGCGTGAGTTTTACCGGCCGGGCACTTTTGTGGAATCGGCGGAATTTGTTCCGGCGAAAACCTCGACGGAAAAGTCGTCGCGGGGTTCCGCCTCGGAGACGCCCTTGGCTGGCCGCAAGTCTGGAGCGGGCGTGAAGCGGTTGGGAGAACGCTGACGGAAGCCGGCGAGGGAGTTTCGGTTCGGGATGGTCTGACTTGGAAGATGTCGACTCGGCGGGACGCACCATTGTGCCCGACAGTGCGCGAGTATTTCAGTCCCACGTTGTTGACCGGGAGAGTGAAGCTGCTGTAAGAATGGATTTGTTCCGTCCGTTCCCAGCACAACGTCGCGTTGTTCTGCGACGAGGTCCCGTTCCCTCTTCCCGATGTTTTCACACATCCGATCATCCTCGGTTCGCTGGCTGATTTGGTTCAGCTGGGTGGTTCTTACGACCCTCCTCCCGCGCGCCGTCGCCCAGGATTTTCGCATTGATCAAGTGACCCTGGATGGCCAGGGCCGTCCTCAGATTCGGGTGGCGGGGGATGTGGATTCCTACTTTGTGTTGGTGCGAGGTTCCGCGCTGACCTCGATTTCTTCAGCGGTGGATGTGCGCCTCAATGGTGGGGCCGAAACGACCTTGCGAGACCCCAACGTGAGCAGTGTTCAGCAGGCCGCGTTTTATCGGGTGAAGAAAGTGCTGCTTTCCGGGCCGGAGGATTCGGATCGGGACGGCATTGACGACGTGTACGAGTTGCGGCGGCCGGTGTTTCTGAATCCGTTGGATGCGGCCGATGCCAATGAGGATTACGACGGGGATGGCCAATCGAACCGGGCGGAGTATCAGGCGGGTTCGGATCCCGCGGGTGGAGTTGCTCCGGTTACGTTCATGAGTTCGCCCGCACCGGGAGACGATGAAGTCTCCGTGAATCGCGAGACCATTCTGCATTTCACCCGCCCGTTGGCGCCGGGCACCCTGATCAAACCCGATGATTTTTATGCGGAGTTCGGTGGTCGTCGGATTCTTTCCCGCTCAGAACTGAGTTTGGATCGCCGGACCGCAACTCTGTTCTATCTCGAACCGCTGCCGGGTGACGCCTTGGTCCAGGTTACGGTCAAAGGCGACAGTTTCCTGGATGAGACCGCCGTTCCGGTGGATGCAGACAATAATGGGCAGGCGGGCGGCACGGGGACGTTTGTGTTCACGACCTTCTCGCTGACCCCGGTGACTGAGACGGGCGTCGTGGGCCAGGTGTTTGCTTCGGAGTTGGGCTTGGAGAATGGCCAACCCATTAACCGGCCTTTGGCTGGGGTGATCATCGAAGTGGTCGGGCGGGAGGAATCCATGCGAACCACCACGGGAGCGGATGGACGGTTTCATCTGACGCCAGTTCCGGCGGGTCGCTTTTTCGTCAATATTGACGGGCGTCCCGCGGTGGGAAGCAACTGGCCGAACGGCGACTACTTCCCGTTTGTGGGCAAGGCTTGGGCGGCCGAGCCGGGCAAGAGCAACAATCTGGCAGGAGGCAATGGGTTGATTTATCTGCCGCTCGTTAAAGGCGGGACGCTGAAGGAAGTCAGTTTGACGGAGCCAACGCCGGTGGAGTTTCCGAGCTCGGTTCTGGCAGAGAATCCCGAGTTGGCCGGAACCGAGATCCTGGTGCCACCGAATGCCCTCTTCTCCAACAACGGTAATCGCGGCGGTCGGGTGGGGATTTCGCCGGTTCCTCCGGACCGACTGCCGGAGCCGTTGCCCTTGGGAATCGAGATGCCGATGGTCATCACGGTCCAGACCGATGGGCCCAGCAATTTTGATCGGCCGGTTCCGGTTCGTTTTCCCAACCTACCTGACCCCACGACGGGCAAGACCGTTCCTCCGGGCGGGAAGACAGCGTTGATCAGCTTTGACCACGATTTGGGTTATTGGGTGGTTCAAGGTGCGATGACCGCGACGCCGGACGGGAAGTTTTTGGAAACGGACGCCGGCGTCGGCATTCGCCAGCCTGGGTGGCATGGCGTGGATCCGGTGACCCGTCGTCGGTGCGATCCCATTCGCGGAGGCGGAGGCGGGTCGGGCGGCGGCGGGGGACCCGGGGGCGGTGGGCCTGGGGGTGGAGGTGGTGGAACTGGCGGTGGACCTGGTGGCGGCGGCGGCTCCACCGGAGGAGGCTTTGGTGGGGGTGGAAGTGGTGGCGGCGGTGGCTTTGGCGGTGGCGGCACAGGAGGCGGAGGAAGCCCCGGTGGCGGCGGTGGTTCGAGTGGTGGCGGGGGTGGAAATGGGGGCGGTGGCCCCACTGGACCGTGTGACGGGGGCGACTGCGGATGCACGGCAGTTGGTCAATACGCGGACGCCACGGTCGTGGCGCCGGAGGTCAACGTCTCGCCCTCGAATCCGCTCATTGGAACCTCTCCGAACGGTCTGTTCCGTCTAGTTGTGACACCGGCGCAGTTCATGGCGGGTGTGACCTACGAAGTCTTTCGAATCGGTGATAATTCGTTGCGCTTGCGGCTCGAGTTGCCGCAGGGCGGCTTCAGTGGATTTGCCCCGGACGGCAACGGGTACGCGATCTGGTGGCTCTCGGGAACATTCCCGAATCAGCAGCTGAATCTAATGGTGTTCGACCTGGGCGACGCCCTGGGAAGCGCCCCGGCGTACAGTTACGTGGGACCAGCGGTTCCTTCCGGCTGGGGGTTCAGCCCGCACGGACGCTTCTTCAT
This sequence comes from Verrucomicrobiota bacterium, assembly GCA_017309115.1. GTDB lineage: Bacteria > Verrucomicrobiota > Verrucomicrobiia > Limisphaerales > UBA9464 > UBA9464. The sequence goes on along the minus strand of JAFLEF010000014.1, from coordinate 76,776 downwards.
CATGGCCCGCAATGAGAATGCCGGTACGACCCACATTCAGATCGCCCGGGTTGCGGACGGGTCGCGTCGCTTGGACATCAGTTTTAATCCCGCCGTTCCACCGGGATTGGCGGGTGACGAGATCGATATTGCCGGCTGGGGATTCAGCCCCGACTGCAACGACCGATCGTTCATGTGGGTTTATTCCGAGCCCAACGTCCGGGCGACGTGGAATCTGGCCAACCTTGATCTGAGTACGCCCTTGGTGGCGCAACGCACCCTGACCCCTCCGGCGAAGTATGGGTTTAGTCGATGCGGTGATTTGGCGGGGATCCTGCAACCTGACATCGGACCGGGCTTTCAAGCGGAGTTGGTCAAGACTCGGAATGGATTAACCGAATCCGTGACGTCAGTTCCGAACCTGAATTTCAATTTTGTCACCACGCCTGATTCCGAGACGGCGCAGCAAGGCGCGAATGTGATTGTGCTCGCCCCCAACAAGGCGAATGACAGCTGCCCGCCTTCAGCTTTGGCCGATGATGAAATTCCGGTGGAACCCGCGCCGCTCTCGCTCGGGCTCCACTACTACGCAATCTACGATTATGCCTTTGGTCAGGTCACCCAACGCGGGGAAGCCGGCCGATCGGGCGTGGCGCACGCGAATTTGTTCCTGCGACCCAATGGGCTGTTCCGAAGTTTCATCATTAAGGCTTCGACCCTTGAAGTTGGCTTCATTGATTTTCAGTCCGGCGAAGTTGGCTCCGATGGCATGCTGCAAGACGTGGTTCTGTGGGGTGATGATTCTCCCGACACCGATGGCGATGGATTGCATGACTTGGGCGAACAGATCATGGGCACTGATCCGAACGTGGCTGATTCCGACGGGGACGGCATTCGGGACGGAGCGGAAGTGCAAGCGGGCCAGGATCCATTGTCGGGACTGGCGGTTCGCACGGGCGTGATTGCGGCCGCGGACACTCCCGGCCGGGCGGTGGACGTCGTGGCCCTCAACGACCTGGCCATTGTCGCCAACGATTCCGAGGGAATTACGGTCTTCAACATCTCCGAGGGCTTGAACCCGAGCCGACTCGCCCAAGTGGACACTGCGGGAAGTGCGCGAAGTGTCGCCAGTTCGGGCGCGTTGGTGGCGGTTGCGGACGGCAGCGCTGGCTTGGCAATTATTGATATCAGCACTCCGTCGAGTGCGGCGATTCGGCATCAACTGAATCTGGGTGCGGCGGCCAATGCCGTAGCGGTTGCAGGTGGAATTGGCTATGTGGGATTGGCGAACGGGGCCATCGTCTCCGTTGAACTCGCCACCGGAACCATTCTCGAGCGAGTCCAGGCGGGGAACCAGTCGTTCCAGGATCTGACCATTGCCGGCGATATGCTCTATGCCTTGGCCTTAGGACGTCTGTACCTGCTCCCGCTGGATGGCGCGGAATTGCGAGTGGGATCCAGTGTCGCGGCCAATGGAACGGTGGGCGCGGCGCAGCGGCGGTTGCGGGTCTTTGTGGGTGGGGGGAAGGCGTATTGCAGCTTTGCGCAGGGCTACAGTGTGTTTGATGTGAGCAATCCGGACAGTCCTACACTGCTGCGACAGGTCTCCACGACTCAGATTGGGTGGAAGCAAATGGTCGCGAATGGATCTGGTCTGGGCGTGGCGGCGGTGGACCGAAACAGCACCGACGATGGGCCCCACGATATCTCGCTGTACAATCTGGAGCCGAACGGAACGAACTCGCAGTTCCTGGCCGTACTGGTCACTCCGGGATTGGCGAGTTCGCTGGCGATTTACAATGGGCTGGCCTACGTGGCCGATGGCGAGGCGGGTTTGCAGGTGGTGAATTACCTGGAGTACGATCGTCTGGGTCGGCCGCCGCAGATTGTGCTGAGCGCGAATTTCCCGTTGTCGCCTGCCCAGGCTGAGGAGGGCAAGAGCGTACGGGTCTCGGCTGAGGTGACGGATGATGTCCAGGTGCGCAACGTGGAGTTCTACGTGGATGGTTTCCTGGTGGCGGTGGATGGAAACTTTCCGTTTGAGACCCGCTTTACAACGCCGTCGATTTCGTCGTCGCAAACCAGTTTCCGGCTAAGAGCCAAGGCGACGGATACGGGGGGCAATTTCACCTGGACCGACGAAGTGGTGGTTAATCTGGTTCCGGATGCCACGCCTCCTCGGGTCACCCGGCGGTTCCCCGGAGCCGGTGCCATTGTGGGTGCGGCGTCCGTCGTTTCCGCTTCCTTCAGTGAACCGGTTCAGCCAGCTACCCTGACGGTCAATACCTTCCGCCTGGTGGCGGCAGGTACGGATCAAGTCTTCGGCACGCCGGATGACAGTCCGGTGGTGGGTGGGGCCTTGGAGTATCGGGAGGACGTGGCGACGGTGGTGCTCAACTTCCAGGATCCGCTGCCTCCGGGGCTGTACCAGGCGCGACTGACCCCGCCGATCGCTGACCTCGCCGGAAATCCTCTTCTCGGAGATGTCGTCTGGACCTTCTGGATTCTCGGAGAAGAGGACACCGACAACGACGGAGTTCCCGATGTGGTTGAAGCCGCCCTAGGGTACGATCCCAACAATCCGGACACCAACGGTAATGGTGTGTTGGACGGTGATGAGGACCAAGACCGTGACCGGCTCCGCAACAGTTGGGAACTGGTGTTCGGGTATGATCCGCGGAAGGCAGACTCCGACGAGAATGGGACACCCGATGATCGGGAAGATGGTGACAACGATGGTTTGCAGAACTTCCAGGAAGCCGAACTTCGCTTGAATCCGCGCAATGGCGACAGCGACGGGGACGGCTGGGATGACTTTGGCGAAGTGGCCGACAATACGAATCCACTCGATCCGGCCTCAGGACCACGTGCGATGGTTAGTTCGGCGACGGTATCGATGCTCAATGCCGCTCCGAGTTTGACCCCAGCGGGATTGCCTCAGGTCGTGTCTTCCGGGGTAGTCTCGCATCTGAACGCCGCCCCGGCGGTGCGTCCGGCGGATCTGCCGATTCTGAGCAGTTCGCCCGTAGTCAGTTTCCTCAATGCCGCTCCGGTGAGTCTACCGGCGGGCTCCGCTGTGTGGATTGGCGGGCCGGTGGTAAGTTTCCTGAACGCGGCGCCGACGGTGTCGGAGCCAGCCCGGACCCAAGTCTCGCCTGTGGTCAGTTATCACAACGAATAAGCAACTTTCCGAACCTCTCTCGATCTCGAACAGTCTATGAAAATCTCAAGTTCCCACTCCCACCGAACGCTGATTCGCCCCTGGGTGATCGGTCTTCTGGTGACGGGCGCCACGGTGTTCTCCCTGCAGGCGGCCGATCCGGACCTTCCCTTCTCGAGCGGTTCGACCGGGGCCGACGGGGCGCTCAAGTTCAAAGAAATCATCCCCGGAGGCCGTGCGTACGTGTCGATGGCGTACTTCCCGCCCACCCAGAAAATCATTCTGTTCGGGGGATACTCGAACAGCACCGATGTGGGTGAGACGTGGGAGTTTGACGGCACGAACTGGAAACGGTTGTTCCCGGCCAACAGTCCGAGTTCGCGCCGGGACCACCGCATGGTCTTCGACGCCGAGCGCAATGAGATCGTGATGTTTGGCGGGTTTCGGAATGCCAGCGGCAATTTGAACGAGACCTGGGTGTGGAAGGACAACAACTGGACGCAAAAGAACCCCGAGACTTCTCCCAGCGCGCGCAATCGTCCCAACTTGGCGTTCGATGGCGCCGCGGGTCGAAGAAACGTGGTCCTGTTCGGCGGTGATTCGGCCAACGACGACACTTGGCTCTGGAACGGTTCCAATTGGACCCTCGCCGCCACTTCGGTACGCCCGCCCAATTACGCTGGGGTGGGCATTACGTTCGATGCCGCCCGCAATGAAGTGGTGATGTTCAACAACGCAGCGGATACCTGGATTTGGAACGGCACGGCTTGGTCGAATCGGGCCAGCGCGGATCGGCCGAGCGGACGCGGGAATCATCGCTTGGCGTATGATCCGATCCGCCAGGAAGTCATTCTCTTTGGCGGCGACAATCGCAGCGACACCTGGAGTTGGAATGGGGTCAATTGGACTCCGGAGAATCCGACCACCGTCCCACCGCAGCGCGCGACCTTTGGCTTTGACTGGCATCCTGGACTTCAACGTTTGGTCGCCTACGGCGGGTACACTCAGTTCGAAAATCCGGCGACCGACACGTGGTTTTGGAACGGGACTAACTGGGCCAACTTCAGCGGTTCCACCCAATGGTTTGACCTAGCGGCGGCTCCGGCGAATCGGAATGGGCGATTTGACTTCACCACCATTGAAGTGCCCTCGGGCATTACGGTGCGCTTTCTCAAGGATGCTGTGAACAGTCCGGTTCGTTGGTTGGCCACCGGCGACGTGGTGATCAATGGCGTGATCGATGTTTCGGGCGAACGCGCGCTCCAGTCGTTTGCCCCTGGTCAGGTGGCTCAAGGTGGCCCCGGCGGGTATGCCGGTGGCGCCCGGGGCGTCCGGTTTGACGCCTCTAGCAGCTACGTTGGCGGAGCCGGCCAAGGCCCCGGTGGCGGTCTCCCGGGAACCCAGCCGATCACCAGTCCGCAAAACCTTCGGGACGGCCAAAGTGGTCGGTATCTGGACGCCTATGGGAATGCCTTCCTGCAGCCGCTGTTGGGCGGTTCCGGCGGCGGCGGTGGATCATCGGTGAACACAGCCGACGGTGGCTCCGGCGGTGGCGGTGGCGGGGCCATTTTGATCTCCAGTTCCCGGGACATTGTGATTAACGGCGCCATTCGAGCCAACGGCGGTGATGTCGAGGGCTTCAATTCGGTCGGCGGTCGCGGTTCCGGCGGTGGAATTCTCCTCAAAGCAGATCGGATTTCCGGTCCCGGCGTTCTCGAGGCGTACGGTGGATACGCCAGCAATCCGAATGCGGACGGACGGATTCGGGTGGAAGCCTTCGTTCGGACCATGACCAGTGTAGGTAACCCGGTTGTCATCGGAGGGCTCCCGGGGGCCAACGGGGACATCAACAACGCCGGGGCCACGTTGCAGATCACCAGCGTTAAGGGTGTTGGGGTTCCGGCCCTCCCGAGCGGCAGTCTGCTGACGCCCGATGTGGTATTCAGTGAAACCGGACCGGTGACGGTTCAGGTGTCGGGCACGGGAATTCCCGATGGAACCCCGGTGAACCTTCGGGTGACGACCGCCAACGGAGTCGTTTCTGGATCGGCCAACCTCACTGCGGGTGCCGCCACCATCCAAATCGAGATCCCGAAGGGTCTTGGGACACTTCAGGCCACCGCTCAATTTGCTGCGCCCTGAAGTGAAGTAACACCAGGCTCGCCTAGGCTCCTTCGAGTTGGGCGAGTTGTTCCGTTAGCCGCTTGGCGGAGACCGGAACGGCAGTTCCTAATTCCTGGGCGAACAGGGAGACCTTAAACTCCTCAATCAACCAGCGGAATTCTTCGAGCGACGATCCTGACGCGGGATCGTCGCTCTTGTTTTTCAGGCGCTTCCAAGCGACCCAGAACGGATCCACCTGACGCTGACGTTCCAGATCCTTCGGTGGGTTCTGGGCCGCCCGCTCGATGCGGAGGAGCAAGGCCTTGAGATACCTCGGTAGGTGGACCAGGCGATCCGGCGGGATGAATTCCGGGAAGCGACGGGGGACCAGTTGCTCGAGTTCCTGGAACAACGGCGAACGGCCCGGAGCGGGCGGCGATCCTGGAGTGGGCTTCAGGACCAACTGATCCAATTGCGAAAAATCCTTGGCCGCCTTGGGACGCGGGGCCGCCGCGCCACTGGCCGGACCCAGTCGCTGAACAATCTGGAGTCGGAGTTCCAGAATTTGTCCGAGGCGATCCAGTAAGGTGGGGGCGAGTCCGGGCACCCGACGGCGACAGTGTTCGACCGCTTCCGTGAAGGCAGCCTGCCGCCAGGGCGGGCGTAAGTCGGTTTGGAGCACCACCCGTCGGGCGTGAACAAACGCCGACTCGACCAGTTCCTCCACCGGCCCGAGGAGCGCGTACTGCACCCCGAAGCGGCTCGCGGCCCGGAGATCTTTTTGCAGCCAGGCCAGCTCCCGATGCAGGGCCAGTTCCAGAAGGCGGCTGATCCCCTCGCGACTACTTCGCTCGGCCTGAATCGCGGACACAAAGAGGCGAAGATTGACCTGTCCATCCTCCACTTCCCAACCCGGCCAGGCATATCGCGCCCCGGGATTTCCTTCGCCCAGATCAATGCGCTCGGGCAGATCTCCCACGTTCCAAGTGGTGAGTCCGAATTGTTCCCAGCGCTGGGCGGCCTGTTTCCAAGCCTGGGTCGCCGTGGGTTCCGGCGGGTGCTGCTGGGGCAGGCCGGTCTTGAGGGCGGACCAGTTTCGCCCACTGGCCAGCGGACGCTGATCCGGTCCGACCACTTCGACGCGGGGCCGCAAGTGGGCGGGCAGGCTATCCGAAGTCACTTCGTCGGCCGATACCGCGATGCCATACCGCTGACGGAGGAAGCGGGAAAGGTCATGTCCCAGGGTGGGTCCGGTGGGTTCCAGTTCCCGAACCATTTCCTGAACCTTCGGGGGTATGGGTTGGAGTTGGCGTCGGATCGCTTTGGGGAGTGCCCGTAGCCATTCTTCCACCAGCCCGGCGCGCAGTCCGGGAATCGACCAATCCAATAGTGCGGGCGAGATGGAGTCGACCAGGGCGAAGGGGAGTCGAACGGTGACTCCGTCATGTTCTTCGCCAGGGGCGTAGGCGTAACTCAAGGGCACCGGTTGTCCGCCAACGGCAATGGATTCCGGAAAGGCCGAGCGATCGTACGAAAGGTCCCGACCCGGGGTGAGCTCGGATTCTTGCGCGCATAGTTTTTCAGGTCCACCCGAGGATTGCAGCCAGCGGTTCAGTTCTGCCACCGACGAGACCCGGCTCAAACGTTGGGAATAGAAGTCGAACAGGGCTTGATCGACGTCGACCGAGCGGTGCCGCACCCGGGTCTGCCAAGCTTCAATCTTCTGACGCTGCTGCCGATTGTGCTCCAGGAATCGGTACTGAGGCGGCAGGACGGTCATTCGGACGGCTGACGACTTGCTGAAATCCTCGTCCTCCTCGTCTTCGGATTTGGACTGGGACTGGGTGAGTAATTCCTCCTCCACCAGGGCGGAGCGGATGAACAGTCGCGTGGCGGCGTCCGGATCGAGATTCCCAAAGGAGACTCGGCGGCGCTGAACCTCCAAGCCGTGCAGCGTGATGATTTCGTCGATGACCACCTGACCAGCGGAGACAACCCAGCGGGGGTTCTGATGGGTGATCTTGACCAGGTGGGGCGCGAGAACCGGGATCCAGGTCGGATCAATGGCGGCGACCGTGCGGAGAAATAGTTGGGAGGTCTCGACCATTTCACCCGCCACGACCCAGGCGGGCTGCTGAGTCTTCGGAGTAGGTGCCGGACGATCCCGGTCGGGCTTCCCTTTGCGGACTTGTTCGGTGCGGGCGAAGAGCGCAGAGCCGGGGAAGAGTTGAACCGGCCGGTTTCCGGCGGACTTGTAGACATTGCGCTCCTCCCACCGGGCAATGTGGCCCAGCAATCCAGCGAGAATGGAGCGGTGGATGGCGTCGTATCCCGCCTCCCCAGGTCGGGTGGTGGGTCCCAATGATCGGGGCGCTCGCGATCCGGATGGGACCGCCGCCTCATCCTCAATCAGATCATGCAGGGCTTCCTCAAGTTGGGATTCCAGATCCTGCCATTCCCGCACGCGGAGATAGGACAGGAAGTTTTCGCGGCAGAACCGTCGACGTTGGCCCTGCGTTCGCTGGGTGGTCCATTGATCTTGAATGAAGTTCCAGAGGTTCAACAAACCGAGGAAATCGGATAGACCATGGGAGTGTCGGCGATGAGCGGCATCCGCGGCGGCCTGCTGATCCGATGGGCGTTCCCGTGGATCCTGAATGCTCAATCCCGAAGCGATGATCAGCAGTTCCCGAGTGGCGTGTTCCCGACGCGCTTGCAGCAGCATTCGTCCCAGGGTCGGATCGATGGGTAATCGGGCGAGATCTCGGCCGAGTTGGGTCAGTTCGCCGTCGGCGTCCAGGGCGCCCAGTTCCTTCAGGAGAGTGTATCCCGCAGTGATGGCGGCGGGGCTGGGTGGGTTGAGGAACGGGAAGGTTTCGATCTCGCCCAACCGATACGCCTTCATCCGCAGGATTACCTCGGCGAGGTTGGCCCGCTGAATCTCGGGTTGGGTTTGCGGGGGGCGGCCGAGAAAATCCTCTTCGGAGTAGAGCCGGATACACACGCCCGCTTCCACGCGTCCCGCGCGTCCTTTGCGTTGATTGGCGCTGCTCTGGGAAACGGGCTCAATGGGCAGTCGACGCGTGCGCGTGCGGGGATTGTAGCGGCTAATTCGCGCCAGACCGGCGTCGATGACGAACCGAATTCCCGGAATGGTCAGGGAGGTTTCGGCGATGTTGGTGGAGACGACGATCTTTCGGCGATCACTGGGGGCGAACACCCGTTGCTGATCGCCGGAACTCAATCGCCCGAAGAGGGGAATGACCTCGGCCTCGCGTCCCCGCCGTCCTTCGAGTTGGTCGGCTACTTCCCGGATATCCCGCTCGCTGGGCAGAAAGATCAGCAGATCGCCGCGCGAGGAGTCGTCCAGAATTCGTTCGCTGACCGCTACGGCCGCCTCGAGGTGGGATCCGTCTTCGCCGTCGCTCCCGGATTCAACGGGTTCGTATTGGACGTCGACGGGGAAGGTCCGTCCGGAGACTTCAATCACCGGGGCATTATCGAAGGCCCGGGAGAAGGCGCCGGTATCAATCGTCGCGGAGGTGATGATCAGCTTGAGATCGCGGCGTTTCGTCAACAACCCCTTCAAGTAGCCGAGCAGGAAGTCAATGTTGAGGCTGCGTTCGTGGGCTTCATCGATGATCAGCGCATTGTAGTCTGTGAGCAGCGGATCCCCTTGGGTCTCGGCCAGGAGAATGCCGTCCGTCATCAGCTTCAGGTAGGTCTCCGGTCCCGACCGGTCATCGAAGCGAATCTTGCAGCCGACTTCGCGTCCCCAGGAGACGCCCAATTCCTCGGCAATGCGTTGCGAAATGGAAAGTGCGGCGACCCGTCGGGGTTGGGTACAACCCACCATGGCTTCAATGCCGAGTCCCGCCTCCAGACACATTTTAGGAATCTGCGTGGTCTTGCCGGAACCGGTTTCGCCCGCGATGACCACCACGGGATGATCCCGAATGGCGGCCACGATTTCGTCCCGACGGGCAGTGATCGGCAGATCGGGAGGATAGGTGCAGCGGGGCACACTCGCCTGGCGTTCCTCCCGCAAGGCGGCGGATTCCCGGGCCTGCTGCAGCAAACGATTGAGCAAGTCGTCGTGTCGATCCGGATGGTGCCGATCCCGGATGAGTCGGACGAGCCTCGCCCCCAGCCGGACCCAATCCCGGGTAAGGCAGCGCGGCAACAGTCGTTGCAGTTCGATGATTCGCTCGTCGGTCATCCGTAGCCGGACAAACTGAACGAGTTTGCGTTCGGAGTCGAGCCGCGGACTAGGTTGTCGCCGGGTGGTCGGCCGGCGGGCTGCCAGGTTTACGGGCTTCGTTCATGAGGCGATGGATGGACTCGCTCAGTTCTTCGACCGTATTGGGCTTGTAGATCACGTGGCGAATCCCGACCTCTCGGGCTTTCTGTTTGAGTTCGTCGGTCAAATGACCGGAGCAGAGGATGACGATGGCATCGGGCTTGATCTTGAGCAGGTCGGCGGCCACTTGGAGACCGGACAGGCCGGGCATGTTGAAGTCCGTGACCACCAGATCAAATCGGTTCGGATCGCGGCGGAATGCTTCGAGGGCATCGGGCGGATGCGTAAAGCCACTGATGCGATAGCCCCAGCGACCCAGCATGCGGGACGCTAGGGAAACCAATTGTTCTTCGTCGTCGAGATAGAGAATGCGCTGTCCCTGGCCGATGGCTGGGGGCTTTTCGTTAACGACCGCCGGTTCGGCGGGGGCGACCACAGCGGGGAAATACAAGGTGAACGTGGAACCTACGCCCACCTCACTGGCCACGTGGATGGCGCCCTCGTGGCTCTGCATGATACCATGGACCACGGGCAGACCGAGGCCGGTGCCTTTGCCTGGTGGCTTGGTCGTGAAGAAAGGTTCAAAGATTCGCTTGAGGGTCGCGGCATCCATTCCTTTGCCGGTATCAGTGACCGCAATGGCGGCGTAGCGCCCGGGTCGAAGACCCGTGATTTCCTGGGCTGCCACCGGGTCGAAGGACACGCTGCTGAGCGAAATGTCGATGCGACCGGGTCGGTCCTCCATGGAATGCCAGGCGTTGGTGCACAGATTGACGAGGACCTGATGGACCTGACTGGAGTCGGCCAGGACATTGGGAGCGTCGGGGCTGATGGTACTCGTGATCTGAACGCCCGCCGGAATGGTGGCGCGCATGAGGCCGACGGTTTCCTGGATGACTGACCCAAGGGCGATGACGCGTTGTTCGGACGGTTGCTGCCGACCAAAGGCCAGGATTTGCTGAACCAGGCTTTTGGCTCGCTGACCGGCTTTCTTGATTTCCTCGATGCTGTGGTAGGCCTGATGATTTGGGTCCGTGTCCAAGCGGGCGAGTTCGGCGTTGCCCAGAATGGCGCTGAGGATGTTGTTGAAATCATGGGCAATACCGCCGGCCAGAGTGCCGATCGACTCCATCTTTTGGGCTTGGCGAAGCTGTTCCTCGGCGCGCTTACGTTCGGTAATGTCAGCGCGAATGGCGACGTACTGCCGGGGCTTTCCGAACTCGTCGAGGAAGGGGACGATGGTGGTGGCGACCCAAAAGAACGATCCATCCTTGGCCTTGTTCTTGATTTCGCCTTGCCAGACGCGGCCCTGCGAAATCGTCGTCCAAAGGTCGCGAATGAACTCTTTGGAGTGGAATCCGGCGCTGACGAGTCGATGGTCATGGCCCACCAACTCTTCGTAGCTGTATTTGGAAATGGCGCAGAACTTCTCGTTAACAAAGGTGATTTTGCCGTGCGGATCGGTGATGGCGACGATGGCATGTTCGTCGAGAGCGGCGCGAAGGTCGCTGTTTTCTTTAACGGACGCCCGGAGGGCCGCTTCGGCTTGTTTCCGTTCGGTGATATCGCGGGACACCTGAGAGGCACCCACGATGTTGCCGTGAGAATCCCGGACGGGAGAGATGGTGGCCGACGTGTTGATGCGGACGCCGTCCTTGCGAATGCGGACCGTCTCGAAATGTTCGATGCTATTTCCCCGGCGAATACGGGCCAGAATCTCCGGTTCCTCGCCGGCGCGTTCCGCGGGAATGAGCATTTGGAGCGGGCGCCCCACGGCTTCCTCAGCGGTGTAGCCGAAGATCACTTCCGCACCCCGGTTCCAGCTGGTGATGATGCCGTCGAGTGTTTTTCCGATGATGGCGTCATCGGACGACTCAACAATGGCCGCGAGACGTTCCCGGGTTTCCTCCAATCGTTTCGACTCAGTGATGTCCCGGTTGATCTCCAGAATGGCCGCCGGGGCTCCGACCTGACCTCGTTGGAGAGCCCATTGGGAGGTCACGATAATCTTACGTCCATCCCGGCAGGTTTGGATGACCTCGCCTTCCCAATGACCGATCCGGGACACTTGCGAGTGAATCTCGGCCAAGGGTTGGGGAAAGACCGTCTGCAGGAGTTCGTGGGGTACTTTGCCCATGGCTTCCTCGATGGTGTAGCCGTAGAGGCCGACGGCTCCCCGACTCCAGAAAACGACCCGACTGGACTCATCGCGTACTAGAATTCCGTCGCGGGCGAGATCGAGCAGGGCGGCGTGGCGTTGCAGGGCCGCTTGGGACTGACGTTCGGCCGTGATGTCCACGACAGTTCCAATGGTGCGGATCGGTCGACGATGGACGCCTTCGCCTTCAAACCAAGTCTGAGCCTGAATGCGCAGCCGACGGATTTCCCCGTTGGCCAGCTGCAACCGGCATTCCAGTTCGGCTCGGCCATCACCCTCCGGATTGTGGTTGCGCTCCACGAATGCCAGCAGTCCTGGGCTGTCCTCCGGGAGGATTCGTTCCATCAGGCCGGACAACGCGTTTTCGCCTTCACCGACCTGGGTGATCTGACGCAGCAAGGGTGAGGCGTAAAGTTCACCGGTGACCAGATTGTGCTCGAAAATGCCGACGCCACCGACCCGCGAAGCCAGCTGAAGACGTTCCTCGTTTTCCCGGAGCGCCCGCTCGGCACGCTGGCGTTCGTGCGCGGTCATGACACGGTCCAGCACCACCGCGACATGGCTGGCCACAGCGGAGAAGAAATCGCATTCCGAACTGGTCAATTCGCGCACCCCTTCATCACCGAACGTGCCTGATCCGATGACGCCCAGTTTCTTCTCGGCGAGCACAATGGGCATGTTCAGAATCGTCCGACTACCCATCTTCTCCACCCACGATTTGTTTGTGCGAGGATCGGTCCGGGCGTCCCGGATGACCACTAGGCTACGGGCCGTGGCGACTTCTTCGAGCATCGGATCGCCCTCAATCTTGTGCACTTCCGGGCTGCCATTCAGGGGTTGGCCGCCCGGCCCGGCAGACTGCACGAGGCGGAGGGAGCTGCGATCATCGGAGAACAGATAGAACCAGACGAATTTGAAACCGAGCGTTCGCAGGACTTCCTCCCGGCAGGCCCGCATCACGTCGGTCTGGGTTTGGGCGCGTTCCAACTGTTGGGAAAGTCGGAGCAGGGACTGAGAATGTTCCTGCTGAAGCTTGATCAGTTCCTCCGCACGTTTGCGGTCGGTGATGTCTTGGATGGTTCCGACGATTCGTCCGACGGTGTGGTTTTCGTCCCGGATTCCGCGGGCATTGGCGAGCAGATGTCGGATTTCCCGGCCGCGGCGGACGATCCGAAACTCCATCGACTCGGCGACGTCGCCGGCGCGTGCCCGCTTGAGGGTTTCCTGAACATGCGGGCGGTCCTCGGCGTGAATGAGTCGTTCGAAGGCTTCAATGGATGCCTGTCGGGTCGATTCGTACCCGAAGATCCGGTACAACTCGTCCGACCAGGTCTGTTGGCCTGTTCGAAGGTTCCAGTCGTAGCTACCGGTGTGGGAGATTTTCTGCGCCTCGGCCAGTCGGCCTTCGCTGGCGTAGAGGGAACCGATGGACCGGGCTAGTTCGGACGTTCGCTTCTGAACCCGGGCTTCGAGTTCCTCCTTGGCTTCCCGCAACTTGGCTTCCGCCGCTTGGCTGCGCGCGAATTCCTTACCGAGCAGGTACAAGGCGAGGGAGACGAACGCAAAAGCCAGAATACTTCCAAACCCTACGACAAATCGGGCGACGTTCAGGCTGGTCTCGGTTTCCCGCTGAACTTTCTGGAAGGTTTGCCCCTGCACCTCCTTCATTTTCTTCGCCAATTCCCGGATCCGCGGAAGCAACCCTTCCGTGTCGGGATTGGTATACTCTTTCCGCCCGGCCGCTTCCCCTTGATTGGTTCGACTGTTGACGACCGTGCGAGAGGCTTCCTTGAGCTGCTGGATGGCAGATTCCAAACTGGCCCGATCCGACTGCAGCTCCGGAAGGTTGGAGAGTTTCTTGGAAAGGTTCTCCAGATTCTTGTCAATCCTCTGGACCGCTTCCCGATACTGCTCCGAGTCTTTTTCGAGACCGGAGATGACAAAAGATCCCACAGACGTCCGAATTTCGGTGGCCTCCAGGACCACTTGATCCAGGAGTTGGCTGATCTGGCTGACTTCCCGGGTGACCTTGGCGTGGGCGTTCAGTTGATTGACGCTCAGGAAGGAAATGGTGCCAACGACGATCAACAGGACGATGCCCAGGATGAATCCGACCCGAACCCTTCGCTCGGTACTTGGTTGGTGGCCGGGAATGGGAGTGACCAGAGGCGCGGTGGTTGACACGGGGGCGGAGCTACGGGGTTGCCGACGTTGTTGAAGGTGAACGACACCGCTGACGAGGATTCCGGCTCCCAGCAGTCCCAGCCAGAGAATGAGGTCAGTACTGGATTCAAAGCGGAAATCCTGCCGGACGGGAACAAAGAGGAATTTGGCGAGGGCGGACGTCAAAAGGGTCGCCACCAGTCCGGGACCGGTGCCTCCCAATTGGGCGCTGAGGACGAGCGGAATAACGAGCAGGAGAATGCCAAGGCGGGCCCCAATCCGATCGTCCAACAGGTATCGAAGCCCGACTGCGACCAAGACGAGAGCAATCGCCAAGGCGTACGGTTCCCAATTCCAGCGAGGGGATTTACCCCTGGACTCGGTGGGATGTGGTTTGCCAGTTGACGCTAGGCGGCGTTCCTCATTGGCCGGGTTGCCCATGTCGTTGCTGGGTGGTTGTCGGAGCCCCAAACTGAGCCCGACTGCGAGAAATCACCAGAGTAATCAGGGCGAGACGCAAGGCCCAGGCCCGCCGGTCGGGTCAGAGTCGACCGCTGGTCGGATTTCCCGCAGGCGAGACTCGGCGAATGAGTTCCTCGAGTTTACGTCCGTAGGTCACGAAATTCTCGCGCAGCGCGTCATCCTGGGCCTCGGACTTCGCATCGTGGAAGACCGCGACCATATGGGGTTCGATGCTGAACGCTCCGGCATAGCCCCGTTGGAGAGCATCCCGGACGACCCGTTCGACTGCCCCTTCGCCCTCGCCGGGCCAGGTGTAGTCGGCGTCATTCTTCGCGGGCACCCAGCGGGCGTCCTTGATGTGGATGTGGGCGACTTGATCGCGAACCGCGGTCCAGAATTCCCAAGCATCCTGACGAGGCCAGGGTCGGGTTTGGGACCGATCGGGGTTGAAAACTGGGTTCGCCGTGTCGAACACCCATTTGAGACCTGGTACCGCCTCCAACAATTCCCGGGCGTGGGAGGAACTCATGCCTCCGTAGTTCATGCAGTTTTCATGAACCGCCTGGACGCCGGCATCGGCGAATTGCTGGACCACCCCCCGAACGCGGGTCAGAACCACCGGCGGAATCCGTTCCTCGGCCTCCTCTGGTTTGAAACTCATGATCCGGATGAACCGAGTGTTGAGGCGCCGGAGACGGGGCAGGGCGCGGCGGACCTCGGCCTGGGTGATTTCGAAGGGATCGCCGACTTTTTTGGCCCAGTTCATGATCGTGGAACCAAAGCAATAGACGGCGATTCCGGACCGTTCGAGGGCCTCGCAGGCGGCTTCGAACGCGGGTTCGGGAAGATCGTGAAGATTAGCCTTGGGGAAGCCGTCCATCTGGATGTTCCGGGCTTCCAGATGCTGCCACTCCAGTTCCTGGGTAGCTTTGATCTGAGATTCCAGGCGATTTCCTGCTTCGTCACCAATGCCGCAAAGGATCATGGCGCTATCGATACTGATTCCCGGGAGGGGTGAAAACAAAAACGCCACCCGGGAAGGGTGGCGTTGGGGCGGAGTCTCCGTCAGGATTTCCGGGAGCCTTTGGTGGCCGCGGCGGCCTTCTTTCGCTTCAGATGACGGATTTGACGGCGCCGCTTTTCGACTTTGTTGTGCTGTTTGCCCATAGCTGTTTTATTTTGCGAACGATGACTGCGTTTGTGCGTTCAAACATGAGGATTGCCCCTCAGCCGTTCAATTCCTTTTTCCTGGCGGTGGTTTTGGGAGTGGCGAGTTCCCTGGGTTGGTCCCCGGTGGAGGCTCAAGACTCCAAAACCAGTTCCTCGTCCAGTTCTTCCAAAAAGAAGAAAGAGGAAAAAGCTGCGGCCATGGTTCGGGTCTTTATGGAAACGACGGATGATGGAACGGCTCCCAAGGTCGATGTGATCCGGTCCCGTCCGATTGCGGTCGCGATCACAAAACAGCCGTTCGTTGACGAGCGGGACATTGTCCGCGCGATCCTCTTGGAAACCCCGGATGGGGGGTTCATGATCAAGCTGGAGTTGACGTCCCATGGAAAACAGGCGCTGGAGATGGCTACGGTCTCTTCGAACGGGCGTCGGATGGTGATTTTCAGCCAGTGGACCATGGATGGGGTGGAAAAGCCTGAGGAGCGCTGGTTGGCTGCGCCCTTGATCCGGTCGCCGCTGCATGATGGGGTGATGGTGTTCTCGGTGGATTGCAATCGGGAGGAAGCCAATCGGATTGTGGATGGAATCAACAACGTCGCAATCAAGCTGAAGAATCAGCCCAAGAACAAATCGAGCACGGCCACCTCGGCTCCGAAGTCAGAGAAAAACAAGCCGCCGTCCACTTCCAATTCCACGGCGCGAGATCTGATCGATAAAAATCAAAAACAATGAGGTGGCTCAGTTTGTGGGGAGTGGGTTTGCTGGCTTGGGTGTCCTGTCGGGCGGCCGATCCCTTCTCCTTCCCGACCGCCAACCGCTTTCTGTTGGAGCCCGGCGGTGAGTCCAAGTTTTTCGTGGGTACCGTGGGTAAGCCATGGACCAGCGGGGAGTTTGGGTGTGTGCGTAGTGGGGGCGCTCAGTTTCATGAGGGCTTGGACATTCGTTGCCTGCAACGGGATTCCAAGGGTGAGCCCATGGATCCGGTCCTGGCCAGTGCGGCGGGAACGGTTGCTTACCTGAATGCCCGGCCGTCCCTCTCCAACTACGGCAACTATCTGGTTCTGCGCCATTCGATTGAGGGGATAGAGGTTTACACGCTCTACGCCCATTTATCGTCCCTTCGCAAGGGCTTGAAAGTGGGGGATAAGGTGGCGGCGGGGGAACGCGTGGCCACCCTCGGGCGGACAGCCAACACGCAGCAGGGAATCTCCAAGGATCGGGCTCACCTGCACTTTGAAATCAACCTGGTGGTCAATGATCGATATGCGGCGTGGCACAACGTCCGTCTCAAGGGTATGCGCAATGATCACGGGAATTTCAATGGTCGGAACCTGTTGGGATTAGATCCGGAGGCCATTTTCCGCGAGCAGGCCCGGTTGGGAGCTCAGTTCCGGTTGGTCAATTACCTGCGATCCCAGCCGGTGCTGGCCACGGTAACGGTTCGAGGCGCTAAACTGCTATGGGCTCGCCGATATCCCCAGTTGGTCGAGCCCAATCCAGTGGCGGATCGGGAAGGGGTGGCGGGTTATGAACTTCGACTGGCTTTCAACGGACTCCCGGTTCGGGTCATCCCACGGGCGGCTCGGGAACTCCCCGGGGCGGGCAAAACCCGCCTGCTGGAAGTCAATGCCGCCGAGTACGCCCGCCGACCTTGCGGCAAGTTGGTTTTCAAACGGGGCCAGGTTTGGACCCTGCTTCCGCGAGCCGAGGATTTGTTGGATCTGCTGACCTACTGAAGGGCGCGGCATTCTTCAGGAGAACCGGTCTTCCTTCCAGGGATTGGCGCTATTGGAATAGCCGCGGAGCTCCCAGAACCCCAGAATATCGCGGTCCATAAAGGTGATTTCCCGAACCCATTTGGCGCCCTTCCAGGCGTAGCGTTTGGGGACGATCACTCGGGCAGGTCCGCCATGTTCGGTGGGCAAGGGTTGCTGATTCCAGGAGTGGGCGATCAACACGTCATCATCAAGGCACACTTCGAGGGGGTTGTTGGTGGAGTAACCGTCGTAGCTTTTGAAGAACACATGACTCGCCCGGGCAGTGGGTTTGACGAGGTCAGCCAAAGCCAGGAAGGGCACTCCGTCCCAAACCATGTCCAATTGACTCCAAGTGGTCACGCAATGGAAGTCGCTGGTGTCTCGAACCTGGGGCAGTGCCAGGAAGTCTGACCACTTCAGTTGGACGGGATTCTCTACCTGCCCTCCAATCTTCAACTCCCATTGATCCAGCGGAATGACGGGCTTCACGCCCAGATCCAGTATGGGGAAATTATGAACTTCCCGTTGGCCGGGCGGGATTCGGTCGGTGGCGGGACGGGCGGCGAGACGGAGTCCGCCACCCTTGCGGGCGGCCCAGCGTTCCTTGGCGGCGATGAAGGCTTGATTCACTGGGAAAGAGTGGGAGTTGAAGCAATAGACGCAAGTAAGTCGAAATAAGGTCTTGCAGTCGGACCTCAGGCTAGGTAGTTACCGCGCTCCTTTCGAGAGGGAAGGTTATTACTATGGCTCGTATTTGTCCCATTTCCGGCAAACGGCCTGTCAAGGGCAGCCACATCTGGCGCTCCGGCAAGGCCAAGAAAAAAGGCGGCATCGGCACGCACGTCACCGCCATCACCAAGCGGCGCTTCTTTCCCAACCTGCAAAAGGTTCGGATTGTCATGCCGAACGGACAAGTGAAGCGAGTCCGGGTTGCTGCCAGCGTCATCAAGAAGGGCTTGGTCGCCAAGGCGCCCCGCCGAACCTGGAAGAAGACGGCGTAAGCCGCCATTCAGTTCGCAGAGAGGACGGTTCTCCCGCCGGAGAACCGTCCTTTCGTTTTTGGCGACCGTAGTCGATACCCGTCTCAAGAGCGGTTGGATCGTTGCAGCGCCCGTTTCATATCCCGATCGGCTTCCCGCCGCTTCAGATCCTCCCGTTTGTCAAAGTCGACCTTCCCCTTGCCGACGGCGAGCCCCACCTTGACTCGGTTATTTTTCCAGTAGAAGGAGAGCGGAACAATCGTGTGGCCCTTCACACTGGCGAGCCCGAAGAGCTTTCGAATCTCCGATTTGTGGAGCAAAAGGCGTCGTTTTCCCTTGGGCGCGTGGTTGTGGACGTTGCCAAAGCTGTATTCGTCGATATGGACGTTGTACAGCCACACTTGACCCTGTTCCACCCGGGCAAAGGCGTCACTGATCTGGGCACGACCCGCCCGGATGGATTTCACCTCCGTGCCCCGGAGAACAATCCCTGCTTCGAACGTCTCGAGAATGTGGTACTCGTGACGGGCACGAGCGTTGGAGATGATGTCGGCCATGAATGAAACAGCCGGAGGCAGAGGCTCTCCGGCTGGTGGTCAAAACGGGGTCGGCTTCCGGCGTTAGGTCGTTAGCGCACGAGGACGGCGCTTGCGCTTGGCTGCCTCGGGTGGCTTGCCGGTGGGGGTTCCGTCGTCATCCTGTTGGAAGCCGATCTTGTCATGAATCAGCTCCAATAAGGCGATGTCGGCGACGCCCATTCCAGGGTCGGCATCGATCAAAGGACGACTGATGCCGCCACCGCCACTGTTGAGTTGGCGGACGCGCCGGGAGATGATGTTCACCAAGATGTGGGGATTCCCCACTTTCTCCAGCGCCTTACGAGTCAGTTCGACGTTCATGAAAACGAATTTGGATCGGTTAAAAGCGGCGTACGATACGGTGCGCCAGCGCTGGGGCAATCTTAAACTGAGGTCGGCTCGGGCTTGGCGACAAGGGGGAGAGCTCGCTAGCGTCCCTCCATGCCACAGGTTTTGCGTGTCCTCAGTCTCGGAGTAGTGGCGATCTGGCTGGGTGCAACGGTGTTTGTGACCTTTGGAGCCGGACCGGCTCTTTTTTCCCCGGAAGTTCAGCAATTGGTGCCGCGTTACCATGCCGGTCGTATTGCCCAAGTCATCCTGCAAAGCTTCTTCTGGTTCCAGATTGGCTGCTCCATTGCTTCGGTCCTGTTGTTGCTGGCGGGATGGGCCTATGCCGGTCGACCTCCGCGAAAGTGGGCTTCCGGGTTGCTGCTCGGCCTAGTGACGCTGGTGCTCCTTGGGGGGCTTTCGCTACAACCCAAGCTGCGCCATTTGCATACCGTGATGTATGCGCCCGACACGTCGATTGAGGAAAAAACCGCGGCAACCCAGAAATTCCGGCGCTGGCATGGCGTTTCGCAGGTGGGGAACCTGCTGGTCCTGATTGGCGTGGGAGTTTACTTCGTGCATCTCACGATTCCTGTGGGCCCGCGACCCGCTTCGAAGTATCCAGTGGCCTACTATTGACAATTGGGAGTCTCGCGGAACTGGTGGTACACGAGGCTCCAATGCTACAGGAATACACGACTCCCAGTTCGCAGCCTTCCCGACCAATCTCCGGACCGACTGAACTTCGGTTAGTGCAGCAGGTCCAGATCGAGCGGAAGAACTTCCTATTTGCCGTGGGTGAGAACCCCCGCGGGAAGTTTCTGAAGATCACCGAGGATGTTCAAGGGCGGCGGGATACCATCATTGTTCCAGCCACGGGGCTGGCGGATTTTCGACGAGCCCTCGAGGCGGTCGCAGCAAATCTCGGGGTCTGATCTCGATCCGTTTTCCTCGGACGAGCGGAGCTTCCGCCCTACCGAGGTGGGTGAGATACTGGGCGCGCCACCTCGCCGAAGCGCGAACGGTTTAGAGCAAGTTTTCCGCTCTCCACATACCCCTTTCCCGTTTTCTGCCAACCCGAGCGGAGGGCTCTGCCGGTGCCCTACTGCGTTTGGTTTTCAACCGGGCGTCATTCCGAGGTCGTGCTCGCCGTAGCGGTCTTGGCGCGGCGAGGTCGGGGAAGACGGGGCGCATCACTCCACAGGCCCTCCAGGTCGTAGTGATCCCTCACTTCGGGACGCATGATGTGCACGATGACGTCGAAGAAGTCGGCGACGATCCACGTGGCCTGGCCCTGGCCATCGGTGGCGTGAGGCTTCAGCTGATACTCGTTGAGGAGGGTTGCCAGAATCTCGGTTTCGATGGCGCGGAGGTGCGGTTCACTGGAAGCGCTGACGATCACAAAGAAGTCAGTGACGTCGGAGAGTTTCCTGACATCTAGGACGACAACGTTTTCAGCCTTCTTGTTTTCCGCCAAGTCGCGACACAGCAGCGCCAGCTTTTTAGAATCCATTCGACGGGGATGGTTAGACGAGGTGGCGCCGGGGACAAGGGGCTTTCTTGGGATCTGCGGGGTGACGGAACCCAGTGGTGTGGGTTGACCAACATGGGTCGGTATCCCTAGTTTGGGGACGCATGTCAGCCGCAGTCGCGCCGGCCGTCGAACCAGCGGCCCCTACCCAAACCCACAGGATCAACACGATCTTCCTTTGGTTGCTGGCGGCCCTGTGGGCCTGGGCCATCGGAGTGTGTGTGCCGTTCTGGGAGAACGATCCCAACTATTCCTACGGCTGGGTGGTGCCCCCGCTGATCCTTTTCTATCTGTGGCGGCGACTGAGCGATCTTCCCATGGACGCATGGGATTCGTTTCAGAGGGAGGCTCCGATTTCGTTCAAGCCCAATCCCTGGCTCTTGGCCATTCCCGCGCTCGGCCTTTTTCCGCTCGAAGTCTATCGAAGCGAGTACTTCCAGTCGGGAATCGTCCTCTGGGCCATCAACTTGACGGCCGTAGGCTTTAGCTTGCTGTCCGCCTGGTGGTTGGGTGGGCGGAAGCTTCTTTTCACCCTCGCCTTTCCCTTCCTGTTCTATCTGACAGCGGTGCCGTGGCCGGCCTTGATCGCCATCCCGGTTCAGCAGGGATTGATGCAGACCGTGGCGCATATCGTGGCGGAAGTACTGCTCTGGCTGGGAACTCCGGTCACGATGGAAGGCGCCCAATTGCATCTCACCAAGGGAACGGTGGGTATCGTGGAGGCTTGTAGCGGAATCCGTTCGCTGCAGTCCGGCCTGATGGTCAGTTTGGCGGTGGGCGAGCTGCTGTTGCTGACGGCCGGTCGTCGAGCCTGGCTGGTGTTTATCGCCGTGATGCTGGCGTTGGTGAGCAACCTGGTCCGGACCTTTACGCTGTGCTGGATCATGGACAAGAGCGGCGACGAAGCCATGCACAAGGCGCACGACGTGGTCGGCAACATCGCCATGTATTCCCTCTACGCCCTGATCTACCTTGCCGGAAAGTGGCTCGAGACGCCCGAGTCCGTTCCGCCCATTCCCCAAGGGTTGCCCAGCTGGAAGGAACGCTTTGGCCGCTTGGGTTGGGCGGCGGTCCCGGACTTCCGACCGTTATTGGCGACCGGTCTGTTGGTCTTTGGATCCGTCCACGTATGGTATTACGCGCTCCGGGTCACGGTTCGGCCACAGACCATCGCCCAATTTGCGCCGAATATCGGCACCAACTCCGCGGTATCGAGTCAGGAGTTTGAGGAGAATGTCTGGAAGAAACTGGGGGCCAACACGGGGGAACAGTTCGAGGTGGATGTCCCGGAAGCGCCGATGGGGACCATGAGTATTTACCATCTCTTTTGGAAGCCGGGAGCGAAGAGTCGGATGGCGTTGGGGCATCGTCCCGATATCTGTATGCCTGGTTCCGGTTGGAAACAGGTGGGCGAGGTGGAGAAAGTGACGATCCCCTTTGCGGACGTTCCAATGGAGTTCCATGTCTTTCGATTCCGGCGGAATGACAGCGACGTGAAGGCCATGCAGGTGTGGGGCGTGTGGCGCAACGGCAAGCCGGTGGAGATGGATTATTCGAAGAAGCTCACCGCCTCGCCAGAGGTGTTCAGTCCGCTTCCGACCAGTCGGCATTTGCTCGGGGTCGAGTTGGTCTCCTGTTTTGTACCGTATCGCGGTGACCCTCCCTCCCTTGAATTGGTGCAGAAGCATCTTCCCAAGTATTTTGAGTTCACGCCGTTTTAACCGAACTCAAGAGCTGTACCTGTTGTCTCCTTTCCCGCATGAAGTCCTCGGATTCACCCCCCGCCGCTCCTTCTCCCACCGGCCCTCCGGGTGCGGAAAGTCGGATAAGTACCCGTCGGCAGGAGGCAAAACGGCGACGGCGCCTGTGGCTGGGCAGTCTGCTTGGGTTGGTGGTGGTCGGGTTGGTGGCGTGGAAACTGGTGATACCTGGATTAAAGGAGGCGCGAGCCCGCCGATTTGCCGAGGAGGCGGAGGCCTTGATGCGCCGGGACGAGTACAACGAAGCCTTTGCCAAGGTGATTGCGGCCCTGCGCTTCGCCCCCCGGGATCCCACCGTATTGAGGACGGCGGCGAAGCTGTGTTTGGATACGGGTAACCCCAACGGACTGCGCTACTACGAAAGCTTGGTGACGTTGGGAGCGGCGACGCCAGAGGACCGCAAGAACTATGCGCAGTTGGCGTTGGCTTTGCGCCGCTTTGACATCGCGGGTCGGGAATTGGTTTATCTCCTGAAACAGGACAGCACCAATCTCGAACTGCTCCATTTGTTGGCGCAGCAACAACAGGAAGCAGCTGACCTTAACCGGGCCACGCGGACGGCGATTTACGCGTTGAGCTTGGAGCCCAACGACCCCAAGACCCAGTTCCTCTATGGATCGTTGCTGGTCCGCAACAAGACCAACTCCATTCGGGCCGACGGACGGCGGACGCTGTGGGGATTGGCGCTTTCCGAAGGGCCATATGCCGACCGGGCGGTGGAGACCCTGATGCTTAGCCCGGAGTTGGCGGACGGGGAAATTCGCCTCCTGATTCGCGATCTGCAGACTCGGACGAATCTTCGCCCCACCGACTTGTTGCGGTCCTACGAACTGCAGATGCGACTGGAGCCTGGGCGGAGCAATCAGTTGGTTCGCCAGGCGTTTGAGACGATGACCCAGACCAACGACAGTATCGGAATGTTAGCTTTGCTGAGCCAATGGGCGGCGCAGCAACGACAGGCCGAATTGGTGCTGGAGAAGGTACCTGCCGCCGTGGCCCGAACGAACACTGTCCTGGCGCCTCTTCGGGCCTATGCGTTGGCGCAGGCGCGTCGCTGGAACGAATTGACTCCCGTTTTGGAGGATCGGCGGTTCCCGCTTGATCCAGTGGTGGCCAACGTCCTGCGGGGCGAAATGGCGTTGGCTTCCAACAATCGCAAGGAGGCGGAAGCGGCCTTCAAAACTGCCTTGGAGCAGCCGAAGATCCCCGTCGAACGGATCCTTTTGGTGGCGCGATCGGCGGAAGGGGCGGGGTTCCCCTTGATTGCGGTGAGTGCGTATCAGCGGTTGTACGGCACCCCGGGACGAAGCGTTTGGGCTTCATTGGAGATCCTTCGCGTGCTGCGAGCCGTGGATGACCTGGGCCTGGTTCGGGACGCGCTTAAGAAGTTGAACGAGCAGTTGCCAGGAGACGATGCGGTTGCGGGCGAACGCGCCTGGGCGGAGCTGCTCTTGAACAATCGCATCAAGGAGTCCAAGGCCGTCGCCCAACGAATGCTGGAGGTGCAACCGCAGGAGGTTCAGTGGAAGTTCCTCATGGCGCTGGCCCTGTTGCGGGAACAGCGGCCGAGTGAGGCTCTGACCATCATCGAGAACCTTTCGCCGGAGTGGAACGACCTACGGCCCCGCTGGCAGGCGGTTTACGTTGCCGTGTTGGGCGCCAATGACCAGCGTGAAGCCGCCCGGACCTTCGCGGCCAAGGTTCCCCTGGAGAAGATGCGCTCAGCCGAGGAGGAGCTGGTTAGGCCTTACCTGCTCGCCCGTTAAGGGGACACTGCGGAGTTTCCGATCGGAAACAGGTTGGTCCGCATGGGCTGTTGAAACGGAATCGCTGGCACGGTCCGACCGGTTCGCCCCGGCGCATTGGTTTCTCCCGGATTGGGCGGGGCCCAGGTTCGGAACCGGGCTTGAAACAGTCCTTGGAATTGGTTCGCCACCTCCGGGTGGGAGGAAATGACATTGGTGCGTTCCTGGGGATCCGTTTGCAGATCGTAAAGCTCGAGGGTCTTCTGGGGTCCCCACTGGAGCCCTTTCCAGAAGTCCAGACGGGCCGCCTGTCCGCTCACTGGACCGTGAGATTCCCAATACAATGGCGCCGGCGGACGGTTGGTCGAGATCCCGTTCGTGGCTGAGATCAGGGGCCAGAGGGAAAGTCCCGCCAGCTTCCCCGGCAAGGGGGCGCCAGCAATCTCGCCCAGCGTCGGGAGGAGATCCCAGGCAGCAACCGGGAGATTTGTTTCCCCCACTCGCACTCGTCCAGGTCCCCAAAAAACGAGGGGCGCCCGCAAATCGGCTTCTGACAGCCGATGGGAACGTCCTTGCGCGCCACCGGTCAGTCGATTCCATCTCCCCGCTGGTACGGCCTCGAAGGCCGGTACGCTGGTTAATGCCACGACAGTGTCCCCAGATAGATTTCGGCGCTGGAGTTCCGCGATGAGTTGTCCCACCTGATGATCCAGACGGGTGATCCGGACCGCCCGGGACCGTTCCGCTGCGGTCCAAGTGGTATTGGTATAATGGAATTCCGCCGGCTCACCCGGAAGCATCGGGAGCGTTCCGCCACCGGGAAGATGGGGGGCAAACACAAGGAAGAACGGCAGATCTTCGTTCAAGCGAACGAAGTTGGTCACGCCCCGAAACAACCAGGATGCGGCCAGATCATCCAGTCGAGCCTGAGGGAACGGCCGGAGCGTGAACGGGAACTCATTGCGCCACAGAAACTGGGTCCGCTCGTAGGCTCCATGCTGCAAGTCGAGAGACCCCAGGAATTCGAGAAAGCCCTGTTGATTGGGATGGCCCGTCGTTCCCTCCCACCCGAGCCCCCACTGGCCGACCAGCGAGGTACGGTACCCAACCGCGCGAACCACTTCGGCCACCGTGATGTCGTCCGGCGCCAAAGGCTCTTGGATCTCACTGCGAATGCTCGCTTGGTCCGCCGCGAGTCCGGTCAGTAGCGACGCTCGCGCGGCTACCCCTGCCGGCGAGCCGACATAGGCCTGGGTGAAGCGGAAGCCCTGGCGAGTGAGTTCATCCAGGTTGGGCGTCACCAACCGTCGGTCAGGAAGTCCGTTCAGTTCATCCACTGCCAAATCCTCGGCCACGATGAGCACGAGGTTGGGTAACGTGGACCTCCGGGAAGGGCGCGAGGCACCCCAGGCTGAAAACGTGATTCCTAAGGCCAAACACCAGGTCAGCCCGCGCGAGACAAACGCCATGGGTCCGAGGATAAACGACAGACTGCGGATCAGCGAGCGGCGTTGGCGGAATTGGTGGCTGCCGCCGGCTTGACGATGACGGCCAGAACCAATCCCGCGACCAGCATGGCCGCCGTGTTGAAGGAGGCGTTCAAAATCAACCAAGGCCAGGGCTGATGCCAGTAGATGCCCGCGCCCAGCACCATGTAGTTGGCAGCGGCCAGACCGGCGAGTGTGACGACCGTCAGGCGTTGTCCAAAACGGGGCAGGGGGGCGAGGCGTAGGAGCAGCGCCAAGATCGCCGTCGTCACCCAGCCGTGCAGAAATCCGAGAAACAGGCGGAGCGGATCAAACACTTCGGCGCCCTCGCGCTGATAGTGAATCGTGGCAATCGGACCGGATCGATAGAGGCGGGCGGTCAGTTCGGGATCAGGAGAATTCCCCGGCACCAAGTACAGCCCATCGTTGGGCAGATGTTCCCGCAGGGCGGCTCCGAGGGCTTCGTTGCTGGAGCTGGGCTTCTCGACGTAGGCGTAGGGAATGGGACACGTCCAGAACGCCGCCCCGAAGACGAAGAGGACCACCGCCGCCAAAAAGCTTCCCAAGAGGAATCGTTTCATTCGGATTGCCGACCCGCCGCAGTCAACGCCGCTCCCGGCAGCAATTCAATCGGCGAGTCAATTATTCCGCGCGAACGCGATCCTTCTTCTCCTCCAACTCGGCCTCTAATCGACGCTTTTGTTCCCGGTAGGTCGTTTGGCGTTCCGCCGCCGCCTCGGCATCACCACCGGCGAGCAGGCGGGCGACTTCATCCCGGCAGGCCAGGTCTTCCTGGGCCAGCTTAGCTTTGTAGACGGAATCGAGTTCAGCCAACCGGGCTTTTTGATCCGCGGTGAGCCGGGGACCCGCTTTGGATCCCCCGAGACGTTCCATGGCCAGTTCGTAGGCAGATTTCATGCGCGGAAGCCTACCGAATCGAAGCCAACGATGCACGGTCAACTGATGGAGTTTACCGCGAAGATCTCCACTTCCAGGATGGCCCGTTCGTCCTGACCGCCCTGGAAAAATCTGGTGAAGGCGAAGGAGGAATTGTCGGGGCGGTCGTGGTTAGAGATGACGACCCGATACGGGGACTGGGGCCGCAACGGGTTGATGCCCGTGGCGACGCGACATTTGGAGTGCGCCTAGTGGAGGTGGTCAAGGACACTCCGGGACTCGGCTACAGCGCAGCGGCCTAGGGAATCCGACGTTTCTGGAGTCAATTCCTGATAGGCCCGGAAAAGAGAGTTTTCGACGTGCGCTTCTGGCCCGAAGATCAAACGTCAAGATGTGCCCCCATTGGCTCTCCAGGCGAGCTTGGCTACTCTCTGGAGAAGAGACTCGAAGCTTAAAAGCCGCCTAGGCGCGTGAGTCCGTTCTTTCAAGGTCTTGTGTCCAACCACTCTTTCTCCGGGATCCAACCTTCGTTGATCAATTGCTCCAAATACCCAATATCAACTGTGCGCAACTCCGACAGATACTTTACGTCTAAAGCATTAGACACAGGAACATCTCGGTTTCCGTCATTGATCCACCATTTATGCACTTTTCCATTCTTGTCAGGAAATCCATTTCGAAGTTTTGGATAACTCTCATACTCCCTTGGAACCGGAAGTTCATCAATGAGTTGTATCCATCCCTGTCGTGCAGCCGCCCTAACTGGAAAATGAACAACAAACCTGAATGGAATTCCTGCCAAGGCGACTCCGCTTCGCAGGTGTGAGGTAAACGTTGAATCGTAAATTCCAACTAGTGCTCCCCGCTCTGAATGATGGAAAACGTATTGTCCGTATGCGTAACCAGCATTCACCGGCATTTCAAATACGCATCCAATTTTCGGCGTCTTCATCATCAGAATCCTGGGTATCCAGCTTGCCTTAGTAACTGTTTTCCGTGTGCCAAGCGCTTTGCAAAATCGAATCGCTTGCCGCCCTCCACCGAGAAGTCTGTCCGGCATCTACTCTCATTGGCACGCTCCGCGCCTTGGTTGGCGTGTCCAGTTCAGTTAATTGCCGCACAAGACTTTGACTGGTCGAACCCCAGTTAGCTGCTTGGATTGGAGTTTGTGTGCAATCCCATCGGAACAAAACATGGGTTGGCAATATCGCGCGAGCCTAAACAACGCTGCTCCGCCAATACGTTGGCGATCCACAACCAGTTTGTTGGCGAATCCGATATATGGTTTCCCGGAAATGGGATCAATTCGTTCGCTAAACGTCAGGTCAGATTGATCAAAATCGATTGCATCATATACCGTCAAAATATTTAAAACGTTGTATGAGGCCACTGTTTCGCCACGGCTATCAATTACAGCTATAGGAAATAGCTCGTATTCACCACCCTGATCAATTTCATGAATCGCCCTAACCGCAAGTTCCGAAACCAGTGGAATTGCGTATGAATTCCAAAGAAAATCAAAAAGCGGCCCCTCTTGGCTCGGGGTTTTAGCCTTGCACCACAAAGGTGTCGAGAAAGATACCTTTTTGGCATCAGACAGCTCAAGGCCTTTAAAGAAATCAAAACTAAACGCATTCGCCTCAAAGCATTCACGCATTCTTCCATAACGGATATTCAATTCAAACACGTCCATGGACTTACCATTTAGTCAGACTCGGGGTTTTCAGCAACTCAATTCTAATGTAAAAAATTGGGCGGTGGGATCAGGGTTATAAAAATGATATAGGCTGAGGTGTGCAGCCCTGAGTAAGTGGCGCGGCCTTTGCGTGTGAATCTTGAAGCATCCTGGAATCACGTTGTGAGCCGAGGCAACGGCGGGGAGGCGTTGTTCCTTGGCGACGCGACATTTGGAGTGGCGCCTAGTGGAGGTGGGTTGGGAGATTCCGGGAATCGGCTACATCGCAGCTGCCCAGGCCATCCGAGGTTTCTGGATCCAACTCCTGAGAGACCTCAATGGCTCGGACCGTGTGCCCTAATGGTTGACGCCATTGGCTCTTCACTTTTCAGAGAGCGCGTCCAGATCGCGCGCGTCGTGGTGACAGTCACGGGCTTGGGGCCTGGCGGCGACTCCCGACGTGCCGCGGCTCGACGATTCTGTTTCACTTCCCCAGTGACGTCGACTGCCACGCCCAGCTTGGCTCAATCCTGGGTCAATCCGCTGCCTGCCCGACTGCATAAACCGGCTTTCGGGATCTTCGTTCTTTGGGTGGCGGCCGATTCCATTCGGCTGTGGCTGGGCGAACGCTGGCCCGCAGGCTGGGAGTTTCTCGGGCCGGGAGTCTGGTTCGCGGCCGCCCTTACGCTGGCGGTGGGATTGGCGCGCCGGCTGCCCGCCCAAAATGTCGTCGCCGTGGCGGCCCTGGCGGGGCTCATGGGCTTAGCCATTGAGGCGCTGAATGTCGCCACGCAGATCCCGTTCGGTCATCGGGCGTATCAGGGCCGGTTGGGATCCCGCGCCTTGGGGGTCGCTTGGTATCTTCCGTTTGTCTGGGTGGCGTTGGCCATCAGCGGACGCGGGGTCGCCCGCTTAATCCTCCGACCCTGGCGAAAGCTGCAGTACTACGGACTGTGGGTGATGGCGGCAGCCATTGTTTTGACGCTCCTGATGGCCTTGAACTACGAGGCCGCCGGCAATCGGCTCGATTGGTGGTGGCGGGAGAACCGGGCGGGCGTCTGGTCGTGGTATGGAAGTCCGGCCGTGTCCTTGCTGGGCTGGGGCATCACCACGCTCTTGATCTACGGATTCACCACGCCTTGGTTTCTCAATAAGCAGCCGGTCAAACAACCGACGGACTGGCATCCGCTGATCGTGTGGGAAGTCCTGATGTTGTGGTTGATCCTCATCAGCGGATTCCACGGCGCGTGGTCGGCCGTGGCGGTGGGAACGGTCTCCGGGCTACTCGCCGCAGGTCTGGCGATCCGGGGCGGCACTTGGTAGCGCTTAAGCGGCGGACTCGGATCCTTCCGGGCCTTGCTTAGGCAACCAGAAGGCCAGCACGGCGGCCGGGAAAAATAGGAACGAGGAATAGAACAACGCCACCCGCGGATCACCCACGGTGGAGAAGTAGCCGAACGCCACTACCCCAATGGCCGAGATGATGCGGCCAAAGTTGTAACAGAAGCCCGCTCCGGTGGTGCGCAACAGGACCGGGAACAGCGGGGGAAGGCACATGGTGAACAGCGCGAACACTCCCTGACACACGCCAATCACGAGAATCGCCCAGCGCAACACCGCCCAGGTTTGCGGCTGCAGATAGGTCAGCAGCATGACCACTCCGTACGTTCCGAGCAGGAACGCAATGGTGCGGGCGTAGCCGAAGATTGAAGCCAGCCAGCCCGCCAGGAAATTGCCGATGATGGACCCGATCATGACAATGAAGAGGGCGGTGGTGGCGTACTGATTCTTCTCGGCCGCGGTCAGCATCACCACTTCCGGGAGTTGGCGCACATTGGCCTGCTGCCAGAACATGAACGTCCAATGGGCGGTGAGGCCGAGGGCACACAGGCAGAGGACCGGCCAAGTGATCCGGGCCACGTCACCTCGGAACAAATCTCGGATGCCGGGAAGCTTCGTTTTTTGGTCCCGCCGGGCCGCGTGCCATTCCTCCGTCTCGGGAACGGCTCGGCGAATCCAGAGCACCATCAGGGCCGGCAACACGCCGACCAGGAAGATCCACCGCGGTTCACTGTGGGCAAACAGCAGTCCCGCCAGGCAGGCCAACAAGACGCCGCAGTTGACCCCGGTCTGCAGAATCGCCGCCAGCCAGGGTCGCCAGGATTTGGGCCAGGTCTCCGCCAGCAGCGAGGCACCCACCGCCCATTCACCGCCAATGCCTAAGGCGGCGAGAAACCGAAAGATCATCAGGTGCCACCATTCCGTGGCCAGGACCGAGAGGCCGGTGAAGGCGGCATAGGTCAGAATGGTGAGGCTCAAGGCCCGGCTGCGGCCCAGGACATCGCCGATGCGCCCGAAGAAGGCGCCTCCGAGCGCCCAGCCCACCAAAAAGGCCGCCATGATGATGGCGGCATGACGGCCTACGGCAGGATCAGTGGGAGACTGCGCCCGGATCAACTCCGCCACAAACGGCGTCGCGACCAGGGTGTATAGATGCATGTCCAACCCGTCGAACATCCAGCCCAACCAGGCCGCCACGCCGGAGCGCCATTGGGAGCCGGTGATGTCGCGTAGACGAGGTTGGGCCGGAGAAGCGGAGTGCATTCAGGTGGAACGGCCTGAGTGAAGCAGAGCCGTCCCTCCCGGACCAAACGCTTTCTCCGCGCGGACGGAAATCCGCCCGCCGGGCCTTCAGTAAGGCAGCGGGAACTTCGCGGTCAGCGCCCGCACCCGTTCGCGAACGGCGTGGGCCGTGCCGGGATTGCTGATGTCGAGCAACACCTCGCTGATCATGTCCGCGATCGCCGCCATTTCCGCGGTCTTCATGCCCCGGGTGGTCACTGCTGGAGTGCCCAGACGAACGCCTGACGCTTCAAACGGCGAGCGCGTCTCGAACGGAATCGTGTTCTTGTTGGTGGTGATGCCGGCTTCGTCCAAGGCCAGCTGACATTGCTTGCCGGTCAAGCCACGCGCGCCCACATCGACGAGCATCACGTGGTTCTCAGTGCCGCCGGAAACCAGTCGGAATCCGTTCCGCTTCATGCCCTCGGCCAACGCCACGGCATTGTGAACGATCTGCTGCTGGTAATCCTTGAAGCCCGCCTGCAGCGCTTCGTGGAAGCAGACGGCTTTGGCCGCGATCACGTGCATCAGCGGTCCGCCCTGGATTCCCGGGAACACCTGGGAGTCAATCGCCTTGGCGTATTGCGCCTTGCACAAAATCAAGCCACCGCGTGGTCCGCGCAGGGTTTTGTGCGTGGTGGTGGTGACAAAGTCGGCGAAGGGCACCGGGCTGGGATGAATTCCCGCCGCGACCAGACCCGCGATGTGGGCGATGTCGGCCAGCATCAGGGCTCCGACTTCCTTCGCAATCTCGCTCATGCGCTGGAAGTCGATCACGCGCGGATACGCCGAGGCGCCGACGGTGATCATTTTGGGCCGATGTTCGCGGGCCAGAGCGGCCAATTGATCGTAGTCCAGACGTTCGTCCTCCTTGCGGACCCCGTAGTGAACGATCTCGAAGAATTTTCCGGAGAAGTTGGCTTTGTTGCCGTGGGTGAGATGGCCGCCGTGAGACAGATCCATCGTCAGCAGTTTGTCCCCGGGCTTCAGCAGGGCGAAGTACACTGCCATGTTGGCGCCCGAACCGGAGTGCGGTTGGACGTTGGCGTGCTCGGCTCCGAACAGTTGCTTGGCCCGATCAATGGCCAGTTGTTCGGCTTCATCCACAAACTCACAACCACCGTACCAACGCTTCTTCGGATAGCCTTCGGCGTACTTGTTGGTCAGGACACTTCCCTGAACCGCCATGACCGCCGGGCTGGTGAAGTTTTCGGAGGCGATCAGCTCGATGTTTTCCTGCTGACGTCGCCGTTCGTGTTGGATGATTTCGGCGAGGGCCGGATCGACGGATTCGAGGGAGAGTTCGGGATGCACTTCGTCTTCTAGTTTTTGAATGCGGCGTTCGTGCCGGCCGCCTTCAAATTCGGCCTGGAGAAACGCCTCGAGAATCTTGATCGCCTGCTGCGGGGTGCTGGTTTTGGCCCCAAGGCAGAGGACATTGGCGTCGTTGTGACGCCGGGTGAGGGTGGCCGTCTCCTCGTTGACGACCAAGGCTGCCCGGACTCCCTCGACCTTGTTGGCGGCCATGCTCATGCCGATCCCGGTGGAGCAGCACAGAACCCCGAAGTCGGCCGAGCCGTCAGCCACCGCATGGGCCACGGCGTGGGCGTAGTCCGGGTAGTCGGTGGATTCGGGCGAATGGGTGCCCAAATCGTGAACTTCAATACCCCGACGCTTCAGTTCGGGGAGCAGGGCCTGCTTGAGCGCAAACCCGGCATGGTCGGAACCCAGCGCCACGGAAAGAGTGGCGCGGGACTGAGTCTCTTGACGTTCGAGAAACTGCAACATGGTGGTAACGCCTTGTTCGATCTGGTCCCGGCAGGCCAGGTAGCCTTCCAGCGGACCGCCGATAGGATCGCTGATGTCCTTATCGAAAGCGTGCAGAGTGTCGTCAAACTCCCGTAGAACGAAGGTTTTTTCTGCCGCCTCGGGATAAAGGTACATGAGCCCTTCGACATGCCCATGAGTGAGTCCAAAAATGTAACTGGCCTCCCGGACCAGCCGATGCGTGACCATTTGGGAGCGGTGTCCCGAAATATCCACGCCCAGAGCCCGCATGGCTTTGACCGCGTGTGGGCTGGGTGGATGACCATTGACCGCGCCCAGACCCGCCGAAACGACCCGCCAACCGCTTTTGTTCGCCAACGCCTGCCGCGCCAAGGCTTCCGCCATGGGGCTGCGACAGGTGTTTCCGGTGCAAACAAAGAGGAGGGTCTTCATCAAAAACGTGACGGCGGAAGGTGTGAGTCTCCCGACCACGCGTCAACGGATCAGTCTCGGCCCCGGAATTTTGTCGGCGTCGCGGTCACGGTCACGGTCAGGCCGACCCGTTACTTGAGCCACTTCAAAGGGGCATGAACCCCAGACCAAAACTCCGCTCCACCACCCACCCGGCGGCCATCAGTAGAATCAGCGCCGACCCCACTGGGAGCACGCCCTGCCGATAGAACCAAGTCGCACGAAGGGCGAACGCCAGCGGTACAAACACCAGAACACAGGCCAGTTGGCCCAGTTCAACTCCCAGATTGAACCCCAGAAGCGGGCCGGCGAGGTGTCCTGGCGGCAATTCCAGTTCGGTCAGAACGCCGGCGAAACCGAACCCGTGAATCAGGCCGAACAGAAAGGCCACCGCCCAGGGAGACGTCAGAATCTCCCGGATGCCGGAGTCACCCAGGCGGGGCCGACCTCGAAAATTGGCGAACGCCGCTACTCCAATGCTGCCCGCAATGGTCACTTCGACCCAGCGAGAGGGGAGACTGACCCAGCCGAGGGTCACCAGAATGAGGGTGAGCGAATGCGCCACGGTGAAGGCCGTAACGACCTTGATGACATCTCGGAGCGCCGACCCCAAGTCACCCACGGGCGCCCAACCCGTCGGAGTGCGCCGCAGAACGGCCGGCAGGAGGAGCGCCAGCAGGAACAGGAGGTGGTCGTATCCGGTCCAGATGTGGTGCACCCCCTCGCGGACGAGGGTTAACCACCCGGCCGAAGTTGTGGCTCCTGGCGCCGGAACCGACCAGGTGCGGTCCGTGGGCGACAACGCCAGAACCTGTCCGGGACGTGACGCGGCATTCCAGAACACCAGACAGCGGTGCAGGGGATCCTGGTCCCACAAAAGCCCGTAGGTGAGTTGCACCTCGGCGACTTCGTTCACCTGAAAATCCAGGACCGCATAGCCTTCGTCCTGACGCTGGGAGACCTGCCACTCCGCAGTCGTCCAAGGCAGGGCGTTGGTTCCGCTGGACCAAACCAAGCCGCGACGAACCCAGGCCTCGATTTCCGCCCCGCGACGGCGGAACTCGCCCCAGGTCAGCTGACCGTCCTCATTTGTATCCAGTCCGAAGCGATCCTCGAGATCTCGCAGAGGAAGCTCCAATCGGCCCGAGATCCGGTCGGACATGGCCGATACCTGCAGGTAGGCGGTGCTGGCGGTGTGCGCTTGGGCCAGACTCAGCAGCCAGAAGCTCAGCAAGAAAAGACCAAGAGAGTGACGAAGGTGTCCCGTGCGGGGGACAAGGCGCCGGGTCCGTGGGCAGTGCTCCAGCGGATTCGTCCAAGGGCCGGAACCGGGGGTGGGGGTGGATTCCATTCGTCACTCTCAAAGTTGGGGTTCACCGGGGAGTCGCGGAACGAAGCCGGCTGGAGCCGGCCATTCCTTCAGTTCGCGCAAGGTGGGTTCATCCGGAACGGCCTGGGCTGCTTCCCATAGTAACTGAAAGTCAGCGGCTTCCTTTTGGACCTGCCAGTTCTCCCGGGCCAACGCCAGCGCTCGGGCTGGTTGTCGCTGGAGTCGCAATTCAAAACGCGCTTCCTCGCGCAAATGCACCCGCTCGCCACGAGCCCGGGCCGCGGCGAACTGTTCCGCCAGAACGGTAACCTCATGGGTGGGACGTTCTCCCGTCGCCCGGTAGCTGGCTTCGGCGCAGCGGAGTCGGAGGCCGTCCTGACTCCGGTGTGCAGCCAGCAGGGTCAGGACTTCCTCGGGGCGATTCTGGGACAACAGGAAGTCCGCGTAGGCCGCCAACAGATAGGGTTCTGTCGGGTCCAGGCTGAGAGCCTCCCGAAATCGGTGTTCGGCGGGGACGGACCTTCCCAATCCGGCCAGCGATTCGGCCAGCATCGTGGTCGCCCAGACCCGAACCGCCGTGCGGGACGGATCCGCTGGGCGGGACGACTCCTGCTCCAGAGCCCGCTCGAGTTGGCGGCACGCGGCCTCGGCGTTGCCCGTTGCGATGCCGATTTGGGCAATGGCCGCGGTGGCCACGAGGTCGTCCGCTTTTCCGAGCAGTTGGGCCGCCGCCGTTCGCGCCTGGGTGTAGTCACTCTGAACCGTGTGCACGGTGGCTTTCATGAGCCAGGCTTGGAGGTGGCGCGGATCCTCCTTCAGCACCTGATTCAAGTCCGCCAAGGCGGCTGGGAAGTTGTGAAGCGTTTGGTGCAGATTCGCCCGAACCAGTCGCAGGGGAACCGGGACGTCGGGCAGATCCTTCCAGGGAGCCAAGGCCAGCTCGGCCTGACCCAGGAATCGCGGATCCGCCTCCCGTTTGCCGCGGTCCAAGGCGCGTTGAGCCACTTCCAGGGCGAGGCTCGGCTGAGTGGGATTGGCGGCCAACGTTTGCCGCAGATTCCGCAACTCTCGATCCGCCGCCGACGAACCTCCGGTCCGGACGGTGGCGATCACGTCCGAGTCTTGATTCGGGCGCCAGACCGTCGCTCCTGAGACTGGGGCGAAACCCTGGAGCGCGAGGCCCAGCGGGACGAACAGCAGGCAGCGGGGTGAAGTCCAGTTCATGGGAAGAGAAAACCTCCAAAACGGATGCGAGTTAGGACAATGAACCGACGCGGGATCGGGGCGCTGTCCGGTCACCAGGACTCCATGCCGAGTTTGCGGGTTGGGCGGTGGGAATTCAGATGGCGCGTCCTTCCGTCTGCGGCTACGGCGGTTCATGGGATGTTTCGGAGGCGGGGGTTGGGGCAGGTCCGGCGTCCACACGGGTGACGCCGGACCCGCCGGGAATTCTCACTCGAGAAGTCCAAGTGCTATTGAACCTTGGCGGAGAGTTCTCCGGCAGCGGCGGCCGGTTGGGACAAGGTCACCTTGGCATCGGCCTTCACGCCCAGAAACGAACTTCCTTCCGCTGGGGCCGTCACGGTCAGACGTCGGGTGGCCGGATCAAACTTGCCCGGGACCGGACGGAGCGGTCCGTTCAGCGAGGCGCCCGCCTGGGGTTGAATGGTGATGCTGAGATCGTTCGGGGAACCCCCCAGCGGGGCGAGCAGATACGGGAATTGATTGGCGAAGAACGAAGCGTTGACGAGCGCGCCATCGGTGATCGGCGCGTCGCCCACCGGGGCTTCCGCAGGAGTCAGCAGCTTGCCCATGGCGACTCGGAGTTCGATGTCCACGACGTCATCACCCGGTCGGCGACCATTGGGGAATCCGGCCAAATCAGCCTTCGCCGGATCCAGCACGCCACCGGTGATGCCCGCGATCACACCCAGATTGTTTTGGGAATCCCGGGGCGTGGCCGGAATGGCGGTGTTCAAGCGCTGCATCTCGCCCAGCGACCCGTTCTTGTTGAGCCCTTCCACACCCGTGGCAAACGCCGCGACCAAATCCGCCCGAGGAAACGTGGTGGGCGCCTTGGCGATCGGGAACAGAATCTCAATCAGGGCCGGAAGCGTGGGATGGGTGATGTAATCCACGAATTGCAGGTCATCCTTGGGTTCGGACGCGTTGAAGACGTCCTTGTGCTTCAGCCCGATGACCACTTCGTTGACTAAGGGCATGCCGAGTCGAGAGACCTGCGTGATGGTGGTGCCGTCCACCCGACTGGCGGTGGTCCAAGTGCCGATAATCGGGCCATTGCCCCCAGCCAGGAGAAATTCCTTGGGCAGCTCCAGACACAGTGCGGTGACGTTTTTGTCCGCCAGGGAATCCTTGGCGCCGTCCACCGTGCCGAGCGGGTTCAGGTTAATGAGGTCGAAGGTTTCGCCCAGATTCACCACGAACGGATCCTTTCGCTGGCCCACGAAGACCTTGCCCTTCTTGTCCGTGCCGGGAAGGGCGATTTCGTAGATGTATTGGTCGGCATAAGCGGTGTATTCCGGGAACGTCTTGTTGCCGACGTTATCCTGAGGCTTGGTGAAGTTCGGCGTGTTGTTGGCGGGATTGAGGACTGGTGTGGAGGAACCCGTGCGTCGTGGACCGCGAATGACCGAGAGCGTATAGGTCTGATCCACATTCAGCGCGCCATTGTTGCCGGCGGTGATCTGACCCGCTGCCAGCAGAGGAATGGCATTGGTCCGGCGGTTGTCTCCAGTGCCGATCACGAGAGCGATGTCGCGCGCGGCGTTTTGAAAGCGGAACTGGAAGGTCAGGTCCTCCACGGCGTCGCCAGTGTTATCGACGTGAATTTCGTACAAGGCTTGGGGATCCAGTTGAAAATAGTTGGGCCCGCCGTAGGCATCCTGGAGGGGCAAATAGTTGGCGATGAGCGTGACATAGTCGCCGCGAGCGGGTTCGTAGCTGTTGAAGGCATAGTAGTCCGAGCAATCGAGTTTGGGCTGACTCGTTATGGCTGGAGCTTCGCGATGGCTGGAGCCGAAGACGGAGAGGCCGAAACCGGAAGCCAGCAGGGGGAGGAGAATTTTGGTGTTCATGGAATCGTTGGTCAGAACAACCGGTTTACGAACGAGGCAGAGGACTGGATGCAAAAAATTTCAGGACGTGCGGAGGTGGTGGCAGCACGCCCCGAATTGTCGGCGGGCACGGGTCAGGTGAACTCCGATCTCCACAGTCAGCGACAGGTCGAAGTCCGGGCGCCTCTGGCCCGCGCTTTGCTCGTCGAATCGGTTATGGGGAGCCTAGTCCCAACTCAGCCCGATCAGGTGTGCGAGACGATTGCCACGCGGTGGTCCGAGACGTTTGTTCTTCCGGAGGGATTGGCTCCGGGCGAGCGGGTCCGTACCGTGCGAGCGGAGGACGGATATTGGATTGTGGAGGATTTGCGACATACCGGGCGATCCTGGCGGCTGCCCGCGTTCTTGCTCCAGTTGGTTTAGAGCTCGCTTAGGTTCGGTTGTTCTCGACGGCGGTGTCCGGGTGTAAATCCCCGCATTGTGACATCCTGTGCTTGTCGTCGCTGTCTAATCGCTCTATTCCAAGGGCTCCCAATGAACCTCTCTTCACTGACGTCCGCTGACCTACAGCGGTTGGCTAAACTAATTTCCCTTAAGGAAACCCACTTGGCCGAGATTACCAAAATTGATGCGGAACTGGCGGGGTTTGGTTCCGCTAGCGCACCAGGAGCCAAGCGCGGACGCCCGGCCCGGGCCAACGCGACCAAGGCGCCCAAAGCCAAGCGCAGTGGCAAACGCGGAGGACGCGGTAAACTGATGGAGAAGATTATTGGTTTGCTCAAGGAGGCCGGAAAAGGCGGGCTGCCGGTCAAGAGCATCGCGGAATCCCTGAAACTCAAACCGCAGAATATCCATGTTTGGTTTTCGTCCACCGGGCGAAAGGTGAAAGAAATTAAGAAGCTAAGTCCGGGGACCTTTGCCTGGGTTGGCTAACCCGGTGGGAAGTCCGGGCAAGCAAGGGAGTGCAGGAGTTGAAGGTGTTGGAATCGCGAACCAACGCGAGTTCCCAGCCTTCCACTGGGATCTCTCACTCAGGCTCGGCGTCCGTTCGTCGCTGTTCGGCTGAGTACCGCCGAGTGGCGCCGAGTGCGGCCCTCCTCTCTGACATCGACATCGACATTCGCCCGGACTCACGCTGGAGTCGGGCACTTCGGTAGCGTCCATGAACGACCCCCTCCCAGTAATCTATCTGGCGCGTCACGGTGAGACGGCGTGGAGCCTCTCCGGACAGCACACCGGTCGGACCGATTTGCCCCTAACCAGCCAAGGGGAAGAGAACGCGCGCCGCTTGGGCGAACGTTTGCGAACCGAGTCGTTCCCTCATGTTTGGTGCAGTCCCTTGCAACGCGCTGCCCAAACTTGCGCGTTGGCGGGGTTTGGATCCGTGGCGGTCGCTGATTCCGACCTCATGGAATGGGACTATGGCGACTACGAGGGACGGAAAACATCAGAGATTCGGCGGGAGCGGCCAGACTGGGACTTGTTTCGCGACGGTTGTCCCGGAGGCGAGACACTGGCGGCGATCAGCGAACGGGCCGACCGGGTCGTGGCGCGATTGCGGTCGGCGGGTGGTCGGGCCCTGATCTTTTCCAGCGGCCATATTCTGCGGGTGATCACCGCTCGGTGGTTGGGATTACCGGCCTCGGAAGGTCGGTTGTTTCTCCTGGGAACGGCCAGTCTGAGTCAGCTGAGTTACGAGCACACCCGGGAACGTCCGGCGATTCAACTGTGGAACGACACCCAACATCTCACTGTGCCCATTCTCCCGCGGTGATGCGTTGCTGATTCTTTGCTGGCTTCCGCTGGTTTCCCCGTGCTCTCCGCCGGGGTTCGTGGTTAGCGTTTCGCCAACAACCTCTCGCAAATACCCATGGCACTGTCTCCTCTCGCCGGACACCCGGCTCCCTCGAACCTCATTGTCGATTTAAGCCGCCTCGAACGGGACTACTACGGCCGGCAGCCGGACATGCAGGATCCCAATCAGCGGGTGAGTTTCGGCACCAGCGGGCATCGGGGAACTTCCTCCAACGGGACTTTTACAGAAGCCCACATTCTGGCGATCACTCAGGCCATTTGTGAGTATCGGCAGCAGCAGGGGACTACCGGGCCCCTGTTCATGGGCAAGGATACCCACGCCCTCTCCGCTCCGGCCCAGCGCACGGCGTTGGAGGTGCTGGCGGCCAATGGAGTCACCACCGTGATTCAACCGCAGGATGGGGTGACGCCCACCCCGGTCATTTCCCGAGCCATCCTGGTTTACAATCAGGGACGCACTTCCGGCCTAGCCGACGGCATTGTCATCACCCCCTCGCACAACCCGCCGGAGGATGGTGGCTTCAAATACAATCCGACCAACGGAGGGCCGGCTGACACCGATGTCACCAAGTGGGTCCAAGACCGGGCCAACGACCTGCTGCGGGGTGGCAACGCTGGAGTGAAGCGTGTGACCTATGAGCAGGCCCTGCGCGCGCCCACCACCCGACAGGAAGACTACGTTCTGCCGTACGTCCGCGACTTGAAGTCCGTGGTCAACCTGGACGCCATTCGCTCCGCCGGATTGAAACTCGGGGTGGATCCGCTCGGCGGCGCCGCTTTGCCGTATTGGGCGCCGATCAACGAAATCTATGGGCTCAATATCGAAGTCGTGAACCCTCGATTGGATCCGACCTTCGCCTTCATGTGCGTGGATCATGACGGGAAAATCCGGATGGACTGTTCGAGCCCCTACGCGATGGCCGGCCTCGTCAAACTGAAGGACACGTTCCAGGTGGCCTTTGCCAATGATCCGGATTCCGACCGGCATGGCATCGTGACGCCTTCCGTCGGGCTGATGAATCCCAATCACTATCTGGCCGTGGCAATTCAGTATTTGCTGACGCATCGTCCGGCTTGGCCAAGTTCGGTGGTGGTGGGGAAGACGCTGGTCAGCAGCACCCTGATCGATCGCGTCGTGGCTCGGTTGGGCCGGCGGTTGTGTGAGGTTCCCGTTGGGTTCAAATGGTTCACGCCGGGGTTGTTTGATGGCTCGTTCGGTTTCGGCGGAGAGGAAAGTGCTGGGGCCAGTTTCCTGCGGCAGGACGGCACGGTGTGGTCCACCGACAAGGATGGGCCGATCATGAACCTGCTGGCCGCGGAAATCACGGCAGTCACCGGAGAGGATCCCGGCCGGCATTATCAGAAGCTGGCTGCCGAATTCGGCACGCCTTACTACACCCGGATCGACGCGCCGGCGACACCGGAACAGAAAGCCCGGTTGCAGAAACTGACACCCGATGCCGTCAAGGAAGCCGAATTGGCGGGCGAACCCATCATGGCGAAGCTGACCCGCGCTCCCGGCAATCAGGCGGCGATTGGTGGTCTGAAAGTGACCACGGCCAACGGATGGTTTGCGGCCCGCCCGTCTGGCACGGAGAACATCTATAAAATCTACGCCGAAAGTTTCCGGAACGAGGCGCATTTGCAGACTCTGGTTCGGGAAGCCCAACAAATGGTCACCAACTCCCTGTCCGGGGCTTGAGCGAGAGACGATGGACTCGATTCTCTCAGTCTTTCTGCCCGCGTCCTTGCCAAGATTGCGCCCGCGGCGTTTTCTTGGGCTCACCAAACAGTCCTAGATCAATCTCATGAAGGTCCTTGTGATCGATGTTGGCGGAACGCACGTCAAACTCCTTGCCACCGGCCAAAAAGAACGCCGGGAGTTCCCCTCGGGTCCGCGTATGACGGCCCGCCGAATGGTCGCGGAGACGCGCAAACTGACCAAGGATTGGGAATACGAGGCGATCACGATTGGCTATCCTGGGTTTGTTTCGCGGGGACGTCCGGTGGCGGAACCGCACAACCTGGCGCATGGCTGGGTTGGATTCGATTTTCGGAAAGCCTTTAAGCTTCCGGTGAAGGTCATCAACGACGCCGCGATGCAAGCCTACGGAAGTTATCAAGGCGGCAAAATGCTCTTTCTCGGCCTGGGCACGGGTCTTGGGTCCTGCATGGTCGTCGACGGCATCATTGAGCCAATGGAACTCGCGCATCTGCCCTACAAAAAAGCCACGTTTGAAGACTATGTCGGTCTGCGGGGCCTGGAAGAGCTGGGCAAGAAGAAGTGGCGTAAGGAGGTTAACCGCGTCATCGAGACCCTGCGGGCGGCGCTGGAGCCCAACGACATTGTCCTCGGTGGCGGCAATGCGAAGAAGTTGAAGGAACTGCCCCAGGACTGTCGGTTGGGCAGCAATGACAACGCCTTTCTCGGTGGATTTCGGTTGTGGCAACCCACTCCCAATCCTCCGCCCACCCCCAAGCGCCGTCGTTCCCCAAAACCCCAAGCCTGATCTCCGTTCAATCCAGACTTTTCCCGCATGAGCACCCCCACTTCCTTCAAGCCCTTGACCCGCCGTTCCGCCTGGAAGGCCCTGACCGCGCATCACAAGAAGATCAAGGATGTGCATCTGCGCGACCTCTTCGCCGAGGATCCCAAGCGCGGGCAGCGATTCACCGCGGAAGGGTCCGGATTGTTTCTGGACTACTCCAAGAATCGGATCACCGACGAGACGCTTCAGACGTTGTTTCAGTTGGCTGAGGAGTCCGGACTGGCGGCCCGTCGGGAGGCCATGTTCACCGGTGAAAAGATCAATCTCACCGAAGGACGCGCGGTGCTCCATGTCGCCCTGCGTGCCCCTCGCGACGCCACCATCCTGGTGGACGGCAAGAATGTGGTTCCGGAGGTCCACGCCGTGCTGGATCGCATGTCTGAGTTTGCCGAACGCGTGCGTTCGGGAAAATGGAAGGGCCACACCGGCAAACGCATTCGGAACATCGTCAACATTGGCATCGGGGGATCCGACCTCGGCCCGGTGATGGCCTATGAAGCCCTGCGCCATTACAGCGAGCGCGGCCTGACGTTCCGGTTTGTCTCGAACGTGGACGGCATCGATTTCGTGGAAGCCACCCACGACCTTAATCCCGCCGAAACGCTCTTCATCGTTTCTTCCAAGACCTTCACCACGCTCGAGACCATGACCAATGCCGGCAGTGCCCGGGATTGGCTGCTGGCGGGCTTGGGCGGCGAAACCAAGGCGGTAGCGAAGCACTTCGTCGCGGTGTCCACCAACGCCGAAAAGGTGTCGGCATTCGGCATCGATACCGCGAACATGTTTGGCTTCTGGGATTGGGTCGGTGGCCGGTACTCCATGGATTCGGCGATCGGTTTGTCCACCATGTTGGCCATTGGTCCGGACGGATTCCGCGAGTTGCTCGCCGGTTTCCACGAAATGGATGAGCACTTCCGAACGGCGCCGCTGGAACGGAATTTGCCGGTGCTGATGGGTCTGCTGACGATTTGGAACACGGAGTTCCTCGGCGCCGAGACCGTGGCCGTGTTGCCCTACGAACAGTATTTGAAGCGGTTTCCCGCCTACCTCCAGCAATTGACCATGGAGAGCAACGGCAAGCACGTCACCCTCGACGGCAGCACGGTGGATTATCAGACCTGCCCGATTTTTTGGGGCGAGCCGGGTACCAACGGTCAGCACAGTTTCTATCAGCTGATCCACCAGGGCACCCGGCTGATTCCCTGTGATTTCATTGCCTTTGCCCACGCCCTCACACCTCTGGGACGTCATCACGACATGCTGATGGCCAATGTGCTCGCCCAAGCGGAAGCCCTCGCCTTCGGCAAGACGGCGGAGCAGGTGCAGGCGGAAGGAACCGAACTGGCGCTGGTGCCGCATCGAGTGTTCGCCGGCAATCGGCCCTCGAACACCATTCTGGCGGACAAGTTGACCCCGGCGGCCCTGGGTCGCTTGGTCGCTTTGTATGAGCACAGCGTCTTCGTTCAGGGCGTGATCTGGAACATCAATTCGTTCGACCAGTGGGGCGTGGAACTCGGCAAGGCACTGGCGCAACGAATCATTCCGGAACTTGAAAGTCCGACACCCCCGCGATTGAAGCACGACAGTTCGACCAACAATTTGATCAAGCGGTACCGCAAGATGAAGGGTGCCTGAAGCGGAACCATCCGACCTGAGAGACCACACTGATGAAAACCAACTCGCCTCAACAACTCGGCATGATCGGCTTGGGCCGCATGGGTGCCAACATGGTGCGCCGACTCCTTCGAGCCGGACACCGCTGTACCGTCTTTGACATGTCCCCCCAGGCCGTCGCCGGTTTGGCGGCCGAGGGCGCCACCGGGGCGAGTTCCCTGGCGGACTTCGTCGCCAAGCTGGAGCAACCGCGGGCCGTCTGGCTCATGGTGCCCGCGGGTGTCGTGGACCAAACGATTGCCTCGCTGCTCCCGCATCTGGAATCGGGAGACATTCTGATCGACGGCGGCAACTCCTACTACGTGGATGACATCCGCCGAGCCAAGGAACTGCAGACCCGGGGTATCCATTACGTGGATGTCGGAACGAGCGGCGGGGTTTGGGGCTTGGAGCGTGGGTATTGCATGATGATTGGCGGGGAAACGCCCATCGTTCAGCGGTTGGATCCCATCTTTGCCACCCTGGGGCCAGGCATTGGCGACATCCCGCGCACACCCGGACGCGAGCAACTGGGTGGAACGGCAGAGCAGGGGTATCTGCACTGCGGATCCAACGGCGCCGGCCATTTCGTGAAGATGGTGCACAATGGAATCGAGTACGGAATCATGGCTGCCTATGCCGAAGGGTTGGGCGTCCTGCGGTCGGCCAACATCGGCAAGCGCAGTCATACTGTGGATGCCGAAACGACGCCGCTGCGGGATCCTGAGCACTATCAGTTCGATCTCAATCTGGCCGATGTCGCCGAGGTTTGGCGCCGGGGCAGCGTGATTTCCTCCTGGCTGCTCGACCTGACGGCCACTGCTCTGGCCAAGGACCAGAATCTCGAAGGATTCGCCGGCCGCGTCTCTGATTCCGGGGAAGGTCGCTGGACGATCAAGGCGGCCATCGACGAAGGCGTGCCGGTGCC
This sequence comes from Verrucomicrobiota bacterium, assembly GCA_017309115.1. Lineage (GTDB taxonomy): Bacteria > Verrucomicrobiota > Verrucomicrobiia > Limisphaerales > UBA9464 > UBA9464. The sequence goes on along the minus strand of JAFLEF010000014.1, from coordinate 32,335 downwards.
GGTACTGACCACCGCGCTCTACGAACGATTCGCCTCCCGGGGCGAGGCAGACTATCAGGACAAGCTCCTGTCCGCGATGCGCTTTGGTTTCGGCGGCCACTTGGAAAAGCCCGCCAAATAACGCCGTTACCGGTTTCCCTCTTCCGACCTCTCAGCTCTCAGCTCTCAGCTTCCCCTATGAGTGTCCCCCATTCCGATGCCCTGGTGTTCTTCGGCGCCACCGGCGATTTGGCGTACAAGAAGATCTTTCCGTCCCTCCAGGCGATGCTGAAGCGGGGCCATCTGAAGGTGCCTGTCATTGGTGTGGCCAAGGCCGGTTGGAACCTGGATCAGTTGAAAGCCCGGGCGAAGGACAGCCTGGAAAAGCATGGGGGTTTGGATCCTGTCGCCTTCGAGCAGCTTTCCAAACTGCTGCGCTATGTCGATGGCGACTATGCCGACGCCGCCACGTTCCAACAGTTGAAGCAGCAACTAGGGGACGCCCAAAGTCCGGCGCATTACATGGCCATCCCGCCGCTGCTCTTCGGTCAGGTGGTCGAGCAACTGGCCAAGGCCGGCTGTGCGGGACCCGGGGCTCGGATCATTGTCGAGAAGCCCTTTGGCACAGACATGGAATCGGCCCGCAACCTGAACCGGATTCTGCTCAACACCTTTGACGAGGCCCGGATCTTTCGGATCGACCACTACCTCGGCAAACGGCCGGTGCACAACCTGCAGTTCTTCCGCTTCGCCAATTCCTTCCCGGAATCGTATTGGAACCGTGACCATATCGAGAGCGTGCAAATTACCATGGCGGAGGATTTCGGGGTCCAGGGCCGCGGCAAATTCTACGATCAAACGGGAACGATTCGGGACGTGATGCAGAATCACCTGTTCCAGTTGATGGCCAATATCGCGATGGAACCTCCGCCGCGCCTCGACAGCGAGACAGTGCGGGATGAGAAGGTGAAGGTGTTGAAGGCGATTCCGCCGCTGACCGTTCGCGACGTCGTGCGCGGCCAGTTCCAAGGCTATCTCGACGAACCCGGCGTCGCTCCAGACTCTACCGTGGAAACGTTTGCAGCACTGAAACTCGAACTCGATTCGTGGCGTTGGAAAGGCGTGCCGTTCTACATCCGCGCGGGCAAGTGTCTGCCGGTGACTTGTACCGAAGTCCTTATTCGCATGCGCCCGCCGCCGACCATGTACGAGGACTTCCAGTTGGAGCCCAACTATCTCCGGCTCCGAATCAGTCCCGAAGCCACCATCGCCATCGGCATCAACGTCGTGGCGCCAGCGGATGACACGACCGGCGGTATCAATGAAATGATTGCCGCGCATCATCCGACCAAGGAAGAGATGGATGCCTACGAGCGGGTCCTTGGGGACGCCATGTCCGGTGATGCCACGCTGTTCTCGCGGGAGGATTACGTGGAAGAGGCATGGCGGATTGTGGATCCCATGCTGAAGGCCAAGACGCCGGTCTATCCGTATCAACCCGGAACCTGGGGGCCGCCGGAAGTGGACCGTCTGCTCGCTCCGCCGGGCGGATGGTGGAATCCCACCGTGGCCTAAATCCGGAATCCATTTCGAATCATGGTTGAACCACTCGCTTTAAACGTCTTGCCGGACGCCGATGCAGTCGCCCGGGAAGCAGCCCGGGTGATCGCCGCCGAAGCGCGCGCAGCGGTGGCTGCCCGAGGTCGGTTTCTGATGGCGGTCAGCGGCGGCCGAACGCCCTGGCAAATGCTGCGGGATCTAGCTCAGGAACAGGTGCCATGGAGCGGGGTTCATGTGTTCCAAGTGGATGAACGGATTGCGCCGCCGGGCGATCCGGATCGCAACCTGACCCACCTGCGCGAAAGTCTGCTCAGCCACGCGCCGCTGCCGCCGGATCAGATTCACGCGATGCCGGTGGAGGAACCGGACTCCCTGGTTGCGTCCCACAATTACTCCAAGACGCTCGAGCACTGGGCCGGCTCTCCGCCCGTGTTGGATTTGGTGCACTTGGGAATGGGCGCCGATGGTCACACGGCTTCGCTGATTCCTGGCGATCCGGTGCTGGAAGTGCACAACGCCGAGGTGGCCGTGACCGGGGTGTATCAGAAGCGGCGTCGATTGACGCTGACGTATCCCGTGTTGAACCGGGCCCGGAAGATTCTCTGGGTAATCACCGGGGCGGAGAAGCAACCGATGCTTCAACGGTTGCTGGCGGGCGACACTGGAATTCCCTCGGGAAGAATCGTCCGTAGCACAGCCTCGATTTTGGCGGATCAAGCGGCTCGCGGGGGAACCGTGTGAACGTCCCGAGCATGACCGCGACGATCCTTCGGCGAACTTCAATCTCAACCACTCCCAACTGATGCGTGTCGGAATTGCGACGGACCATGGCGGCTTTGCCCTCAAACAGGAGATCCTGACCCGGCTCAAAAAGGCCGGGCATCAGATCACCGACTTTGGGGCGAAGGAGTTGAAGTCGGACGATGATTATCCGGACTTCGTGGTTCCCTTGGCGCGATCCGTGGCCTCGGGAACCGTGGACCGGGGCATCGCGATCTGCGGCAGTGGAGTGGGGGCGGCGGTGTGTGCCAACAAGATTCCGGGCACTCGGGCGTGCCTGATCCATGACCACTTCTCCGCGCGCCAGGGCGTGGAGGATGATGACATGAACATCTTGTGCATGGGTGGTCGGACGATCGGACCCGAGGTGGCCTGGGACTTGGTGGAAACCTTTTTGGAGTCCGTCTTCAGCGGCGCTGACCGGCATCGGCGGCGGTTGAACAAGGTGGCCTTGCTCGAAGGGGGCAAGGCTTAAGCCGTCGCGAATCGTTCTCAAAATGGCATCAGCTTGGTGGGAGAATTCTGGTCCACGGGAGCTTAAGGCGGGCGAACTGGAGGCGGTGTTCCTCCTGTCCCGGGGAATGTTGGGCGCTTCGCTGCGACATCGGGGTGAGAAACTGCTCGGTCGCGTAGAGGATTTGGAGAGTTCGGCGACCCGGGGCAGTACCGCCGGCATCCCCTTGTTGCATCCGTGGGCGAATCGACTGAACGGAGTGCACTATGCGGCGGGTGGTCACGACGTGCTTCTGGACCCGCAGTCACCCTGGCTCCACCTCGATTCGAACGGGCTGCCCATGCATGGCATCGGCTGGCCATTGCTACCGTGGACGGAAGTGGCGGCCGGACCCAACCAGATCTCAGCCCTGCTCGACTGGAATCGTCCCGAATGGCTGGGTGTCTTCCCCTTTGCCCACCGTCTTCAACTAACGGCTTCGCTCGACGCTTCCAGCCTGACTGTGAAGACGGTCCTCACGGCCGGGACGCAGGGGGCCGTTCCCGTCAGCTTCGGGTTTCATCCGTTCCTGAGATTGCCCGGGAAGAGCCGTTCCGATTGGTGGCTGCGACTGCCGCCGTTAAGTCGGTTAAGTCTCGATCCACGGGGGATTCCGACTGGCGCGGAGGAATTCTTTTCCCGGTTCGATCAACCCTTGGGGGACCGGGTGTTTGATGATGGCTTCGTCACCTTGAGCCCGACGCCGGAGTTCGTCCTGCAGGGCGGGGGACGCCGGTTGACGATGGAGTTTTTGGAGGGCTATCGCTTCGCCCAAGTTTATGCGCCCGCCGGGAAGGACTTCATCGCTCTGGAACCCATGACCGCACCGACCAACGCGTTGGTCTCAGGATTGGGACTGAACTGGGTCAAGGCCGGCGAGTCTTATCGGGCCGCGTTCCGCCTCAGTGTGACCTAAACTGGGTAGGGATGGACCGCCGGGCCGTCCCCGCGACTCCGCGCGCAGCGGCGCGGCTCTTGCTGTTCAGCGGTGAACGAACACCCGCTCTGACCTCGGCCCTGGGAAAGCATCTCCCGCGGAGGACGCGGAGGGGGAAGGTGAATCTGGAAAAACAGGAAAGGGGAAGTAGGGGATGAGTATGGTGGGGCGAGGCTCCGCCGAGCCGTTCGCGTCCCAGCAATTGGCGCGTGTGGAGTCCACCCACGGACGGCTCCGCAGAGCGTCGCCCTACCACCCTGAGTTTGGAAAACAGGATAGGGAGAGTAGGGGATAAGTACGGTGGGGCGAGGCTCCGCCGAGCCGTTCGGGTCCCGACGAATGACGCGTGTGGAGTGCACACACGGACGGCTCCGCAGAGCGTCGTCCTACCACCCTGAGTCCGGAAAACAGGAAAGGGAGAGTAGGGGATAAGTTTGATGGGGCGAGGCTCCGCCGAGCCGTTCGCGTCCCGACGAATGACGCGTGTGGGGTCCATGCAAGGACGCTCCAGAGCGTCGCCCTACCACCCTGAGTCCGGAAAAAATGAAGACCGGTAAGCGAGGCGTCGCTCAGGGCGAGACTGGAAGGCGTTCCTGTAGCGGTGCCGTTCCGTGAATCATCCGGGTTCCGGCGCCGGTCACGCGCAGGTAGAAGTCACTGGGAAGACCTTCGTACGACAGGAACTGAACGCCTTCTCCCACGGGCACGTCATTGGTGCATTTGAAGATGGCTGTGGCTTCGTCCACTTCGTCGAACATGGCCACATAGACCATCTGACTTCCCGCCCGCTTGGCTTCCACGAACTGCGACCAGAGAAACTCTCCGCGCTGACGGGGAATGGCGTTGAGCGGGCCGCCAGTGAGGTTGTGCCAGCTGAAACCTGGGAATACGACGGGCAGGTAATCGACTTTGGCCTCGGCGCACCAGGCGAGGTCAGGCTTTAGGACCTGTTCGGCGTGGCGCGCCACTTCCGGAAGGGTTCGGTATCGGCCGACCGTCCACGGGCTGACCACGTCGGCCCGGCGAATGAGATCCAAGAGCGCCGGATCGGCGAGGGCATCGCGCTTCAGTTCCCGCCAGAACGTCGGCACCCCCACCATCACCGCACAGCCATCAGCTCGCAGGAACTCCACCAACTCCCGACATTCCGCGAGAGAGTACTTGCGGTTGTCGTTGAAGCCGATTCCCCAGACCGCCACCAGCGGCTTTCCCCGGTGATGCAGATAGTGGCGATCCTCGGTGACTCGAAACTGACTTCGCAAGGTGCGCCAGTCCTCGCGCACCAGGGCTAGAGATTTGCTGCCCATTTCGCTTAGATCGTACATGACCGCCAGCGCCCGCTGCGTTTGTTGCGCCCCCTTCCGACAGTGTTCGAGGACGGTGTTGTTCTGACGAAGGCTCTTGGGGTCCCGTAAGCCCACGGCGAATCGTTGGAGAAAAATGCCGTCGATGCCGTACTGCTGCATCCACCGGAAGTGGCGTTGCACGGTGTCAGTGTGGAAGGAGCTGAACACCTCAGCGGGCTGGCCCGCCGCATTTGTGAATCCGGTGGCGAAGCGTTCGGTGGGGCCGAGTTCGGAGACATCGGGCCAGAGATCGACGGTCGCCGTCCCCGGCCCAAAGGCGGATCCGCGTCGCGACCAATGCACCCAACCCCGATCCGCCCCATCACCCGGGCAATTGAACCAGCCCTGATAACCGCACAGAACCTTACCCAGGAGGGAAGGTGGAGCAGGGCTGGGAGATTCCGCCGCCCGACCGGTCCCGGGGAGTAGTTCCAGGAGGATCGAACTCAGTAGAAGCAGGCGGAGGATCATGGCGTGGACAGTCGCGGGTCGATTTCGACAAGTCCACCCTGCGAAATTCGTCGATCCGGTTCGCTCCCAAACGCTGCGATAGCCTGCGCACGTGTTGACATTGAACCCTCGGAAAAACAGGATGGGCGCCGCCAGACGGAGAAAACCCAAGATCCTTCGCAGGGAGGGAATTCGGGCGGCTCGAGCCACATTTCCGTTGACCCAGAACCACGTGAACCCAGCCAGAATCAGCAAGCTCAAGAGACTCGGACTGGTCGTCGCGGGAGGGACGGGTAGTTGGGCCTTTGGAGCCGACTCGGCGCAGGTTCATTCCATTGCCAACATTTTCAAACCGCTCTCGGCGCCGGCGGAGGCGGTTTACGAGATTTCCCTGCTCGCGCTGCTGGTCTGCGCCGGGATCTTTCTCGTGGTCGGAAGTCTGCTGGCCTATGCGGTGGTCAAGTTCCGCAGTCGGCCCGGTGACGAGGGAACGGAGCCACCCCAGATTTACGGCAGCAATCAGCTCGAAATGGCTTGGACGGCGATTCCGATCCTCATTGTGTTCGTGCTGGTGCTGGTTACGGCTCGGACCACTGCGGATGTCCAGAACCACCCGTTACCGGAAGACTCCCTCAAGGTTCGCGTTGTGGGACATCAATGGTGGTGGGAGATTCACTATCCCGATCACGGCGTCATCACGGCCAACGAGCTGCACATTCCCGTCAGTTCCCGCGACCAGCGGCGTCCGACCGCGCTGCGACTGGAGTCCGCTGATGTCATTCACAGCTTTTGGGTGCCGCAATTGGCGGGCAAGACCGACCTGATTCCGAATCGGGCCAACGATATGTGGGTCGAGCCGTATCAAACCGGAACCTTTCTCGGGAATTGCGCCGAATACTGCGGCACGCAGCACGCCAAGATGCTGCTGCGCGTGGTGGTGGAAACGCCGGAGGAATTCGCCCGCTGGATTGCTTCGCAGAAGGCCCCGGTGGTCCAGGATTCGTCGGCGCAGGCGGGCCGCGATCTCTTCTTCAATACCTCCTGCGTGAACTGCCACCGGATTTCCGGGACAGCGGCGGAAGGCGTGTTTGGCCCGGATCTCACCCGGCTGATGTCCCGCTCCACTTTGGCGGCCGGCGCGGCGTCGAATACCCCGGAGAATCTGCGGCTATGGGTCCAGAATCCGCACACGATCAAACCGGGCTGTCTGATGCCCGACATGCAGCTCAACCCGGCGGAAGTGGAGAAGATTGTCGCCTATCTCCTCACCTTGAAGTAATCGGAGTCCCATGCCCGCCTCCAGCCTCAATCCCGCGGTTCCCATTCCTCAGGCGGCAGCAGCGGAACGACCCTCCATTCCCTCGATCCTCCACGAGTGGGTGACCACGACGGATCACAAGCGGCTGGGTCTGATGTACATCATGGCCGGCCTGTTGTTCTTCGTGATCTCCGGCTGCATGGCGGCCTTGATCCGCGTTCAACTGGCCTTTCCGAACAACGATTTTCTGCCGCCGCAGATGTTCAATCGGATGTTCACCATGCACGGCACGGCGATGGTGTTCCTGGTGGGCATGCCGATCATTGCCGGGCTGATGAATTATCTGGTCCCGCTCATGATTGGCGCCCGGGACATGGCGTTTCCGCGGCTGAATGCCTTTGGCTTCTGGATCTTTCTCTTCGGCGGGGGCTTGTTGTATTTCAGTTATCTGGCGGCACCGGGATTATCCGGAGCGGGCAGCGCCCCGGATGTCGGTTGGTTTGCCTATTCGCCCTTAACGGGAAAAGCATTCTCCCGGGGACACAGCACCGACTATTGGATTCTGAGCATCATGATCTCCGGCATTGGCAGCATTGCGTCGGCGATCAACGTGATTGTGACGGTCATTACCATGCGCTGCCGCGGCATGACCCTGATGAAGATGCCGATGTTTGTCTGGATCGTCCTGGTGGTGGCCTACCTCATCGTGATCGTTCTCCCCCCGCTGACCGCGGCGCAGATCATGTTGCTGCTGGACCGTTTTCTGGGAGCGAAGTTCTTCGATACTCAGGCCGGCGGTTCGGCGGTGTTGTGGCAGCACTTCTTCTGGATCTTCGGACATCCGGAAGTCTATGTGCTGATCCTGCCGGGGTTCGCGGTGGCGACGGAAATCATCCCGGTGTTTTCGCGAAAGCCGATCTTCGGATATGCCGTGATGGTGGGTGCCTCGGTGATGATTGGGTTCATCAGTTTGGGCGTGTGGGCGCATCACATGTTCACCATTGGCATGAGCGCGATGAGCAACACGTTCTTTGCGACGTCGACCATGCTGGTCGGCATTCCCACGGGGATCAAACTGTTCAATTGGCTGGGCACGATGTGGGGCGGAAAGATTCGCTTCAAAACGCCGATGCTTTTCTGCGTGGCGTTCCTTTTCCAATTCCTCTGTGCCGGACTGACCGGAATCATGCTGGCGGTCGCGCCCTTCGACTGGCAGTTGAGCGACTCGTACTTCGTCGTCGCGCATTTTCACTACGTGCTGATTGGCGGTCTGCTCTTCACAATTTTTGGGGCGATCTATTACTGGTTCCCCAAGGCCACCGGCAAATTGCTGAGCGAGAAGTTGGGCAAGTGGCATTTCTGGGTGTTCCTGATCGGCTTCAACCTCACCTTCGGACCGCTGCACATCGCCGGAATTCTGGGTATGCCCCGCCGCATCTACACCTACGACGTCGGTCGTGGCTGGGATGTCTGGAACCTGCTGGCGAGCATTGGTGTGATCTTCCAGGCTGTCGGCATTCTCTTCTTCGTGGGCAACATTCTGTGGTCGCTGTGGAAGGGAAAGAAGGCGGGGGATGATCCCTGGGATGCCTGGACTCTCGAATGGTCCACGACGTCGCCTCCGCCGCCGTACAACTTCGAAGTGCTCCCGGAGGTCCGGAGCCGGCGCCCGCTGTGGGATCTCAAACACCCGACGGATCCCGACTGGAAATACGAATAACATGGCTGCGGCATCTTCACCGACGATTTCCGCTGCGGCGGAATGGAAGCTTCCCTCCAAGCGCAAGGTGGGCCTGATCTGCCTACTCGCGACGGAGTCGGCCTTGTTCACCATTTTCGTGGTGGCGTATCTGTTCTATCTGGGGAAGAGCCTGAATGGTCCGTATCCCAAGGATATTCTCAGCCCGCCCTGGCTGGCGTCGGTGGCGCTGTTGTCCAGCAGCGTGACGGTGGTGCTGGCGGAACGCGCATTCCTGCGGGGGAATCTGGGTCGGTTCAAGCTGATGCTGTTTGTTACCATCGCCCTCGGCGTCTTCTTCCTGGGAGCGACGGCGCTGGAATGGAAGCGCCTGATTACCCACGACCAGTTCACAATCAGCAGCAACCTCGCGGGCAGCACCTACTACTCGCTGGTTGGGCTCCACGCCAGTCACGTGGTGATCGGCCTGCTCCTGCTCAGCTTGGTCTGGGTCCTCAGTCTGGCGAACTGGGTTGGCCCGGAACAACACGAGCGGGTGGAAATGCTGTCGTGGTATTGGCACTTCGTGGACGCGATTTGGATTGTCGTGTTCACGGTGGTTTACATTTTGGGACGCTGACCCAATTCCCGTTCGACTGACCTTCTTCCCATGCCCGGAAACGAAACCAAACCCAGCTCGGAAACGCCGACGCACATTGCGCTGCCGGCGCCGACGATGTGGCCGATGGTCACCGCGTTCGGGATTACCCTGCTGGTGACGGGCTTGGTGACTAATCTGGCGGTGAGCGTGGTGGGGTTGGTGGTGGCCTTGGTCGGGGCTGTGGGCTGGTGGCGGGATGTGTTGCCGGCCGATCGGCATGAGCACGTTCCGGTCGTGCCCCCGTCCGAACGCGCCCAACCGGTTCAAGTGGCCGCCGGACGGGTGGAGCACTTGAAGCTCGGTCAAGCCGGGCACCGGGTCAGAGTCCCAGCGGAGATCCATCCTTACTCCTCGGGACTGAAGGCGGGAATTGCGGGCGGTGCCGTCATGGCTGTTCTGGCTCTGGGCTACGGCCTTATTCGCCACGGCAGCCTGTGGTACCCGATCAATCTACTGTCGGCCGCCGCGGTGCCGACTTTGGCGACAGCGACCACCGAGCAGTTGCGGGCTTTCAGTTCGACCGGCCTGGCCGTCGGAATTTTCGCGCATGGCGTGGTGTCGCTGCTGGTGGGCTTTGTTTATGCGGTGATGGTGCCGATGTTTCCCCGTCGCGGGTGGTTGTGGGCAGGCATTGTTCTGCCGCTCTTCTGGACCGGGCTGTTTTACGGCACCAGCAAGTTCATCAACCCGGCGTTGGCGGGTCGCGTGGATTGGCCGTGGTTTGTGGTGTGTCAGATCGCCTTTGGCATGGTGACCGGATATGTGGTCGCTCGGTCGGAGCGGATTGAGACGCGCCAGACTTGGCCCTTGGCGGCGCGAATCGGAATTGAATCCCAGGAGGAACGCGAATGAGGTTCTTCTGCCGGGAAAACTGGGGCCAGCAACTTCGCCAGGCGACCGCTTTGGTTGGTCTGCTGACGCTGGTCTCCGGGTGTGACTGGATGCCAGGCAAGCCCAAACCCGCCGAGCGTTGGCAACCGGATACCGCCATCACGGATTTCGCGAACCTGTACCAAACACAGTGTGCCGGATGCCATTCTCGGGATGGTCGCATGGCAGCGGCCCGTCCACTGAACGATCCCGTCTATCGCGCGTTCGTAGATCCCAAGATCTTCCGACAGGTAATCGCCCAAGGCGTCCCGGGCACCACCATGCCCGCCTTTGCCCAATCGGCTGGGGGACTTTTGACCGACGCGCAGATCGATATCTTGGTGCAGAACTTGTTGGCCGGCGCCGAGAGTGACCGCGCCACCTTGCGGTTGCCGCCGTACCGGGCGGCTCCGGGTGACGTCCAACGAGGTGCGGTGGCCTTCCAAACTTTCTGCGCGAAATGCCACGGGAAGGACGGGAAGGGTGGGCCAACCGGAGGTTCCGTGGTTGATCCGAACTATCTCGCCCTGGTGAGCGACCAAGCTCTGCGCACCGCGGTGGTCGTCGGCCGAGTTGATCTCGGCATGCCGGACTGGCGGGGATACGTTTCGGGACGTCCGATGACGGACACCGAAGTCTCCGACGTGGTGGCCTGGTTGATTTCCCATCGGAAGAAGTGAGTACCGACATGAAGCCCAAATCTCCTTCCACTCCCACCAAGCCGTGCGCCTGCGAAGGCACTTCCCGCCGCGGCTTCTTTTTCAAACTGGGCATTGGCATCAACGTGGTCGCCGGCTCGTTGCTGGCGGTTCCGATTATTGGCTACGTCTTCTCCAGCTTTCGACGGCAGGCGCCGGGACAGTGGATTCCTTTGGGGGCGCTGGACCAGTTCCCGGCGGGAACGACCCGCCTCGCGACTTACCGCAATCCCATCACCCGACCTTGGGATGGTAAAACCGGGGATATTCCGTGTTGGGTTCGCAGCATGGAAGGCGGGAAGTTCCAGGTCTTCGCCATCAACTGCGCCCACCTCGGGTGTCCGGTTCGCTGGTTCGAACAGTCGCGGTTGTTCCTGTGTCCGTGCCACGGTGGCGCCTACTACGAGGATGGCTCCCGCGCCTCCGGTCCGCCGCCGCGGGGACTCTTCGAATACGAATACAAGGTGGAAGAGGGCAAACTGCTGGTGAAGGGCGGGTTCATTCCCACGCTGGCGCAACCGTTGTCGAAGTCCTGACCGGAACTCCGCCGCCATGATCAAGAGACTTCAACAGATTGCCCAGTGGTTTGATGACCGGCTGCATCTGACCAAGCTGTTCGAGTCCACGGCCGGGCATCATGTGCCCAAGAGCTCGGGCAGTTGGTTCTACGTGTTCGGCAGCGGCACGTTGCTCTGCCTGATGCTCCAGTTGGTCACGGGAACGTGTTTGGCGTTCGTGTACGTGCCGTCGGCCGATGAGGCCTATTTGACCCTGGAGTACCTCACCTATCAGCAACCGTTGGGCTGGTTTTTGCGGGCCCTACATTACTGGGGGTCGAATTTCATGGTGGGGATCATGATGCTCCACATGGCGCAGGTGTTCCTCTTCGGGGCGTACAAGTATCCCCGGGAACTAACCTGGATTACGGGCGTTTTGCTGATGTTCGTCACCTTGGGATTGGCCTTCACCGGCCAGGTGATGCGCTTCGATCAAGATGCCTATTGGGGTCTGGGCATTGGCACGGCGATCATGGGTCGGGTTCCGATCATTGGTTCCGATTTGGTGCATCTGATGCTTGCCGGCCCGATCATTGCCGGTGAGACCCTCTCGCGTTTCTTCACGCTGCACGTGTTCATTCTGCCCGGGACGATCCTGGCGCTAATCGGAGTGCACCTGCGGTTGGTTCTGGCGAAGGGTATCAATGAGTATCCGAAGCCAGGTGTGGTGGTGAAGCGCGAGACCTACGATCAGGAATACGAGGCAATCATCAAAAAGGAGGGCGTGCCCTTTGTGCCGGCGGCGATCAGTAAGGATCTGGTCTTTTCGGCGTTGGTGATGTTCGCGATTTTCACCTGTGCTGCGGTGTTCGGCCCCAAGGGTCCCAAGGGCTTTCCGGATCCGACCTACATCCAGACGGCGCCCCAACCGGACTTCTTCTTCCTGTGGGTTTACTCGGTGGCCGCCTTGCTGCCGCCCTACACCGAAACCTTTGTGCTCCTGGTGGGCCCGGTGGTGGCTACTTTGGCGTTGTTCGCGCTCCCCTTCATTTCGAACACGGGAGAAAAGAGTGCCCGTAAGCGTCCAATTGCTGTGCTCACCGTGGTGGTCTCGCTGCTGGCGTTGAGCCTCCTGACCTGGGCAGGCATTCGCTCACCGTGGTCGCCGGAAATGACCGCTTGGACCAGCGATTCCACACCCGCCGCGTTTCTAAAGGGTCGGTCGCCGCTGGAACTGCAAGGGGCGTTGGTCCTTCAGTATAAGCAATGCCGTAACTGCCACTCCCTGGATGGAATTGGCGGCGAGCGCGGGCCTGATTTGTCCCGCATCGCCACCCGGTTGACTCGGGATCAGCTCATTCGGCAGGTGATTCAAGGCGGCGGCAACATGCCGGCCTACGGCAAGAATCTGTCACCGGCCGAAGTCGAAGCGTTGGTGGCGTTCATGCTGACCCTCCATCCGTCCAACGTGCCGCCCGTCCGCGACTCCACCATTCCCGCGCAAGCCGCTCTGTAAGCAGCGCCGGATCGGCCTGCCGCGACCGTGAATTCCGTCTTCGAAGCGGTCCTGGGTTCCTGGAACTTCGCGCCGCTCCCGTTGCTCTCGCTGTTCCTCGGGGCGGCGGTGTATCTGCGGGGATGGAGCCGGCTGCATCGGCAGCTTCCCGAGCGGTTCACTTCAGCACGCTGCGTTTCCTTTCTGAGTGGATTAACAGTGGTGGGTTTCGCCGTGGTGTCGCCGCTGGATGCGTTCGCCAATCTCCTGCTGCAAGTCCACATGGTGCAGCATCTGTTGCTGACCATGGTGGCGCCGCCGCTTCTCCTCCTGGGAAGTCCCTACCTCCCCATTCTCTGCGGTTTGCCCCGGGTGGTGACTCGGGACGTTCTAGGACCCTTCCTTGCCGCGCCGGAACTCCGCCGATGGGGGCATCGACTCACGCATCCGCTATTCACCGGCGCGGTCTTCGTTCTTTCGAATCTGGCCTGGCATCATCCAGTCCTTTACGAACTCGCCCTGCGTTCCCGGGGTTGGCACGAACTGGAACATCTGTTTTTTCTGGGAACCGCGCTCCTGTTTTGGTTCCCGGTGATTCAGCCGTGGCCGAGTCGACCGATCTGGCCGCGTTGGGCGATGATTCCGTATTTGCTGGTCGCCGACCTGCAGAACACCGCGCTGGGGGGCTTCTTTTCGTTTTACGACCACGTGCTCTATCCGACCTATGCAGCCGCTCCACGGGTGTGGTCGTTGACGCCCCTGGCAGATCAACAGGCGGCGGGAGCCATCATGTGGGTGCCGGGGTCGATGGCTTTTCTGCTACCGGTGGTGTTAATCGTCGTGGAGGTGCTGAGCGGTCCGCGCGGGGTGCGTCCCAGCGAGGTTGCTCGCCGAACGCGACCCCGCCCTCAGCGAATCCGCGCATTACCATCGTCGGACCGTGCGGAAGCTTGGGATCTTCTGAGCGTCCCACGACTGGGAGCGGTCCTGCGGTCAGCATTCACTCGTCGCGTCGTGCAAACCGGGTTGCTGTTGCTGGCGGCGTTGGTGGTGTGGGACGGCTGGTGGGGAACGCCCATCAGCAGTTTGAATTTCGCGGGAATTCTTCCTTGGATGGGCTGGCGAGGTCTCCTGGTGATCGGACTCCTCGTGGCGGGCAACGTGTTTTGTTACAGCTGCCCAATGATGTGGGTTCGGGACTGGGGCCGCCGCATTCTGCCGGGACGGCTGACCTGGCCCCGCGCGCTTCGTTCCAAATGGCTGGCGGTGGTTCTGTTAGCGCTCTTCTTCTGGGCCAGTGAGGCGTTTCAATGGTGGGATCGCCCGGCCGCCACTGCTTCTTTGGTGGTCGCCTACTTCGTCGCGGCCGTCCTGATCGATGGACTCTTTAAGGGCGCCAGCTTCTGCAAATACGTGTGTCCGATTGGCCAGTTCAACTTTGCGCAATCCCTGGTCTCGCCTTTGGAAGTGAAGGTGAAGGATGCCGAGACCTGCCGCAGTTGCACCACCCATGACTGTCTCAAAGGCAACGCGACACAACGGGGATGCGAACTGGAGCTCTTCCTGCCGCGCAAGGCGGGCAACCTGGAGTGCACCTTTTGCCTGGATTGCGTGCGGGCCTGTCCGCAGGGGAACGTGGGTGTCCTAACAGTGTTTCCGGCCCGCGACGCCACAGAGGATCGGAATCGATCGTCAATCGGTCGCTACAAGCGTCGTCCAGACTGGGCGGTCTTGGTGGCCGTTGTGGCAGCCGCGGCCTGGGCTGGAAGCGCCGTCATGGTGGCTCCGGTGGTCCAGTGGCTGGCGGCCCTGCAGGGGAGTTGGGGGCTGTCCGATTCGTGGCTGCCGATCACGCTCTTCTATCTCGTCGTGGGCGGAGTGGTTCTCGGAGGCTTGGCTCTGGGCGGGGAGCTAAGCCGCCGGATGCAGTCGGGTCAGCGAACGTCCTGGCGGGAGTGGACTCCGGAATTCGTGTATGCGATCGCGCCGATCGGTCTTGCCGTGTGGGTCGCGCACTACGGCTTCCATTTGCTGGTCGGTGTTCCCCTGATCGGTCCCGCTCTGGGCCGGTTGGCGTGGGACACGGGCGTGCCCCTGGGAACGGGCCTGATCACTCTGCCGCTGGCTTGGCGGGAGGGTTTCCCGACCGTCCAGCTCCTGATCCTAGACGCTGGATATCTGTTGTCGCTGTGGATGAGTTGGCGCATTGCCCAGCGCAAGGCAACCGAGCGAACCCGAAGGCTTGGCATCTGGGCGCCATGGGCCGGCCTCTGGACCCTTGGATATGGCGCCGCGTTTTGGATTTTTCTTCAGCCGATGCAAATGCGGGGGCTTCCAGGCCAAGCTTGGTAACGACATGAACTCATCTCGGCGTCAATTCGGAGCATGGTGGGCAAACCGACTTGCCGCTGGACTTGGCTGGATTTTGCTTCTGCTGCTGGGGGCAACAACCGGAGCTCGGGCGGACGGGGGCAGGGTGATGTTGCAGGAAGTTCAATCACCGCTGCGAGTCACGGTCATGATGGATCCGGCCGAGGCTCGGTTGGGCTGGATCGATTTGAGTGTTCTGGTGCAGTCCGCCGAGGGAACTGAGGTGTGGCTGGATGCGGAGACGGAGTTCCTGCTGCATCCGCCGAAGGGAGCGGTGTTGCCGGCGCTGGATCCCTTCTGTGGACCTAACGGGGAAGCGCTGAGTCAGGCCCGCAGTGGGGTGAACTCCCCAACCCGGAAGTACGTGGCCACCCGGGCGGCCGCCACCAACCGGCTGCTCCGGGCCGCGCGGATTCACTTGCCCGTGGCGGGGGAGTGGTTACTCGAGGTCCGCGTCCGACGTGCGGACGCGCGAGCACAGTTCCAGGCCCCGCTATCCGTATTGGAACCGCCCCTGGCCCGCACTTCGGTGGTCGGTTGCCTAGCCTTGCCCCCGTTGGCCATTGGTCTTTTTATGACCCACCAAGGATTGCGTCGTCGGTTGATGTCTTCCTCTTGATCCCATGAATCCAGAACTCGGCCGTACGGCTCCCTCTCGCTGGCATCGATCCCTCGCTTGGCTGGGCGGCATCCTCGTGACCTACCTGGTGATCGCCTACGTGATCCTGCCGCTGGGATGGCGAACCGATGAAAAGAAGCACCTTCATTTCAGTGATGTGGAGCGGATCACGCTCGCGGCCAACGGCATCCCCGGTGATCCCATCAACCTGGCCCTCGTGGGCTCCAAGGAAGACGTGATTTTGGGTATGACCCGGGCGGGGTGGGTTCCAGCCGATCCTATCACGTTCGACAGCAGTCTTCGCATCGCCGTCGATTCCGTGTTCCGGAAACCGGATCCCGAAGCGCCGGTGAGTGCGCTGTACCTCTTCGGTCGAAAACAGGATCTGGCCTTCGAAAAGCCCATCGGCAACAGCCCGCGTCAGCGGCATCACGTCCGGTACTGGCTGTGGAATCGGGAGGAGGACGGACGCCCGGTGTGGTTTGGCTCCGCCACCTTGGACGAACGGGTGGGCCTGAGTCACACGACCGGCCAGATCACCCATCACATCGGACCCGATGTGGATGCCGAGCGCGACTTGGTCGCCCAGGATCTCCAAAAGGCGGGCTGGGTGCAGAAGCTTGAGTGGAAGGACCATTTTCATCCCCAGCTGGAAGGTCGCAATGGTGGCGGCGATCTGTGGAAAACCGACGGTCGACTCGAAATCGTGTACCTCAAGCCGCCCACTCCTTAGCTGAAGGCATCCGGCGTTGACGCGACAGGAGATCCCCGAGTTTCGCAATCCGCGGAGCACAGAAGGTTGGACTCTCCCATTTTCCATTTTGTCGGCCGCTGATCGTCCCTGTCCGCTCTTCCTCCCGCAGAGAAGGCTTTTCGAATGCAGAGGCTCCTTTCACGATGAACCTGTGAATCAACCACCTCTCGGACTCATCGCCGGATCCAAGTCGTTGCCGCTCCTGTTCGCCCGGGAAGCTCGCAAGGACGGGCGGAAGATTGTGGCGACGGCCGTCGAGGGGGAGACGAATCCGGAATTGGCTTCCCTCGTGGACGAGATCGTTTGGCTCCGGGTGGGCCAGTTGGGAAAGATGATTTCCGCCTTCACCGACCGCGGGGTGAAGGAATGTGTCATGCTCGGTCAGGTGGCGCCCAAGAATCTGTTCGATGTGCGACCCGATCTGCGCGGAATGAGTCTTCTCTTCAAACTGAAGGAGAAGAATGCCCACACGATCTTCGGCGCGATTGCCGACGAATTGAAGAAGGATGGCGTGGAGTTGATTGAGCCGCTCCGGTGGTTGCGTCCCTGGATGCCCAGCAAGGGCTACACCGTGGGACCGCGCTTGACGACGGAGCAGACCGAGGATGTCGCGTTCGGTTGGCGAATTGCCAAAGAAGTGTCCCGGCTAGAGATCGGTCAGAGCGTGGTGGTCAAAGGTGGCACCACGCTCGCTGTGGAAGGCTTCGAAGGAACTGATCCGTGTCTGGAACGGGGCGGCAAACTGGCGGGGAAGAACGGCGGTGCGGTGGCCGTGAAGGTGGCCAAACAGGGGCATGATCTTCGGTTCGACATTCCGTGCATTGGTCCCAAGACCATTGAAGTCTGCGCAGCGAACGGCGTGGCCGTCCTGGCAGTGGAAGCGGACCGGACGCTACTGTTGGATCAACCTGACATGGAGACTCTCGTCAAGGCGCGGGGCATCGCTGTGGTGGCGGTAGACGGCCCGGTGTGAGCGAAGTTCCTATTGCTTTCGTAGCGTGAAGTAGTCGCGGACCTTCGCCTGGTCGGTTACGAACGTGGCTTTGAGTTCGGACCCATCAATATCCAGAACCAGCGAGCCGAGTTTATTGAGCGAAAGAAACATCGCGGGATGGTTCAACGGTCCGCCACTGATTTGTCCGGAGCTGCCCGCCACAATGTATACGGCTCCGGCATGAGACGTCGTCCCGACGGGTTTGACGTAGGCTCCGGAACCATCCGGTCGGCCATCACCGTGGTTGAGGATATTGGCCTGAATCAGGTTGGTGCTGAATCCGTAGGCCCCGTTGATGAGGAAACTGCGTTCGTAGTCGTGGGAATGTCCGGCCAGCACGAGATCCACTCCACCCGCTTCCAGAATGGGCAGGAAATTCTCCCGCATTTGAATCATGCGTCCGCCGCTGTCCTTGGGATTGTCGGAGTTGTGGGAACCCTTGGTGTAGGGCGGATGATGAAAGAAGCAGATGATCCACTCCCGGGCGGTGGCTTCGAGATCGGCGCGCAACCACTGCGCCATGGCGCCGCTGGGACTGCGATCGGTGTCGTGGGAATCGAGGCAGATGAAGTGGATGTTGGCGTAGTCGAAGGAGTAGTAGGCCTCCGTGCCACTGGGGAGTCCACCGGCCTGTCCCTGGGTGGGAAGAGTGAACAGGTCGTAGTACACGCCGGATTGGGTTGCGGAGTTGGCGCTGCCGGCATCGTGATTGCCCAAGGTCGGCCAGAGCGGAGCGGTCCGGAGCAGACCGGTATACATATCGAAGACGGCCTTCTGATATTGAACGTCCGTCCCGGTGTTGTACGCGTTGTCTCCCAGCATCAGCCAGAGATCGGGGTTCTGCTTCCTGCTCCAGGCGAAATAGGCATCCCGGACGGCCGCTTGATTCAGGTTTGCGGTGCCGGAGTCGCCGAGTACCCAGATACGCGTGGGTCGGGCCGGGCCGGCAACTGGCGGTGTCACAAAACTGTCCAGTCGGGATGGAGCGGTGAACCAACGATTGGTCGCCCGGCCGATCCCGTAGTAGTAGCGAGTGTCAGGTTTCAAGGACTTGAGCTGAACAATGTGTTCCGTGAGCGATCCCGCGTGGCTGGCGAGATTGGTGGCGGATTGCGGCGTGAGACCGTAGCGAACCAGCCCCGTACAGCGATCGTCGGTCCGCCAGCGAATCACCATGGAGTTCGGCGTGGCGAGTTGCAGATACGGTTCGCGGGTGACTCGGGGCGCAGCGTGAACCAGGGAAACGACCCACACCCAGGCAAAGAGAAGAACGAGTGGTCTCATGGTTGCGCGGGAGGAGTCTTGAGGATGGCGTCGAGACTGGCGAGCTTCGTGTCGATTTGTTGCCTCAAGTCCGTTGCGATCCAGGCCCGCTTGAGTTTCTCCGGCAACTGATCCAAGGCGGCGCGGGCAGCCGTGAACTCGGCTCGAGCTTCGTTGGTTCGCCCGGCGGTCAGCAGGACCTCACCGCGCCGCATGAGCCACCGTTCCTTGCGATCGGCGCGCTCGGCAATCGCGGAGAGTCGGCGCAGCGCCGCATCGATTTGCCCACGTCCGACCTCCAAGTCGACGGCCTTCAACTGCAAGGCCGGCAAGGGTCCGTACCGTTGAATCCCTTCGTCCAAGCCGGCGAGGATATCGGCAACGGGGACGCCTCCTTTTTCGGCCGTGCGGGCCCGTTCCAGGAACCATTCCGGTCGGGGCTCTTCGCTGAGGGCGATGGCGGCGGTCCAGTGACGGGTAGAGGAAGGATAATCGCCCGCGAGTCGGGTCGCCTCAGCGGCGGAGAGTTGCCCGGGCAGGGACGTCGGCACTCGCGTCGCGAACCGCTCCAGCAATTGGACCGCCGCGTTGGTCTCCCGAGTGCCCAAAGCAATCAGACCCAGTCGGAGGTCGTTGGTGGCATCGGCGGGTTGCAGTGCCGCAGCCTTTTCCCAGTCCAGGCGTGCTTCGGAGTAGAGTTCATGCACGCGGAAGAGTTCCCCGCGTTGGATCAACAACTCCCGGTCGTTGGGCTTCCTTTCGAGTTCCGCGGTGAGGCGCAGGATCTCCTCATGCAGAGGACCGTGGGCGCTCAGTGGCAACGGCCCAAGCAGCAAACCCACAACGAACCAAACCCGGGTCAGAAGCGGGACCATGGGAAAGACTACAGCTGAATCCGTCCCTCGAACACAAAGGTGGCGGGACCCGAAAGACGAACGTCGTGGAAGTCGTTCCCCCGCCGTTCGAAGCTGACCTCCAGTTCATCCCCGCCTTGGACCTGCACCCGGACCGGCGAGGTGAACCCGTGGGTGGCGGCGGCCACCATGGCGCTGGCCGAGACTCCGGTGCCACAGGCCAGGGTTTCTCCTTCGACCCCGCGTTCGTAGGTGCGAACCCGGATGAAATTGGGGCCCTTGAGCTGAGCGAAATTTACGTTGGTGCCCCGCGGCTTGAAGTGCGCATGCCAGCGGAGTTCGGCGCCCAGGGCCTGAACCATGGCCTGATCGGCATCCGGCACAAACACGACAGCATGGGGAACACCGGTGTTGAGGGACGACACGGACAGCGGTCCCGCGGTGGTGGCCACGGCCTCGTTCAGCCGGAGCGAATGGGGCGGGGTAAGATTGACGGTGACCCGTTCGCCTTTGAATTCGGCATGAATGACGCCGGCGACCGTTTCGAAAGAGGTGGCGGGGGCGGTAGAATGGGTGACCCGTTGAATGTAGCGGGCGAAGCAGCGGGCGCCGTTGCCACACATTTCGGCATCGGAACCATCGGAGTTCCAGAATTGCCAGGCCCATTCGGCGGTGCCGTTGCGGGCGGGAACAAGCAGCATCAGGCCGTCGGCCCCGATTCCAAATTGGCGATGGCACAGGCGGGCCACCTGGTCGCGGGTCAGGGAAATGGCTCCCTGGCGGTTGTCGGCGAGGATGAAGTCATTTCCCGCACCGGTCATCTTGATGAAGTCGAGCGTCATGTCGTGCCGGGAAGCCTACAGCGGTTGGCCTGGGAAACAATCCAGGAACCAGTGGGGCAAAGCTGAGAGCTGAGAGGCAAAGCGGGAAGCGGGAAGGGATCCGGTAGGGCGAGGTTCCCACCGAGCCGTCCGCGTCCCACCGAATCACGCGTCGCGAGTCCACCCACGTACGGCTCCGCGGAGCGTCGCCCCACCGGGGGCGGAAAAGCTGAGAGCTGAGAGCTGAGAGGCAGGAACGGTAAGGGGTAAGCGGTAAGGGCTTCGTAGCCGCGGAGGGGACGACGCGCTGACTGCTCCGGGAGAACTTCACGGGTGGGATTGTTGGGACGCCCGAAGAGCAGATCGAGATGGCGCCTCCTGCCGTCGGCGGCTACGCGGGACCTGCCTACTGAGTTTTAGTGCGGAATCGGAGTCGACTGGGAGCGTTCGGATTGTAGTTTTCTGGCATGACGAAGTCGGCACTTCGAAAGCTGGTCGAGCAGTCCGTTTCCCACGAAGTGATGCTGCATCTCAGCGATGGGCGGAAACTTCCGATCGCTCATCCTGACTTCGTCTTGATTCCTCCGAACGGCGATCCCATCGAAACCGACTTCATCGTTGTGCAACCCGACGCGCCAACGGCGTTCGATGTCATTGCCTTGCCGGAAGTGGTTTCGGCCAGCGCCGTCCGACGTCCCGCAGGCGAAGCCGACTCCCGGAATCCGAGTTGATTCACGCCGGCTGAGGTCAACGTGCAACGGAGGTGAACCGCAGTTTGAACGCAGATTAGTAGCGCAGATTTTTTAGGCAGAAACGTCCCGTTCCACTTCCGAATCGGTCATCGGTTTTGGCTCCTCTCAACTCTTCTTCGCGCCTCGGCTTCAATCCGCTTCCGGTGCGGCCAACGCCGCTCGCTTTTCTTCGAGCAAGCGGGTGACGAAAGCCGCAATTGCTTGAACGGCTCGTCCGGCGCGGCCCGGGGTGGGAGGTTCCGGTCCCAGGTTTCCTCCGATCGCCAGGGTAGCCGTGTCGGGTCGTCCAGGACGTCGCTTCAGGCGTTGGGCGGCAATCAACCGGAGATCAATCGGAGGGGCCTCCGCATGCCACCCTTCCTGAGCGAGCAGATCCCAACTGAAGCCACCCCAGCCGACCAACCGATCGCCGGGTTGGATGAATCGATTCCAGTCTCGAAGCACGTCTGCGAGAGGTCGCCCATTTTCCAGGGAGTCGACCGGGACCTCCAGATGGTGCGCGGCTCGGGGCGCGAGCGGACGTCGGGGGGCGAGGAAGGCGTGAAAGACTTCGCCGGTGGCCAGGCGTTGGGCGGCGAGTTGAATGATCTCGGGTTCCCCCGGGATGCCGCTGCCCAGCCGATGGGCATTCGCTTCGCCGGCGATGGCAATCAGGTTGGGCCAAAGCTTTTCCAGATCCGGCAGACTGCGGATGAGCCACCAAGGATCACCGGGCTTGAGGCGACGACGGATGGGTTCCGTGCGGCTCGCGAGTCCAGCAAGTTGACGATCCACCATCCGCTCGAACGCCCGCAGGAGGGGATCAAATCGGGAGGGATCGGGATCGAGGGCGGCGAGAACCTCCACCACGGCTTCCACGGTGGCGACGCAGTGGGCGGCGGGTTCGCGTCGAATGCGGTAGTTGCCGGGCTGACGCGGAACGAAGCCGATTCGGGGAAGGGAGCGAAGAGCGGGGTTCAGCGTCAGCATGCGGCGCGCTTGGGGCCAAGTGCCGTCGATGACCAGCAGCGTATCCGGTGGTTGGGCCAACCGGTCGGGGCCGACGGAACCTTCCCCGGGAAACAGTAGGGCGGTGCCGGGCTGGGCGACGAGTTGAGAGATGCGTTCGTGCTGGCTGAAATCGATTCCGCGGTGGAGTTCGCTGTGGGTCAGACCCAGGTGCGCAATCCGGGCGGTGCCGATGGCGACCCGGGCTTCACGCGGATGTTGCAGGAACACGAGCCGGGTCCGAGTGGTAACCGGCTGCAGGTCGGCGCACCAGCAGGCGCTGGTGGGTCGACGGCACCGGTCACAGACGGCGCGGGCAGTTCGGATCCGCATGAAGCGGGTGAGGGAACCATGGGGGAACCGCGGGAGCAATCGTGGGGGATGGGTAAGCGAGAAGCGGGAAACGGCAGGCGGGAGGCGCGAAGCGGGACCGAGATCCGTGCCGCGGCCGGACGAGCCTTGCCTGGCACGGTCGATTCGGGATATTTTCCCAGGCTCCTTTGCCCGCCGTTGCTTGCGTGGCTCCATCCCTGTCGGCAAACTCACGTAATGAATAGTTCGGCGACACCCGAGCAGCAGCGCCTCTGGATGGAGGCTTGGCGCGTGGCTGGGGCGGCGCTTGAGGAGTTAAAGCGCCAGGAACTTGGTTCGTTGACCGAGGAACAGGCATGCGCCCTCTCGGAAACGTTGCTTCAAGGGATCACGTTTCCCCAACCACCGAGCTGGCGTGACCAAAGCTCCGGTTTGGTCGAACAGCAACGCTGGTTTCAGCGATATGTTCCCTCGCGATGAACCAAGTCTATGCCGCTGCGGCCGACCTCCACAATTTTTGCCTGGGTCGTGGTTGGGAGTTCTGCTTCATCGGCGGCGTTGCCCTCCAGCGATGGGGCGAACCTCGCCAAACCCTCGATGCCGACCTCACCTTATTGACCCACTTTGTCTATGATGAGGACTATATAGACACTTTGCTCAGTGCGTTCCCAGCCCGGCTCTCCGATGCTCGAGAATTCGCCAAACGGGCACGCGTGCTACTCCTCCGGCATCCTAACGGTGTGGGTTTAGACATTGCTCTGGGAGGTTTGCCGTTTGAAGTATCCTCAGTGGCTCGATCCAGTGATTGGCAGGCGGTGCCGGGTCTCAGCCTGCGGACCTGTTCGGCGGAAGATCTCATCGTCCACAAAGTCTTTGCGGCAAGAGCCCAAGACTGGGCCGACGTGGAACGGATACTGCAACGCCAAGGTCGTCGATTGGATGTCGAATTGATCGAACGGGAGCTCATTCCCTTGCTCGCTCTGAAAGAAGCCCCGGAGAATCTGACGCAGTTTCGGGCTCTGCTCAGTCGGTCTATTCGGTGAAATTGGGCGCGGGCCCGTAGCGCAGCGGAGCGTCGGCCTTGGTGGAGTGGTGACTTGAATTTTCGACATGACGCGGACGGCTCGGTGGAACCTCGCCCTGCCGATCTTGCCGCTTACCGCTTACCGCTTTGCCATTCACCCCTCCGCCGCCAAGGCACGGGCGGCGCGGCGGCGAATAGCGTAGCGTTTGACCAGTTCGTCGGCGATAACGCCAGCCAGGATGACTGCGCCAATGATGGCGAACTCGATGTTGTTGTGGGTCGTCACCAGCGTGATCATGTTGCGCAACACCTGCATCAGGGCGGCGCCGACAATCACCCCTACGATGGTGCCTTCGCCGCCGCGCAGACTGCAGCCGCCCAAGACCGCAGCGGCGATGGCGTACAATTCGTAAAAGTTTCCGAAGTCGACCGGTTGCGCGGAGTTCACGTCGAGGACGAACAGAATTCCACCCAGTCCGGCCAAACCCGAACTAATCACGTAGGCCAGGATCACCATGCGGTCGGTGTTGATGCCACTGTAGCGCGCGGCTTCTTCATTGCGGCCCAGGGCGAGCAGATAGCGACCGTAGATGGTGCGGTTCAGAAACACGGCAGCCAGCACCGCCACCACGAGCAGAAAAATCCATGGGGCCGGAAGGGAGAAACCGCCCAGGAAGGGCAGGGGAATTTCACCCGTGGCGAGAGTTCGCAATCCCTTGAAGTCGCTGCCGAAGCCGACGGTTTGGTCCCGGGTAAAACCCCGCGCAATGCCGCGGTAGAGAAGCAGTCCACACAGGGTGACCACGAACGGTGGGAGCTTCAGCTTGGTGATCAGCAATCCGTGGAACAGTCCGATGCTCAGGGAAAGGGCGGTGACGGCCAATAGAGCGGCCGGAACGGACCAGCCCTGAGTGGTCAGCAGCCAGGGCAGACCACAGCCGACCAGACACACCACGGATCCGATGGAGAGATCGATACCGCCGGTCACAATGACGAAGGCGACGCCAATGCTGATGATGCCGAAGAGCGCGGTACGTCGGACGAGGTTCTCCAGGTTGTAGGCGCTGAGAAAGCTGTCGCTGGCCAGCGAGGTCAGCACGCAGACCACGAACAACAGCGTGGTGATGCCGAGGATCTTTTTCATGGGGCGGGGGAAGCAGGAACGGGATCAGGCGGCAGGGTGTCGGTCGCGAGATGGAGGACGGCTTCTTCGCTGAGATCGGCGCGGGCCAGTTCACCGGTGAGTCTGCCTTCGTGCAGCACGAGCACGCGATCTGAGAGACCGAGAATCTCCTCGAGTTCGCTCGAGACAAACAGGATGGCCACGCCGGCCCGAGACAACTCCTCCATCAACCGGTAAATCTCGTGCTTGGCCCCGACATCAATGCCTCGGGTGGGTTCGTCGAGCAGCAGCACCTTAGGTCGAAGGGCGAGCCATTTTCCGAGAACCACTTTCTGCTGATTGCCGCCGGAGAGAAATTGAACCGGCTGGTTTTCCGACGGCGTCTTGATCCGAAGCGAGCGGATCATTTCCTCGCTCAGACTGGCTTCCCGCGTTCGATTGAGAAAGCCGTGCTGTTGATCCTGGCGGAGGCTGGCCAGGCTGAGGTTGGTGCGGACGGCCATTTCCAAAATCACGCCCTGATGTTTCCGATCCTCCGGGACCAGAGCCATTCCCGCGGCAATGGCATCTTCGGGTGACTCCGGCCGAACGTCGGTTCCGCCCAGCCGAATGGAACCACTGACCGCCGGGGTTACTCCGAACAAGGCTTCGAGAACTTCGGTGCGTCCGGCTCCAATCAAACCGGCCATGCCGACAATCTCCCCGGCGCGGACTTCGAAGCTCACGGGATGCCGGGGATTCGCCGGGGTTCGCAGATCGCGAACCTGTAGCACGGGCGCCCCAGGGGGATGCGGTTCGTGCGCATAAAACTGCGACAGATCCCGACCAACCATCAGACGCACCATCGCGGCATGGTGGATTTCCGCGCGTTCCAGATCCCCAGCATTCTCGCCGTCCCGAAGGACCGTCACCCGGTCGGAGAGTTCCTTCACCTCGCCCAGTCGATGCGAGATGTACACCAGGCTCACGCCTCGGCTGCGCAGATCCCGGATGACCCGGAACAAGGTGGCGGCTTCGCTGCTCGAGAGGCTCGAGGTTGGCTCGTCCATGATCAGGACCCGGGCTTGGACCGACAGCGCTTTGGCGATCTCCACCAACTGCTGCTGACCCAGACTGAGTTCACTGACGCGGGTGGCGGGATGCACCTCAAGTCCGACGGCGGTCAGGAACGTCTCCGCTTCGCGATAAAGTCGTTGCGTATCAATGAGTCCCCAGCGCAGGTGTTCCCGGCCGAGAAAGATGTTGGCCGCGACCTCCAGATTGTCCGCCAGATTCAGTTCCTGATGAATCAGGGCGATGCCGTACTTCTGAGCGTCGTGAACCGACCGCAGTTCGATCGGTTGACCGTCCAGGCGGATCTCGCCGGAGTCCGGAGTTTGCACCCCGGCGAGAATCTTCATGAGCGTGCTTTTGCCGGCCCCGTTTTCGCCGATGACCGACAGCACTTCGCCCGGGTGCAGGGTCAGGCTGACCCCTTTGAGGGCGCGAACACCGGGAAAGGATTTGGTCAGCCGAAGGGCTTGCAGCAGCGGCGGCGTCATTGCGGCGCGGGCGTCACTTGCCGGTCTTGGCCTTCAAGTCGGCCCAGAACTCATCCACGTTGGCCTTGCGAATCTGGCGGGCGGGAATGTCGATGAACTTGCTCGCGGGAACCACCGCCTGATTGCCCTTGGCCAGTTCCGCCAAGACTTCGACCGACTTGTAGCCGTAGAGGTACGGATTCTGAACAACGGTGCCGTGGACGGAGCCCTTCTGGATTCCCTCCAGCGTGGCATCGTCCTCGTCGAAAGCGACCACCTTGACCTTGCCCAGCTTGTTGGCTTGGGCGAGGGCTTCGAGCATCAGCGGCGGGTTGTAGGCAAAGAGGCCAACCATGCAGCCGAGGTCGGGATACTTGGCGAGGGCATCTTCGGCGTTGGCCTTGCCCTTGGCGCGATCGAATTGGTCGGTGAGAGTTCCCAGAATCTTGAAGCCGTTGCCTTCGATCACCCCGGACGGCGGGTCGAAATTGCCGGGGTTGGACGGCCGTCCAAGGATGGCATCGATCACGCCCTGACGGCGGCGCTTGGCGTTGTCCTGTTCAAGGCGGCCGATGAACAGCATGACCGTGCCACCGTTGGGCATGGCTTCGCGGACCAGGTCGCCGCAGAGCCGGCCGGCTTGGTAGTTGTCCATGCCAATGTACACGGCGCGGTTGCTGTCTGGGGCATCGGAATCGGCGGTCACCAACGCCGTGCGCTTCGCGGCGCGATTGAGCAGATCGGTCTGGTTCACCGGATCAATCGGGCTGACGGCGATGCCATCGATGCCGCGGGTGAGAAGGTCCTCGATGATGCGTTTCTGATCGCTGATTCCTTCCACCGGCATGAGCGTTTCGGTCGTCACACCGGTCTTTTCTCCAGCGGCCTTCACTCCGGCGGCGGCAATCGTCCAGAACGACGCCACGCCGTTGCTGACGAAGGCGACCTTCTTCTTGGCGGAACTACCGGAAGCGGAACCGGAGGGTGCGCTTGGGGCTTCGGAGGACGGCTTGCATCCGGCAAATCCGAGGGCTAGGCCGAGAAGTAAATGGGGGAGGAGTCGGGGCAGAAAAGAGTTCATGGACGGACAGGAACGCAGCCGCGGGAGGCGGCGGCCGACAAACGTGGATTCCGGGTACCAGTTCACGGGGATTGAGCGGCGGGAGACTGCCAGAGCGCCTGCGACCACTCGATAGAAATCCGTGCCGGAGCCGGGGAAAATCAGAGGAGTTCCCGCAGGGGCGCCCCGTTTTCGACCAGGAATATGGGTCGGCCTTGATGATCGGTGAAGGTGGTGTCCAGCGGAATGCCCAAATGATGGTACAACGTGGCGGCCAGATCCCCGGGAGTGACCGGTCGCTGGTCGATCTCGCCGCCATCGCGCGTGGAGGATCCGATGACTTGGCCATGTCGGAACTCCCCGCCGGCCAGACACACCGACATCACCACCGGCCAATGGTCGCGTCCGTCGGTACTGCCCTGGGTTCCTAGCTTGGGTGTCCGGCCAAATTCACCCATCGCCAGCACTAGTGTGTCCTGGAGCAGTCCTTGTTCTTCCAGGTCCTGAACCAGCGTGGTGATCAGATGATCGAAGACCGGCAGCAGCGGACGAAGCCCGTTCCAGATTCCCCCGTACGGCGGGATGTTGTCCCCGTGGGTATCCCAGGTGCCGGAGGCGGAGTGATTGCTGAGATCCAGCGTCACGAAGCTGACCCCAGCCTGCACCAGCCTTCGCGCCAGCAGGGCCTGCTGACACCAGTCATGGGAGCCATAGCGTTCTCGCATGCGGGCTGACTCTCGCGAGAGATCAAAGGCCTCCTGGGCGCGCGAACCGGCCACCAAATCAAAGGCCTGTTGAGCGAAACGATCGGTGGCTTCCATCTGACCCGAGGCGTCGAGATCGGTACGCAGTTGATCCATCTGTTGAAGCAGGGTTCTTCGGTTCTGAAGTCGGTCCAAAGTCAGACCTGCGGGCAAACGAAACAACCGGTCCACATTGTCGCCGAGAAAGGGATTGTAGGCCTGGCCCAGCCAGCCCGCGCCGGCGATGTGGGACTTGTCCTTCAGGTTCAGTACGACGTGCGCCGGCAAGCCCGGGTGGTTGGGGCCGCGAAACCGGGCGACGGCGGAGCCAATGGACGGATACAGATGCCCCTGGGGATTGGTCCGCGGTGTGGCGGCGCGATGTCCCGTCTGCATCACGTGATCCGGCTCGTGGTTACTGTCCCGGCAGTCCACGGAACGAATCAGCGTGAACTTGTCCATCAGGGCGGCCTGTTTGGGCAGGTACTCGCACAGATGCACCCCGGGCAGCTTGGTGGGGATGTCCTTGAAGGGCCCGCGAATCTCCGAGGGCATGTCGGGTTTCACATCCCACATGTCGATGTGCGACGGGCCTCCGGTCATCCAGAGCAGAATGACGGACTTGGAACGTCGCAGGGCGGGACGTTGCGGACTGAGTTCGGCCCGCAGGCGCAGGAGATCCGGCAGGCTCAATCCGGCCCAGCCCGCCAGACTCGCCTTGAGCAACGAACGCCGGCTGATCACCGTGACCCCTTCGCGCGCCCGACCGTTGAGAAACGTGAAGGCATGTCGGCGGGCGTGGGAATGGGGCGCCGGTGACATGGCGGCGAGCGTAGGCTGGAATCTTGAAAAATGTCCAAGAGTGCCTGAGGAAGGTCCGCCCACCGGAATCCGTCGGGAGCATTTGTGACGTGACGTCGGTCCGCCGAAGACGCATATCCGGATCATGCCTCATGCCTTCGCTGCGGTGTTTCATGGCCCAGGCGCCCCTTGGGAGTTTCGCACCCTGGAGTGCCCCGAGCTTGCGCCTGGCGAAGTCCTGGTGGAGATCAGTCTCGCGACGATTTGCGGATCGGATTTGCACACGCTTAGCGGCCGTCGGCAGGAGCCGACCCCCTGTGTGCTCGGGCACGAAGCGGTGGGTCGGGTCGTGGGGGTTGGCGAGGGACGGGATCCGGAGTGGCTCGGACGCCGAGTGACCTGGACCTTGGCCGACAGCTGTGGTCAATGCCCGGCGTGCCGGCAATGGGACCTGCCCCAAAAATGCGAGCGACTCTTCAAGTACGGGCACGCACCGCTGGACAACGGTTCCGGACTTAACGGGTGTTACGCCTCCCATGTGGTGTTGCGGGCCGGCACGGCGTTGATCCCGTTGCCTGAGGCGGTCACGGATCGCATGGCCGCCCCGGCGAACTGTGCCTTGGCCACGATGTGCGCGGTGACGGAGCCCTACTCGTCGGGCGGCGAATTGGCCGTGATTCAGGGGGCGGGTTTGCTGGGCCTGTACGGGTGCCTCTTGTTGCGGGCAGCCGGCTGGAAACGGGTGGTGTTGGTGGATCGGCAGGCGTCCCGACTCGCTCTGGCGGAGGCGTTCGGCGGAGAACCCTGGGAAGCTGATTCCACTGCAGCCCTCCCGGAGAACTCGGCCGGGTTGGTCGTGGAAGTTGCTGGCGCGCCGGAATTGGTGGCTCAGGGCATTCGTTGGCTTCGGCCGGGGGGAGTCTACGCCTGGGCCGGCATGGTCCACCCGCAGTCGCAACTCCAGCTCAGCGGCGAGACCGTGATTCGCAAGTGCCTGACTGTTCGCGGCACGCACAACTATGCGCCGCGGCACCTAGCCGCCGCGGTGTCGTTCTTGGCCACACGGGCGCGGTTGCATCCGTGGGATCGCCTGGTGGCGCCACCGCGTCCGCTTCGGGAGTTGGCGGAGGCCATCGTGTTGGCCGAAAGCGGAGTCTGGCCCCGGGTCTCGTTGCAACCGTAACGGGTTTGTGACCGGTTCTTAACTGCCGCCGCTGACGGAATTCGGCTCACCCTAAGCGGGATGTCCAATCCCAATCCGCCGGTCACCGCCGCCGAGGTGGTGTCTGATCTGTTCCAAACCTTTCGCGAGCAGGGGCACCGCAGTTACGGCGAGAACGTGACCGAACTTCAACACGCCCTGCAGTGCGCCACACTCGCGCAGTTGGCGGGTCAGTCACCGGAGATTGTGGCGGCGTGTTTGCTGCACGATTACGGGCATTTGGTGCACGACCTCGGGGAAGACATTGCCGAACGCGGCGTTGATGCCCGGCACGAGCACGTGGGCGCAAACCGGTTGGCCCGTTGGTTCGGACCCGAAGTAGTGGAACCCGTGCGGTTACACGCCGCGTCCAAACGGTATCTGTGCTGGAAGGAAGCGGGTTACCTGGCGGGACTTTCCGAGGCGTCGGTGCGCAGTCTGGGATTACAGGGTGGCGTGATGACTGACGAGGAGGCGCGGGAGTTTGAGCAGCATCCGCAGTACGCTCCGGCGGTGGCGGTGCGTCGGTACGATGATCTCGGGAAGGATCCGAACCGCGCGACGCCCGATCTGGAAGCGTTCCGTCCGCTGTTGGAATCCCTGGTTCGTCGGGAAGCCTGAGGGAACGTCCGTCGATCCAGCCGACGATGCGGGCCGTGGAGACAACCTCGGGCGGGGAGAGCCTGGTCGGGCGACGTCAGCCCTGGGTTCAGGCGCTTTGGTGTGGGCTGGCCGCCTTCGGCACGTACGCCTGCATGTATGGTTTTCGCAAACCCTTCACCGCGGGCTCCTATGACCCGGCGATTTTTGGCGACGGCTTCAAGACTCTGCTCGTGACGGCCCAAGTGCTGGGCTACACGCTGTCGAAATTCATCGGAATCAAGGTCATTGCCGAGATGCTCCCAACGCGACGGGCGTGGACTTTGCTCGGCTTGATTGCTGTGGCGGAGGTGGCGCTGGTGGGATTCGCGCTCACGCCCGCGCCGTACAGTGCGGTGTTCCTGTTCTTCAATGGCCTGCCGCTGGGCATGGTGTTCGGTCTGGTGTTGGGATTTCTGGAAGGTCGGAGGCTCACCGAAGCGTTCGTGGCGGGGTTGTGCGCCAGTTTTATTCTGGCTGACGGCTTCACGAAATCGGTGGGCGCCTCGTTGCTGGCCGCGGGAGTCTCGGAACGCTGGATGCCCGCGGTGTGCGGACTTTTGTTTGCCCTGCCGCTGGTGGGATTCGTGGCGATGCTGGAGCGCATTCCCCGGCCCAATGCGGAGGACGTGGCCGCGCGTTCGGAACGCGCTCCGATGGATGCCGGGAGTCGGCGGCAATTCTTTCGCAAATACGCGCCGGGCCTGCTGCTGATCACACTGGCCTATCTGCTCATCACCATTCTGCGGAGTCTGCGCGCCGACTTTGCGCCAGAATTGTGGCGCAGTCTGGGGACCACGGGGCAGCCGGCAGTGTTCACCCGGTCCGAGCTGTGGGTGGCTTTGGGTGTGGCGGTGATCAACGGAATGGCCTGTCGGATTCGGGACAACCGGACCGCCTTTCTCGGATCACTGGCGTTGTCGGGACTGGGACTTCTGGTTTTGGCGGGAGCCTTGGCGGCGTTTCAATGGGGACGACTGGAGGGGTTCACGTTCATGGTGATTGTGGGGTTGGGGCTCTACATCCCTTACGTGGCCGTTCATGCGACAGTGTTCGAGCGGCTCATTGCCCTGACCCGCGAGCGGGGCAACATCGGTTACCTTATGTACGTGGCCGATGCGGCCGGGTATCTGGGGTATGTCGCGGTCATGCTGGGCCGCCGGGTGTGGTCGGGGGAAGGGGACGTTCTGACCTTCTTTACGCGCATCAGCTGGGTGTGCGCCTGGGTGGGGTTGGTGGCGCTGATGTTGGCGGCCGCGTTCTTTGTCCGCCGTGCCTCGGTTCCGAATCAAGAGTCGGGAGAAGGGACGCCAACGCTCCTGGGTCGGCTGCGTCCGGTGTTGCTCTCGGGGGCGATATTGGTCCTGGCCGCCGTTTTGGGCCGCTGGGGCCGGATCTACTGAAAGGGTAAGGGGTAAGGGGTAAGCGGTAAGGAAAGGCGAAGCCCGGAAGGGCGACGCTCCGCGGAGCCGTGCGCGTCCCGGTGAAGAGATGCGCGTGGAGTCCGCAGGGGCGCGGCTCCGCGGAGCGTCGCCCTGCCGCTTACCCGCTGAGTCCGCCTCATAAACTCGTTGCCGCCGAGCCGCTGGCTCACTAGTTTCCGCGCGCTTCAACTGCTGCACGGGTAGCTCAATTGGATAGAGCGTCGGTCTCCGAAGCCGAAGGTTGTGGGTTCGACCCCCGCCCCGTGCACCACGATTTCCTAAGGAATTCGCTCAAATCAGATGACTGGGCAGAAACTGGGCAAAGTCTACACCGCCCGCAATGGGTCGGTTTTCGTTCCCGTTTACCTCGAG
>JAFLEF010000013.1 GCA_017309115.1 Verrucomicrobiota bacterium | reverse complement strand
GAACAGCCCAACCAGATCGGTGGAGACGAACCGCCGCACCCCTTCTCCGATCGACATTGGTGGCAGTTCAGGAGCCCCCTCTACGCTCCACCATCCATGTCGGCGACGGTCGCTCACCTTTTGCGTTAGGCCTATGCGCACGATCTTAGCCGTCCTCGCGTTTTCCTGTTTTCTGACTTCGTGCAGCCAGCCCAAGTCAGGACCGAGCGCGGAGGACTTACAGCCGCTGCTCGGCAAGACCGTGCGAGAGGTTGCGGTCGCACTCCATGTTCCTGAGTCCGCGCTGCGTGCAGGTGACGAGCCACCCGGGCGTTTCAGACTTGTTTCGGGCCATATTCCCACTGAGCCACTTGGCAGGACGTTGACGGTTTACGTGAGTCGTGAGGCATCGGTAATGTCGCCAGACCGCAAAGTCTCTGCTGCGGAGTTGCTCGACAAGACTGCAGCCGGGATTGCGGTTTCCTTTCCCGTAGCAGACAAGCGACCGGATATTGTGGTCGGAGATGTCATTGCCTATTATCACATGAAGCCATGAGCGAGAAGATTTATAGGCCTAACCAGATCACTGGACCGAACGCGGGCGGGCCACGACAGTTTCCAATTCCAACCCCGCTGGCCGCCCGCGTCGGTCAGTTCTGGCGTTAGGCCGACTACGCCACAGACATTTTCACACACAATCAAGAAAGGACACGATTATGGGAGCATGGGCAGCAGGCAGTTTCGACAACGACGACGCTGGTGATTGGGTTTGCGAGCTACCAGATGCGGAGGACACTTCCGTTCTGGAGGAAGCGTTCTCGCGAGTCATAGAGTGCGACGGTTATTTGGAAGCACCAGACTGTTCAGTCGCTATCGCCGCCGCCGAAGTCGTAGCTGCACTGAGACAGCGACCGGGCGTTGAACCGCCAGAGCAGGTTGGCGCGTTCGTGTCACGCATCGCAACACCGCCTTCGCCGGCCCTTGTTGCGTTGGCACTCCGAGCACTTGAGCGAGTCAAGACCAAGTCGGAGCTCCAGGAGCTTTGGGACGAGAGCGACAGTCGCGCCGAGTGGCATCAGGCAGTCACAGAGTTGGAGGGGCGATTGAGATGAGTGGGTGTTTTGACAAAGACCGTCTGCCCAACCCGGCTGCTTCAGTGAACACGCCGATTGCGCCTCGGTTCCATTCTGAGCACGGTTGACGGCGCGTCACTGAGCAGCGTCGTTCGGCGGCACTAGAAGCTCGCATCAATCTTACCCCGCATCACAGACAGGCAGGAACTGGTTGCAGTGGTTCAACGCGTCATGGACGTGGGATATACCGACGAGGAGATGGTCACGATCATCGACTTGCTGGTGAGGAGCACAGGATGTCCCCATGTGTCCGATCTCATCTTCTGGCCGAAGCTGCCCATGACAGCCGAGCAGGTTGTTGACGCTGCTCTTGCCTATCGCCCGATCATTTTGGGAGCTGGTCAAGGCATCGACGGCTAACATCCAAGGTTGTATTGCTGCGGAGCGAAGCGGAGCCGGCAACTACACCTTTGGTTGAACAAGCCCGGAGTAAGGGGCGTTAGCGGGGGGTGCGGGGAGCGCTGATGGAGCTTGTGTTTTCACCCAAGGCGGAGAACGGACCCGAGGGAGGCGGAAATCGGGCTAGCAGCGCAAGGATCGGCGAGGCGATGTGACGAAGGAAGCCGAACCTTGCTGACGTACGGCCAAGGAGGGATCAGTCTTTCTCAAATTCCCTCAGTCGCTACCTCATGAAGATCGACCTCATTTCACGGCTGTCGCTATTCCTGGTTCTTGGTCCCCATGCACTGGGTCAGGTGGATTCCTTGCAGGATCTCTCCCGGGTCGTGCAGCCGCTGCCTTGCGCCACGATCTACACCGCGAAGGCAATACTGACGCTCGATCCCGCCAAACCGAAGGCAGAAGCCGTCGCTGTCGTGGGTGATCGCATCCTTGCCGTCGGCGCGTTGGAGGAATTGAAGGCTGGCGTCGGAGAACAGCCCTACATCGTGGACAAGCGATTTGAGGAGCAGGTAATCGTCCCTGGGTTCATTGCCCAGCATGACCATCCTTTTCTCGCCGCATTAACCATGGAGTCTGAAATCATCTCCATTGAAGACTGGGTGCTGCCCTCCGGGACCGTCAAGGCGGCCAAGAATCGGGACGAATACATTGCCCGCCTGACTAAGTGGTAAGGGCGGAGGAAGGCCAGCTGAGAGCTGAGAGGTCGGAACGGTGGGGCGAGGCCGCCGAGCCGTTCGCGTCTCGGCTAGGGTGCCCAGTTTGGGTGCGGTGATTGTGAGCTTGGCCCGGCCAGGAAAGGGCCCGCATTTGGCGTGAGATTCCGGGACTCGGCTACAGCGCAGCGGCCCAGGGTATCCGACGTTTCTGGAGTCAACTTCCCAAAGACCCCAGAGTTTTCGACGCAGACTTCTTGCCCGAGTGTCAAAGATCCAGTTCTGACCCTATTGCTTCTCGCCTTCTCGCCTCACTTATGTTGGAGAGCGGGAGCACTCCCCACGCGATGGGCGCCACTA
This sequence comes from Verrucomicrobiota bacterium, assembly GCA_017309115.1. Taxonomy (GTDB): domain Bacteria; phylum Verrucomicrobiota; class Verrucomicrobiia; order Limisphaerales; family UBA9464; genus UBA9464. The sequence continues at coordinate 133,828 of JAFLEF010000013.1, read as the reverse complement.
TCTCATTTGCCGGCGGGTTGGAGTCCGTAGCGGCGGGCGAGGACGGGGTCCACGACGATGGTGGCACCCATTTGGGTCTCGTCTGCCCAGTGCACCGGCGTGCCGTCGATGGTCTGGCCCCAGCCGTAGGCTTCGTCGGGCGAGTTGTGCCGAACCGAATGCACTGAGCCATCGCCGAGAGAATAGGCTCGGATGTAATGGCCGTCCGTGGTCGGCGTCGCCTCCCGACTCCGGGCCACGATGGATTCCGGCGTCCGCTCAGCCTTTAGCGCCCATTTCACGTCGGGAACGAGGAGCTCAATCTGGTCTAACGTGGAGGCCAATGGGCCAAGATTTTCGAGGAATTCCTTCGGCGGTGGTACGCCCGGAGTGAACTTGAGGGCCTGGAGTTCCGGCGTTTGTTCGGCATCCAAATTGAGGTTCCTCAAGGCGAGGCTAACGTTCTTCAGGAGGTCGATTCGGTCTCTCAGGACTTCGGGTTCGATCGCGCTGGAGGCGGGGATCTCCGTTTCTGTAGATGCCTGGGCGCCTTGGACCCGACCGGGCCTGGCCCGGTCGGATTCAAGGCGGAGTCGACCCACTTCGCCGCGCAGGCGGAGGAGTTCCGCTTTCTCGGCCCCGGCCAGACCACCGGACTCCGATGGTTGCCCGATCGGTGTGGGTGGGGCGCCAGCCTCGAGGCTGGCGACGCGTGCCTGAAGCTCAACGTTCTGGGCGCGTTGGGCGGTCAGTTGCTGGTGCTGGATGATCAGTCCCGCCGTGGCCGCGAGGCCGGCGACGGCCATGATGGCGGGTTTTGCGAAGGAGGTCATGGCGGTGATGAATGAACTGGTTGCTGTTGCAGTAGTGAATGGGTTGGAAATGGAGGCAGCGGACAGGGCGGTCGCCGAGAGAGCGGCAGCGAGGGTGGCGGGTGCTGGCAGGATCGCGCCTGCGACAATAGCCGCCGTCAGACTGGCAGCGGCGACGGGGCGACCCTGTCGAGCGAAGTAATTTCGGAGCTTTTCGATCGCGCGACTCAGTCGCTTTTGGGCGGCATCGTCGCTGGTGCCCAGGGCGGCGCCGACCTCGCGAAGGCTCTTGTTCTGGAAATAGCGCAGCACGATGGCATCGCGGTCCGTTTCGCCGAGCGTTTCCATCGCTGCGTCGAGTTCCGGTTCGATGTCGCGCCAGACAGATTCTGTAGAGGCCTCGTTCATGTGGGCGACGGCGGTTGCTTCCCGAAGCACGCGGCGCAATTCGGTTCGCTGGGTGCGGGCGGCCAAGTGGCAGGCGGTTCGGTAGAGCCAGCCAGCCAGAATGATTTCCGGTCCCAGTTCCCGGACCTTGCGGGCAAGCAGGGTGAAAACCTGCTGCGAAACGTCCTGAGCCAGGGCGGCATCGCCGAGTTTGCGGCGGGCGGCGGAGAAGACGAGCGGTAGATGACGGTCCACCAAGCGCTCGAAGGAGTTCTCATTGCCGTCGTCGGCAAACTCCCAGAGTAACTGGTGGTCGGTGGGCTCGCTCATGGTCTTCTGACAGGGAATTCCCGCAGCCATCATGAATCCGACAACATTTTGGCGGCAATCTTCGTCGGGGAATTGCTTAAGCGAAACACGATGTGACGGGTGGGAGGGAAGTGGATGGCGCCTCCTGCCGTCGGCGGCTACGACTGGGATGCCTGGCCCCGCGCTGCCTCCGCGGACTCCAGGCCGAGTTTGCGGGTTGGGCGATGGGAACTCAGATGGCGCGTCCTTCCGTCCGCGGCTACGTCAGTAGGCTTTTCCCTTTCCCTGAGTCGGGTCGGCACAGACGCTGGGGCCGATGGCTGCACCTGATGACTTGAACGAGCTGGTGGCGGAACTGGGATTGGGAACGATCCGACGCCACATCTTCCTGTGCGCGGGGCCGACCAAACCCAAGTGCTGCGAGCTCGAAGCAGGTCTCGCCTCCTGGGAGTATTTGAAGAAGCGGCTCAAGCAACTCGGGTTGGTCGGCGCGCGTGCTTCGGTGGCCCGGACCAAGGTCAACTGCCTTCAAGTCTGTGCGCGCGGTCCCATCGCGGTGGTGTATCCCGAAGGGGTCTGGTATCACTCGTGCACACCGGAGGTGCTCGAACGCATCTTGCAGGAACACCTGATCCATGGCCGACCCGTCGACGAATTCGCCTTTGCCCGGAACCCGCTCGACGGAGGCGGTTGCTGACGTGAGCCAACTCGACTTCCTCCGCAATCTGTGGCCGGTGCGAACGGCGCCTCCCCGCACCGCTTCGGGTCGCGACGATGCGCTGGCCGTGGATGAACTCCCGTTGGAAGGCGGACCGCTCGAAGTCCGCTATGTGCGCCACCCGCGCGCCCGGCGGTATCGGCTGCTGTTTCGGCGGGACGGAACCGCGCGGTGTACCGTGCCGCGTCGGGGTACGCTGGCGGAAGCCCGGCGCTTCGTGGCCTCCCAGGAGACCTGGCTGACGGAACGTCGGCGGGTTCATCAGGCTCAACCGCCGGTTTCGGCCGAGCTTCGTCCGGGCGGAACGGTGTGGATTCATGGTCGAGAGGAAATCCTTCAGGTCACGTCAGCACCAGACGGAACTCACCAGGGACAACTGGCGGGTTGGACCTTCCCCTTGCGCAGTGTGGAAGGGGATTTGCGTCCTGCGGTGGAGGCGGCGCTGCGGCAGCACGCGGTGGAAGTGTTGCGGACGCGGCTTCAGGAACTGGCGGTGCAGCACGGGTTCCAGGAGCGAGTGCGGGCGGTCAGTGTTCGCAATCAGCGAACGCGTTGGGGCAGTTGTTCGCCGCGCGGGTTGATCTGTCTGAACTGGCGCCTGCTACAAACACCGGAGTTCGTGCAGGATTACGTCATCCTGCATGAGCTGGCTCACCTGCGTCAGCTCAACCACAGCCCGCGTTTCTGGGCCGAGGTTGCGCGAATCTGTCCGAGTTATCAGGAGGCCGAAGCTTGGCTGAAGCGCAGTGGGCGGTCGGTGTTGTGAAGCGTCAATAGAGGCCGGCGGCTTCCAACTGGCGGATGACTTCGGCGGTGCGGGCGGGGAAGTAGCGATTCAATAGTCGGTCCACTTCCGGCTCCCAGTGGTCGTCCACGGTGTAGAGTTCGTACGGCCCTTCCTTGTACGAGTGAACGTCGCGCCGGTAATCGCCCCAGCGGGCAGACTCCGCGACGATGGCCGGGCGTAGGGTGTCGGCGAGCTGCTGATACCGGGCGCGGGTGGCCTCGGGGGACAGCGCTCCGCCCGGACCGAGCAACCGCCGGGCTTCGGCGCGGAATACCGTCTGGAATGCGGGCACGGAACGCAGCGCCTGGAACAGGCGGGTGGGGGACTGATCGTCGTCCACGGTGAGAATGCTGGTATCGAGTGCTTCCAGGCTGCGTTCGCTGTCCCAGATGAAGAAGCGGTAGCGACCGGGAGGCTGACGGCGTCGGCCGGCGTACCAGTTGGAGGCCGCGTCCCAGTCCGAAGTGCCGCCGTAGATCTGCACCAGCATGAAGTCGCTGAACCCTTCCAAATCGAGGTTCTGGCGAAACTGTTCGAAGCGGGCGGGATCCTGCAGGCCGGCGTTGGCGAGGGCGAACAGCTGGTTCCAGACGTCGGCTGTGCCGGACAGCACCTTGCCGGCGTTGCGGCTTTCGTAATCGGCCGGATTGCCGCCTTCGTGAATTGCCTGGAACGCTTCATCGGGACGTTCGCAGGCGTTGTAGATGCCCCAATAGAGCCCGTTGAGATACAGGTGGAAGAAGCTGCCGCGGGCCGAGAGTTGTCCGGTGGCCCGGTAGGAATCGCGCATGAACTGGTCCCGCAGCAGGTCTCCCTGGCGGCGTTCCCGGGAACTCCAATGCAGCCAGCTGTTGTTGCAGCCCGCCCGCAGAATCAGCGAGTCGAATTGGGGAGGACCTTCGGAGCCGAGAAGCCGATGATTCCACGACGACGCCCCATACCGTTCCTTGAACTCCAGCCGGAAGGAGTGCTTGGGACTTTCCTCCGGTCGCCGACTCCAGCCGCCTTGCACGCGCACGCCGCAGTCGACTTGAACCGCTCGGCGGGTGGGTGAAGAAGTTTCCGGATACATCACCTCCAAGGAGGCCACGCGCTCCCAGAGAACTCCGGCTTCGAGTGGGTTGGAGTAGATGCCGTTGGTCGGGTGAAACAGGTCGTCGGGGGCCACCACCAGTGACAGCGTCGGCAACGACCGCAAACTGGTCTGCAGGCGTTCCCGGTAGCGGGAAGACTCCGCGATCTCGGAGTCCATCGCATAATCGGCCACCACCGGAGCGCCGTTTCGTTCGCCCCAGGTGGCGGGGAAGTGGGTGCCCGTTTGGCGCAGCACTTGGTCGGGAAACAGAAACGTGTGGGTGTCGATGTCCGTGGGTAGAAAGTCCGGCTTGAAGGCGGCTGCTCGCAACACGGTGGTGCGATCGACGGTGAGCGCGCGTTCATAGCGAGTGCCGTGTCCGGGACGGGGCGCCGAACCGTCGGTGGTGAACCAAATCTCGGCGCCGGGCGTGGCGGTGCTCAACGCCACCGTTTGGGGCGAGCTGTAGAAACCGCGGTGACGGGAGAGTTTGGTGTCGCTGACCCGACCCGCGAGTTCGCGTCCGTTGATCCGTCCGGGCGTGGGTTCGATGAAATAGGCCTGCCGTTGGAGTTCCGACTTCGGCGGGGTGTTGGTGTGGAATTGTCCGACGCGGAAACCAAAGGTCAGGTCGGGGGCCAGGGCGGGGTACTTTGGCAGGAATTCCGCCACCACGGTGCGGCGGTCAGGCTTCACCAAGGCGAGGTATTCTCCTTTCGGACTCAGGCGGAAGTTGGTGTGCAGATCGTCCCACTGATTGGTCCGGTTTTTTCCGGAGGCAAAGACCACCAGAAACTGATGGGGCCCCAATTCGCCACGGGGAAAGGTCCACTTTGCCAGTTCGCGGAAGTTGTCGGTCAGCGCCCAGCCTTCGAGATTCACCGGAGTGGACTGAGGATTGTAGAGCTCGATCCAGCCAGGATACTCCCCGTCCGCATCGGCCAGGGTGGTGCGATTCACCGCCATGATTTCGCTGATCCACAACTCAGGAGGACGCGCCGAGCGAATCAGGTCCCGCCAGAATACCGCGACGACCAGTAGCAGAGCCCCGGCAAGAATGAGTCCAAACGCCAGGGGCGAAAGGGTCAGACGGGGCGCGGGGGAACTCATGAGCGGGCGGGCCTGGGTCACTGATCCAGCAGGTCCATGCCGGTGATGTATTTCGACATCCGGGTGACTCGGAAGGGAAAGAAGTTGGCGATCCGTTCGTCGAGATCGGCAATGCGGCCGGAGTACTTCAGTTCCATGACCGTGCTTTCGGGAAGCCGGCTGCGGGTGAGGAACTGATTGTTCCGACGGTAAACCCGGTAGAACTCGAGCTGGGAGTCGATGGTGATCCGGTAGTGTCCGTCGGCCGAGAGAAAGTACTTCCGATGGTATCGGTTGATGAGTGCGGGCTCCAAGGGATGCAGTTCCATCCACACCTGAGGCGGCAGGTCCGAGGCTTCGAGCAGCGTCTGGAGTTGATCCAGGCCAAAGCCGCGGGTGAGTTCAAACGGGCGGAGCGGATAGAATTCCTTGGTTCCGACCATGCCCTTCTTGATCTTGAACTCGAGCACCGGCTTGGCGACCGGGCCGAGCAGGGCGCCGTACCAGCGGATGCGGAGCTTGGTTCGAGCGGCCAGACCGTCGATGTTTTGGAAGTACGCCGAGAGTCCCGGGGTATCGAGGTAGATGTTGTTGATGTAACGGGGTCGGTAGATCTCGTGGAACAGGGCCGGCGAACGCCGCACCCAATCCTCCACCTCGGCCAGGGGGACCTCCGAGATGTGGTACTTCCGCTCGAACCGAAACTCGCTTTCGTCGGAATCACTCACAGGCGGGCTTAGGTGCCAATGCCGCGGTCGTCCACAAACCGGACCCGCACATCGCCATGCTGCTGACGGAAGTGTTCGAGGCAGGCTTCCACTTGGCGGACATCCGCAAAGGCCACTTGGAACGACGCCTCGAGATGATCCTCGGCTTCATCGAAGCGACGCAATCGAACAGCCTTGGAGTTACGCTTCAAGCTCTCGCTCCACACCGACAAACCGGCGGTCTGGCGCGGGCCTGCCAGGGTGAGATAGAAGTTGGGCCCGGGTTCACGTCCGCGTACCAGATGATTGAGTCCGATCACCGCCACCAGGACGGTGAACGCAATCAGGGTGATGACCGTTTGCTGCGCGCCCAAGCCGAGACCGATGGCGATGCAGATGAACAGGTAGCTGAGTTCCTCCGGTTCCTTGATGGCGGCGCGGAAGCGGATGATGGACAGCGCTCCGACCAGTCCCAGCGACAGGGCCAGCGAGGATTTCACGATGGAGATGATCAGCATCGTGGTCATCGCCAACACCACGAAGTTCCGGCCGAACAGATCGCGGTTGGAAAGCGCATTGCCGCAGCGGGCGTAGACCCGACCCAGCAGGTGGGCCAGCAGCGCGGCGAGCAGGAAGTTGATGAGAAACAGCCCGTAGTTGATCTCGGCGCTCTGGGCGGAGAAGAACTCGAGCAGGGAGTCGTTCTTGTTCATGACGAGACCGACCGCGGGTGGGGAGCAGCCCGGAATGGATCGGAAGACGCGGCCGGGAGAATTCCCGAGCCGGAGCCACTCCCGCAAGGTTCATTCACGGGAACGTAACTTGACCGACTGGTCCGTTGGGATCTTACGGAGCGGCCGCCAGCCGGAAGTCGATGCGGGACTGAAGTTGCTGGAGATCCCGGGTCTGGCGGGTGATCTCCACGGATTTCGACTCGGGCAGGACGGCGTTGACGAGGTACACGCTGACATTCGTCTGATAGGAATTTCGGAAGGTGAGGTGATGGTCGCCGGGAGCCAGGGGAGGGAACTCGGCGCGAAAACGAATCCGCAGCAGGGCGCGTCCCGTGAGCAAGTCCTCCCGGGAAGGGAAGTGATGCTGAATCACCTTCAGGGACCGAGGGGTGTCATCCACCTCGAGGCTGAGGGCCGCGCTGACTTCGCGGGCGTAGGTGTCGGCTTCGCGGGCGGACACGGTGCCGTCCTGATCGCGGTCCAGCGTGGCGAACAGACCGGCGGCCAGGTTGATTCCCGGGGTCAGGGTGAGATCCAAATCGACCTGGTTGGGTTCCACCGTGATGAAGGTGGTCTGCAGGTATTCATCCAGGCGATGTCCCAGGAGAGGACCCGTCAGCACTCCGGCCAGGATGGTCGCCAGGAAAACCAGTCGTCGTGCCGGCATGAGTCCGAGGCGGCTCATCGTCCGGTGAACTTCTTGCCGTAGTCGTTGGTGGGATCGCGATAAATCGTATGAATGTGATGGGTGGGCGATCCTCCAAGGTTTTGCGGCGAGTACTCGATCACCAGCGTCGGACCCTGGATACGGAAGTAGGCGGCGGATCCGGGGGTCGTGGGACCGCTCCACGCGAAGTACGTTTCAGAGATCCGGGAGGCAATCTCCGCCATCTTCGCGGACGCCTGGGGTTCGGCGATGATGTTCACCCACTGACTGGCCACGGCGAGGAGGAGCTTCTGTTGCTCCGGAGTGAGCTCGGATCCCTTGATGCCCTCGGGGACCAGCGTGACGCCATCCTTGCCCGGCCCAAGGACGAGGTCCCGGAACTGGGCGCCAATGATGGCTTTGGATTTCTGGGAGGCGTTGAGCGCGTTGATCAGCGCGAAGCCGGCGGCGTCCTCGGGTCCGAGCGGTTTGACCGTTTTTCCGTTCAGCGTGTAGATGGCGGGTTGGGCGGCGGTCAGGCTCGGGGTGAGCACTCCGTTGGTGCCGGCGATGGTGAGGTTGAGGGCCAGGTGATGGCCGCCGAATTGCAGCATCCAGGGATCGGTCGTCGACGGGGCGCCCACAAAGGACAGGTAGAATTCGTTGGTGCTGAAGATGAGTCCGCGCGGGCTGCCCTCGGTATCGTGGAGCACCTGATCAGCGACCATGATGTCGATGACCTTCTGGAGTCCCTGGGGGCTGAGCGCGGCTCCGAGCAGATCCAAGGCTGCCTTGCGTTGTGCCGCGGTCAGTTGGCCCCAGCTCAGTCCGGCGCGCTGGAAGATTCCGGTGGGCAGATTCGACCACTTGAGCCGCTGGGCCTCGTCGCTGAAGGCGAATACCGCTTTGGCCCGGCTGGGTTCATCCAGTGAGGTCAGAAAGCCGTTGGCGGCATTGACCACCCGGGCGGTGGTGGCGCTGGCGGAGGATCCGGAGTCACCGATCAGGGAGAGGGCCCCCAACAGCAGACCGGCGATCAGAGAGGACAAGGTGGAGCGTCGCATGGCGGAGTTTCGAAAACTCTGTCGAGCCGAGCTCCAAACGCGAGGCGAATCGGCATCGAGGAGATTTGAACCGCAGATCGACGCAGATGAACGCAGTTTTTGAAGGCAGGGGAAGTTCGGAGTCCCGGCTTCAGCCGGTCCCGCGTGGTTCGCCAAGGCCGTGCTGATCTTCCGGTGAGTTCGACGGTTCCCGTGGTAGCTGGCGCTCCGCCGCCTAAAGGCGGTACTCCGAACGAGAACTCCGCGCCCTCCGCGTCCTCCGCGGGACATCAAGTTCGGAGTCCCGGCTTCAGCCGGTCCCGCGTGGTGCGCAAGGGTCGTGTTGAACTTCCAGTGAGTTCGGCGGTTCTGGAGGCAACTGGGCGCTCCGCCGCCTACTAAAGGCGGGACTCCGAACGAGGAACGCCCGACCGGGGAGATTTGAACCGCAGATTGACGCAGATGAACGCAGATTTTGAAGACTGGGAAGGGATGGGATCGGCGCGGAGTAAAGGCGGTTATGATGTCGCCAATTCTCCCCCTCTCCCGCTCCCACTTTCACCCCCTCGGGATTCCCTGCGGTCTTGTAGCAGCAGGGCGCTCCGCCGCCTGAAGGCGAGACTCCGAACGTTACCGCACCAGCTCGTAGGCGAAGCCTTTGAGGTATTCGGTCTCGGGGATGGCGGGCACGACCGGATGGTCCGGGGACTGACTGAAGCTGGCGACTCGACGCAGGGTGTGACGGGTGTCCACCGCGGCCGCCAAGACGACGTCTTCGAACAACACGCGATCGACGTGATGGGAACAGCAGAAGGTCGCCAGCAGACCGCCCGGCTTCAGCAGCTTCAGCGCCCGCAGATGAATCTCCTTATAGCCGCGGAGCGCGTCCGGAACTGTCGCCCGGGTGCGCGTGAACGACGGGGGATCGAGAACGATGAGGTCGTAACGGGGAATGACCTTCTCGTTGGGGCCCAACGCGGTTTTGGATTTCAGCCAATCAAAGACATTGGCGGCTTCGAAGCTGACCCGGTCGGAAACTCCATTGGCCACGGCATTCCGGGTGGCGGCAGCGATCGCGTCTTCGCTCTGATCCAACGCATGGACCTGTTTGGCCCCGGCCTTGGCGGCGTGGAGGGCGAATCCTCCGAGGAAGCTGAAACAGTCCAGGACTTCGTTGGCGCCCCGCGCCAGTTCGCCCACGGCGGCGTAGTTGGCCTGCTGATCCAGATACAGCCCGGTCTTGTGCCCTTCGGCTAAATCGGTTTCGAAGGTCAGGCCGTTCAGTTTCACCTGCATGGCGCCGACCGGATCGCCGGCCAGGACACCCTGGGAATCGGCGAGTCCCTCGAACTTGCGGGACGCCGTGTCACTGCGTTCCAGGATCGCCCGGGGGGCGCACAGATCCTGAAGCACGCGGGTGATCAGGGCTTTCTTGCGGTCCATGCCCAACGAACTGATCTGCACGACGAGGACGTCTTCGTAGCGATCGACGATCAGGCCGCTCAGGAAATCGCTCTCGGCGTTGATCAGCCGGTAGGAGGTGGCGCCGGGCATCCAGCGACGGCGGTGAGCCAGGGCTGCGGCAATGCGGCTGCGGAAGAAGGCTTCGTTGGTCTCGATCCGATCCCGGTCCAGCAGGCGAACGATGATTTTGGAGCGGGAATTGTAGAATCCGGTGCCGAGCAGGCGTTGGCGGTGGTCCTTGACCTGAACGAGGTCGCCATCGGCAACGGGGGAGGTGAGGCGGAGAACGGAATTACCGTAAACCCAGGGGTGACCCGTGACGAGGCGGTCGGCCTCGCCCGGCTTCAGCACGAGCGTAGAAAGAGACATGGCTTGTAAACAAGTCGGCCCGCACGAAGCGGGCCGGCACACGGAATAAGCCAGAAGAAGCCGCTGGGGGAAAGGGGATTCTCCGGGAGGTGCTAGGCGGGACGCCGGAATAGGGCCGCGTTGGCACCCGGAAAGGACACCCTTATTCCGGGGAGATCAGATTCAGCTTGGGAAAATAGGTCCGGTAACGGGTTGAGTCGCGGGTTACCACATTGGAATCGAACATCCGGGCCATCAGTCCTCTCCACGGGTGAGCTTCATAATCTTCGCCGTGGTGGTTCTGCCCCGGGAAACCCCAGTCGATTCCTCCAGCCAGGCTTCGACGGGGTCGTGGCGCCGGCGCTTGGCCCGCAGAATCACTCTGCCGGCCTCGGCCACGAACTCGACATCGGTGCCCGGCTTGAGGCCGAACTCGCTGCGGATGGGTAGCGGAATGGTCACCTGTCCCTTGCTGGTGATCTTCATGCCTTCGGCGATACTCGGTCCGGTAATACTCTGCAAGCGGGCGAACGGACGCCGCTTCCGGTGAACCGACCTCGACTCCGATCGCCGACACGCTGCTATGGCGTCGACGAGCAGGCCTTGGGAGTAGGAAGTTGGCGTAAGGCCCAGAACCAGCGGGTTTGTGGGGCCTCGTCGGGAGCTGGGAATGACGACCTCAGCCGGATTCTAACAGAACTATGAAACAGGGCTTTCCGGGATTGGGGAAGGACGGTACACACCGGGGCCATGCAGTCCTATGAGCTCTTACGGGAGGTGCTCAAAACCACCAGCGCCAAGCAGATCTCTGCAGATCTCAACCTGTCCCTGTCCCTGATTTACAAGTGGGCCGAAAAGCCGGACGGCGAGCCCGGCGGCGGCGCCAATCCCTTGGATCGGGTCGATCAGTTGATTCAGACGACCCAAGATCCGCGGGTCATCCACTGGCTGTGTCAGCGGGCGGGCGGGTTCTTCATCAAGAATCCGAAGATGCACAACTCGCATCCGGACTTCCTGATTCCCGCCACCAACGAAATCGTTCAGGAGTTTGCCGACCTGCTCGCCGTGATCGCTTCGGCCGCCGGCGACAACAAGATCGACGGCAGTGAATCCAAGGTGATTCGCAAGCGGTGGGAGGAACTGAAGTCGGTCACCGAGACCTTTGTCGCCTGCTGCGAACAGGGAAACTTCGGCGGCATCAAGGACGTGGCTAAGCCGCCCGCAGCGACGTGATGCGCTGGGGCTGGTCCTGACAAACTTTTTACAATCGCCAGACGTCACGATGACACGTGGCGGCAACACCGGTGGCATCCTGCCGGTGCACCACCCGGACCCTGGATCAGGTCATCGCCCAACTGCGGCGCAAACTCGGTGACCGCGCCGAGGAGCCGCGGCATCTGCTCACGGTCCACGGCGTCGGTTACCGACTGAAGCTCTGACCAAAGTCAGGCCGGGAGGCGCAGATCCAGTGTGAAGGGGAACTCCTTGTTCTTGGGTTCGGCTGGCGGGACGTACTTCCCTTGGGTGGCGCCTTGGACGAAGAAGCGCGACAGACGTCGGCTTTCCGCTTCGTACGCATTCACCGGGAAGGTGACATAACCGCGTCCGCCGGGGTGAGCGACGTGGTAGTTGCAGCCCCCGAGCGAGCGCTGATTCCAGGTGTCGTACAGATCGAACACCAGCGGCGTGTGCACGCCGATCGTCGGTTGCAGACAGATGGGCGGCTGCCAGGCGCGGTAGCGCACGCCGGCCACAGCCTCGCCATTCACGCCGGTGGGATGCAGTGGCAGGCGACGTCCGTTGCAGGTCAGCGCAAAGCGCTCACCAGCCAGACCCTGGGCCTTCACTTGCAGGCGTTCGAGGGAGCTGTCCACGTAGCGAACGGTGCCGCCAGCCCCCTGTTCTTCGCCGAGCACATGCCACGGTTCGAGCGCGGTGCGAAGTTCCACCAGGATGTCCCGTTGCTTGAAGTCGCCGATGCGCGGGAAGCGGAACTCGAAGTGCGGCGCGAACCATTCGAACTCGAAGGGGTATCCGGTATCGCGCAGATCCTGGATCACGTCCTTGAAGTCGGTTTCACAAAAGTGCGGGAGCATCCAGCGGTCATGGATGTCGGTGCCCCAGCGCACGAGGTCCTGGGTGTAGGGCTGCTGCCAGAACTTCGAGACTAGACCGCGCAGCAGAAGGTGCTGGGCCAGGGACATCCGGGCGTGCGGCGGCATTTCGAAGGCCCGCATTTCGACCAGGCCCAGGCGGCCTCCCGGGCCATCCGGGCTGTAGAGCTTATCGATGCTGAACTCGGCGCGATGCGTGTTGCCGGCGGCATCGATCAGCAAATTGCGGAAGAGTCGATCCACCAACCACGGCGGTACCCACGGTGCTTTACCCGACTTGGTTCCGGCCTGCCGATCGAGTTCGGCAAAAGCGACTTCGAGTTCGTAGAGCGAATCGTGCCGCGATTCATCGACGCGCGGGGCCTGGCTGGTGGGTCCGATGAACAGACTGCTGAACAGCCAGCTGAGCGAAGGGTGATTCTGCCAGTAGGAGATGAGCGAGCGGAGCAGATCCGGTCGGCGCAGGACCGGGGAATCGGCCGGGGTCTCGCCACCGATCAGAATGTGGTTACCGCCGCCGGTGCCGGTGTGCCGGCCATCCAGCATGAACTTCTCGGTGCCCAGGCGCGTTTGGCGGGCTTCTTCGTAGAGCACCGTCGTCCGCTCGACGAGTTCGTCCCAGGACTTGCTCGGATGCAGGTTGACCTCAATGACGCCGGGGTCGGGCGTGACCGCGAGTTTGTTGATGCGCGGGTCGCGGGGCGGGGTTTCGCCTTCGATGATGATCGGCACCCCCATGGAGGTGACGGTGGACTCCACGGCAGCGACTAGGTCGAGATAGTCCTCGGTGGATCCCACCGGCGGCATGAACACGTGAAGCCGACCATTGCGCGGTTCCACGCACAAAGCGGTGCGGATGATCCAGGGCGCGCTCTGCTGCGGGGCGGGGCGTCGATTCGGATCTTCCGCGGGATCGAACTGTTTGCGCCAGCGTTCCTCTTCGGGACCGAATTCCTGAGCACGTTGACCAGGGCCGAAGCCGGGCGCCAGCGGAGCGCTCGTGCCGGGGACGAATCGCTGACCCGACAGTTCGGGGCGCAGCGGATACGGAAAGTCCTTGGGCAAATCGGGCAGTCGTTGGTTGAGATCCTTGGGCCAGATCCAGGGAAAATCCTTCTCCGCAACCCATGGAATGGAATCCAGCGGCAACCGCAGACCCATCGGCGAATCACCAGGGATCAGCCAGAGCGTGTCTTCATCCCGGAGGAACCAAGCGCCGGACATCCAGCCTTGGGACCCGCGTCGCAACGGCAGGGCGTAGCCGGCGACTTCGCCGAGACTTTGCTGGAAGAGGCGGGCGATGCGTTCGCGTTCCTCCTTGAGCTTCAGATTCGACTTCTCAGGGGTGACGTTGGACGGGAGCCGGCGTTCCTTCCAGGTGTAGTAGAAAATGTCCTCGTAGGCGGGAATCAGGTGTTTCGGATCGACGTCGAGGGTCCTGGCCAGTCGGCGCGAGAGTTCCAGTGCCTCTTTGGGACCGTGACCGTAATTCTGGGATTCGTCGGCGATGAGCGAGTCGTTCTTCCAGATGGGCACTCCGTCCTTGCGCCAGTAGGCGGCCAGCGCCCAGCGGGGCAGGGGTTCGCCGGGATACCACTTGCCCTGGCCGTAGTGCAGCAGGGCGCCGGGTGAGAATTTGTCGCGCAACCGCTTGATGAGCTTCCCGGAGAGAACGCGCTTGGGATGCGAGACGGCGGTGAAGTTCCATTCCGGACCATCCGGATCATCAATGGAGACGAAGGTGGGTTCGCCGCCCATGGTCAGCCGGACATCGTGCTTCACGAGATCGTCATCAATCGTGTGGCCCAGCGATTCGATGCTCTTCCACTGCTCTTCAGTGTACGGCTTGGTGACGCGCGGCGACTCGAAGACCCGCACGACCTTCATCTCGTGGTGCAGGGTGGATTTGCATTCGTCGATGGCGCCCGAAACCGGCGCGGCCGAAGACGGTTCCGGGGTGCAGGAAAGGGGAATGTGACCTTCACCCGCTAGCAACCCGGAGGTGGGATCGAGACCGATCCAGCCGGCTCCCGGCAAAAACACTTCGCACCACGCGTGGAGGTCAGTGAAGTCCACCTCGGTGCCGCTGGGGCCGTCCAGCGACTTCACGTCCGGCGCCAACTGGATGAGGTAACCGCTGACGAATCGGGCCGCGAGTCCCAGATGGCGCATCAGTTGGACGAGCAACCATCCCGAGTCACGGCAGGAGCCGCTGGCCTTGACCAGGGTTTCCTCCGGCGACTGCACCCCGGGCTCGAGCCGGATGAGGTACTTGATGTCCGCCTGCAGCCGCTGGTTCATCGCGACGATGAAGTCGATGGTGCGCAGTCGGGAATCGGGTTTGACCGCGTGTTCCCCGGAGGAAGGCAGGTGATGGGTGTCCACCGCGTGCCCAGGTTCCGGTGTGGCGGTGTGCGGAACCGTCTCGGGATGTCCCAGGATATCCTGGCGTAACTTTTTGAGATATTCCGTCAGCTTGGGGGAAAGGGGGCAGGGATCGAGGAACGGCAACAGATCCTGGCGCAGGGCGGGGTCGTAGGTGAACGGGAAGTGCGAAGCGGACTCGTCCAGGAAGAAGTCGAATGGATTGTACACCGCCATCTCGGCGACGACCTCAATCTCGACCTTCAGCTCGGTCATCGGGTTGGGGAACACCAGCCGCGCATTCCAGTTCGAGAACGGGTCCTGCTGCCAGTTCAGGAAGTGCTCACCACCGGTAATCTTCTGCGAGTAACTGACGATCGGCGTTCGGCAGTGAGGGGCGGGACGAAGACGAACCACGTGAGGCCCGTGGCCGACCGGGCGGTCGTAGGTGTAGTGAGTCTTGTGGTACAGTGCGACGTGAATGGGCATGGGAAAAAAGGGGGCGGAGTTGGCGGGAATCAGCGTCCGGAATCGGCGGAGCCGGGTCCCGACCGCTATTCAAGGTAGCGGATGCGTTTGTTGATGTCGGTATTTATCGAGTGGTAGGGCTGCGAGAGGTTGCCGGCGGAAAACAGAGTCTGACGCATGTGCTCCATGTCGTCCCCGCCGATGGCATCCGTAAAGATGGGCACCAGATACTCAATTCCCAGACGGGACGGCTTCATCAGCTTGGGATCGTACAGCTCGGGGTGCATGTGCCGGGCGTGGATCAATCCCCAGCGATCGCGGAACCGGTTGGCGTCGTAGCCTTCGACGTGGAAGCCCTTGGCCTGGTTGTATTGAAGGATCGAAACGGCATTGTTGCGACCCTCGACCAGCAGTTCCACCGCTTTGGCGCCCAATTGCGCGGCGTAGAAGCGGTCAAACAGAATGGGCCGTCCGCCGCGCTGCGTGTGACCGACTTTACGGGTGAAGATGGCTTCGCGGGCAGACTCGCTCCGGCGGTATAACTGGAAGTACCGGTCGCCGATCATCTGGATCAGCTTGCTGCGCAGCGCTTCGGCGGCGCCCGAAAGCTGGATGTTGCCGGAAGGATCGGTGCTCTTGCTTTCCGCGCCGAGTTCCCGGCCCTGACTGTCCACAATGCCTTCGCCGCAGACGATCACGACGTTCTTTTGCAGGTCATAGATCTGCTTCACCCGTTCGACGAGGTGTTCCAGATCGAGGTGATGTTCGGGAACCAGGATGAGGTCGGGTCGACCGTAGGCGGAGCCGAGGGCGATGTAACCGGAATGACGGCCCATCACTTCGATGATGGCGATGCGCCGGTGACTTTCGGCGGTGGTGCGGATGCGTTCGACGCCGGAAGCGGAGACGAAGACGGAAGTGGCGTAGCCGGGGGTGACGTAGTTGACGATCTGTTGCAGATCGAACACCGCGCGCGAGTCCATTCGCTTGTAGCGGTAACCCTGGCGTTGGGTGGCGTCATTGACCCGGACCCATTCGTCGGGCTCGCTCGGGTAGTTCAGGCCCAGATCGTTGTCGATCGTCTTGGGAGCCAGAACGGTGGGCAGACGTTCGGCGAGCGGTTGCAGGCCGTTGAGCGTGCCGTCGCCACCGACGCAGATCAGTCCTTCAATGCCGAGTCGTTGGAGGCGGAGAGCGATCAGATCGAGATCTTCCTTTCGCTCGGGATCGACGAAGTCACGGGAGGAACCGATCAGCGTGCCGCCCTTGGTGGGATCCACCTCGGGAATCTCCTGGTACAAGGGATTCAACAGGACGTGGGGCACGCGGGGGTTGAAGAGGCTGTTGAAGCCTTTGATCAGGCCGACAATTTCGACCCGGAGCTGATTGGCTCGGGCGACGGCGCCCTGGATGGTGGCGTTGAGGGCCGGGGTATCGCCTCCGGCAGTGAGGATGCCGATTCGCTTCATGAAGCCTCCGTGGGGTGGGGGCCGCCGGTGGGGACGGCTACTGCTGTTGCTGTTCCTCCTGCTGCACGAGGATTTCTTCCTCGAGCGAACTGAAGGACTGAAAGATGTAGGTCTGGAACAGCGCGTTGCCGATGTCGTTCAGCTTCTGCTGGAGGACGTCCAGGTAGTTGTGGAGGCCCTGGTCGAACACCTCCTCAATCGTGGAGAAGCGGAGTTCCGACACCAGCCGGCCGGCGAGGCGTTCGGCGTCGTTGGTGAAGCGACCTTCCGGAACCCCGGAAATGCGGCGCAGCGACTGGTCGAGCAGGTTGGCGCTGAAGAGAATCGAGCGGGAGAAATCAGCGTTGATCAGCAGAAATTCGGCGACGGACTTGGGTGTGACGTCGGCGCCGTAAAGAGCCTTGTAGGAATCAAGGGCGCTGCATGAGCGAAGGATGGCCGACCACTCCAAGGCCTCGGCCTGGCTGATGTTGGTGGGCATGCCCTTCTCCGGAAGGGTCTGATAGCGGACGTCCAGAATGCGCGAGGTTTTATCAGCGCGCTCGATGAACTTGCCGGCCTGCAGGAAGTACCAGCCTTCGTTGCGCAACAGCGTGGCATAGGTGATGCCGATCATGTGCAGCGAGCTGGCCTTGATCTCCTGGAAGAACTCGCTGGGGCTGCTGCGCCACAGGTCGCGGGCGCGCGGGGAGCGGACGAACAGATACAACCGGTTCAACTCCTCCCAGAGCTCGAAGGTGATCTGATCGCGGACCATCCGGGCGTTTTCGCGGGCCTGGCAGATCGACTGGACCAAGGAGTTGGAGTTTTCCGGTTGGAACACCAGGAATTCCGTGACCGCAGCGGCGGTGGCCTTGGGATGAAGCTTGAAGAACGCTTCCTCGTCGCCGGTGGCCTGAACGATCGGCAGCCAGTGTTCGGCGAGGCGCTGTTCGTTGAGGTTTCGGAAATCGAGGAGGAGTTGGAGGTTGGTGTCCACCAGGCGCGCCGTGTTTTCGGCACGCTCAATGTAGCGGGACATCCAGTAGAGGCAGTTCGCAACGCGGCTGAGCATCGGAGGAAAATCGGTTGGTCGAAGGGGAAACGTTTCCGGTTGGTTAATCGTCGCCGTAGAGCACCCAGGTGTCCTTGCTGCCACCACCCTGGGAGGAATTCACCACCAAAGAACCTTTGCGCAAGGCCACTCGGGTCAGGCCACCCGGAACGATCACAATCTTCTCGCCGTACAGAATGAACGGCCGCAGATCGACGTGACGTCCTTCGAAATTGCCGTCGGCCACATGGGTCGGATGACGGGACAACGAAATCATTGGCTGGGCGATGTAGTTGCGGGGGTCCTCCTCGACCTTTTTGCGGAACACGGCGATCTCCTCTTTCGACGCCTGGGGACCCATCAGCATGCCGTAGCCACCGGATTCATTGGCCGCCTTAACCACCAGCTGGTCGAGGTTGTCCAGAATGTACTTCCGATCGGACTCCTCGTTGGCCAGATAGGTCGGCACGTTGTCGATCAAGGGATCCTGATCGAGGTAGTATTTGATCATCTTCGGCACGAAGTAATAGATGACCTTGTCGTCGGCGATGCCGGTGCCGATGGAGTTGGCGAGCGAAACGTTGCCGGAGCGGTAGGCGTTCACCAGACCAGGAACGCCCAGCATGGAGTCGCGGCGGAACACCGTGGGATCGATGAAGTCGTCATCGATGCGGCGGTAGATCACGTGCACCGGTTGCAACCCTTTGGTGGTCCGCATGAACACCCGGGAATCCCGAACCAGCAAATCGCGGCCTTCCACGATTTCGATGCCCATCTGACGAGCCAGGTAGGTGTGCTCGAAGTACGCGCTGTTGTACGCGCCCGGGGTGAGCAGCACCACCGTGGGATCGGCCACGCCTGCCGGGGCGATGTACTGCAACATCTTGAGCAACTCCTGCGGATAGTGATCCACCGGTTGCACCCCGACCTGTTCGAACAGACCCGGGAAGGTGCGCTTCATGGCGCGCCGATTCTCCAGAACGTAACTGACCCCGCTGGGACACCGGGCGTTGTCTTCCAGGACCATGTACTTGCCGTCGGCCCCGCGAATCAGATCCGAGCCGCAGACGTGGATGTAAATGTCCTTGGGAACGTTGAAATTGACGAACTCGCGGCGGAAGTGCTTTCCGGACAGGACGTAGTACGGCGGAATGACCCCGTCCTTGATGATCCGTTGCTCGTGGTAGAGATCATGGAGGAAGAGGTTCAGGGCAGTGATGCGCTGCACCAGGCCGCGCTCCACCTGTTCCCATTCCTTTTGAGGAATGATCCGGGGAACTAGGTCGAACGGAAAGATCCGCTCGGTCCCCTGGGAATCTCCATAGACGTTGAAGGTGATGCCCTGCCGCAGAAAGGCGAGGTCCACCGCTTCCCGCTTCCGGTCGAACTCCTCGGGCGTCATCCCGGTCAGACACTGCTCAATCCGCCGGTAATGCGGCCGGACCTCTCCGGCGGCGGTGTACATCTCATCGAAAAACGTTTCGGGCGCGTACCGCTTCAGCACAGGCCGATTGCACGGCCCATCCCGGGTGCCATTCAAGCTTGTTCTCGACCTATCAATGCACGGTTCTGTGAATGGTAATCATGAATGGAATCGGGTTTGAGGGTTTTGGGCCGGTCAGATGGGGGCCTCCTGACGCCCGAAAACCGGGTCTTCTCACGCCTCAGCGTCGAAGAACCGGTGGTTGAAGGGCCCGCTAACGGGACCAAATGCGACGGACTTCAGGGCTTGCGGGCCACCAGAGTAGGATCGCCGTACAGGACGCAGTAGGTGTTCGCCAGTCCGCGATTCACGGTTTGGGCCCAGAGTTCGCCCAACGTCTTGCCGTCAAACATCCCGGTCAGATCCCAGCCGCCGACCACGCTGTTGGCCGTGGCCAAGGCGCCGCTGATCAGAGGATTCACCATGCGTTGGGTGTTGTGGTCGAGTTGGTAGGAACCATAGGACAAATCCAGAACGGCCCAGGGTCCGGGTCGGGACGACCAAAAAGTTCTTTGGAAGGGAAGCGCCTTGAAGTCAAAGACCACCGAGTACGGTGCCTTGTCGTTCGCGGCGTGCGGTTGGGTCTTGGACGCTGAGGGAGCGAAAAAGAAGTAGTAGTTGTTGGTCCCCACAGTCTTGTAAGCCCAGTCCTGGAAATAGCCGGTGGGCCGCTTGGTGTAGGCTCCGTTGCCAACGGCCGTCTTGGGGTTCCACACGCCCTGGCGGTAGTCCAAGTTGCGCCGGAAATAGTTCACGTAGCATTGAGCTTCGAAGGTCGCGTTGGCGGCCGTGCTGCCCCAGTTTTTCGCGGTACCGAAACCGCTAAAGTCCAGAAATCCAATTCGCGCCTGAAGTTTGCCCAAGGCCCGGCTCTCCGCCGAAGTACCGCCGGGGCCGATCTGCTGGTCAAACTTGCCGTCGCCGGGTTTGTTCACGTGTTGGGTCCGGCTTTTGTATCCGGAGTTGTCCCGGAGGTCGGTCCAGTTCCCGTCCGGACACGCGTAATACAGCGTGGTGGCATAGGCCCCACAGGAGTCATGGTGGCCATCCGGCAGCAGATTGAAGCCGGTGTAGGGAATCGGAAGTTTGCCGACGAACAGGACGTGGAGATCCGTAGAGGCCTTGGCGCGGGGCCACACGACTTCCTTCGCGAGCCGCACATGGGCTAGGGGATCCTTGGGGCTTCGGGCGGGCCACTTCACCAGTTCCACGGTCCAGCCTTCCTGGCGGACGGTGTCGACGTATTGGTCGAGGGCGGGAGTGACCTGAGGTGAAAGCGTGGATTCAACCACGAGGAGCAAATCGGCGGCCGTCGCTTGGGCCGCCCACAGCAGCAGGGGCAGGAGTAGTTTTTTCATCGGACAAGCAGGTTTGAGTTTGGTGATTCGGGTGTGGAATCACGGGACCCAAACTATCGACCGGCTCGTCCTTGGATATTGGGGCAGGGGCGCGTCGTGAGTGCGCGGTCCAGCGGGTGGGGCTGAGGGAAACGAAGCGACCGTCCCGGGCGGAACGGCTTAGGGGCGACTAGGTCAAATGCCTAACTCAAGGCCACGGAAAGGAGGCGAATTTGGCCCGCAGCTGCGCGCGCAGGGTGGGATACACCTTCTGCCGCCAGGTCGGGAAATCTGTGGTCGTGCCTACGCGCTTCTGATCCGGTGCGAGCAGGATGAGATTCACGGCCAGTCGGTTCTCGGCGAGCCGCGGATGCTCCTTCCAGCTGAAGCACTCGGTGAGTTTCACCTGGAGCTCGGGTGGGGTGATCTGGTCGGGTTCCTCCGGATCCGGCTCCGCGTAAACCAGTCGTCCGCGGGCGCCTCCCGGGGTGGGGCAGGTCGCCGGCACGAGTTCCTCGAGAAAGCCCAATTGTGCGGCGTCCAGTTGCGCGGAGAAGGCGGGGAACAAATCCACGGATTGGGCGTCCTTGATCAGAGTGACTCCGCGAAACGCCCGCGCCAGGGCGGTGCGCAAGGCCCGGCCATCCCAGCGGGGAATGTCCAACTCCGGAACCACTCGCGCGAGCAGATCCACCCGGGCCACCCACTGTCGCAGCCGATGATCGAAGTTCGGCAATTCGAACCAACCCGCGGCGAAGGCCTCCGCCAGGGCCCGTCCCGCCGCCTCCGGATCGACCTCGCGCTCGTGGTCCCGGCCGATCACCAAGTCCAGAAATCGACGTTCCCGAACGGCCGCCACCCGCTTGTGCAGTCGATCCACTTCGCAAACCAACCGCTCGGAGAGATGCTGCGGGTAGAGTTCGGTCAACCATTCCGGACGCACCGCGGTCGCGAGTCCCAGCAGTGTGGTCCGACCGTGCCGTCCATCGACTTCCCGGAGTGTTCCCGCAACCAGCAACGGTGACTCCACCATGCTTTCACGAACGAGCGTTCCAGTCCGTCCATCCACCAATCGGCAATCGAGGGATCCAGCATCCTTGCGCTGCGCCAATTGGTCGATGAAGCCGGCGGTCAGACAGATCAGTAGGGGATCGGGAGCCGCGGTTTTGCCAGAGGCGGGTGCGGCTGGAACCACCGCGGCTTGTGCCCGAGGGGTCTCGTCCCGCTCCAGCAGGCGTTCCCGCTCGGCAAGGGCGAGCAATTGCCGATACGTGTCCTCCACCTGCCGCGCGGTTTGGGCGTGAATGCCGTAGCGCCGACATTGGTTCAGTTCAAAGTTCGCGTTTCGCGCAAACTGGTAGGCGCGCATCAAGGTGTGGAAGTCACTGTCGCGGCTCGCCTCGAACAGTTCGCGGGCCTCCTTCAGATGCGCATCCTCCCGACCCAAACGCATCAGCAGATCCCGGCCTCCCGTGAGCGCAGCGCAGAGGGCGGCCGCGGGAACACACCCACGTCGGGAAGCCTCCACCAGCATTCGGGAATAGCGGGGATGCATCGGCAAACGCAGCATCTGACGGCCCACGGGCGTGAGGTCGGATCCTCCGTCGGCGGCCGGTGGACTCAGGGCGCCCAAAAGGATCAGCAGGTGTTCCGCCCGTTCCACCGCGGTGCGGTCGGGCTGATCCAGCCAATCGAATTCCGTGGCCCGCCGGATTCCCAGGGAATGCAGCAGCAGCACCACTTCGGCGAGATCGGCCCGCTGAATCTCCGGGGTGTTGCGGGCGGGGCGGTCGAGGTGTGCACTTTCCGTCCACAGGCGCCAGCAGATGCCTGGGGCGGTTCGGCCGGCGCGGCCGGCGCGTTGATCCGCCGATGCGCGGCTAATGGGCTCGACGGTCAAGCTCTGCAAACCGCGGTCGGCTTCGTATCGCGCAATGCGGGCCAACCCGGAATCCACCACGTGCCGGACGCCGTCGATCGTGATGCTCGTTTCGGCGACGTTGGTGGCGACGACGATCTTGCGCTGGGAAAAGGATTCGAACGCGCGGTCCTGTTCCTCCGAGGGCAGGTCGCCATGCAAGGGCAGCAGAACACAACGTTCCCCGAGGTTGGCCGAGCGAAGCGCATTCAGCGTGGAACTGATTTCCGCGCGGCCCGGCATGAAGATCAGAATATCGCCTTCGGCGCCTTGCTGGAGAATTCGCTCGACGGCGTCGGCGGCTTGTTCGGATGCGGGACGGCGGTCGCCGTACTCGGCCCAGTGAATGTCCACCGGATAGGAGCGACCTTCAGAAACGAGGATGGGCGCCGGGTGGGGCCCTTCGGAACCGAGGTAGCGGGCGACGGGTTCGGCTTCCAAGGTGGCGGACATCACCACCAGTTTCAGATCGGGTCGGCGGGTTTGCTGCAGTCGTTTCGCCAAGGCCAGGGCGACGTCGCTGAGCAGATTGCGTTCGTGAAACTCGTCGAAGATCAGAACCCCAATCTGCCGCAGCTCCGGGTCATCCTGCATCCAGCGCAACAGAATGCCTTCGGTGACGAAGCAGATTCGGGTCTCGGGTGCGATGTGGTCTTCGAAGCGAACCTGGTAGCCGACTTCTTGTCCGGGTTTGCCGCCGCGTTCCCAGGCGACCCGGGTGGCGACACTGCGGGCGGCCACGCGCCGGGGCTGCAACACGACGATCCGGCGATCCCCGGCCACGCCGCCGTCGAGCAGCATTTGCGGCACCTGGGTGGTCTTGCCGGATCCCGTTGCCGCCACCAACACGAGTTGCCGGCCCTGGCGCAGGGCGCCGAGAATGTCCGGGTACAACTGCCACACGGGCAGATCGCGAGGGTCCATGGATGGGCTGGCCCGGATTTGCCTCAGGCCTGCGGACGCAAGGCGAGCACCGCCGCGGCGGTCAGCAGGGTCAGCAGCAGCAGCATGCCCGACGGCATGAACTTTCGGGTCTTGATCAAGCGCAGGACGAACACCACCAGCAGCGCTCCGAGTACCACTGGAGCGACGATGAAAGGCAGGATTCCGGCGGCGGTGAGCGCCAGCGGAATGGCGGAGCCGATCGAGGCGATCAGGGAGGCGCGGCTCTTGGCCTTCAAAAATCCGATCACGCCGCCCACCACCAGCAGCGCGGTAAAAATCCAGACAACAAGATTCCAAGTCATGGGCCGCTGAGAGTATCGGGAGCGTTGCCTGGGGAAACCTCAAATCGGAATTGCGCTGGAGGGAATCTGGCGCCTGGGCTTGCCAGCAACGCCGCGCTTGGGAACGGTCGACAGGGTTTCCGGTGGGCTCACCTTCGGTAACCGGTTGTTGTTCCATGTCTGAATCACGCCCAGCTCACGTTCCCGTCATCGTGCGGGCGCCGGCGTCTTTGAAGCCAGGCTCCAAGTGGCGCCTGTGGAAAACGCGTTCCGTCCCGCTTCCCACGCTTCGGGGTTGGCTCGTGTTGGGGGGGCTGATGGTGGTGGTGGTGCTCATCGGACTTCGACTGGCCTACCCGTTCTTCGCCGTGAATCACCGGGTGGACGCTCCGGTGTTGGTGGTGGAGGGCTGGGGTGTGGACTACATGATGGAACTGGCCGCCGCCGAAGCGACCAATGGGGGGTACCAGCGCGTGTTCGTGACCGGCGGACCAATGGAGCGCACCAGCGCCGCCCCCAGAATCAAGTCCTGGGCTGACATGGGCGGCGAACTTCTCAAGGAACGGGGCGTGCCCGCCCATCTGATTACGGCCGTTCCGTCCACTGAGCGGTATCAGAACCGCACTTTCAGTGCCGCCTGGGCGCTACGCGAATATTGCCGCACCAATGACATTCCCCTGACGCGTCTCAATTTGGTGAGCCTGGGGATGCACACCCGGCGGTCCCGTCTCAGCTTCCAACGCGCGCTGGGGCCGGAGGTGGAGATTGGAACCATCGCGGTGGATTCCCGGGAGTTTGATCCGAAACGCTGGTGGCGGTTCAGCGAGGGAGTGAAGTCCGTGATCTCGGAGTCGATTGGTCTGCCGTACGCCTGGCTGTCGGTCGACTACGGGAATTGAGTTACGGAGCTTCGAGGAACCGTTGGAGAAACTCCGACCAAAAGGGATCGGGCTCTGTTCGTTGGCGAAGTCGGGATTCCAGTTCGAGGCGTTCGCGGGACGTGATCGGCTCGAGACTGTTGTTGGATCCCAAGCGAACTCCGGCGACGGCTTCTGTCAGCTCCGGTAGCCACGCCGGCGAGCCACCGGAAGGGGGCGCGGCGACTAGATTCAGGCTCAGGCCGCCGCCGCGGTCCTTCCAGAAGCCAATCCAACGCCCATCAGGACTGATCACGAGTCGGTTGGCCGAACTCAACGACCACAGGCGTTCGGACAACGTCAGACCGGAATCCGCGTCCCAGAACCGGTTGCCCGAACCCCCGGTCACTACCGCCACCCGATCCCCCTGAGGTTCCCAGGCCACCTGATGCGGATCGGCGGCGGTGACAATGCGGTGGAGTCGGCGACCTCCCGGGACTTCCCAGAGTCGCAGGCTGCGATCCTTACCAGTCGTAGCCAGTCGGTGACCCTCGACATCGAAACGGACGTCCAAGGCCTCGTCATCGTGCCACAGAACTGGCCCCGCTTTGGCTCCGTTCGCGGTATCCCAGAGTTGTATTCCCCCGTCCTTTCCCGCCGCCGCGAGCCACTTCCCGTCCGGTGAGAAGTGGACCTTCCGAAGACTAGAGTTGTGGATCAAGGTGAGCCGGGTCGTGCCTTCCGGAATGGAGACCACCAACACTCTTCCGTCCGGCAAACCGGCCGCCACCGAGCGACCATCGGGTGAAAATTCCACAACGGTCTCGCCGGTTGAAGTCGCGGGGACGTCGGGCGACGGCCAGCGAAGGGTACGGATTTGCGGTTCCCGACGGTCGATCAGATGCAGCACGCCCGCGCCTTGGCCGACCGCCCACCAGCGTCCGTCGACACTCGAGGCGAGAGAAACGGAGGAGTCTTCCAGCGGCCAGGGTCCGGCCGCTCGTTGCCCGGTTTGGGTGTCGAGGATTTCCAAGTGGTGCGCGCGATCCACCACGGCGAGCCAGCGAGCGTCCGTCGAAAAGCAGGCCTTGATCCACACGGTCTCCGCCACAATCCGGGAGCTTACTTCGTCTGGGCGATCCAGCTGCTGCGTGATGATGCGGCCCGATCGGTCGCAGCAGAGGATCTGTTCTGAGTCTGGCGTGAACTGGGCCGCGATCACTTCACCAGAAACAAGGAGCCGGCGACCGGCAGATTGGGGGCCAGCAATACGCCAAATTGTGGCGGTTTCGGCGGTCACTACCGCCAGTTTGCGGCCGTTGGGGCTGAGGTGGAGGGCTGAAGGACTTGCGGCGGTCCAAAGGGGCTCGGTGATTTCTGATCCGTGGAGGCTGGAGTAGGGAAGCGGGTATTTTCCCAGCGCGAGTGCCACCGCAGTGAGACCATCGCGGGACAGTCGCCAGTCCTTGGGTGCTTCATCCACTCGCTGGACGCGGAAGGCTTCGTTGCCCCCGGGCAAGCTGGCTAGGATGGCGCGGGTGGAGGCGAGGTAACGGATGATCTCGCCTTCCCGATTGAAGCGGCACGGGAGGTTCGCATCGTGGCGAAATCGGCGCACCATTTCCTGCTTGGGCCAAGTCCAGAGTTCGACCGTCCGATTCGTCTCCGTGGTCAGAGCCAGCCAGTCGCCGTTGGGACTCCAGTCGACTCCGAGCAGTGGACCTTCGGCTTGCAGGGGGGCTCCGTTGGTCACGCCGGTCTCAGTGGCCCAGACTTGGGCAGTGCCCGCGGCATCCACCGCGGCCAACCACTGGCCGCCCGTGGAGAAATCGAGATCCCGGATCGGACCGGGCAGGTGCCACTCCCGAAGAAGGGTTCGCCCGCGCAGATCCCAGAGCTCCAGGACGCCACTGGTCCGAGCGAAGGCAATCCAGGGTTTGCGGGGATGAAAGCCGAATTTGACGACGCCCGAGTTGGTAAGGCCCAGCTCCAACCAGGGTAAATCGGCACCCAGGGACCAAAGTCGGAAGGCCCCGGAATCCTGATGGCTGTAAATCCATTCGCCGCTGGGGGAATAGCCCAGCGACCGAACCGGCCCCGGGGGTTGGGTCCAGCGGGGAACCGGGTCTGGGCCGCGGGAGGCCTCCCACAGATGCACCGCGCCGGACGGTCCCGCGGAGACCAGGTTGGAGCCGTTCGGACTCCACGCGATTTGGGAGAGGGGAATGGGGGTGGGGAACTCCCGTTCGAGACGCGCCCAGCTGCGTTGGGTGAGGGCGGCGACAATTCGATGTTGGGCATACGCATTGTCCGGATCCCGCCGGAGCGTTTGGGCGAGCAGGGCCATGGCCTCTCGCGGTTGGGCGGAACCAAACAGGTCGTCCGCCCGGGTGTTCTCGGCCCGATTCAGCTGCGTCAGCAAACTGGCGGACATGCGTTCGGCCCGGCGCCATTGCCAGCTGGTGGCGCCGAGTCCGATCAGCAACGCCAATCCGGTAGCGCCAAGGGCCAGCGCCAACGCCGGACGTCGCCGAGCCCAGCGCAGTATTCGTTCCGTTGGAGTGGAAGGCCGGGAAAGAATGGGTTCACCCCTCAGAATGCGGTTCAGTTCGTCCCGCAGTTCGGCGGCGGAGCGAAGCCGCTGATTCGGTTCCTTCGCCAGGCATTTCAGACAGATGGTCTCGAGATCCCGGGAAATCGGGGACGAAGGGATTTGGAGAGGCAGCGGATCGGATTCCAGGATGGCGCGCAGCAAACGAGCGGTGGTCTCTGCTTGCAGTGGGGGGCGGCCGGTAAGGGTGTGATACAGGATGGCGCCCAAGCCATAGAGATCGGTGGCGGGTCCCTGTTCCTGACGGCGTCCCCCGGTCTGTTCCGGGGCCAGGTAGGACAAGGTGCCGATGCTTTCCTGGGTCGCGGTCAGGGTGCCGTGGAGCTCGCCTTCCAAGCGTGCAATGCCGAAGTCGGCCAGGCGCGGCGCACCCCCGCGGTGGGCATCCAACAGGATGTTGCCCGGCTTGAGATCCCGATGGATGACCCCGGCGGCATGGGCGTGTTGGACGGCGTCGGCCAGATCGCGGACCAGTTGGGTGGCCACCCACGGATCGAGCGGACCGGCTTCGAGGCGTTGAGCGAGGGTTTCGCCCTGAACCAACTCCATGGCGAGGAACAGTTCCCCGCCGTCCTCGCCTACTTCGAACAGAGTGACGATTCCCGGATGCCGCAGTCGGGCGACCGCCAGGGCCTCCCGACGAAACCGTTCGCGGTCCTGGGAGGCGGCGGAAAGGCCCGAGCGCAGGGTCTTCACGGCGACCTCGCGATCCAGGCCGATCTGACGAGCCCGCCAGACTTGGCCCATGCCACCCAGGCCAATGACCTCCAGCAATTCGTAGGAACCCAGACGACCCGGATTCGCGCGAGGCTCGGGAACCGGGGATGGCGGAGTGAGGAGCCCTGCCAGCAGGCACGCGGGACATTGGTTGCGCCAATTCCGCGGTGCGTGACACCGCGGACAGGGGGACGATGACGGATTCGACTTCAGAGAAAGGGACGGGTGGCGGTCAGGGACCCGTGGGGGAATGAGCAACAGACCCCCGGGCCCGCCAGACCGCGAGTTCGGTCAGGTCTTGGGGATGAATCCAGAGGGAACGGCAGTCCGGGCCAAACTCAAAGGTGCAAAATTCCCCGATCATCAGCGGAAACGCGAGTAACGGTCGCCAGGTGGCGGTGCTCCACAGCGTCACGCGGCGGTTGCTGGCGGTGGCCAGGGTTCGGCCGTCGGGACTGAAGCGGACCCAGCTGTCGGTCGCGGTCTGCGGCAGGGAGTGGACGCGTCTTCGTTCGGCCACGTCCCAAATGCTGACGCGTCCGCTGTTGCCGGCGGTGGCGAGCCAGCGTCCATCGGGTGAAAAGGCGGCGCAGAAGACGCGCGCTGGTTCGGGAAACACGTGGAGTTGTTGGCCCGATTCCACGTCCCAAAGTCGAACCGTGGCGTCGCCTCCCGGGGAGGCCAGCAGGCGTCCATCCGGCGAAAAGGCCGGGGCGAAGACGGGAGCGATATTGGTGTGGCCGCGCAGGGTGTGCCGTAGGGTTCCGTCGGTCTGATTCCACAGCTGCAAGGTCGCGTCCACCCGGGATCCTACGAGCCACTTCCCCGGGGCGGAGGACTCGAAGCGCAGGTAATTCGAACCGCCATCGTAGCCTTGAAGGGGAATTCGCCGCGGCGGTTCGGCGGATCGACCGGTCCATTCCAGAATGGCCGGGTCGTCCAGATCCAGCAGGGTGAGGTTCGTCCCGCCATTCCCAAGGTGCAGCGGATGAAGCTGGCCAGGGATCGCCGCGAGTTCGGCGAAGGAGCGGCTGTTCCGGATCACGACCCGACCGTTGGTCTCGAGCAGGGCGACCGTTTGAGCGTCGGGCGAGAGGGCGAAGTCGGCGCAAAAGGAACTGGGTGCCATTTCCCAGCGCAACTGAGGCTTGTCCTCCAGGTGGGAGTCCCACTCCCTCACGGTGCCATCATTCGAGGAGGTCAGGAGGGTGTCGGCTTCCCGGGCGTGGGCGAGACGGGTGACCTCCGCCCGATGGCCACGCAGGGATTGGCCCAGAACGAAGCGCCCAGACCCCTGGTCCAGCTGCCACCGACGGACCGTTTGAGCGCTCCCGGTCAGGAGCTCCGGTCCCGGGCGTCCGGTAAAGGCCACGCATTGGATCCACGTCTCGGCATCCGCCTGAACGCGATATTCCGTCTCGGGTTTGGAGAATTCCCACGCCCAAAGTCCCCCATCCGTGTCGCCCGCGGCAATCCATTCTCCATCCGCGGAAATGGCGATTGTCGGCACCACGGCAGGACCGCTCCAACGCGCCACCGGAGTCCATTCGGGCAACTGCCAGACGACCAGACTGCCGGGATGATGAAAGGTCACCGCCTGCCGGCCGTTGGTGGCGAGGGCGAAGCGATTGACGGAATTGGTGACGACCCGTTCGACGGTGCCATCGCCCAAGCGGATCAACTCCAGGGGCGCGGCGGATGAGGCACTACTGGAGTAAATGCGATGCGCCCGGCTGGCGGCGAGAGTGTCGGTCCCCGGGACGAAACTGATCCACGTGGCTTCCACCGGGAGCTCGCGGCGGACCTCACCCGATGTTGGATCCAGCAGCCAAATCACGCCCGCTCCGCCTTGTCGGCTGCGGGTGGCTACGGCCAAGAGCGAATCGTCGGGAGCAAACGCCAGACTGCCGATGAACCATTCCGGTTTGAGTTGATTGGTCCGACTTACGCCGGTCTGGCGATCCCGGACGATCAACGTGCCGCGCAGGTCGCCGGAAGCGGTCCAGCGACCCTGGGACGACACGGCGACGGCCGTGGGGGGAGCTGGATGGACCGTGACGATGGCGGGATCACCCTGGGCGATGGTTTCGAGGAGGTACCATTCCAGGCCGCGCAAATCGGATTCGCCGGGGCGCGGCCGGTGGGCTTCGATCAATTCGCGGCCCCAGCCCAAATCTCCGGCCAGCAGGGTGCGGCCGGCGAGGTCGAGATCTGCGGCGTAAAGATTTTGGCGGAGTTGTTCACTGCGCTGTTGGGCAACTCCGCGTTCGGTTTCTGCCCGTTGCCACTGCCAGGTGGTGGCGACCAGTCCGGTTAGCAAAGCGATCAGGGCGAGGGCAGACAGGGCCGCCACCGCGGGTCGGCGACGGGCCCAACGGGAAAGGCGTTCCGGGCCGGAAATGGGCCGCGCGCGAATGGGCTCGTCGCGGAGGAAGCGATCCAATTCATCCCGCAGTTCGGCGGCGCTGGCGTAGCGCTGGGTGGGTTCCTTGGCCAGGCACTTCCGGCAGATCGTGTCGAGGTCGGGTGACACCGCGGGATTCAACCGGCGCGGCGAAATCGGCTCCGTCTCCAGAACGGCCCGCAACAATCCCGCCGGAGTCTCGCCGGCCAACGGGGGGCGTCCGGTGAGGGCGTGGTACAACACTGCGCCGAGGCCGTAGACATCCGTCGTTACCCCCTGCTCAGCGCGCCGGCCTCCGGCTTGTTCCGGAGCGAGATAGGCCAGCGTTCCCAGACCTTCGAGCGTGCCCGTGAGCGTGGCATTGGGGTTGTTCGCCAACCGGGCCACGCCGAAATCCGTGAGTCTCGGCGCGTCGTGGTGGTCGGCGTCGAGCAGGACATTGGCGGGTTTGAGATCGCGGTGAATCACGCCGGCGGCGTGGGCGTGCTGGACGGCATCTGCGAGGGCGCGCGCGAGCTCAGCGGCGTTGCGGGGATGCAGCGGACCCGAACGAAGTCGCTGAGCGAGCGTCTCGCCGCGGACGAGTTCCATCGCGAGATACAATTCCCCCTCGGCTTCGCCTACCTCATGAACCGTGACGATGCCCGGATGTCGCAGTCGCGCGGCCGCCTGGGCTTCGCGGCGGAGCCGTTCCCGAGTCAGTTCGTCGGCCAGACTTCCGGCCCGCAGGGTCTTCAGGGCGATCTCCCGATCCAAGCCCTCCTGACGCGCCCGCCAGACCCGGCCCATGCCGCCCCGGCCAATCTCTTCGAGCAACTGAAACGGGCCGAGTTTCAGCACGGGTATCGGTTCCGGAATTGAACTCGCGTTCAGCAGGCCGCCCAGCACGCAGACCGGGCAGACACCCCGCCAGTCGCGGGCACGGTGGCAACGGGGACACGGATTCGGGAAATTCATTCCGGCCGTTGGGGGTTCACGAGTTTTCGCGGTTTGGTGGGCCTGATCGGAATTCAGGAGGCCAACGCTGCCATCAGGTGGCGAATCTCGTCATCGACTTGGACCGGATCCTCCAGGGTCGCGGCCACGTGTTGCCGGAACAGTTCCTGGAAACGAATCCGGAAGGGTTTGACCGCGTTGCGGACCGTTCCCTCCGACAGCCCCAGGCGGGCCGCAGCCGCCGCGTGTGTCGCTTCTTCCGGATCCCCATCCAGGTACTGGGACAGATGAAGGAAAAGAGCGGTGCGACCCAGTCGTTCATACTCGGCGCGCAAACGCTCGAGCGTGGCGTCGAGCAGCACCCGGGCGCAGCAGCGATCGTAGGCGAGTTCTGGCGTGTGGGAGTCCACGGGTTCGAGCGCCAGCGTTGCCTCCGGATCCAAACCATCGCGAGGCACGAATCCGCCTTCCGGCCGGCGGCGCTGACTGATGCTGGCCCGATGAGTGGAGATCAGCTGATTCTGAAAACTGACGCGGAGGAAGTCCCGGAAGCGTCCCCCTTCGCTCGACAGATTCGCCAACTGTCCCGGGGCCAGCAGTCGTCCGAGAAACGTTTGGACGGCGTCATCGGCGTCGGCTGGGTTCAATCCCTGACGCCGACCGAGCGCATACAGGGGAAACCAGTACAAGCGGGCCAACTCCTCCCGAGCGGCTTGGGAGTCTGGATCAGCCGCCCGAAGGACCACGGTCCAGCGTGTGGTCAGGAAGGTCGGACCGATCTCCCGCAGTTCGGAGGGCATGGTGGCGGGACACTGATCCAAGGGTGGTTCCGATTCAATGAGTCATGACGTTGGGGAGTGGTGATGTCGGAGCCGGAGGGAGAGGTTCGGGGTTGGGACGGGGGTTGCCGCTGGGGAGTTCGCTTAACATGGCCAACCGCTGGTCTATCATCCTCGTCAAGGTAGCCGTTTAGATAATCGAGAGACGGTCGCAGGAAAGGCCTCGGGCCGCAGCCAGCGGGCGACTACCGCCGGTCGGGAGGTCACCCCCAGCTTTCTCAGAAGGCGTTGCGCCAGCATGCGGGCATAGTGCGGGCTGTAGCCAAAGTGAACCGCGATTTCGGCGTAACTCAGATCGGTGGCCAGCCACGGCAGGATCTGTGCTTCGCGTCGGGTAAGGCCACTGGGCATGGGGGAGGACCCCAGGCGGGTGACAATGGACTTCGCTGCCGTTCGTTTGCTGGCACTGAGTCGGGTGGTGAGTTCGGGACGGGCTTCGGACGAGGTCGGGTCGAGAGTGGACATCCTATTTTAGATACACGCGGCCCAGCTGAAAGTGTCATGACGTCCCGCCTCGTTGGAACACTTCACCGTAACCCTCCGAAGGGAACCGCGAACGAATCCGAAGGGCAGGGACCAGAGACGCTGTCAGGGTTAGCCTCCTAGGCAGCCGCTTGGTGGCTCGGTCGACATCGCACGTTTTCCGCCGCTTTTCCCCGGTTCCGGTGGGGTTCCACTCCGGTCGTACCACTTCGCCACGGAGGGGATTTCAGCTGGGTTCTCCGCGAACCACGATGGCCGAGTTCAATCCACCCATGCCGGCGCTGAGAGTGAGGCCGCAGGGAACGGCTTGCTCCCGACCTACGCCGATCACGTGATTGAGTTCGCAGGCCGGATCCACATCCCGCAACCCGCCGGTCGGAGGAACCTGGTTTAAGCGCGAGGCCAGCAGGGTCAGGATGAATCCCATGGATCCGCTGGCTGCCAACATGTGCCCGAGCTGACCCTTCGTTCCGCTGACCGCCGGTCCGGGTCCGTTTCGTACCAGGGTGGCGCGAATGGCCGCTGCTTCCGCCACGTCGTTGAGCCGGGTGGCGGTGGCGTGGGCGTTGACGTAGCCGATGTCGGCCGCCGTCAGTCGGGCATCCTCCAGCGCTTCTTCGATGGAGAGAATCAGCCCGGGCGCGGCGGCCGGAATGGCGGCCATGTCAAAGGCATCGGAGCGCAATCCGTAGCCGAGCATTTCCCCGTAAATCCGAGCGCCGCGGGCGGCGGCGTGATGCGCTTCCTCCAACACGACCAGGGCCGCGCCTTCGCCGAGCACCACGCCATCGCGCTGCCGATCAAACGGCCGGCAGCAGCCGCTGCGCGAACCGGTTTGGTTCTGACCGAACGTCGCCAACTCCAGCTGGGTGACGCCGCAATCCGTTCCCCCCGCAATCATCACGTCGGTTCGTCCGGAGCGAATGCTGTCGAAGGCGCTAATCAGGTTCATGGCGCCGGTGGCTGAGGCGCCGTTTTGCGAGAAGACCGGTCCGCGCAGTCCGTAGCGGATGGACACCAGCGCGGCACTGGAACAGGGCCGGCTCCGATTGAGCGTGTGCGGGGAAACCTGGCGGGCACGTCCCGCGGCCAGTTCGGCCAGCGCGAGGGAAATGGGTCCGCTATCGGAGTTCGAGGAGCCGATGGCCACGCCGTGGCGTTCGCTGGCGGGTTGGGCTTCGCTTTGGCCGCGAAGGGCATTTCGAGGAAGCGCCAGACCGGCGTCGCGCACCGCCTGTTCGGCGGCGAGAAGGGCGAACAGTTGCACACGTTCCAAGCCCTTGCGCTCCCGTTCCGACAGTCCCAGGGGTGACGGGTCCAGTTCGGAAACCTCTGCGGCGTGGCGCAGGGCCAATCCGGAGACATCGATTCGGCGGATGGGTTGGACGGCGGATTCCCCGCGATACACCCGGGCGAAGACGTTGTGGGCATCCGTGCCCAGCGGCGTGATGACACCCAGACCGGTCACCACGACCCGTCGTTCGTTTCCCGGTCGTGAACCGGCACCGTGGGCGAGGAATCGCATCGAAACCTGACCCTGCTTCGGAAGCCCCGTGTTTGGCCAGTTTTGGTTGCGGGCGGAACGGGTGCGGCAGCGCGAGATGCGCAACGGTTGCTCCTGACGGATACAGCCAAAATCGTGTAACTGTTGGCAAATGTCTCAGTAACCCGCCGGACTGATTCTCCCCCAACCTCTCCGGCCCTACTCAATCATCCAAATGTTGATCGATTGGGACGATTGTCCGCTTGGCGACATCCGGGCTAGTCCCTACTCTTTGAATCTCTTGGACTTCCCCGTGAGCTGGATAAACCCATCGGATCGCAACGCCCCAACGATTCCAGGCGATGTCGTTTTGGCGGTTTGGGAAATAACGCGGAACCTCCGCGTCCCCGCTTTTCGCCTTACCAGCGACCATTTCTCCTGCAATTCCGGTTAAAGAGGCGACACCGATTCTGATACGAAACTGAACCTGTGCGCTGCCCGAACTTGGTTTCGACCGTTTTGAACAAAGCCATGCCCCGACAGACTCTCACCGCAGGAGGTAACGCATGAGCGACGATGCTCCTCAGCTAAGCTTTGGTGTCACGGTAGATGACATCCGCGCTTACGATTGGCAGGCCGAACTGGCAGTGGCGACCCGTCGCGAATGCGATGCTTTTTACGAGGTGCTGGCGGCGAGAGCAAAAACTCCCTTAGATGGCGGTGATGTGCGAAGTGCCAGAGTCTTTCAACTTCTGGCCGTAGTTGCTAATTTCTGTCCGAACTTCGAGGACCAGTCCCAACCGTTCTGCCCCGCATACATTGACTACCGGACCGGCAAACGGTCACTCGTGCCTGAGGACTTGGCCAAGCCAGACTTGGACGCATTGAGCGGTATCCTCGAAGAAACGAGAGACCCTGAGTTCAGAGCCCGGATTGCAGACGTGCTTTGGGTAAGCCGCAAAGACTACAAGGCTGCCCAAAAGGGGGTCGAAGCCTATATCGAATCCAGCCGAGTGCTGGAGACTGCCGGCATATGGCCGCCGTTCGCGGAGCGGCTTCAACGGGCCAGGCAAGTCGGGGCGCAGCTTGGCCGATTGAAATCGTTTCACCTGAAAGCCATTCAGGCCATCGAGGACGCCATCACCCGGCACGAAGCGACCGAAGACGGTCTGCTGTGCGCGCGCTTGATGCACATGCTGCTCCGAGACGGCGTGGGCGACACCAAGCGGTATGCCATTCTGTCGGAAAACCTCGCGAACAAGATGGAGGCTATTCCGAACTGGCATTTCGCGCGGGACTACTGGCACTTGCGAGGCGGGTGGAGTGCCAAGGGAGGCCGGCAGGACGAGGCACGCGTTGCCCAGCTCAAAATAGCCAACACCTACGTGAAGCTGGCGGAGAGCTTTACCACCGCGGCACAACCTTCGTTCCTTGGTGCTTCAGGCTGGATGGCCAAAGCTGTTCACGCCTTGCGCGAGGCCAAAGCCGACCCGGCAGAAATCGAAAAAGCCCATCAGCGCCTCCTCGAATTTCAGAAGCGAGGCATGAGCGAGATGCAGACGATTAAGATACCGCTGGAGAGCGATTCTGAACTGGAAAGAAATTTGAAGAAGTCAGCCAGGGAAGCTGCCGAGCATGTCAAAGGGCACTCCTTCGAGGACGCCATCCTACGTTTCGCTTTCGTGGCTGACCCAACACGGCCAGATGAGCTCAAGAAACGCATCGAAGACCCGAACGCGGGAGGGGTATTCACGCAACTCTTCGGTTCAAGCACCGTCCGGTCCGACGGCCAGATTTCTGACACGAAACCGCCTTTGGCATCCACCGACCCCGACGAGCGGGAAGAAGCGGTTCTCAAAGAAATGTATTCGCAAGCCCGCACCGTTGACTGGCAGTTGCGCGTGCGAGTTCTCATTGAATCGGCCCGCCAACAGATTGTTGCCGAACATCCCGCACGCCGCGTGGATTTGCTTTTCCTTGTTCAGGACAACCCGTTTGTTCCTCAAGGGCGCGAAGGATTGTTCCTGCGCGGTTTGCACGCGGGTTTACATGGCGATGTAGTGCTTGCACTCCACCTGTTGTTGCCGCAGATCGAGAACTCGGTCCGGGAGATCTTCACCGCCAAGGGCATCATCACATCAAAGCTTGATTCAGACGAAACACAGGACGAGCGGGATCTAAATTGGATGCTACCGCATCCTGAGATGGCGAAGATTTTCGGAGACGGAATGGCGTTCGACTTGCGAGGCCTGCTCGTTGAACGGTTCGGCCTGAATCTGCGAAATGACATCGCGCATGGTTTGCTGGGCGAGTCCCAGATGATAACCGAGGGAGCGGTCTATGCCTGGTGGCTAACGCTGCGTCTGTGCTGCTTCCCGATCGCGGCGGCACGGCAAGAAACAACAGTTTGAAGACTCACCACCTGGGAGAATCATTCCAATAACGACGCCATGAATCCTCGATTCCAGATCACCCACCGGGTCACGGCTGGTTTAACCCGCATTGAACGGGCGCGAGGGTTCTTGGACGCAGCGAAACTTTCGGAGGACTGGCTGGCCACTATGCGGTCGCGGGCGTTGCTGCTGGAGGCGCATCACACCACGCACATCGAGGGCACGCATCTGACACTGGAGCAGTCGGAGCGGTTGCTGGCGGGTCTGGCTGTGCCGGAGGCCGATCCAGACGATGCGCGCGAGTTGCTGAACTACCGGGATGCGTTCGAGTTTGTGAGCGGCTACCTGGGCGATGGCGGGCCGGTGACGGAGGGATTAATCCGCGAGATTCATCGACGGCTGGTGGCTGGCGTGCGCGGTGGTGCGGGCCAGCCGGGGGAATACCGGCGGGTGCAGAATTACGTGGTGAACTCGGTAACGCGGCAGGTCATCTACACGCCACCACCGCCGGGCGATGTGCCGCCGTTCATGGCGGACCTGGTGGAGTGGCTGAATGCGCCGGGGGAAGCGCATCCGGTGCTGACGGCCGGCATCGCCCAGTTTCAACTAGTCCACATTCATCCCTTTGTGGACGGCAATGGCCGCACGTCCCGACTGCTTTCGACGCTCTGCCTCTATCGAGCGGGTTACGACTTCAAGCGGTTGTTCTCGATCAGTGAGTTCTATGACCGTGACCGGCCGGCGTTCTACGCGGCCATCCAGGGTGTGCGCGACCGGGGCATGGACCTCACCGGCTGGCTGGACTTCTTCGTGGAAGGGTTGGCCACACAAATGGACGAGGTCAAAGAACGGGGGCAACGGGTCATCAAGGCGGACGTGGTGACACGGAAGCACGGGTTGAACGAGCGCCAGTCAGCCGCCCTCCGGTACCTGTTCGAGCACGGAAAGATAACGATTCAAGATTTCGAAGTGCTTTCTCCCCAAATCAACCGGCGATCCCTCCAGCGCGATCTAAAGGCATTGGTAGAAAAAGGGTTACTGCAAGGTACTGGCACGTCTCCGACGGATCCGAATCGGGTGTACTCCCGCGGCCCCGTCCTGGACGGTCGGGAGCTATGACAAGCTGTGACACGAAGCTATGACACGCTGGGTCGGGATAGATGACAAACTCCCGACATGCGAGAAACACCGGTAACCACCCGGGCTCTCGGCAGCTGGCAGTGATAGGGCGGACTGTTCCGAGATCATCGCAACCCCAGCCAAAGAATTCGCCTCCGGGCCTCGCCTCAAAGAAACTTCGGCATGGGCGAAGCGACGCGCGCGCACCGGATCGTTCTGGCCTCGGTGGGGACAGATGGAGATCTCTACCCGTTTTTGGGTCTGGGCCGAGTCCTGGCTCGCCGGGGCTTTGCCGTCACGCTGGCTTCCCATGAACATTTTGGCCCACTCGCCGTCCGCGACGGACTGGACTTCGCTCCGTTGGTGACCCGGTCAGAAACGGAAGATCTCCTGCGGAACCCCCAACTTTGGCATCCGCTGTGGGCTCCGTTCGTCGTGGCCCGCTGGGGACGCACGCTGATCCGGCGTCAGTACGCCGAGCTCCATCGGGTCGCTACCGCGGGCGATCGGACCTGGCTGGTCGCCAATCCAGGCGTGGTGGCCGCGCGAGTTCTGGAGGATTTCACTGGGATTCCCACTCTGAGCGTGGTGTTGCAGCCTTGGTTGTTCCCCAGTGTAGAGGCTCCTCCGGCCATGCTGGGTGGACTGACCCTTCCTTCCTCCGCACCGCGTTGGTTGGGCCGAATGTACTATCGCGGATACGATGGGATCGGTTGGTTTTTGGTCGGCCGCTCAGTGAACCAACTCCGTCGCGAATTGAAGCTCCCGCCGGTTCGACAGGTCTTGAAATGGTGGTTCGCCCGCCGCGGCATTCTCGCTTTGTTTCCAGGTTGGTTTGGCGCCCCGCAGAAGGATTGGCCGGAGGGTGTTCGCCTTTGCGGCTTTCCCGGTGAAGACGGACTGCTGGAGCGTCCGTTGACGACGTCGGTGGATCAGTTCCTGGATCGGGGTCAGCCGACAGTGGCGTTTACTTTTGGAACAGGGATGCGACACGCCGCTGGGCTGTTCCGGGAGTGCGTGGCAGCGTGCCAGCAGTTGGGAGTTCCAGGAATTCTCCTGACACCGCATCGGGGGCAGCTGCCAACCCAATTGCCGCCCCAAGTCTTGCACTGTGAGTTTGCCCCGTTCCAACGCCTGTTTCCTCGCTGCGCGGCGGTGGTCCACCACGGGGGAATCGGGACCACGGCCAAGGCCCTGGCCGCAGGAACTCCGCAACTGATTCTACCGTTTGCCTTCGATCAATTGGATAACGCGTGTCGTGTCAAACGATTGGGTGCGGGGCAGTGGCTCCCCACCTCTCAGCGACGGGCAACGGACTTGGCGGAGTCGATTCGGCGCCTCTTGAGCCCGGAATCACGCGCACGCGCGGCGGCAATCGCGGCGGCGGGTAGGGGCCGCCCGGGGCTCGAAGTGGCGGCCGACGAGATTGAGCGAGTCATGATGTTGGGATGGGTGGAAGGCCGCTGAACCACGGGGAAAAAGTGACGCGTCAATTCAGGTTTCGACCGTCGTGAGCCGTGTCTTCGCGGGTATGCTGACGGGCGCAGTGCGAGCGGGATGGCTCAGCGCGGCAATCTCTCCCCAAGATCATCAATCAGTTCGACGCGCATTCGGGGCGCCATGGGAACCGCCGCAGCGAACGATTCGGCCTACTGCGGACCCGAGCCGCAGAACTTTTGAAACGCTCCCCCGAGCAGTTCCGTGACATCTCGCTGGAGTTCGGCATCCGTCACCGGCCAGCCCGCGGCGGCCATCGCTGCATACTTCTGCGTGAGACAGCGCGCGAGGATCGCCCGGGTGTGCTGCCACTTGTAAATCAGTTGGTCGATGACCCGGGCGTCCGAGTGCTGGGGGGTGAAGCTGGTGCCCAACAGCTCCAGGCGCATTGTGGTGATCTCCTCGATGAGTTGCGGGGTGTTGGTGAACCACCAGCAGCCGAAGGGATGCAGGTTGCGGAACTTCCGGGCGAGCACCACCAACTCGTGCTGATTCTCCCGGGCCAGGCAGGTGACCAGAAATCGATTCTCCGGGTGGGAGGCACAGAGGTTCTGCAAGGCGTTGAGATCACTGCGGCCGACGCCGTCTCCGGCCATGCGCAGGAGCGGATTGACCGCACGCTTCACGCCCATCATCAGGGCGAAGGGTTGATCAAACTCCCGGCAATGGGGCAGCACCGCCTGTTCGATCAGCCAATTCGTGTCATTGGCGGAGGGAAATACGAACGTCGGGGGCAGGGATACCATGCAATACCGCGACTTGATCCGCAGCGTCCAATCGGCGAGGAACCGGCGAACTTCGCTCACTGTTCCCGCCGAGGGTTCCAGACCCACCGCATAACCCCAGCCGCGCAAGCGCGCCGCCGACTCCGGCCAGGACAACAGCAACGGGTCGATTCGAAGGGCAGCCTGAAAGCGGCTGTCGCGTACCGGCCGGGCTTCCCAGTACGCGCGTTCCTCGTCGTCGAAGGGGGAATTGGTCATGCAGACCGACCGCACGTTCGCCAAGCTCAGCACGCGGTCGACGAAGTCATCCGGTTTCTGTTCCGCGAACCAGGCGCGAATGGAGGGGAGATCCTGGTGGCGGGCGTCCAAGCCGAGGGCGTGCAAGGTCGTGAGCACGCCCCGGCAGGCTTCCGACACCGGGGAATGATCGACGAACAATGCTTTCCAAACGAACTCGGCCTGCTCGGATCGCGACGCGGACCAGAAGCGCTCGAAGGGCAGGTCCATTTGCCGGAAGGATTCGCTGACCAAGTAGTGATACACCAGCTGCTCGTCGATGCCCCAAGCCAGCAGGGAACGAAATCCAGGATCATACAGGTGCGTGTGAATATCGTGGACCGGGGTAGTTTCCACGAAGCGGGCAACGCGATGTTCCAGGGATTCCGGAGTCGGCATGCCGCAGCTTCCAAAGCCCTCCGTCGAGGGGCAAGCGGGGAAGGGAGGAATCTGGGGAAGGCCAGCGACGCGTCGGGCTCACGACGACCGTAGTCCTCGAGTCCTCGACTTGGAGAGCTTTTTGAGATGGCCAATTGCGGGTTGGGTGATTGGGATGAACTGATGCGCCTCGGAATCATTTCGGACACGCACGGCTATTTGGATCCGCGAGTGCTGGATCTGTTTGCCGGTGTTGATCGGATCCTGCACGCCGGTGACATTGGCTTTCCCAGTCTGATTCTGGAGTTGGAGGGCGTGGCTCCGGTCACGGCCGTTCTAGGGAACACCGATCACGGCCTGGACTTTCCCCTAACCGAAGTCGTCGTGGTGGAGGGAATGAAGGTGCTCGTACATCACATCGTGGACGTTTCGGATCCCGAGCGGAGTATCGGGGAGCGTTTCCGGCGCAGTCGGCCGGATTTGGTGGTCTTCGGACATTCCCATCAACGCTTTCACGAGGAACGTTCGGGCGTGATTTTTTTGAATCCCGGATACGCGGGAAAACCCCGGTTCAATCAGCCGCGTTCCGTCGTCACGGCCGTGGTCCAAGCGGGTCGTCCGCCAGCAGTGATATACCATCCGCTCTAACTGCCGCGGCTAGTCTTGGAGATTGGGTTGGCCCGGAGGGAAGCAGTGGCGGGAGCTACCGCTTTTGAAGGTTGTCAGCATATCGATCTGCCCTCCAGAGATAGGCAAATGCAGCGATTGCGTGTTCTCGCTTGGCATTGTGATTCACCGATCCGGACCCCGATTCCCGTATTACTGCTTTCAGAAAATGTAAACCGGCTGACCGGTTCGTCAGACGAGTGGGAAGCTTCTTACACCTGCCGGGATTAGCCCGGCAGGGAAACCCAGTGGCGCAGGTAGGTGAACAGTCCGGTAACGACCGCAGCGGCCAAGCCAGCGAGGACGTCGTCGGCGACCACGCCCCAGCCGTCAGGGAGCGACTGAATGCGGCCGATCGGGCCCGGCTTGGCGATGTCGAACACTCGGAAGGCAATGAAGCCGACCAGGAACTCCGGCCAGAATTGCGCGGCGACTGTAAGTGGATCACTCCAGGAGGCTGCCGGGAAGGTTCCCAGCACGAGCCACGGCCCGAAGAAGGTCAGGGGCACCGCCACGATTTCGTCCAGGACCACACTGCCGGGATCATGCTGGCGCAGGACTTTCTCCGCCCGGGCACATCCGCCAACGGCGAGCAAAATGGAACCGGCGACCAGCACGCCAAACAGGAGCGCACTTCCGGGAAGGAGCAGCGCCCATAACCAAAGGATGCCCACGAGACTTCCCCACGTGCCAGGACCGGCCGGCAAAAGTCCGCTGCCGAATCCTTGGGCGATCCAAACCACCAGCCGGTCGGACCACGTCGTGTGAGGAGAGGGAACACTCATCCGCGGGAGAAGTCGGGTCCGGGCGGGAAACGGGCGCTCAAAGATCGTCGAGGTAAAGCTTCCGGTTGCGCCAGAGGTACACCGCGCCGCTGAACAAGGTGAGCAGGACGGTGATCCATTTGGAAAGTTCAGCGAACCAATAGACCCAGGCGTGACCCCCAATTGAAAATCCAAAGATCAGCTGTCCGAACCGACCCCACTGCGGATAACTGAGCACGACCAATACCGCAACGATGGTCACAATTTGGGAGATCGTCTTGTGCTTGCCGTACCGTTCGGCCGCGAGCACGACCTGTTTGGATGCGGCCAGCATCCGTAGACCCGTGATGGCCAGTTCCCGGGCGACAATGATGACGACCATCCAGGCGGGCACCAAGTCGCGTCCAACAAAGGCGATGAAGGCTGAACAGGTGAGGATCTTGTCGGCCAAAGGATCCATCAGGATGCCGAAGTTCGTGATCAACCCCCGGTCCCGGGCAATCTGACCGTCAAAGTAGTCTGTGATCCCCGCCACGCTGAACAGGATCAGCGCCACCGTCTCGTGTCCGCGGAACGGAAAGAAGATGACCACCAGAAAGGCGGCCGTCAGCACCAAGCGGGAAAGGGTGAGCTTGTTGGGAAGATTCACGCGGTTGTAACTCGCGTGGCTATAGCGAATTTCAGGGAGGGGAGCGAGCGGTAAGTCCGGGCAGCTTTTGGGGTCACAGCTTCTGCTGCATCTGACGGGTCAGCCGGGCGCTGAGTTCTGCGGCGGCGTGGTATCCCTGCAGGCGGAGCTTGGTCTGGTAGGCAGCCACTTCGATCAGGCTCGCGAGGTCGCGACCGGGCCGTACGGGAATCACAATGTGGGGCACCTGCTGGCCCAACAATGACACGTACTCGAGGTCGAGACCCAGCCGATCGATTTCCTTGGTGTCCTCCCACCGGCGCAGACTGACCATGAGATCGACCCGCATCGCCTGGCGAATCGCCTTCACGCCAAACATGGCCGCGACATCAATCAAGCCGATGCCGCGGACCTCCATCAGATTTCGGCCCAATTCCTTGGCCGTGCCGCGGAGTTCCGTGCCGTCCTGAATCCACAAACACACGACATCATCGGCCACCAGACTGTGTCCCCGCTCCAGCAGGCCGACCACGGCTTCGCTTTTGCCGATGCCGCTTTCGCCCTCAACGATGACCCCCACGCCTCCGACATCGACCATGCCGGCGTGGATTTGTGTTCGCGGCGCGAACAAATTCTCCAAGGCAATCGTGGCCCGGCTGATGAACTTCATCGTGATCAGCGAACTGCTGAACAGCGGAACGTCGGCCTTTTCGGCGGCCTGCAGCATTCGACCGGGCTTGAGGTCACGGCACAGCACGACGCAGGGGATGCGATGCGCGAAGAATTCCCGGACCCGCAGTTCACACACGTCCTTGGGCAGGGAGCGTAGGTAGGCCGTCTCGACACTGCCGACCACCTGGACGCGTTTGGGGGCGAAGTATTGTTTGAAGCCGGCCAGGGTTAATCCGGGCCGGTTGACGGTGGGCTCGCGAATGAGTCGCTTCAGCCCACCCGCTCCGGCCACCAGCTTGAGGGCGAGGTCAGTTCCTTCTTCGGTGTAGAACTTCTCGACAGTAATGGCCGCGGTGCTCATGGCGCAGAGTGGCACTGCCGCGTCCGAAGTTTCAATCGCAGGCTCAGCCACTCACAAATCAGTTGAGAGTTGAAAGTTGAGGGTTGAGAGAAAAAACCTGGGATCCAGCACGTTAAAACGTGTCGACGGGTTTGTGGACACGGTGCAGATGCGGTTCACCGGTTTTGGCTCCTCTCAGTGAGCGTCCGCTGGGGCGCGGAGGTGCTGATCGAACCAATCGGCGAATTTCCGAATGTCCCAGAGCATCGTGAGCCAACCATGGTTGCCTCCCGGGTGAACCACCAAGTCCACGGTGGCTCCCTGGCGTCGGGCTTCCGCCTGATACCGCTGGGACTGCGCCAAGGGCACCAGCGTGTCGGCATCTCCGTGATAAATCAGGGTCGGTGGCAGGTTGGAGCGAACGAAGTAGATGGGAGACGTGTCCCGGCCGATCTGTTTCCAGAGGGTGAGGTTGGTGGAATTGGGTCCGAAAGCTTTGACGAAACTTTTGGGAGGTCCGCCATCGCCCAGGTTCTCCGTGGACGGCCCCAGGTTCAGGAGATCGGTGACCGGATAGAAGATGGCTACGGCTTGAACGGCACTGCTTTCCCGATCGATGGGATCAGTCGCCTGGGGAGAGCCTGGACCGCCCCGGGTGGCCAACATCAGGCTCAGATGCCCTCCCGCGCTGCCGCCGGTGACACCCAGTCGATGGGGATCGATGCCATACGTGGCGGCATGATGGCGCACGTAGCGGACGGCTCGGTTCATGTCTTCGATGATTTCCATGACCGTGGCCTTGGGCTGCGACACGTGGCAGGCGGCGAACACCGTGTATCCCCGGCGGAGGAGAGGGGCGACCATCCAGGGTCGGAGCGAATTGGTGCCCGACTTCCAGCTGCCACTGACCATCAGGACCACTCCCAGGCCATTGGTCGTCTCGGGTCGGATGACGTCCAGATAGAGCGGTTCGCTGTGGCGTTGTCCGTAGGTGACCAACGGGCCTTGGGTGAAGTTGGGATGGAAGTAGAGCCAGAGCGTGCCGGTCAGCACCACGGCGAGGACGAGCAGGAGGACCAGCAGCGCTCCCACCCAGCGAATCA
Source organism: Verrucomicrobiota bacterium (assembly GCA_017309115.1). Classification (GTDB taxonomy): domain Bacteria; phylum Verrucomicrobiota; class Verrucomicrobiia; order Limisphaerales; family UBA9464; genus UBA9464. The sequence continues at coordinate 89,427 of JAFLEF010000013.1, read as the reverse complement.
GACGCACCCAAGGCATGGGAGAAGCATTGGTGATCACGGCGGCGACACCAAGTCTCGATCGAACCGATCAGGCGAGACGGCCGCCGAGTCGACGGAGTCCTGCCTGGATCAGGTCCTGAGATTTTTGGGAGTCATCCGGGACTCGCGCGGCGACGAACCCATCCGGTCGAATCAGAACCGCCCCGGCGGGTCCAATGCCCATGGCTTTGGGATGTTGCAGAGGACGTTCGTGACGTTCCACGATTCGGCAGGGAACTCCGTGAAGGCCAAGCACCAAGGCAGAGACCAATCCACAGGGACCTCCACCTGCGATCAATACTGAAGAACCCGTTGCCGGCATGCCGAACATTCGGAGAGTGATCCCTCTGGACTCAATGTTTTCTGCATCAGAAGTCATCAGTGGTCCTCTGTTCCGTATCCGTATCCCCCAAAGCTGGGAGCACTGTTGCAATCTGCAGAGTTCTACGTTTACATTTCGAAACCTTTAAATTCTTTCTGACTCTCCCCTCAACCCCAACCTCTCACTTCATGGCTTCACGCCCCAGTTGGTATTCGTCCCGGAGTATTCTCAGTCGATCAATCGGCGGGTGCCTGCTGGGCGCTTTGATCCTGACTTCTTTGCCGGCCCACGGTCAGCAGCGGCGTCCCCAGGAATTCGGAGGCGGGGCTTTGCGGCAGTTGGATCAGCTTCCTTCGAGTCGACTGCGATCTCAGCTCAATGCCCTGCCTGGGGCGGCCCAGAAGCGATCCCTGCAATGGTTGCAGAGCTTTCATTTCACCGAGGATGATCTGCCGTACCTCCATACCGATGCCCAAGGTGGCATCTTCTACGTCTGCCCACCGGTAGGCGCAGCCTCAGTGACACCGCCGCTGGAGCCGGAAATGGCGGACACGTCCGAAGCCCCGGTGCCGGTCACGCCTTTTCCAGAAAGCCTGATTTTTCATAGCAAGCCCGGTGCGCCCAACGTTCTGTTCCTCAATTTCTCCGGGGAACGGGTGTCCAACACGGAGTGGAATGATTCGTTGGGCCGGTCAGTGATCGTGGCGCGAGCGTTCAGTACGGATTCCAACGCCACGCAGTTCAGCGACAGCGAACAAACGGCCATCAAACGGATCTGGCAGCGCGTCGCCGAGGACTACGCGCCGTTCAATGTCGATGTGACCACCGAACGGCCGCAGAACTTTAACAGCCGCACCGCTCATGCCCTCATCACCCGTTCCACCGATGTCAACGGCGAACCCAATCCCGCGGAATCCGCCGGTGGTGTGGCGTATGTGAACGTCTTCGGAACCCAGAACTTTGCCCGCTTTCGACCGGGCTGGGTCTATCACAACAATCTGGCCAATGACGCCGCTTACACCGCCGAAGCGGCTTCCCATGAGATCGGCCACAATCTCGGGCTGAGTCACGACGGGGCGACGGATGGGAGTGAATACTACAGCGGTCATGGTTCCGGCGACACATCGTGGAGCGCAATCATGGGCGTGAGTTACGATCGAAATGTCAGCCAGTGGTCCAAAGGCGAGTACCGCCTGGCCAACAACACTCAGGACGACCTGGCCACCATTGCGGGCAAGATGTCCTATCGGGTGGACGATCACGGAAACACCTTAGCCACGGCCACACCCTTGGTTTTAACCAACGGTACTCAAGTGGTGGCGACCAATCCAGACAACGATCCCACCAATCAGCGGCCGGCCAACAAGGGCATCATTTCCCGGAACAACGACGTCGAAGTGTTCTCCTTTGTGACCGGCAACGGACCGATTCGTTTGGCGGTGACGCCCTGGGTGACGCCCGGAGGGGGTTCTCGCGGCGGCAACCTGGATGTGGTGGCCGAGTTGAGCAATTCGGCGGGAACGCTATTGCTGACCGATAATCCTCCCAATCTGACCTCGGCCTTGATCCAAACGAATCTGCCGGCGGGTCGCTATTATCTCACCGTGCGGAATTCGGGCAGCGGCAACCCTCAAGCCGCCAGTCCCACGGGATACACAATTTACGGAAGTCTCGGGCAATTCTTCATCAATGGAACGGTGACGCTTCCGGACGGGGTGGTCATCCCTCCCTTGGCGGAACTGCAACCGGCGGACCTTTCAGTGTCGGGTCAGACCACCCTGCCGTTGGTGATCACCTATGCCGACGACACGGGAATCGACGTGGGGACGCTGGATTCCCTGGATGTTCGGGTCACGGGTCCAAACAACTTCAACCGACTGGCCCAATTCGTGTCGGTGGATGCGGCGGGGAATGGAACGCCGCGGGTGGCCACGTATGCCCTGGCCTCTCCGGACGGCTCCCAATGGGCTCCGGCTGACAACGGGACGTACACGGTCACGATCGAAGCGGGGCAGGTGAAGGACATTCAAGGCGCCCCGGTCCCGGCGGGTCAGTTGGGTCAGCTCGAAGTCACCGTTCCTCGGTCGCTGTATGTCGCCAACATGGATTCCAGCCCGGGTTGGACCTTGGAATCGCAGTGGGGTTACGGGTTGCCGCGGTACCTGACTCGCGGTCCGACCAACGGTTTCACCGGGTCACGAATTGTGGGTTATCGGTTGGGGGCTGATTACACCACCAGTTTGCAACCTCGTTATGCGACGACCCCGGCGATCGATTGCTCCTCCGTACTGGGTGTTTCCCTTCGGTTTAAGCGTTGGCTCCGGGTCCAGCCGAATGATCCGGTTTCCATCCAAGTTTCCACCAACGGCACGACATGGACCAACGTGTGGTCCACAATCCGTGGCGTGTTCGATACCAATTGGGTGTCGGTTCAGTACCCGATGCCGGAGGGCATCGCGGGAAACAATCGGGTCCGCTTCCGCTGGAGCATGGCGTCTGCTGCGGATCGGGATGTGGACATCGGCTGGAATCTGGACGACGTCGAAGTCATTGGTTCGGGCTTTGTGGATTCGAAGCCGCCCACGGCGGAATTGCTAGTGGCGGATCTGACGATCAAGGGATCACCGGCGCATTCGTGCAGCGTGACGTTTACCGATGAGACGGCGGTTCGGCTGAGTAGTCTGGATTCCACCGACCTGCGGGTGACTGGGCCGAATGGCTACTCGAAGCTGATCAATTTTGAGGGTGTCGACCTTCCCCTGGATGGTTCGCCGGCGACGGCCTCCTATTCGATTCCCGCGCCCGCAACGACTTGGTCTGCGGCGGACAATGGGACCTACACCATCACGTTGATGAGCGAGGCAGTGGAGGACACCTCGGGAAACATGACTCCTGAAAAGGTGCTCGGCACATTCCAGGTGGCCATCTCCCTGGTGGAACCGGGAGTCTTGGAAGTGACTCCGGCCACACTCTGGTCGGCGGAAGGTCCGCAGGGAGGACCCTTTGTGCCCGCCACTCGCCAATACACTCTGACAAACCGGGGCGGGGCAGCCTTGAACTGGACTTCGGATACTCTCTTCGACTGGTTGGGCCTTTCTTCGGCGCAAGGAACCTTGGAGCCGGGACAAAGTACCAATGTCACGGTCTCTTTTCAGGGGCCGGCTGGTAGTCTATCGCCCGGGGTCAATGCGGGTTGGGTCAACTTCGCCAATACGACCAGTGGTCTCGGCAACACCCGACGCGAGGTCGAACTAACCGTTCTGGCCGGTCCGCAGGTGGAGTTGAAGGTGAGCGTCAATGAACCGACCTGGGGTCGGGTTGAGCCGACGGGCGGTTCGTTTCCCGTCGGTACGTCCGTCGAATTGACGGCGATTCCGTCCACCTATTACCGGTTTCAGAACTGGGGCGGCGATGCTCCGGGAACCGCGAATCCCCAAACCGTGGTGCTTTCGAAGAGCTTGAACGTGCTCGCGGTGTTCCAGGAAATTCTCACGGTCAATCATCCCACCCCACATTGGTGGCTCGCGTCCCAGGGCTTTACCCAAAACTTTGAAACGGCGGTTGATGTGATCGGCGCCAACGGAATGCCGGTGTGGCAGTCCTACATCGCGGGACTCAATCCCAATGATCCCACTAGTCGGCTCGTTCTGACCAGTGTTCCGGCGCCATCCGGAAATCAAGTGGTCCTGAATTGGAACACCGTTCCTGGTCGCTTCTACACCGTCCGTTCGAGTAGCGCTCTCCCGGGATCCTTCGAGCCCGTCGCGGGAGCGATCAACCTTCCTGCCACCACCCAGAGCTTCACGGCTCCGGTGGTTCCGGGAACGACCACGTTCTACAAGATCGAGGTCTTGAAACCGTAAAGCCAGGCGGTCTACGCGAGCAGTCCCTTGACCACGTTGCCGGCGACATCGGTGAGCCGGTAGTCGCGGCCATTGTGTCGATAGGTGAGTTGCTCATGGTTGAGCCCCATCAGATGCAGCAGAGTGGCGTGAAAGTCATGCACGTGGACGGGATCCTGGCCCACGTGGATACCGTACTCGTCGGAGGAACCGTACACAGTGCCAGCCCGGACTCCGGCTCCTGCCAGCCAGGAGGAGAATACCCAGTGATGATGTTCCCGTCCGCGGGCATCAGCCGCCGCATTGAACGGGGTTCGGCCAAATTCGGTGGTCCAGACGACCAACGTATCTTCCAGCATGCCGCGTAACTTGAGGTCCTGAAGGAGTCCGGCGATTGCCTGATCCACATTGCGGGCCAGCGGGGCGTGGGCAGTCATGTCCCCGTGAGCATCCCAATTATCGGAGGAGCCAGTATCGATCAGTTCGGTGAATCGCACCCCCCGTTCCGCGAGCCGGCGAGCCACCAAGCATTGCCAAGCGAATCCCTGAGTGCTGCCCCGTTGCAATCCGTACAAGGCCAGAGTGGCATCGCTCTCGCGGGACAGATCGAAGACTTCCGGCATCTCGGCCTGCATGCCGAACGCGGTCTCGTAGGACTTGATGCGGGCGTCCAACAAGGGGTCAGCGGGCCGCTGTTGCTGATGTCGTCGGTTCTGGCGGCCGAGCAAATTGAGCTCCAGTTCCTGCAATTCCTGCGAGCTGACGCGGCGCTGGACGTTGGCGACTGGTTCAGCTCCAGGAACCACCAGGGTTCCCTGGTGCGAGCCGGGCAGGAAGTCTGAAGCCCATACTTGGCTGCCGGCATAGGGAGTCTTGGGCGCGATGACAATGTACGACGGCAGATTGCGATTCTCCGTGCCCAATCCGTAGCTGGTCCAGGCACCGAGACTAGGCCGGGCGAAATTGAACGAGCCGGTGTGAATGCCCAGGGTGGCTTCGTAGTGGTTGGTGTGATCCGACTTCATCGAACGAATCACGCACAGGTCGTCCACGCAGCGGGCCGTGTGCGGGAATAGGTCGCTGACCTCGATACCGCTGGAGCCATACGGTCGGAAATCCCACTGCGGCCGCTTGAGGTACATCGAGAACTTGCCGGGGCGGCCCTGGAACTCGTCCACCGACACCGTCTTGCCCGCGTCGGCGAACAATTTGGGCTTGGGATCCCACGAATCGACGTGGGAGACACCGCCACTGAGATACAGGAAAATGACCCGGCGAGCCTTGGGGGTGAAGTGCGGCGGGCGGGCGGCCAAGGGATCCAAAGCACCGCCGCGCTGGGCATCCTCGGCAAGCAGTTGCGACACCAGACCGGGGAAGATCAAGGATCCCCCTACCATCGACCGGATAAACTCCCGTCGGGGCGGCGTAACGGGTTGGAAAGGCGTCATACCATCAATCGATGTGAAGAAACTCGTTGTCGCCGAAAATCACCCGCGTCAGGGCGGCGAGCGGGGCAGAGGGAGGCACCTCGGGGTTGGTTCTGGCAAGGGCTTGGCGGTAGGCGTTCAGGAACGCTTCGGCTTCGGCAGACTCTTCCGGGGTGGCTGGTCGGGAGAGGGTTTGCCAGTACACCTGGTCCACTTGGTTCCGCTCCGGAAGGTCCAATCCCACCAGACGGGCGGAGAGGCGATTGGCCTTCTCGTGCACGAATGGATCGTTGAGAAAGTAAAGTGACTGGGTGGGAACCGTAGAGGTGCGCCGTTCCGCGGTGCTCATGTTGGGATCGGCACCGTCAAACAATGCCAGGAACGGATGTCGTTTCAGACGCTGGGTCATGAGGTAGACGCTGCGATGGTTGTGGTCATAGACGGCGCTGAAGGGGGCGTGCTGGCTGTAACCCCACGTCACGGGGGACGGAAAGGGGTGGTTCTTGCCGGGAGATGCATCAAGTTCGCCGCTCACCGCCAGAATGGCGTCGCGGATTTCCTCGGCGCTGAGCCGCCGCCGGGGGAAGAAACTGTATTCGCGGAGAGTGCTGTTCGTGACCGACGGAATGGACGATTGCTGGTAGGTGGCGCTGAGGAGGATGAGTCGGTGCATGGCTTTGACTGACCAGCCACTGGCGACAAAGCGGGAGGCGAGGTGATCGAGCAGTTCCGGATGGGTGGGTCGTTGCCCACGGGTGCCAAAGTCGTTGGGCGTCTTGACCAATCCCGTTCCGAAATGCTGTTGCCAGATCCGGTTGACCATCACCCGGGCGGTTAAGGGATGTTTCGGATGAGTCAGCCACTCGGCCAGTTCCAGCCGACCGCTGCCGACCGTGCCGGGGGGCAGTGGGCCACCGCCCAAGGCTTGGAGAAATCCTCGAGGAACTTCGTCCCCGAGTTTTTCGGGTTCGCCCCGGAATTGGAACCGGGCGTTACGGGGAGTGCCTTCGACGGCGCCGTACGCGAGTTCGACCGGACCTTCTGCCAGCATTCGTTCAAGATCGCGTCGAGCGGTGTCGAGTTGGTGCTGACGTTGCTGGATTTTTTTCCGTAGTTCCCGTGCCTGCTCCCGACGGTCTGTGGTGGTCGCCGGGGCCAGCGCCACCTGGGTGAGGATTGGAAGGGAATTGGTTCGGAGAACGAAGTTGTCGGCGTCCAGTGTGGGCTTGGCCCCGGGAAGATGGCCGTAGCTATCAATGAACGTGTAGTCGATGGTGCCATCCCAGTTGGGGGCGAAGGCCCCGGCAAAGGGCGTGCTCTGAGTGGCGGAAGAGAGGCTTCCCGAGTAGGTGCGGGCGATCAGGTCGAGCCGAAGTTGTACCTGATACCAGGTGTCCGGTTGGAGGGCTTGGACGGAGGGATGTTGATCGGCGTCCCGACGGAAGAATTCCTGACCGGTGAAAAAGAGTTCTAGGGCGGCGGAGGATCCGGGTCCGTGTCCGAGGTAGTAACGCCACGAACCGTCGCGTTCCGAGGCGGCGGGTCGGGTGCGAACGTCAAAGCTGGCGTAGAGCACCGTTGCGTCGTTGGTTTTCCAGGCCCGGGGCAAGGTTTGGCCAAAGCCGTTGTAAGCGGACCCCCCGGGTAGATGAATTCCTAAGGACCCGGCGGGATAGAGGTTTTGAAACGGGCTTTGGGCGTCGGACTGGATTTGCACCACACTCTTCGGACCGGGTCCCCACGGTGGGCCGGGTGGAGTGCCGTCCGATTGCAATTCGAAGTCTCCATCCAGTCCCACCACGGCCTTCAGTTGTTCGTTGAACGCGGTCAATTGAGACTGTTCTGCCATCGGGAACGGCAGGAGTGGCTTGGTTGACGTGGGCGGGAACGGCGTGGTTTGAACCGCCACATGGTCCAAGTGTAACCCCGAGCGGGGCGTGGCGGAGGACTCGGCGTCGAGTCCCAACTGGGTGGGACCGACTGGTTGATCCGGGAGCGGGATATCGGAGAAGGCGACCGACTGGGCTTCGTTCCCCAGGAAGCCGGAGACCAAGCGCTGACGTCGATCCAAATGAAGTTGCAGATTTTGCCAGCCCGAGTTGGTGGAATCCTGAAGCGTTTTGGTCTGGGTGCCCGAGCGCAGTACGATCGAGCGGTTGGAAAGAAAAACCTCGAGCAACGGCGAGGCCGCGCTGGAGCCAATCCAAAATCGGTGGGGCGTGGACGATTGTTGATCGGAAGCCAGAACCCGGAACTCGAGGTTGACGTACAATTCGGTGTCACTGTCATGACCCTGACCCCGCGGCAGAGCCTGACTCAGCCGGTAGCTGGACGTTCCGGCCGGAACTTCCACCCCAACCGCTCCGCGCAGGTAGGCCTGTTGAAAGGGGCTTTGTGCGGCAGTGGTGACTTCCAGAAGTCCGTCGTAAACCCAGGGGGGAACCAGCACGCCCTTGCTGCCACCCGCAGCCGGCGCCTGGAGTTCAAAGTCGCCGTCCAGTTCATCCAAGGATCGAAGGATTACGCTAGGCGCCGATTGCTTCTCCTGGCGAAGCAGCTCAATGCGTTGAGCCAACTCCTGATCGTATTGCCGCCAGCGCTCCTGGGCTTCCTCAGGCGGGACCAAGGGAACCAACGCGCGGCGCTTTTGCTTCTGTTCCGACCCGGGAAAGGCGTAACGCGTACTCTCGAAAATGCCGTAGAGGGCGTAGTAGTCTGTCGCCGGAATGGGATCGAACTTGTGGTTGTGGCAACGGGCGCAGCCGAGACTCAGACCCAGGACTGACTGACCGAGGGTGTCGATAGTGTCCTGAAGAGTCAGATGATGGTAATTCTCCGAGTCGAACCCGAACCGCCGGGAAACGGCCAGATAGCCCGTGGCCGTTATCCGTTCGGCGTAACGCTCCCGTGGTCCCTGCCGCGCTAGGATATCTCCGGCGATCTGTTCCCGCAGGAACTCATCAAAGGGTTTGTCGCGATTGAACGAGTCGATCACGTAGTTCCGATACCGCCAGGCGTCGGGTATCGGATAATCGGCGGTCTCTCCGGCGGTGTCGGCATACCGCACGACGTCCAACCAATGGCGTGCGGCTCGTTCCCCGTAATGGGGCGAGTCCAGAAGGCGGTCCAAGACCCTCGCCCGGGCGGCGGAGGACTCGTCTGCCAAAAATGCCCGCATGTCTTCGGGCGTAGGCGGCAGGCCGGTTAGATCAAAGGTCGCCCGGCGCAACCACGTTCGGCGGTCGGCCGGGGCGGCGGGTGAACTTTGGTGTGCTTCCAGGTCCGCCAGGATAAAGGCGTCCACCGACGTTTGTGGCCAGGTGGAATTTTGGACGGCGGGCAGGGGAGGATTCTGGACGGCTTGAAAGGCCCAGTGCGATTGGGCGACGGCTTTGGGGGAGTCGGAGTTGGAGGTGGGCGTGGCGGAATCCGGAAACAGCGCTCCCTGACGAATCCAATGCGCCAGATCTGCCACGGTTTCGGCCGGCAGCGGCGGTTGGCCGTCCCGCGCCGGAGGCATGCTCACGTGCGGATCTGTGCGCGCCACAGCTCGCCAGAGCAAACTGCGCTCCGGATCCCCGGGAACTACCGCCGGCCCGGAGTCCCCGCCCTGAAGAAGGGCGGGCCGGTCATCGAGGCGAAGTCCACCCTTCAGTTTGGTGGCTCGCTGACTGTGGCATTCGTAACAGTGCTCCACCAAGACCGGTCGGATCCGATTTTCGAAGAACTCTTCGTTGGCGCGATCGGCTTGGGTCCGCCAGACGGCCAGGAGGCTGCCCGCCATCAGCCATCGAAGGATAGGTCCAATCGGTCTGATGGTCCTCCGTGCCCGGCACGGGAGAGGGAATACCCGAAGGATGATGCGGCGAGACATGCGCGGGGCTTGCTCCTCGGCAGCATCCGAACCTCAACCAAGGCGGGCAATCGAAAAGACCGGCCTTGGAAGCAGTTGAGACCGGTTTGGGGGATGGCGACTAAAGCCATTCAAAAAACATAAAGCGACCCTGATTTAAACATTTTCCTTCATTAGATCTTGGATTCGTCCTGAGGCAATGGCTATGCTCTGATCACATCAATTTCATTTCATCCTGCTGAGCCGGCTTTGGTGTTCTTAACGTCAAATCAGAACCTCGGCGGGGAGTCCTTTGGACGTTTTTGGTCGGCCCATTCAACGTGTGAATCCGGAACCCACGGATCGCTCAGTACTGGCTAACGAAGCCTTCCCGTGGTGGGGGCTGTTCGAGGGGGCGCCGCATTTTTTATGTTGGCTGGAACGGGACGGTCGGATTCTCCGCGCCAATCGATTCGCAGTGCAGTTGGCGGGAGTCTCCTTGTGTGCTCCCGACCGTTCGATTTGGGAGTGTGCCTGCTGGCGGGAATCGGAGCGGACCTGCCTCCAGCAAATGATTGCGACGGCCTGCAAGGGAGCTCCAGCTCGGGCTCAAGTTGAATTGCAGGGTTCCTCGGAGTTGCATGTGCTGGATCTGACGTTGCGTCCGATTGGAACCAAGCCAGGAGAAATTCGGTTTCTGATTGCCGAGGGAAACGATGTAACTGAGCAAACCCGGATGCGGTTCGCCCTGCAAGAATCGCAGGAAATGTTGCGGCTGGTTTTGGACAACATCCCGCAGGGCGTGGTTTGGAAGGATCGGCAGTCGCGTTACCTCGGATGCAATCGAGTGGTGGCCGAGGCGATGAATCTCGACGATCCTTCGGAGATCGTCGGGAAGCGGGACTGTGAACTTCCCTCGATCCGGCCGCAGGAAGCCGCGACGTTTTTCGAGAAGGACCAGGAGGTGATGTCGGCCAACGAACCGCGACTGCAAATCGAGGAGACGTTGACCCTGCCCAGCGGACAGACCATCTGGCTGCAGACCAATAAGGTTCCCCTGCACGATGTGTTGGGTCGCGTAATTGGGGTTCTGGGAACCTGGGAAGACATCACCCAACGCAAGGCGGTGGAACTCGTGGTGCAGGAACGTGAGCAGTTGTTCCGCTCCACCTTTGAGCAGGCAGCGGTGGGGATTGCCCATGTCAGTCTCGCTGGAAAGTGGCAGCGGGTGAATCGGCGCTGGTGTGAATTGTTGGGATTGAGCGAAGCGGAGCTGAAGGCCCACAGTTTTGAAGAGGTGATCCATCCGGAGGACCCATCTCTGGGCCGGATGTTACTAGGCCAAGTCCTCACCGGTCAGATTCCCACCTACGACTTGGAGAAGAATTACATCCGGCCGGACGATTCCGAGGTGTGGACTCATCTGACCACTTCGCTGATTCGGGATGAGGAAGGTCAGCCGCAGTATCTGGTCGTGGTACTTCAGGACATTAGCGACCGAAAACGCGCGGATGAGCGGCTAAGAATCAGTGAAGAACGTTACTCTCGGATGGTGGATTCCATCAGTGAAGGGTTATGGGAGGTAGATCTGTTGTCGGGTGAGCTCTATCGGTCGAAGCGTTGTGGGGAGTTGCTGGGCTTGCCTGTGCATGAACGAAAGGAAGACCTCGATTTTCTCTTGACCCTGGTTCATCCCGACGAAGGCGAGTCACTGAAGTCTGCGGTTCGGGAGCACTTCGACCGGCAGACCCCGTTTGATCAGGAACTGCGGTTGAAGACGCAGAATCGGGAGTACCGTTGGTTTCGCGTTCGAGGTCAGGCGATTCGGGACGACGGGGGCCGGCCGATACGATTCGCCGGAAGTCTGTCGGATGTCACGGAGAACAAGGTGATCGCGGACGCCTTGCGGGAGAGTGAAGACCGCTATTCCCGGGCGGTTGAAGGGTCCAGTGATGGGCTTTGGGATTGGGACGTTGTCAGTGGAGAGGACTACTTTTCACCACGTTGGAAGGAACTGTTGGGCTTTGGGCCGGAGGAATTGGAGAACCACTCCGACACCTTCTTTTCGCGGGTGCATCCTGAGGATGTACCCCGGGTGGATGTCGCCCTTAAGGCGCACTTCGAAAACCATGCGCCTTACAACCTGGTGCTGCGGTTGCGGACCAAGTCGGGTTTGTACCGGTGGTTTTGGACTCGGGGTCAGGCGGAGTGGGACTCGTCGGGCAAGCCGCGACGAATGGCGGGTTCGATCACGGACATTTCGGCTCAGCGCGAAGCTGAGGAAGCGTTGCAAGCCACTCAGGCTTCCTTGGTGGAAGCACAGCGCTTGGCCCGTTTGGGAAGTTGGGTCTGGGACCAGACCACCGATGCGGCCAACTGGTCGGAGCAGATGTACCAGTTGTTTGAGGTGTCCTCAGCGGAGTTGGCGCCCTCGGGAGCCGGACTGGAACGATTCTTCTCAGCGGAAGACTGGGTTCGCTTGGAAGAGGCCCTGAAGCGAACCCGGGAGGAGGGGGTCCCGCATGAGATTGAATGCCAGATTCGGCTGTCGAACGGACAAAAGCGGTGGGTTTTGTCGCGGGGCGAAGCCGTAAGGAACGCCGAAGGGACGATTGTGGGGATGCGGGGAACCGTTCAGGACATTGCCGAAAGGAAGGTGGCGGAAGAGCGGTTGCGCCAGCAGGTGGCTCGCATGCGCTTGGTGAATCAGATCACTCACTCCATTGCCCAGCGTCATGATTTGGAAAGCATCCTCCTCGTCGCGTTGACGGAGTTGGAGGCGAATCTTCCGATCGATCTCGACGTCATCTGCTTGTTCGACCCTGGAGTGGGCGAGCTCCGGGTGGAAGCGATGGGCCCGCGGAGTCGACCCTTGAACGTGGAGTTGGACCTGGCGGAGCGCGCGATCTTTCCCTCGGCCGCCAATGGACTGGAATCGAGTTTGCAAGCGGGGGTGTTCTATCAGCCCGATCTCCGGTTGATTCCAACGGGGCTGTGCCGGCGGTTGGCCGAGCGCGGACTTAGGTCAGTGGCGGCGGTTCCTTTGGAGCGAAATGGCCGGACGCTGGGGTTGCTGCTCGCTGCCCGTAAGGAAGTGGGTGGGTTTTCGGCGGATGATTGCGAGTTCCTCAAGCAGTTAAGCGAACAGGTCTTTCTCGCGGCACATCATGCGCAGCTGTACCAAAACCTCCAGCGCGCCTACGACGATTTGCGCCAGTCCCAGAAGACGTTACTGCAGCAAGAACGTCTCCGCGCGCTGGGTCAAATGGCCACCGGGATCGCCCACGACATCAATAACGCTATTTCCCCGATTGCGCTCTATACGGAGTCTTTGTTGGAACGAGAGCCAAACCTAAGTCCCGGCGCGCGGGAAAATCTGAAAATCATCCGGCAGGCGATTCAGGACGTGTCGAGTACCGTGGAACGAATTCGGGAGTTTTACCGGCCCAGGGAGGAGAGTCAGCCAACGCTGCTGGTGGACCTCAACGAGCAAGTTCGTCGGGTTAGTGATTTAACTCGGGCTCGCTGGCGGGACCAAACTCAACGGCAGGGAACCACCATTAGTCTTCGCTTGGAGTTGGACCCAACACTACCGACCATTGTGGGTGTGGAAAGTGAGATCCGGGAGGCGCTGACCAATCTCATTTTCAATGCAATCGATGCGATGCCGACGGGTGGAACCTTGACTCTACGCACGCAAAGGGCCGCGCGAAAAGGCGGCGTTGCGAAGTCAATTCCTGTTCCGAGTGAGGTGTTGCTGGAGGTGGGAGATACCGGTGTGGGTATGGATGAGAAGGTGCGTCGCCATTGCTTGGAGCCTTTCTTCACCACCAAAGGAGAGCGAGGTACCGGACTGGGTTTGGCGATGGTGTACGGGACCATGCAGCGGCATTCGGGAGAGATCGAAGTCATCAGTCAACTCGGCGAAGGAACGCGAATTCAACTGTGGTTTCCGACTCCTCCCCTGGGAACCGTGTCAGCACCGGAACCTCCCGCGTCGCCGGGACCGACGAATTCCCTGCGTTTGTTGGTCGTAGATGACGACGCAATGCTGGGAAAATCCCTTCAGGATGCCCTCGAAGGGGATGGTCACCACGTGAAGTTGACCGGCAGTGGGAAGGAGGGGTTATCGGCCTTTGAGTCGGCACTAGAGCAGGGAGAACCGTTTGCGGTGGTGATCACTGATTTGGGAATGCCGGAAATTGACGGAAGGCAGGTGGCGCAAGCCGTCAAGCGGCGGTCACCGCAGACGCCTGTGATCCTGCTCACGGGATGGGGACACCGGATGCAGAGTGAGGGGGATATTCCGCCAGGAGTGGATCGATTGCTGGCCAAGCCTACCCGGCTCCGGGATTTGCGGGAGGCCCTGGCGGCATTGGAGCCCGAACCAGGCTGATTGCACCATCGCTGGAGACAAAAAAGCCGGACCATTCGGTCCGGCTTGGGAAGACAACGAGCGTTGAAAACGATCAATTACGAGCGGCGCGACCGGACTGCGACCAGACCGAGCATGCCCGCTCCGAGCAGAGCCATCGTAGAGCCGCTGTCGGGGACGTGGGCCACGAGGTTCGCGGATTTGAGAACAACGGTGTCGATGTTGACCAATCCTTGGTCGATAAGCCGAACCCGGTAGTCCAGACTGCCGTCTGCCTGCAAGTCAGCGAGGAGGCTCACCGTGAGATTGCCACCGTAGATTTGTGTGCCCAGAATTTGTTGTCCGGGGGTATTGAAGCTAAGGGAACCGAGGGTGAACCGGGCTTTTTCCTTTTGGAGGCCGCCCCCAATCTCCGTGCCCCAGAGTTCGAATTCGACGTAGCCACCGATCAGCTTCTCAGTGTCCTTATTGAAGCCGACAATGTTCGGGCCGGCGTCGCCGTCGTTGTTGGTGATGTCAAAGGTGCTTTCGTGTTCCACGGAACCCAGGACACCCGTGAACAGCACTTTGTTGATCGGGTCGAAGTCCTGGTATGAGTACGCAATTGCGTGCGCCGGAACGGTGACCGCCGCTGCGGCTGCGCCCAAGGTGAGAGCAGTAACGAGAGATTTCATGGAGCCTATTTCAGTAGATACTTTGGGTGCTGCGCCGAAGTCTTTTGGGAATTCGACGAAGCGAGAAGAACTGCGCCCCGGCTCGGCGAAGCAAAACGTGTGCCGCCGCTTGGGTTCGGCTTTGTTTGCTATGAAAACGACTTTGCGGCAGTGTGTTATGGCGAAAGACACCTTGAGATCACGAGGCTCTGAGGCGCGTTCGTCAGGATTGTTGACAGGCGTGATGTCAAGGAATCCGCCAAGGAGATCTGGCTATGAAAGCGAACAGCCGCGCTGATTTACCGTTCTGGGTGGGACTCGGGGACGTTGACTCGTCCCGCCGAGCTCCGCCCCGCGACTACGCCGTGTAACTGGCCGTTACTTCAATTTCGACACTGGCCCCACGGGGAAGAGCGGACACCTGGACAGTGGAGCGGGCGGGGAAGGGTTGGGGAAAATACTCGGAGTACACTTCATTCATGCCCACGAATTCGGCCAGATTCGTCATGAAGACCGTCGATTTCACCACGTGCTTAAAATCGAGACCTTCGCTGGTGAGGATCAGCTTGATGTTCTCGAGCACGCGCCGGGTTTGGGCGCGGATGTCGGTCGGAACGGGGCCGGCAGGATGCGCGGGATCGATGGGTACTTGGCCCGAACAAAAGAGCAGGTCACCACAGCGAATTCCGTGGGTGTAAGGGCCGAGAGTGGGAGGGAGGCCGGCCGGGCTGAGGGGAACTTTGGGCATGGGACTATTTCTTCTCCTCGTACCAGGCCATTTGGATGTTCTCGAGAATCTTCTCGTTGGAGCTGTTGGGGTCGTCGGAGAAGTCCTCGAGTTCGCACACCAACTTGTGCAACTTCGGGAAGCTGAGCCGCAGGGGATCCTGATCCGGAAATTTGTCCAGCAGTGCCCAGGCCAGTTCTTCGGAGTCCTTCCACGTCAGTTTCATGCCTCAGTCGTGGTCCGGACTCCCCAGTCCGTCAAGCCGAGTGATTCGATGTCGGCTTATCGGAGGTAATCCGGGGACTGGAACAACTTGCCGGGATGAGCCTGGAGTGAAGCTGCGGAGGAAGTGGTGCACCCGCCAGGAGTTGAACCTGGAACCTGCTGATCCGTAGTCAGCCGCTCTATCCAATTGAGCTACGGGTGCGCAAAGGACGCGAAAAGTAGGAATGTCGGGGGTTGGGATCAAGCGGTTTCTCAATTCGAGGCAACTTCGGTTCGGTTTTTTGGCGGAGTATGGACGGAGCTGATGATCCTTGGCTGCTCGCAGGCTTGCTCCAAGAGCTTCGTTTCCGCCACTCTGCAAGAGCGTGATGATCGCTGCCGTGTTCGTTGACCCAAACTTCCGCTCTTCTGACTGGTCTTGGTCAGTGGGTGAGACAGTTACCCCCTTTGAACCGCTCACACTTTCGGGCGCAACCTCTGGCGGTCGACGATGAGCGAATGGTTCAAGCTACTGCGGGAGCTGTTCCGCAACCTCAATCAGCTCCGACCGCACATCCGGCCCAACCGCTGGCTGGTCATCACCGCGTTGATCACTGCCACCTCCTCGGCCGCCTTTGAGGGCGTCGGGATCGGGTTGTTGCTGCCCTTGATCAACATGCTGGACGGCGATCCTCAGGCCGTTCTCGCCGGGGTGATTCGCCGGATCTTCAAGACGGATCTACCGCCTTGGTTGGCGGGATTCTCCAACGTTCAGTACGTGGCCGCCTTTTGCGGCATGGTGTTTTTGACGGTCGCGTTGAAGAATGGTTTGCTGTACTTCAATCAGCGCTTGATGGCGGCCATCAGTCGACGCATCTCCCAGAATTTGCGCGCGTCGCTCTTCGAGCACCTGCACCGCGCCAGTTTGGGAGTGTTTGAACAGCGAAAGAGCGGCGAAATTGGGCACGCCTACTCGATGGAAGCCGTGCGGGCGCAAATGACTGTCGAGAACCTCCTGTTCATCATTCAGCGTTCGTTTCTGGCCCTCTTCTACCTGGCCTTCATCACCATCATCAGCTGGCAGTTCATGATGGGGGTATTGGTTTTGGGCGCCGTGGTGGCGTTCGCGGGTTCCCGGGTGCACCTCCGTTTGCGCGGCCGCGGCGAACAGAAACGCAAGTCGCAGCGAGAGTTGTTCGCGTTTGTCACCAGCTCCTTCAACGGTGTCCGAGTGGTGCGGGCCAATAACGCCCTGCCAGGGATGCGCAAGGCTTTCGATCAAATGAACTGGGAGGTCGCGGAAGCTGACCGCCGGGGCACGTTGTTGAGCAATGCACTGATGCCGATTAGCGAAACAATTGCCCTCGCGGGAGCGATGCTCCTTTTGGTTGGGGCCTATGGACTGTTGATCCAGCAGGGCAAACTGGGGGCCACCCAACTGATGCTTATTGGGTTTGTTTTGATCCGGACCCTGCCGCTGATGAATCAAATCTCGGCGATGTTTGGTCAATTGACCTTCAATTCCTCCGGGGTGCGGGAAGCCCTGCGGTGGCTGCAAACGCCGACCTTTCCCAGTCATCCGTTTGGTAAGAAGCCGTTCGAAGGGCTGCGCCATTCCATCCAATTTGAGAAACTGGGATTCAAGTTTCCGAACGGGAAAGAGGCCCTTATCGACATTGATCTGAAGATTCCGGCCGGCAAGACGGTGGCGTTAGTCGGCGCCTCAGGATCCGGCAAGACGACACTGGCGAGTCTGTTGCTGCGACTGCGGGAACCCTCGAGCGGACGAATTGTGGTGGACGGGACGGATTACTGGGAGTTCACACCCGAGGCCTGGCATTCGCGAATTGGCATGGTCGAGCAAGAGGCCTTCCTGTTTAACGACACCATCGAGAATAATATCCGCTTTGGCTGCCCCAATGCCACCAAGGAGGACATCGCTAAGGCCATTCGTATCGCGCACTTGGAGGAAGTCATTGCCGGCCTGTCGGACGGACTGAAAACCATGGTGGGCGAACGCGGAACGATGTTGTCCGGGGGGCAAAAGCAACGCGTGGCCATTGCCCGCGCGTTGGTGCGCGATCCGATGTTGCTGGTCCTGGACGAAGCCACGTCAGCCCTCGACAACGAGTCGGAACGTCAGGTGCAGGCAGCCCTGGATGCGGCGCGCACGGGTCGAACGTCCGTTGTGATCGCGCATCGGTTGACCACGGTGCGCAATGCCGACCTGATCGTGGTGTTGGATCAGGGCCGGGTGGTGGAGCAGGGAACTTGGGCGGAGTTGGCCCCCAAAGGTGGCTACTTCACCCGTTTGTTGGAAGCCGCGCAGAAGGGCCGGCTCGAATAAGTCCCGGCCTAGTTCGAGCCCTGACGTAACTGGTCGAGAGCTTCGGTGAATTCCGCCAAGGATTGGCAAACTTTGGCTCCGACCGACTCTAACGTCTTCCGGTAGGCACCAGCCGCGGCTCCGCCAACCAAAATGGGAACATTTTCCGGGAGCAGTCGACGCAGGCGTTTGATCTCAACGGAAAGTTGAGGGTCATCGGCAGGATGGACAATGCTGAGCGCAACGGCCCGGGAGTGACTTTGAAGGACAGCACTCGCGATCTCTTCAGCGGGAAGTGAAGGCCCCAGGTAGGTCACCCGCCAGCCATGGTTCGAGGCCGCTGCGGCTGCCAGCGCCGCCCCAATCTCGTGAATCTGTCCGCTAGGTGTGGTGCAAATCAGCATCGGGGCGGACGCGTGGACGGCGAACGGACGGGCCGCGTTGCCAAGGAAGGTTCGGATGACGGCCGAGGCGAGATGCTCGTGAGCCACCTTCAGGGTTCCGGCCTGCCATCCGTCACCAATGCGATGGACCAGGGGACAGATGACCTGATTGAGGAGCGCCACCTGACCCAACGAAACGCCCGCCTCGTCGAGAATGGATTCCAATTCGGCGGCATTCATGGCTGCGATAGCCGCTAGGCAGGCCTCCACCAACTCAGGACCGGTCCGGGACCGTTCAGGGGTCGGGCTTCGTCGGGGAACTGCCTCAGAGCGAAAGGCTTCTGGTGTCGTGCCGCGAAGTGGAGCGGTCAAAAGCGCGCGCAGTTCGTCCAGGGACAGCGTGGCCACGGTCCTGATGGGATGACCTGCTTCGGTGACCTGCCGGAGTAGCCGCAGCCGCTCGATATCCTCGTCCCGGTACAGTCGCTGATTGCCCTCTGACCGCTCCGGCTGGGTGATAGCGTAGCGCTTCTCCCACACGCGGATGACGTGCGGGCTCAGCCCCGTTCGCTCGGAGACCACCTTGATCGGATGTCGCAGGCCAAGATCAGCCATGTGGGGCAAAGGTTAGACAGAATCTGGACAAAGACAACTCCAAACCCAGTCTCAGTCCGTCCCGTTTTTGGGGCATATCCGGCGATTTAAGCACAAACAGGGAAGCCTGATGTCCCTAGAGTTCGACAAAAAGTTAAACAAACGGTTGACGAAAGTGTTCTACTTAGACAATTGTTCGACGGGTCAGCGGTTGTCGGTTGTCGAACGTGGGATACGTTCGGCGGGTTCCCTAACTTTCTTCGAAAATCTGCCATGAAATCTTCCAAAACTACGAGTCGGAGGTCGGTTACACCGCGGTTGAGTTCGCGTCGTTTGGGTTCGGTCGGTCGGGCCAAACCAGTGGCTACCCCCGAAGCCTCATCGGGGTCCAAGTCGGGAGGAATTGAGGTTTCCCGGTCAGAGACTGTGGCTCCTCCCTCTTCTGTTCCCTACGAAACCAAGTCGGCGCTGACGCTGTACATGAAGGATGCGGTTGAGGTGCCGTTGTTGACCATCGAACAGGAGAATGAACTCGCTGCCCGGATCCATCGGGGTGACATGGAAGCGCGGGAACACATGATTCGGGCCAATTTGCGTCTCGTGGTGAAAATTGCTCGGGACTACGACGGTTTCGGACTGCCTTTGCTCGACTTGATCAACGAAGGCAATATTGGGCTGATGAAAGGGGTCGAACGATTCGATCCGGCCAAAGGGGGTAAACTTTCGACCTATGCCTCATGGTGGATCAAGCAGTCGATCAAGCGGGCCCTGGCCAATCAGTCCAAGACCATTCGCTTGCCGGTGCACTTGGTCGACAAGGTCACCCGAATGAAGCGCGCCGCGCACCAACTTCAGGAGCTTCTCGGACGGGAGGCGACGGACGAGGAACTGGCCGAAGAGCTGGAAGTGCCCGTCAAAAAGGTCCGGTTCTGGCAGCGGGCTGCTCAAAAGACCGCGTCGCTCGATGCACCGCTGGGGGATGAGGATTCCAGCCGTCTTGCGGATGTGGTTCCGGACACCGAAGGCAACAACCCTTACGGCACGCTCGAGGAGAAAACGACCCACAAAATGCTCCGGGAATTTCTGGGCATTCTGGATGCTCGGGAACTGACCATCCTACAGGAGCGCTTTGGTCTGGAAGGCGAACGGGAAAAGACCCTCGACGAGATTGGTCGTCGATTTGGCGTCACCCGCGAACGGATCCGCCAGCTCCAGAACATCGCCTTGGGCAAACTCCGCCGGAAGATCGAGCACTTCGAAGCGGTATCGGAACCCAGTGAAGAACTAGCCCCGTGGGTTCCCGCTGATGCCGTGGTGCTCTGACTTGCGAGAGTTCAGGGCTGAGAGCTGAGAGGTAGAGCTAGTCCGCTGGTTTCACTTATTCCTCGCAGTTCAGTGAACGGGAGTCGTCCGTGAGGGCGGCTCCCGTGTCGTTTTCAGGAGCTGCGTCCTTCGAGAATAGCGGTGGCGGCGGCGACCGTGGCGGTGTGGGTTAAGCTGAGATGCAGAGCCACTGCCTGACGTTGGGCGAACAAGGCCGGTCCCGCCCCGTGCAGGCGGACAAACGGTTTCCCGGAACTCTCGCGCACGACTTCTAAGTCGTGCCAGGCCAACTCCTGGCCGATCCCAGTGCCGAAGGCCTTGCTGATTGCTTCCTTGGCGGCAAACCGGGCGGCGATGTGCGGCGCTGGCCGAGTGAAACTGAGGCAGTAGGCGATTTCCTCGGGAAGCAGGATGCGCTGGAGGAAACGGTCCCCGAAGCGCCGGTGCGAATCCTCGATTCGCGCAATCTCGATCACGTCGAGTCCAGTTCCGAGAATCATGGGGGAGCTCCGTCTCGAACGCGGACCGACTCGGCCTTACGGCCGATACCCCTTCATCACGTCCAGCATTTCCTGGATGGCCGCGGTCAGTCCCACGAAGAGGGCGCGACTGATCAACGTGTGTCCGATGTTCAACTCCGCGAGGTGCGGCACGACGTGCAACACTGGGACGTTCCCGACGGTCAGCCCGTGACCGGCGTTCACCACCAAGCCGGCGGAATAAGCGGCCCGGGCGGATTGGATCAAGCGTTGCAGCTCCACGTTCCGCTCGTCTTTGCGGTTGAAGTGGTCGGCGTAACGACCGGTATGCAGCTCGATGGCCTGGGCTCCAACTCGGGTGGCCGCTTCGATCTGAGCCAAGTCCGGATCGATGAACAAGCTCACCCGGATTCCGGCATCATTCAGGCGTTGGGTGGTCCTCTTCAGCGACGCTTCGCAGCCCCGGACATCGAGGCCGCCTTCCGTGGTGATCTCACTGCGGTGTTCGGGCACCAAGCACACGATGTAAGGCTTGGTACGAATGGCGATTTCCACCATTTCTGGCACGTCCGCGAGCTCCAGATTGAGCGGGGTGGAAATGGAATCACGCAGGCATTGCAGGTCGCGGTCGATGATGTGTCGGCGATCCTCCCGGAGGTGGGCCGTGATTCCGTGGGCGCCGGCCTGTTCGGCCAACAGGGCGGCGGCAACGGGATCGGGTTCCGACCGCCAGAGGTCGGGTGTGTCACGGTACCGGGCCTGTCGCAGCGTGGCGACGTGGTCGATGTTGACTCCGAGTTTGAGCATGAAGACTAGGGCTTGGGACGGGCCGGACTGTTGGTGAGTTGGCGGCGCAGAGGCGGCAGGGGATCCAGCCACTTGGTGAGGGCGGTGAGTTCCAAGCCGGACAGCCCGACCGGCGATTTTCGCACTACTTCCAACGTGCGATCCCCACTGCGCGTCACAACCGTGACACACTCCCCGAGCTTCGGACCGGCGGTCATCAACCAGCGGGATCCTGGGAAATTCACGATGCCCTGGCGTCCTTCGAGCAGCTCGGGAAGTTGGAGCAAAGCATTCCACTGCTTGACCGACTCCGAAGTGAACTCGAAGTCATACACCAGTACGTTGGGTTGGTTCATTTGCTGGATCATTTCCGGCGCGGGCGGGTTAGTGGTACGGATCATCGGAATCACGCCAAAGGTGACGAAGGGTTTGGTCTCCTTTTCGCTGATCTGCAGAACCGGAGCGACGGGAAGTCCGCCCAAGAGCACCAGGCGGTTGGTGTCCTGAAGCAAGCGTCCCTGATAAAGCGGCGACGGACTGGCGGGGGCGAAGGAATTCTGGAAGCGCTGGTACAAATGATCGAGCAGGGCTTTGGGCTGATCCACTTGGGCGGCCATGAAGGGAAAACGCATGGTCACGTTGGGCTGACCCCAGATAAACAGCTGGTTGATCGGGTTGGAGCCGGTTAACGAATCGAGTTCCAGCCAGCCGGCGGTCAGCGGCTTCAGGCCTCGGGCGGCGGTGAACTGAATCAACGGTTCGCGAATGAAGGAGGGGAGTTCCCAGGCGGGCAGGGTGGCGGGAACGGACTCGACCGTTGTAACCGTGGCGGCGAGGCGCACGTTGCCGTTGGTCGTCGTGAAGGCGACTTGGGCTCCGGGTCGGCCTTTGACGGCGGAGTCAAACTGCAACAGGGCACCCGGGACCGGCGGATAGGTGGCGAGCCGTCGAAAGGTAGCCTCGGCCGGAAAGAGCGTGGAATCCGAGACCGCCAGCAGCCAGACATCCCGCCGGGTGACCGCGGGCGGACCGCCGGCGGAGCCGCCCCGGGCGGTGCGCAGGGCCGAGATGAACGCAGGCCAGGATTTCTCCCAGACCGCCACTCGGGCGGGATCAACCTGGATCGCTAGGGCAAACTCGCGCCCGCCGGAAGCGGGCACCACCTCGCCAATGGAAAGCTGCTGAATCAGGTCTTGGGTCAATTGCGCGCCCGCTTCCAGCGCTGCCGGGGGCGGTTCGCCATCGGCCTGGCCGAAATTCCACCATGCTTGAGCCATCTGCCGGGCCAGCGGTTGGGCCAGGGCAGCGGCTTCGGGGAGCGTGAGGATCGTGCGCAGGGCAGGAGCGTTGGTCTGGAGTTGCAGTAAACGGCCGCCCAGGAACCTCCAACGAAGTTCCGGCGGGGTCTCCGGACGCGAGCAACCGGTCAACCCCAAGATCAGGGCCGTCAGACACAGAAGGATTCTCGACATAGAATGCCCGCGATTCGTCGCATGTCCGTTCCCCGGGTGCAATGCTGACGATTCCGTAGTCCGGCTCCCTGGGGTCCCTGAGGGATTCCAGGGGATCCGACAGGCAAACGCTTGTCTCAGTTCGGTTCGCAGCAATGCTGTCGGGGTGCGGGAGACTTGGTATCACTTTTCCTCGGGGCCCAGCGAACCAGCCTACAACATGGCCGTGGACGACGCGTTGTTGGAGGCGGCTTCGCGCTGGGGCGCCCCAATTCTCCGGACCTACGGGTGGACGGAACCGGCGGCCACGTTTGGCTATTTCCAGAAGTATGCGGAGTTGGCCGAGCTGACGCCCTTGCGTCCCTTGATTCGCCGCCCAACGGGAGGGGGCTTGGTGCCGCATGACCGGGATTGGACCTACAGCCTGGTCGTGCCACCGCAGCACGCGCGGTATCGGCTGCGGGCTGAGGACAGCTACCGGGAAATGCACGAATGGGTTCGTCAGTCGCTCGCGGTGTGTGGAGTCGAGACCGTGCTGTCCCCGTGCTGCAATCCCGAGGGTCCGGGCCAGTGTTTTCTCGGCGCGGAACGACATGACCTGCTGTGGAACGGACGGAAGATTGCCGGAGCGGCCCAGCGACGAAATCGCCTGGGCTTGCTCATTCAAGGCAGTCTGCAACCGCCGGCCGGTCTCGAAACGCGACGGGCGGATTGGGAATCGGCGATGCGTCAGGTGGTGGAGGTGGACTGGCGGAATTGGTTTGGCGACGCCGAGTGGCAGGCGCGGGTGGAGGAACTGATAGAAACGCGCTACCTCAGCGACGAGTACAACGCCAAGCGCTGATCAGCCCCCTCGGGTGAGGGCAAAGAGGCGGCGCCAGATGGGTTCGGGTCGGGACAGGGTCAAGAGCAGGGCGGGGGCGGCGGGCAGGAACAGCAGGCGTTGCAGGAATCCCGCCCACCGCAAGCGGTGACGAGTTCGGGAATCGGAGTGAGTGGCGTAGTCGCGGCGGGCTTGCTCCCAGGAACACGTTCCGCGGGCGAAGCGGGTCAGCGGCTCCGTCGACCATTCCGCGGACTCCAAGGCGAGGGACATGCCGTTTCCGGTGAAGGGCGGAATCATTCCCGCGGCATCCCCAAGCAGCCAGCGCGTTTCGGTTTGGAGGGAGCGGGGCCGCAGATCCAGTCCTGCGACTGCGCAGACACTTTCCGGAACGAAGGTGGCGGTGGCCAGACGCTGGTGCAGGGGGGAACCGGGAACTCCCCGCAGCGCGGTTTCCGCGGTTCGATCGGCAGAAGGCGCCTCGCCCACCTGTCGACGGAACAGTCCGCACACGTTGACCCGGCCCCCTTCGATTCGGCAAAGGCCCACGTAGGCGTTGCGGGAGACGTGCAGTTCGAGATCGGCATCGAGTAGCACCTGTTCCGCGTGGGCCTTGAAGCCGAACCAGCGCCACCCGCCGACCTGGGCTTGCGGTTGGCGGCCGGTGGCTTGGACCCAGCCGGGTTCGACGGGAATGGACTCGCGCCGTTGACGTGTTTGCAGTTCGCCGCCGCGTTCGACGAAGGCCCGGGCGAGTAGCGCATCAAGGGCGTGTCGGGAGACGCAGAGGGCAGGCTGGGGCAGGGGTCGGGGCGGGGAGGTTCGGTGCTCGTTGGCGAACAACGCCGTCCGAGCCCACTGGGCTCCGGCCGCTTCACACTCCTCAAGCAGACCCAGCGGGCCGAGCACCCGCTGGCCGTGGCCACTGAGAAACTCTCCACAGACCCGGTGTCGGGGATACGCTCCGGCTTCCCAGAGCGTGACCGGGATTTGCCGTTGGCGAAGCAGCAACCCCAGGGTCAATCCGGCCAAACCGCCTCCCACGATGTGGATGGGCGCGGCGGGCGTCATGTTCCTGGAGCCCGGCGGGCGACGAAGTAGTGACTGAAGAGTCCGGCCCGACCTTCCTGAAGCTGCCAATACGTCTCCGGCCAAGCCCGGGACAACTCATCGTTGGTGAAGCCGGCAAGCACACTACGGTGGGCGTCATGCAGCGTGACGGGATGACTCCCCAGCAGGCTCAATCCGCGCACCCCTAGTTCGCTGCTAAAACTTCGCCGGGGTTCGAGGGTCACAAAGGCGCGACTGCGGCGAGCGATGAGGCGCAGCAATTCCACCAGCGCGCCTTGGTCAAAGTGGTGGATAAACAGATTGGAGTAGACGATGTCGTAGTGGAAGTCGTTGGCCTCCTCCAGCCAGACGAAGGCATCCACCAAAACCTGTTCCACCTGCCATCCGCGTTGTCCCAGTTCTTCCTTGGCCTTGGCTTCCACCACGGGAACCTGATCGAGCAGCACCATCTGGCTGCCCGCGGGAGGAGCTGGCAGTCGCTTCCAGATTTGGGAACTCAACAGGCCATCACCGACGCCCAGCTCGAGGACCCGCCAGGGACGATTGGCCGGCGGGAGAACGTCGTTCAGATGCCGCGTGAGACGACGGCGGTGTCCCATGAGTCCGTTGATCCGGCGCAAATCGAGTCGGGAGTGCTGCGCGTCAGGGGAGTCCGCCGGCAGGGTGTCGAGGATCTCGGGTTGAACGGTACGGCGCATGAACGGCGGTCTGGAACTTCGGGTGCGCCGTTAGTACTGAGGGAGCTTCCCGACTTCAAGCAAGGCCCCATGACAAGTAAAGCCGGCGCCGAAAGAGGACAGCCACCACCATCCCGGTTCCGGCGCCTCGGCGCGGGCGGCGGCGAGGGCGAAGAGAACGGACGGACTGCTCAGATTTCCATGTTCCCGCAGCACTCCGGCGCTGTGGCGCAGGGCGGAATCGGTCAGGGACCAGCGTCGTTGCAGAGCGTTGAGAACGTCGCGTCCCCCGGCGTGCAGAATCCATTCCCGGATGACCGAGCGGTCGAGGCCTTCCCGCGCGAGCAGTTCGTCACAAACTTCCCCGGCGTGTCGCGCCGCGAGGCTGGGGACTTCGAGGGTGAGAATGTTGCGCAACATGCCGCGGCAGGTTTCGAACCGGAGCTTCTCGCGGTCGGCCGGCTCGAGTCGGGTGTTCCAGGAATGCCAGCGAACCGAGCGCGTGTGCGGCACGGGTTCGGAGGCGAGGACCGCGGCGGCGGCTCCGTCGCCGAAGAGGCAGGCGCTGATCAGCACGCCCGGATCGTCATCCAGATAAAACGCCGCACTGCACACTTCGGCGCAGACCACGAGCACGCGTCGGGCGAGTCCGGACCGAAGGTAGGCTTGGGCGACCTGCAGGGCGGGGAGAGCGGCACCGCAGCCCAGTCCGACCAAATCCAAGCCCACGATCGTTCGGCGCAATCCCAACCGTTCTGCCAGAAAACTGGTCAGCCCGGGACACAGGTATCCGGTACACGTGGTGGCCACCACCGCGTCCACTTCACCTGGATCGAGTCGGGCATCCGCCAAGGCCTGACGCGCCGCCGCCGTGGCGAGATCCGGGGCGTGTTGTCGAAAGCGTTGGTGCAAGGTGTCCGGATCGACGGCGTACGCTTCTTCCAGTGAAGCGAGGGCGAGGTGCCGCGACTCGATGCCGTTGTCGCCGAGCAGCACCTTGCGAAGGATCGCCTGGGAGCGCGGGCGCAACGTGGCGAAGGCCGGAGTCGTCCGGACCGATTCCCAGCCTTCGGTTTGGAGATAACGCGTGGCCGGGACGGCGGTGCCCATTCCAAGGAAATACATGGGGAAAAGGAGACGGCAGCCACTCAGCGGATTGCGAGTGGGAGCTGCCAACAGGCGACTTCCCGATCGTTGCGCACGACGACGCGGTCGCCCTGGAGCGCGATCGGATTCCACGTCTTGGAATCAAACACCGGCAGACGGGCGCGTTCGTTGGGGCCTTCCGGTGTCGGTTGCAACAGCACCAGTTCGCCGGCTTCGCTCATCAGCAAATACACTTCACCGATCCACAGTCCTTGCCCGTGCCCGTAACGGCCTTCCTTCCAGGCCTGGGATCCGTCCTTCAGATTCAGACAGGCCATCATGCCGTCATCGAGGCCGTAAACGAAGTCCCCACGGCGAACCGGATTGGCGAACTTCGCCTTGAGCCGTTTCGATTTCCAGAGGCTGGTCGGGGCGTTCGTGCCGGGGCTGACGGCGAGCAATTCGGCACCGACATTGTAGCCGGCGGTGATCAGCACCTGATTGGAAGAAACCAGAATGGGATTGGCCACGAGCGGCATGCCGACGCCGAAGGGATACTCCCACAGGACGGCTCCGGTTTGCGGATCGTGGGAGGAGAGGGTTTTCCGTCCGAAGATCAGGAACTGCGGAGTCCCGGCGAGCGTGACGAGGTAGGGCGAGCTGTAGTTGACGCCTGCGCTGCCGCCGGACCAGAGCGGTTCCCCGGTATCGGCCCGATACGCCAGCAGGGATTTACCGTCGCCGCCGCCGGCCTGCACCACGACCTTTTGGCCGTCGGTCCAGGGAGAACCGGAATAGCCCCATTCCGGCACGGGGCATTTGGCGTCCTCTGGAAGGGAACGAGTCCACAAACGTTTCCCGGTGGCCAAGTCGAGGCAGTCGAGAATTCCAGTGGCGCCCAGGGTGTACACCCGATTGGAGAGGACGGTCGGTGTGCCGCGCGGACCTTCGCCGGCAATGGTGGTGTCGTAGCGGGCCAGATTGGTGTGGGCCCAGAGCAGGGCACCGGAGCTCAGGTCGTAAGCGGTGACCCGTTCTTCCGGACCATGTTGTTCCTGGGTCAGCGCCCGATTTCCCACGAGGGCAAATCCGGACCAGCCGCCGCCAATCGATTGACGCCACAGCAGGCGGGGTGGTTGGGCAGTCCAATCCGGGGAGAGGGCAGGACCCGGAAGCTGGGCGTCGCGGGTGGGACCGAGGAACTGCGGGAAGTCGAGAACGGTCGCCGGCGAAGGGGCAGTGATCGGGATTGGCGAGGGAGGACTGGCGTTGGCGGGCGTGGCGCCTGGAGCCGGTTTCCAGCGGGCTTCGATAATCGGTACGAAGTCTCCGGACACCCCTTTCAAGCGAAAGGCGGTTCGCCAACCCATTCCCAGCAGAATCAGGAGGGTCAGTCCGAGGAACCGCATGCGCCAAGGGATGCGGGAACCGAAGAGCCACCAGATCAGCAACCCCAGAAAGGTCAGAATGCCGGTGGCTAAGGTCCAGAGATTGCGTTGCTGAAACGGCCACTCCGACTGGAGTTGCGCATAGAGAACCACGCCCGTGGCGAGGACCAGTATCAGCGCGGCGGGCCACCAACGGAGGGTGCGCGGGGAAGTAGGGGGCATAGGCTCGAGGAAACTGCCGACCCACCGTTAGGCGACATCGTCCGAAGGGCAAGCCTTCCGGTGGATTTGCTCTCCCACCGGAAGGCGGTTGGACCCGCTGGCCGGTCAGAAGCGGACCTGTTCGAGGTACTTCAAGGTCTCGCGAATCTGCTCCGGAGCCACCGCCGCTTCGTCTTCAATGAAGTAATGTTTTACGCCCGTTTCCTGGGCTGCTTTGAGAATCTCCGGCCAGTTCAGCTGACCCTGTCCCAAGGCGACGTCGTTGTTCGGATCGGTCGAACCGGTGAGGGCTCCCCGGGCAACCCCCTTCTTTAGGTCCTTGAGGTGCATCAGTTGCCAGCGTCCCGGGTACTTGCGCAGCCAGGCGGCGGGATCCTGGCCCGGGAAAAACACCCAAGTGGTGTCCATCTCGTAGGCTACCTTCTTCGGGTCCGTTTCGGCCATGAGCAGGTCCATGAGGGTTTTGTCCTGATACGGCTGAAACTCGTAGCCATGGCAGTGATAGAAGAACTGGATGCCATGCTTGGCGCACTCGGCTCCCACCTGATTGAAGAGAGCGGCGGCGGTGCGAGCATCGGATTCCTTGAACGGCGCTTTGTGGTCGATCCAGGCCACTCCGGCGTACTTCAGTCCCAGCGCTTGAGCCTCGGCGATCACCTTGGGCAGGTCGTCCCGCCAGCGGTTATAGGGGAAATGTCCGCTGATCGGGTTGAGTCCGGCAGCGAGCAGCAGTTCGCGGAGCTTGGCGGGGGGAAGATTGTAGGTCCCGGCGGTTTCGACCTCAGTGAGTCCGTAGCTCTTCGTCAGCGCGATCGCTTCCGGAACGCTCTTGGTGAATTGGCCGCGCAAGGAATACAGCTGGAGGCCGGTGGGTCCTTTGAAGGAGGGGCCGGTGCCGGGTTGGGGCGGGGCGGCGTTGCCGATCAGGGCGACGGACAACAACAGGCCCGAGAAAAGAAGTGCTTTCATGAGAGGCTTCAAGTCACGCAGGCCCGGTACCCTGGGATCAATGAAAAAGCTGGAGTTGGCGAGATTCGGGGGCTGTTCGATTCTTTGCTCCTAATCGGTCCATAGAAATCGACTCGTCAGCGACGGCCTCGGCTGTTACTGATCCGGGAAGTCATGAGCATTCCGCGCGCGCTCCTTCGGAACCTGGGTTGGGTCCTGGGATTTTCCCCGATCTGGCTGTCGGCCGATCCGGTAAAACCATCGGCCCCGCCCACGCCCACCGTGGCGCCTCGTCCGGTTCGCACCGCCATCATCGGGTCGGGCAACTCCGGGACCGTCTCGGTGGTGACTAATCGAGCCTTTTCAGCGCCGCCGACCGTCGGCCAACCCGGCAAAACCAACATCCTCCGGTTCGATGCCCTGGCCAAGCATGTGGATCTGGCGGAGGGCGAACGCACTGCGGCATTTGTCTTCTCCGTCACCAATCTCTCGCCCGACGAAGTCACCATTTCCTACATCAACACCAGCTGCGGCTGCACGGCGGGTAAACTGCCGGCCTATCCGTGGAAGCTGGGCCCGGGCGAAGGCGGGTTCATTGATGTCTCGATGGATCTCACCGGCAAATTTGGCCTGGTGACCAAGACCGCCACTGTGGTGTCGTCGGTGGGCAGCTACGCCCTTCAAGTCAGCGCCAAGGCCCCGATGGCCGCCGCTGCCAACACGATGGGGGATCGCAGCCGCAACCTCACCATTGCCGCCGCGGATCGGCAGGCGGTGTTCCGCAACGACTGCGCGACTTGCCACGTTCAGCCGACCTTGGGCAAGACGGGCCGGGAACTGTATGCGACGGCGTGCGGCATCTGCCACGAGGCCGAGCACCGCGCCCAGATGGTTCCGGATCTGCGCACCCGGCTGAAACACACCGACCGCAATTACTGGATGAAATGGATCTCCGAGGGCCGTCAGGGCAGTCTGATGCCGGCCTTTTCCGCGAAGCAGGGGGGAATCCTGAGCGACGTGCAGATCAACTC
Source organism: Verrucomicrobiota bacterium (assembly GCA_017309115.1). Classification (GTDB taxonomy): domain Bacteria; phylum Verrucomicrobiota; class Verrucomicrobiia; order Limisphaerales; family UBA9464; genus UBA9464. The sequence goes on along the minus strand of JAFLEF010000013.1, from coordinate 59,439 downwards.
GCTCGTGGATTACCTGGAGGACGAGTATAAGAAAAACCCTCCGCCGCCGGCTCACGCAGCGACTTCGGCGGCTGCCGCTCCCGCGCCGGTTTCGACGCCGGGTCAGTGATGTCCCGCGGACTTCTGATCACGTTCGAGGGTGGGGAAGCTTGCGGCAAGAGCACGCAGGTGGGTCTGCTCACCGACCGGCTGCGTTCCCTGGGTCGGACCTGTCAGGTGCTGCGCGAACCCGGCGGGACTCCGCTTGGTGAAAAGATTCGGCACTTGGTGAAGCACGATCCGGACGGGATTGGGATGGCGACGGTCGCCGAGTTGTTGCTGATGAATGCCAGCCGGGCCGAGTTGGTGCACCGCGTGATTCGTCCGGCCCTGGAACGCGGTGAGGTGGTGGTGTGCGACCGGTTCTACGATTCCACCGTGGCGTATCAGGGCTATGGCCGCGGACTGAATCTCCCGATGGTCGAGCAGGTGATTGCGGCTGCCGTGGGAGAGGTGCGACCGCAGCTGACCCTTTGGCTGCGAGTCGCGGCGGAGGAAGCGGCCCGCAGACTCGTGAAACGTCAGGAAGTCGGGGATCGTTTCGAAGCCGAGAAGGCCGCATTCTTCGAGCGGGTGGAGCAGGGCTATGCCGCAGTGGCCGCGCGCGAACCGCAGCGATTCGTGCCGATCAACGCCGGCGGAACTCCGGACGAAGTCCACGCCCGAATCTGGGCGCGTGTGGAGGCGCTGGAAGCAGCTGAGAGTTGAGAGAAAAACGCCGGTAGGGCGACGCTCCGCGGAGCCGCTCGTCCGTTGTTGGATGAAGTGTGGACCTGTCCCCTGCCTTGGTTACTCATCCGGGAGCTTTAACCGCAGATTAAGCGCAGATTTAACGCAGATTTCGGGGGAATCGGGCAGAAATTCTTCGCTGGACTTGGTCCGGCGGGCGGGAGAAGTCAGCTGGCAGCCACGTTGCCTTCATCCAATGAATCTGCGTTAAATCTGCGGTTGAAATTCGGGGTGCTTTGCCCCGTGAGCATCCGCTTCCCGTCGTGGGGCTGTTTCCGCTAGGGTCGCCGGACGATATGGAGCGTTTGCCAGGATTTCGCGACTTTTATCCGGAACCGTTGCCGGCCAATGAACCGTGGAGCTGTGATCTGCGGAATCACATTTTTGCTCGGTGGCGGGAGACGGCGCGGCGCTATGGATTCCGCGAATACGATGGTCCGCCGCTGGAGCCGCTGGAGTTGTACACCAACAAGTCGGGCGCCGAGATCGTCGCGCAGTTGTTCAACTTTGTGGACAAGGGCGAGCGGGCCGTGTCGTTGCGTCCGGAGATGACCCCCACCGTCGCCCGGATGGTGGCCACCGCGGAACGGGCCTACAAAAAGCCCATTAAGTGGTTCTCGTTTCCGCAGCTCTTCCGCTACGAGAAACCTCAGAAAGGACGGCTCCGCGAACACTTCCAGTTGAACTGCGACCTGTTCGGCGAAGCGGATCCCGGAGCGGATGCCGAGATTGTGGCGCTCCTGATTGATGTGTTGCGTTCCCTCGGCCTGACCTCCGAGGACTTCGTGATTCGCTTGAGCAGTCGGCAGGCGTGGCAGCGGTTCTTTGCGGCGCGCGGCGGGGATCCGGCGCGGGCCTACGAGTTCTATCAGGTGGTGGACAAGATCGAACGCGAACGCCCGGAGGTGAGCGCTGAAAAGCTCCAGGCCCTGGGGGTTTCGCTGACCGATGTGCAGGAGTTCATTCGGGCCAGTGTTCCCGAGCCGGAATTGCAGGTGGTCCTCGACAATCTGGGAGCCCGCGGACTCGGCGCGTTCGTCGCGGTGGACTACGGGGTCATCCGGGGTCTGGCGTACTACACGGGCATCGTGTTTGAGGCCTTTGATCGCAAAGGGAAGTTCCGGGCCATTGCCGGCGGCGGCCGCTATGACCAGCTGGTGCACCAGGTCAGCGAAGGAAAGGTGAATCTGCCGGCGCTCGGATTTGGCATGGGCGACGTGGTGTTGGCCGAGTTGTTGAAGGAACGAAATCTGGTGCCGTCGTTCGCCGGCGCGGTGGAAGTGGTGGTGTTGATTGAGGACGAGACCTTGCGGGCGGACTCTCTGCGCCTGGTGCAGCAGGTGCGGGAAGCGGGAACCGCAGTCGAGTTCACGCTGGTGGCCACCAAAGGCGACAAGCAGTTCAAACGAGCGTTGGAGCTGGGAGCCCGGCAGACGCTGCGAGTCGAACGTTCCGCGGAGGGAACCGTCGCGGTGCGGATTAAGAATCTGCGCACCCGCGAGGAACAGGTGGTGCCGTTCGATCAGGTCATCGCAGCCCTGGCGGGGGCAGCCTGACTGGCACCCCGCGCTCATGGAGGTCGTTTCTTATGGTCCCCGGGCGGTGCAACTCCGCTTTGCCGAGCGACCCGATGAAGCGGCCTTCGCCCGGAGTCAGGCGCTGGTGAAGCGGTGGGAGTCCCGGACCAATTCTGACCGCGTTGGCCGCCTCGAATTGATCCCCGGGCTCACCACGCTCGTCTGGACCGGCGAGCCTGCGGACTTGGCGGCGGTTCGAGCTTGGCTGGCGGAGGTGCCGCGAGAGTTAGGATCCGTGGCGGAGGCGATCCCGGAGCGGCTGGTGGAGATTCCTACGCGTTATGACGGAGCGGACCTCGCCCGAGTGGCGGCGCTTCATGAATTGAGCGAAGCCGAAGTGATCGAGCGCCACAGTGCCCCGCGGTATCGGGTGCAGTGCTTGGGGTTTTCGCCGGGATTCCCCTACCTCGGCGGATTGGATCCGCGTTTGGCAACGCCCCGCTTGGCGACGCCGCGTACCCGGGTTCCGGCCGGCAGCGTGGCCATTGGAGGCGAGCAAACCGGGATCTACAGCGTGGCCAGTCCGGGTGGGTGGAACTTGATTGGGTCCACCGCGGCGCCGTTGTTCCAACCCTGGGCGGCGACGGTGGAATCGGCCTTTCTTCTGCGCGCCGGGGATCGGTTGCGGTTCGTGCCGGACGACGCTCCCGGATCAGGTCCCGACGAGCCTGGTCCACGGCCCAAGCTGGGAACTCCCCTCCTTCGGGTCGTTTCGCCCGGGTTGGGTCTGACCCTGCAGGATGCTGGACGTCCGGGACTGTCCCGGTTCGGAGTGCCGCCGAGCGGTCCGCTGGACCGGATCGCTGCGGGCTGGGCCAATCGGCTGCTGGAGAATCCCGAGTCAGCCCCCGTACTGGAACTCTGCTTTCAGGGGCAACGCTTCGAAGTGCTCCGCGATTCGTGGCTGGCGTTAACCGGCGGCTCACTTGGACTGCCTGGTCGCCCGGGTTGGTCGGCCTTTCGCGTGAAGGCGGGCGAAGTTCTCAACTTCCCGCCGGCGACGCCGGGAGTCTGGAGTTACATGGCGGTCCCGGGCGGTTGGTGTGCCGAGCCGGGATTGGGAAGTGTCAGCACCTTGCCCCGGGCGGGCTTGGGCGAACCGTGGATATCCGGCAGCGAACTGCGGTCGCCCCAGCCTTCGCCGCTGATCCTGCCGTCGGGAACCGCCGGTCGCCGGGTTCACTGGTCCGAAGTTCCGGACTACTCCGCAACCGAGCCGCTGTGGGTCTGGCCGGGTCCGCAGTGGAGCAGTTTTACGCCGGAAGATCGGGCCCGATTCGCAGCGGAGACTTGGACGCTCTCGAATCAATGCGATCGGGTGGGCTATCGATTAATGGGTCCACCGCTCCGACCTTCGCCTGCGGAGATCCTTTCGGAACCCGTGTTGCCGGGCACCGTCCAGGTCCCCGCCAACGGCCAACCCATCGTGACCCTTCCGGACGGCCCCACCGTGGGCGGTTATCCCAAGTTAGGCTGGCTGGAGCCGGAGGCCCTCCGACGACTCGCTCAGATGCGTCCGGGATCCCGGGTGCGATTCCGGTGGAGGTCGGGATAGCTCACGACCGGCAAAAAGACAGCGTCACTTGCAAGCAGGTCATGACCTTGCCACAATTTTGAGGTAACAACAGTTGTGCGAATCGATGGTGGACAGCAAGGGCCTCGACCGCCAAACACTCGGACGGTAAATTGTTTCCTTGGTAAAGCACTAGCAATTGCTCCCGCAGGTCCAGTGAATGAGTCTTCGACGCGCGATTGGCACAAGAACGAGTCATGTCTCACAACCAGCAAAACATAAACGGTAGAACCATGACATTTGCTAGCTTCTTCTCAGGATGCGGGGGATTTGACCTCGGTTTTACAACACGCGGATTTAGACCGAAGGGCGCGTTTGATTGCGACCCCGACGCGGTCGAAAACTTCGCTGCAAATGTCGATGGTCCTGTAAACCGCGTTGACCTGACGCAAGGTCTTTCCGACGAACAATCGCTGTTTGGAGTTGATGCCCTGATTGCGGGCCCGCCTTGCCAAGGGTTTTCAACGGCAGGGAAGAGGATGCTAAATGACGACCGAAATCATCTCCTGACGCTCACAGGGACATTGGCACGAAGAGTGTCGCCAAAGGTTCTCGTAGTTGAAAACGTTTCCGGCGCCTTGTCTGGCGAGCACGCTCGGTATTTGAAATCGCTCGATGCAACGATGCGCCTCGCGGGCTACCGAACACATACTATGCGCTGTGAGGCAGCGGACTTGGGAATGGCCCAACTCAGGCGGCGTGTGCTGTTCTTCGCCTGGCAGACTGGCAAGGATATGCAATTCACAGAACCCAAAGGACCTCGCGGAAAACTCCGGACGGCTCTGTTTGGGGTGGACAAGCAGCCGAACCACAATCCTCGACAACTGACAAATAACAGTCGCGAATGGAATATTGCCCAACGAATCAAGCCCGGCCAGAAGCTTTCCAATGTTCGTGGGGGAACGAACGCTGTCGCGACATGGGACATACCCGAGGTCTTCGGAAGCGTTACTGAGCATGAACGCACAGTTCTGGAATTGCTCAGGCGGCTTAGGAGGCAGGAGCGCCAACGGGCTTATGGCGATGCCGATCCCGTATCAATCCCCCGGTTGGAGGCGGCGCTCGGTCCACGTTTTGCGCGGCTTGTGGATGGCCTTATTGAGAAGGGCTATTTAAGGCGCGTTGGCGGAGGCATTGACCTTGTCGGTACGTTTAATGGCAAGTTTCGCCGCCTGGCATGGGACAAGCCGAGTTGCACGGTGGATACGCGATTCGGAGCTCCAAGATACTTCCTACATCCTTCCCAACACCGAGGCTTTACAGTGCGAGAAGCGGCCCGTATTCAAGGATTCAGCGACAACTATGTTTTTCGTGGAAGTGAACAAGCGCAGTATCGTTTGATCGGCAACGCGGTGCCTCCACCACTTGGAGAGTTTGCCGCGACAATTGTTAAACAACTCATATCCTGATATGGCTGGCCACAGACATCTGAGTGACTTCGTAAAACAGTGGAGTTTGGAGAACCGCCTTCCAATTGGAGCGGCCCCAGATTCTGATGAGACCTTTGAGGATATTCTGCGGCAGCTCGATTTCATGATCGAACATGCTTATTCGCGCTATGTGCCTGCCATGTACTCACATCATGCACCGGTGTTCCAAGACAGAATGGTCGCTTGGATGCAGAACACCGGTCTATCAAATGAAGATCAGATCGCCCTTTTTCAATTTATACTTCGCATAGCCTACTTCTCGTTTGATGATTTTCTGAGTTTGTATCGGACTGCATATTCAAACCAGATTTCACGCTGGGTATGGGATTGTGCTGGATTGAAGATGAGCATACACAATTTCTCAGAACAACTAGACAACGAACGTTCGAAACACACTTGGTATGCGTCCGTAACTGACAGCTTAATTATAAGCGAATTCTATCATGCAAATTCAATTACAGGAATCAAGTGCAGGCCGAACTTCCTAACGCTCAAAGAACTTGGAGATCCGGCACAAATCAAACGCCATTACACCGGAATGAACTTCAAGAGAATAGTATTATTGGAAGACTTCGTTGGAACGGGACTTCAAGGGCTTGAGATAGTTAAATGGGCACTAGAGCATTCAGATATACCGATTCTCTTTTGCCCTATGCTGATCTGTCCAGACGGCTACAAGCGATTCTCTGACCTTGCGGCGACGACCGCGGGGCGTCTGAAAATCGCTCCGGTCGTGAAACTCGGAGACTCGGTCTTCTTGAGCAAAGTCGAAGCGTCGGATGCTCTGTTGAATCATGTTTCGGCCCTAGCGAACCGAATTCACCCAGCGGTCGAAGGAACCTGCACTGCTGGCGGGCCGCCATATGCCCCACATGGCTTCCATTTAAGGGGCGATCACCATACAGGAGCAACGGTTGTAATGTTTTCGAATACGCCCGACAACACTATACCGATCGTTCACTTCAATTCCCCGAAGTCCAACTGGGTTCCAGTATTCCCAAGAGTGAGCCGAGAAACATCATGAGCATACTCAACACAAATCCGTTTCAAGACCCGCGTGCAGCCGACAGCCTAAACGGGAAGGCGTATGTTCGCTGTTTTAGTCCATTCTTGGTCGCTCACCTGCCGGAAGTCTTCGCTCAAGGTAACGTTATTCTTCGCGGCACCATTGGTTGCGGTAAGAGTATGATATTGAGGCTGTTTGATCCCAAAGTCAAAATCGCATACTTTGAAGAGGGGGTAGAGTTTCCGGTTCCAAAGAGCCAGCAGATGTTCATTGCCACTGGGGTGAATCTCTCGAAAAGTGGCGTTCTCGATATAGTTCAACGAATGCCAAGTGGGGCGACAAACGAGGACGTGCAACGCCTGACAGCCATTTTCGTTGACTATCTCAACTATTGGCTTGTGAACGATCTTCTCGATTCGTGCGAACAAATGATCAGGAAAAGGGAGTGCTTCGAAGATGTGATCGACACTGCGCGCGTTGATGACTTCGTCGCAGCCGTAGTCAAGGAGGACTGCTGGTTTGGCTATCTATCTGAATGCACGACGTTGAAAGCGGTTCGTGAGAGAATAGACAAACGACTTAATCACCTCCGTAGCTGGGCTAACTGGAACATCGACTCTTTGGACAAGGAAGTTGAACAAAGTAAATCCGCCATAGGAGAACCAGTCGCGTGTTCGGTTGTTTGTATGAAGCGTTCCGGATTACTGGCTTCCGATTCTGTTGCTTTTGTGCGTATTGATCAAGTTGAAGAGCTCCTTCACAAAGATCCTCCTCAATATCAACTTACCGAAGAATTCCGACGTCACATCTATCGCGCTCTTGGGCGGAGGGACGGAAGAGTGTCGTATCGGATAGGAACTCGAAACTACGACAGTGAGATTCTAAGCATGCCAGGAGGGAGAAAGCTCGAAGAATCTCGTGATTACGTCATCCGAGATTTTGATGCGGTCTTGCGCAGAGGGGAAAACCCAAAAGACTGGTTATTCAAGGGATTTGCAGATGATGTTTTTAGCAGACGCCTTAGCGCAGCTCTCCCCGACGGACTTCCTCCATATTCATCAAAGCGTTCTCTATGCCGACAGTTTTTCGGGGCCTCGCCCTCGCCACAGGTTTTGGTTGGGCACATTATCGTCAAACAGGACACTACGGTCGAGGCGTTGATTAACGTCACTGACCTCAGCGCTTCATGGAAGAATTACATCCGCGCTGTATACGATCGGAGGACAGGTCTATCCAGATCGCTGCCGTCTGACTCTAGTTCTAGGATTGATCCATTGAATGCTGCCCTAGCTTGCGCTTGGGCAAAGCAGAACGGAGGTCATCTTGGTCAGCCTCCCCGGCACGAAACAGAACGGCCTCCGAAACTTGAAGATAAAGCTCCATGGACAGTATGGTGGCAAAAGGAGCGGGTTAGCCTTGCGATCCTTCAGCTAGCGGCGAGTCACAAACAGAAACTCATCTGGTGGGGCACAGAAGACGTGCTGGCTCTGAGTTCAAACAATATAACTTTGTTTCTTAGTATTTGCCGAGAGACCTGGGAACTTTGGCTACGTGATTTAAGGTCAGAGACCAGCCTACCAGGGTTTGGGGAAGTGCCGCTTACCGTGCAGCGAGTGGCTATAGAGAACATTAGCAAGCGTTGGCATCAGAACCTTTCGAAACAGCCGGGGCGCCCAGGCGGCGATGTGCGGATTCGATTTCTAGACAGGGTGTTTGCTGATCTTCGAATCAGGCTTCGGAATGACGAGGCCATGAGATACCCCGGTGCTAATGGATTTTCGGTTTTGCTGGATGAGGTCGCACAGTTCCCTGAACTAAAAAGACTTCTAGATGAATGCGTTGCATGGGGGGATTTGGAGTGTGTCGAACATACATCGAAGAACCCCGCCGATAAAATCCGAGGTCGGCGCTTCAAATATTATGCGAATTCGATTCTCGTTCCGCACTACCAAATTTATCAAGCGCACACTAAAGAACCACGTTATGTGCGACCTGAAGAGTTGCTTAAGCATGCCCTTAGTGCAAAGGCTCTTCCCGGAGCCGGAGAGTCCCGAAGGCGTACCCCGGAACAGCCGGAACTGAATCTGGATTAATAGCCCTATCTTCGAGAGCATGTTTCGTCCGTCAGGTAATCTCGAATGGTCTTTCGCGTGCTCTGATGCACGGAGGTGGCACTTTCTTGGCTCGATCAATTCGGAGATTCGCTCCGTTCAAGTTGCGAGATCTCTGAGCCGACTTGGCGTCATGGAGAGTAATCACATATTGCGTGTTCGGTGGCCAGACTCTCCTTTCAGCGATGAGGGTGAGCGTAAGACAGATCAGAATGTGGAGAGGTTTCGAAGTCACTGCGGAGAACCAAACATCCTAATGAGAGATCTGTTGGCTACAGTGCCTGAATTTATGATGGATTCCCGGCAACCATCCACGCCGTCGGTCATTTTGGACATCACGAGCATGCCGAAGCGTTTTTATTTCTACTATCTCAAGTGTCTTTTGCAGAATCCGAAAGTTGTGGACTTGCTGGTTACCTATTGTGCTGGGCGATATGGGAATGGTGCTCTAAGCAGTAACCATGAGGATTGGGACGTGTTACCGACTTTCAGGTGTAGCAACCGAGGTGCAGAGGAGGAGGCGAGAAAGAGACTTGCCGTGAATGTTGGCTTTATGCCGGGTGGTCTGGAGGAACATTTGATGGCTGATGAAAGCGAAACTGATTTGTCTCTAATCTTGCCGTTTCCAGCAAGAGTAAGCTCGATTAGACGAGTTTGGAGATCTGCTATGGAAATTCGTAAAATGTGGCATGGCCAGCCCTCTTCAGTTCATATTTGCCGTGCGGCACCTGATGACGTTTCGGGTGCGTTTGACCTTATCTGCGGAATCGCAAACAGGAAACCTTTGTCACTTGCCCCATTTGGCCCGAAGCCGATCTCAGCTGCCATGTGCATTTTTGCTACACTTACCGACTCACCGGTTTATTATGCGCAGCCCAAGTGGTATAACCCCGATTATACAACGGAGCCCGATGTCGACGATTCTGGGCAGCCCAAAATTTCGGGGCATTGGATTAAACACAGTGGCAGTCTTCTTTATCGCTGCCCAGTTTAGTGGTTTCTGCTCAATGGACATCGAAGCGGCCGTTTTTTTGATCCCAGCTTGCTGCCGGCTTACTTAGCCAACTTCTTGCACTTGCGGGTGGGAAGGGCCAAAGCTGAACGAAGGTTGGGAATGAGAACTGCCGAATTCGCGGTTAATCGTCTACTGAATGTTGGATTGAACCGTAACGGACAGGGTCTGGGATTATGGCGACTCCACTTCCAGCACCCGGCCATCGGGAGCCACTTCAACCTCAACTTCGCCGCCGCCGGGCAGGTTCACCGTGCCTTCATAGACCACGGAACCGTCCGCTTCAGTCTCCCGCTCAATCTCACCAATAACCCCTCCGGCCTTGTAGGCCTCCTCCAGAAACGCGGCCTGGACCGGTCCCGGAAGATCCTGAAGCAGGACCGGCACTTCGGACTCGGAATCGGCCTTGGACTCCGCGGACTTCGCCGAAGAGCCCATCGAAGCACATCCCGCCAAGGTCGTTGCCGCGACCACCACCGCCAGCATCGCCCGAACTTGGGTCCACGCCGGACCGTTGAAACTGTCGTTGAGGTTCATAAAACGAACTAGACTGGCCCGGGACGCGGTTCGGTCAAGGGGACACGGGTCCGCCGGTTTGTCGAAGCCACGCGACCGCAACCCCAGGCAGCGGCAGCGCCCAAGGCAATGGGGTCAGAACGTTGGACAATCGAAGAGAAGGGACTGACGGAAGATGGCCTTCTTGGGTCTGTCGAAAGCTGTCTGAAGAATTGCCTCAATCTCAGAGCCGCTGCGCTGTCGAACTGACCGGCAGCTCAGGATGCTTTTGCGGATGACGCGGGAGCGGCTAAAGCCGGGACTCCGTACCTACTGACCTAACCACTGGGGAAGGCCGCATCTTGACCGCCAAAGTTAAGCGCATCATGATGCTTTTGTGCGAACTACCGTGACTTTGGATAGGGATGTTGAGCGAAAGCTGCGGGAGGCCATGCATGAATCCCGGACGAGCTTCAAGCAGGTGCTCAACGCGGCGATTCGTGCCGGGCTGAGCCAGAAAGCGACTCGCACCGCCAGTCGCCCATTTGTCGTTCAGGCTCGTTCGTTGGGATTGCGTCCAGGATTGGATCCCTCTGGACTCAACAAGCTAGCCGATGATCTGGAAGTGGATGAATTTCTGGAATCGAGTCGTTCGGGAGGTGCTCGGTGATTGTTCCCGACATCAATTTGCTGATCTATACCTACGACGCCAGTTCTCCATTTCATTCCAAGGCCGTACCGTGGTGGCAGTCCTGCCTTTCCGGGACGGAACCGGTTGGATTGCTTCATGTCGTCCTGTTTGGGTTCGTTCGCATCGTTACTCATCCCCGCGCATTCCGGAATCCAATGACGGTGGCCGAAGCCACAGGTCATGTGTGTTCGTGGCTGGAGCAGCCGCCGGTTCAGGTGGTTGCCCCTGAGGCCGATCATGTTAGGGATACTTTGAAGCTTCTGGAGACACTGGGCACGGCGGGCAACCTCGTGTCCGACGCCCAGATCGCCGCTTTAGTCATGAACAACGGAGCCGTGCTCCATACGACAGATGCGGACTTCGTACGGTTCCCGAGATTGCGCTGGTTCAATCCGATCACTGGTGCTGGCAGCAGTCGCTTGCCGAGCGCCAGAAGGTCACCATGACGGGGTGCAGGGCGAAACTGTCCTTTGCTGACGCCGTGCGGCTTGATCTCAATTGCGATTTGGGGGAAGGGGAACCGGTTCGGCGGACGCGGGCGCTCATGGGGTTGGTCACGTCGGTCAATGTGGCGTGTGGCGGGCATGCCGGCGATCTGGCCACGATGGAGCGGTGCCTGACCTGGGGTCGGGAGTTGGGGGTCCGGGTCGGGGCCCACCCGGGAGTGGCGGGTGCCTTCGGACGCGGTGAGGTGAACCTGACGGCGGCGGAACTGGAAGTGCTCCTGGTGCACCAAGTGGGAGCCTTGGATCGGTTGGCGCGCGCCCAGCGAATGCGGCTTCAACACGTGAAACTGCACGGCTCGCTCTACCACGCGGTCGAACGGGATGCGCAACTTGCGGAGTGCTATCTGCGGACGGTCTCGCGCTGGTTTGGGAACTTGCGCGTGTATGCCTTGGCCGGGGGAACTCTGGTGGGATTGGCGAAGCGGTGGGGAGTGGAGGTCTGGGAGGAGGCCTTTCTCGATCGGGGGTATCGGGACGATGGAACCCTGGTTCCGCGTTCCGAGGCGGGGGCGGTGCTGACGGATCGGGCGGTGCTTCGGCGGCGGTTGGAACGGTTGCGTCAGGGCCGGGGCCTGGAATCCCAGTCAGGCCGGGAACTGCCGTTGCGGCCCCGGACGCTCTGTGTTCATGGCGACACGCCGGATGCGGTCGCGCTAGCCCGGTTCGCGGCCCGGGCACTCTTTGGCCGTTGAAAGCCTCGGTCGGTGCGCGGAAGGTGGCGTGGTGAATGCGATGCTGTGGGGAGTTGACGCTTTCGCGGAGGAGGATTTTTCCGGCAATCCGGCGGTGGTGTGTTTGCTGGAGACCCCGGCAGATCCCGGCTGGATGCAGCGGGTGGCGGCCGAGATGAATCTCTCCGAAACGGCCTTCCTCGTGCCGGGTCGGGACGCCTGGGGGCTGCGTTGGTTCACCCCGACTGTCGAAGTCTCCCTCTGCGGTCATGCCACGCTGGCGAGTGCGCATGTGCTCTGGGAGACCGGTCGAGCGTCGCTCCGGGAACCCGTGCGGTTTCAGACGCAGCACAGCGGAGTCCTGATGTGTCGTCGGGGACCGGCGGGGATCGAGATGGACTTCCCGGCGCGTCCCGCCCGGGAGACGGAACCGCCGTTGGGACTGGTGGAAGCCTTGGGCGAATCCCCCCGGTGGGTGGGGCGTTCGGCCGATGACTATTTGTGTGAACTGGCGGATGAAGCGGCCGTGCGCAACTTGCAGCCGCAGTTTCCCGCGCTGGCCCGTCTGCCGGTGCGGGGCGTCATCGTGACGGCCCCGGGAAGCGGTCGTTTCGACTGTGTGTCCCGGTTCTTTGCCCCGGGCGCCGGGGTGGCGGAGGATCCCGTGACGGGTTCGGCCCATTGCACCCTGGCTCCCTTTTGGTCGCAGCGGTTGAGTCGGCTGGAGTTGTTGGGATGGCAGGCGAGTGCCCGGGGCGGGGCGGTTCGCATGCGCCACGAGGGCGACCGGGTCGCTCTGGGCGGCAAAGCGCGAACCATGTGGCAGGGCGAATGGCGCGGCGTGCAGCCGTGACTCGAAACGATTCGGTTGGAACCGCGAATCAACGCGAATGCCCGCGAATGGGTCAGGAAGAATTGAATCCGGGGAGTCGGCGTTGCCCATACCGTTTCGCTCTCTATTCCCCATTAGCGCTCACTCATGTTCCTTAGCGGCTGGTCTGCCTTGCTTCGGTCGAGATTCGTGAGGTTCAGCGTCTCGGGGTGTGCGGTTTTTCCCCGAAACGGGCAGGGGACTGCCCCTTGACGTTATAAAACTTCTTTCTATTTCTTTTCCCCCGTCACGAGAAAACACATCCTGCGCAAACTCATTTGGCATGATTACCGTCGAAGATTTGGTCAAGGATTTCGGCCCCAAGCGGGCGGTGAACCGCGTTTCGTTCACGGTCCAACGCGGAGAAATTCTCGGATTTCTGGGACCCAACGGCGCCGGCAAGTCCACCACCATGCGGATGATTACCGGGTTCATTCCGCCCACTCACGGCAAGGTCGTGGTCGGGGGCCACGACGTGAATGAAGCACCAATCGAGGCCAAGCGGTTGATCGGATACCTGCCGGAAAGCGCGCCGTGTTATTCCGACATGACGGTGCATGGATTTCTCTCGTTTGCGGCCGAAATGCGGGGTTTGCACGGGTCGGCGCGGGAAGAGGCGGTCCGCCGGGTGGTGGGAATGTGTTTCCTCGAAAACGTCCTGCATCAGTCCGTCGACACCCTCTCCAAGGGCTACCGGCATCGGACCTGTCTCGCGCAGTCGATCATTCACGATCCCCAGGTTCTGGTGTTGGACGAGCCGACGGACGGCCTGGATCCGAATCAGAAGCATGAGATTCGGCAGTTGCTGAAACGGTTTGGCCGGGACAAGGCGATCATCTTCTCCACTCACATCCTTGAGGAAGTGGATGCCGTGTGCTCCCGGGCGATCATCATCGATCGGGGGCAGGTCGTGGCCAATGGCACTCCGGCCGAACTCCGAGCACGTCATGAACTCGCTGGCTCAGTGACGCTCCGCGTGCAAGCGGCGGCGGCCGAAACGGTCCGGGGACGGTTGTCGTCGCTCGGGACCGCCGGCAAGGTCACGGTGAGTACCGATTCCGGCACGGTCCTGGCCCGGATCTTTCCCCGCGACAAAACGGTGAACGGTGACCTCGCCCGGTCCGTGGCCGAACTCGCCGGCAAGGAAGGCTGGCGCTTCGACGAATTACGCACCGAGGAAGGCCGGTTGGACGATGTCTTCCGCGCCATCACCCAGCCGGATACCCGCCGCCAAGGCGCCTGAACCGTGGGCCTCTCGAATTTCTGACCTTCCGTCGACCCTGCTATGACGTCTGAATCCCTCCGTAACATCTGGACCATCACCAAGCGTGAGTTGGTGGGCTATTTCAACTCGCCGGTGGCGTACGTGTTCATCGTCATCTTTCTGCTGATGAACGGATTCTTCACCTTCATGTTGGGGAACTATTTCCAACGGGGTGAGGCCAATCTGAACTCGTTCTTCATGTGGCATCCCTGGCTGTACCTCTTCCTCGTGCCGGCCGCCGGGATGCGGCTGTGGTCGGAGGAACGTCGGGTAGGAACCTTGGAGCTGTTGCTGACAATGCCGATCTCGGCCTGGCAGGCGATCATTGGAAAATTCCTGGCCTGTTGGTTGTTCCTGGCCCTGGCGCTGGCACTGACGTTTCCGGTGGTGCTGACCACCATGTATCTCGGTGATCCGGATCTTGGATCGATCGTGGCCGGTTACGTGGGAAGTCTGCTTTTGGCCGGAGCCTACCTTGCAGTGACCGTGATGACCTCGGCCATGACCCGGAACCAAGTGATCTCCTTCATCCTGTCGGTCGTGATTTGCTTCTTCCTGATTCTCGCCGGATGGGAGCCAGTGACCGAGTTGATGGTGCGCTGGGCGCCGGACTGGCTGGTCACCACGGTGGCGTCGTTCAGTGTCATGCCCCACTTCGCGCAGTTTCAGCGCGGGGTGTTGGACTTCCGGGACATTCTCTTCTTTGGCAGCGTCATTGGTTTCTGCCTGTTCTGTACCAGCGTGGTCCTCCGCGGACTGCGCGGGGCGTAATGAACTCCTAACTTTCCTGCCTCGATGAACTCTTCGAAGTTTCAAACGTTCCTGTTTTCGGTCGCGGGTGTGGTCCTGGTGTTTATCGCCATTTTGGGACTGAACCTGATCTTCAGTCCGGCCCGGGTCCGGGTCGACCTGACCGCCGACCAACTCCACACCCTGTCGGACGGCACGAAGCAGATCCTGAAGCGGATCGACGGTCCGATCGAAATGCGCCTCTACGTGAGCAAGGGCAAGGAACGCATGCCCGAGCAGCTCAAGACTTACGCGCAATCCGTGGAGGATCTACTGGCCGAGTTTCGGGTGCAGTCGGGCGATCAAATCGAGATTAAGAAGATCGATCCGGAACCGGACTCGGACGCCGAGGATTCGGCCAAGTCGGACGGCATTCAGGGTCAGATGCTCCAGACCGGCGAAGAGTTGTATCTGGGTCTGGCGATTGAGAACGCGCCGGAGAAGGTGGCGATTCCCTTTCTGAGCCCCCAGCGCGAGAAATTCCTGGAGTACGATTTGGCGCGCGCTCTCGCCCAAGTGTTGACCACGAACAAGCCGGTCATTGGCATCATGACGCCTTTGCAGGTGATGGGCGGATTCAATCCGATGATGATGCAGATGGGACGTCAGGGTCAGACCGAGCCCTGGGCCTTCGTCAGCGAGTTGAAGCGCGACTTCGAAGTGCAGGCGGTGCCGATGGACGTCGAATCCATCGACGAGAAAATCAAGGTGCTACTGGTGCTGCATCCCCGGGACATCACGGACAAGGCCCAGTTTGCCCTGGATCAGTTCGTACTGCGCGGCGGTAAGTTGGTGGCGTTCGTGGATGCCCTGTGCCTTTCGGATACCCAGCGTCCGCAGCAGAATCCGATGGGCATGAATTTCGGGACCAGCTCCTCCCTGCCGAAGCTCTTCAAGTCCTGGGGGTATGAGTTCGGCTCCCAGGTGGTGGCCGACACTCAGTTCATGCGCGAACTCGGTGGTCGGGATGGCCGGCCCCAACCGGTTCCGGGATTTCTCTTCATCAATTCGGCCGGCGTGAATCCGAAGGATGCCGCCACCGCCTTGGTGGACGATGTGTGGATGCCGTTTGCGGGAGCACTTCAAGGGTCGGCTGTGGCGGGATTGAATGCCGAACCGCTGTTGTTCAGCACCGCCAATTCGCAGTTGGTCGATGGCATTACCGCCCAGTTGAATCCAGAAAAGATCCTGCAGGATTTCAAAGCCTCGGGAGTGATCTACAATCTGGGTCTGCGGCTCTCGGGCAAGTTCAAGACGGCCTTTCCGGACGGTAGTCCGACGACCGCGGGCGACACCAATGCCCCGGCGAAACCGGCGTCCCTCAAGGAGAGTGCGACCGACAACGTCGTCTATCTGTTTGGCGACGTGGATATGCTCGCGAACAACTTTTCCGTGAGTGTGAATCAGATGCTCCGCATTGCGACGCCGATGAACGGCAATCTCGGCCTGCTCCAGAACGTGATCGAGCAGGCGGCGGGCGATGTGAGCCTGATGGGCGCCCGCAGCCGGGCCTCCGTTCGCCGTCCCTTCACCGTGGTCCAGGAAATGGAAGCGGCAGCGCGCAAGGGGTATCAGGCCAAGATCGAAGAGCTCGACAAGAAGCTCCAGGATCTCCAGGGCAAACTCAGCGAAATGCAGGTGCAGAAGGAGGGCGACACGGCCCGGCTGATTCTTTCTCCGGAACAGCAGCAGGCCCTGAAGAATTTCACCGAACAACAGGCCAACACCCGGAAGGAACTGCGCCTCACCCGGCGGAATCTCCGACAGGATGTGGATGCGTTGGAGAGCCGGCTGAAGTGGCTCAATATCGCGGCCATGGCGGCGGTGGTGGCGGCCGTGGGAATCACGCTGGCGGTGTTCCGCCGGCGCAGGATGGCGGCTCGCTAAGGCCTCCAACGTAGCCTGAGGTGAAATCAACGTTGATCGATTTGGCGACCTTCAAACCATGAAATCGCGACAACTGATCCTGCTGGTCATCGCCGCCCTCGTTTTGGGCGGTGGCGGACTCTGGGTGCTCCAGCAACGCAACGCCGGATTCGACCGGTCCAAGTCCAACATGGGCGGCAGCCTGCTCGGACCCTTTGACGGGGCTTCCATTTCCGCCGTTCGGATCACGCAAGGGACCAACACCGTCAACATTGTGAGTGACGGACAAACCTGGGTGGTGCGGGAACGTGGAAACTATCCGGCCAATCGGGCGGACTTGAGCTCGTTTGTTCGCAAACTGGCCGAGTTGAAGGTGACCCGACCGGTGAAGGTGGGGGCGTCGCGGTTGCCGTTGCTGCAATTGAGCGGCGAGGGGTCCACGCTGGTGGAATTGTTGGATGCGAGCGGCAAGCCGGTGAAGACGCTGCGGTTGGGGAAACAGAGCGTTCGCGGCGGTGGCGAAGACGACATGATGGGCGGCGGCGGCGGATTCCCCGATGGCCGGTATGTCCAAGTGGGCGAGGCCATCTCGCTGATCAACGATCCGCTGAGCAGCGCGCAACCCAAGCCGGAGAATTGGGTCGCCAAGGAGTTCATCAAGGTGGAGCAGCCGCTCTCGGTGCAGATTACGCATCCGGACGCGACCAACAGCTTCACGTTGACGCGGACCAACGAATTCTCGGACTGGACCCTGGTTGAGGCCGCGGCGACCGAGACGTTGGATAAAAACAAGCTGTTCAGCTTTAACAGTCTCTTGAGTGGACCCAGTTTCAACGACCTCATCCTGAACCCCGATTTGGCCAAGTTGGGCCTGGATCAGCCCACGCGCGCGTTGATCAAAACGGCCAGCGGCCTGACGTACGAACTCAGGGTTGGTCAACCCGACGGTGATAACTATCCGGTCCAAGTGACGGTGACGGGTAATTTGGTTCGGGAACGTACTGCGGCGGCGGATGAGAAGCCGGAGGACAAGGAACGGCTCGACAAGGAGTTCAAAGAGAAGCTGGCCAAGCTCGAGCAGAAGCTGAAGACCGAGGAGGGCTTCGGGAAGTGGACCTTCACCGTCAGCAAATGGACGATTGATCCGGTGCTGAAAAAGCGCAGCGAGTTGATGGCCGATCCCAAACCGGCCGCGAGTCCGGGAGCATCCCCAAGTCTACCTGACCCCACTTCTTTGCTGCCACAGCTTCCGGGCGCCAACTGAGTGCTGGAAAGGTGCCGGGGAGTCTTTCGAAGAGCAACGGCTGACGTGATGCTGGATGCTGGAATCTCCGGCGTCCAGGTCAGGGCAGGGACTTGCGGATGGCCTGGCTGACTTCTCCCAAGAGTTGGCTCAGAACGGCCACGGCATCTTGCAGGGACTTCACATTCGGGGCGTACGGTCGTTCCTGCCGAAATTCCCCGGACTTGATTGGGCTACCGGTAAGGTTGGTTCGGACCTGCCATTGCGCAGTGATTTGGACCCGGTCGCTTGGCAGTACATCGAACTGTCGGATCACGACGTCCACCCGGGTGGCATCGCGGATCACGTAGGTATTGTTGGCGTTGACGACTGCGAGACCGGTGCCGGCTGACAAATCTTCCCGGAGAACCTGGCTGATCCCTTCGCCCAGCGGTTGGGCCCACTGATCGAAGGGAAGGTAAGTCAGTTGGTTGGGAGCGAGGCGTTGGGCGAGGGAGGTATTCTGGAGATAGCCTGCCAGTTGCACGTTCAAGACCAGGGTCCCGCCGCTGGCGGAGGAGGCAGGGGCTGATGTGTTCGATCCGGTCAGCTCATAAAAGCGGGTGGGATCCTTCTTGGGCGAGAGGACGGAACACCCCGAGCCCAGCAAGGCCGTGGCGACGGTGAGGAGAAGAACGGGTCGCGGAATCATGGTTTGGACGAGTTGGCGGCATCGCGGCCGGTGAGAATGGACTGCGGGTTGCGGGCCAGAAAATCGGCGAGCTGTCGCAGGGCCACGGCCGTGCGTTGGAATTCGGACAACGTGGAAACCAGTTGGCCGACCATCGGGGAATCATCACCCACAAGACGGCGGGCATCGGTGAGGAGGCGGTTCAGTTCCTCTACGGTGCGGTCGGCGCCGGCCGCGGTGTCCGTCAGTTGCTTCATCATGGGCTTTAGGTCGGTTCGGAGGTCGGAGGCAGTGAGCTTAAACTCCGTGGCCATGTCCTGCACGGCGATGAAGGTGTTGGTGATGCTGGGGGCCTGCAGAATCTTTTGGGCATCGGCGAGGGTCTTCAACAGGGAATCGTTGATCTTGCCCGCCTGGATCTGCTTGAACATCGCTTCCACTTCGCCGGCGACGACCTCCACGCGATCCAGAATTCGTTCCACCTTGGGCAGTGAACTGGCGAGCTTCTGGAGGCCGGTCTGGGTCGTGGGAATTTCGGGCGGGCCATTGGCGGGACCTACGAAAACCGGGGTTGGTGCATTGGAATAGATGTTGAGACCGACGTAGAGCATGCCGGTGAGAAAACTCTCCAATTCCAGGGAACCGCGCAGTCCTTTGTTCACCATCGCCTTCACCAACGCCCGATTACTGAGATCCAGAGGTTCGCCGGTGGTATCGGCCACCAATTCGCTGTTGATCTCAACGGTAACGGGAATCGTTACGGCAGCATCGGGAGCGGCCAAGCTGATGCGAATGCTTTGGACCTCGCCAATGGTGACCCCTTTGAACTTCACCGAGGAACCCACCTGAAGGCCGTTGACGGATCCCGGAAAGTAAAGGACCAGCTGAGCCTTTTGGGAGAACAAGCCCCGCGAGCCGACCACGATGAGGCTGATGGCGATCAGCAGCAGGCCGCCGACGATGAAGGCTCCAAGGACAGGCGGGGAGGCGCGTTTGCTCATGATTTGACAGGTTCGGGAGTGGACGCAGCGCGGTTGAGAAAATTGCGGATCAAAGGATCGGTGGAGTCGCGGGCCAGATCGCGAGGATTGCCGGAAGCCCGCATGGTGTGCGTTTCCGGATCGAGAAAAATGGAATGATCGGCGATGGCGAAGATGCTGGGCAACTCGTGAGTGACGACCACGAAGGTGGTTCCCAGGGTGTCGCGCAACCGGAGAATGAGATCGTCGAGGCGGCGGGAACTTAGCGGGTCCAAGCCCGCGGAGGGTTCGTCGAGAAAGACGATCTCGGGATCGAGGGCCATGGCCCGGGCGATACTGGCGCGTTTGACCATGCCGCCGGAGAGTTCCGAGGGGTAGAAGCCTTCGACGCCGGCCAGGCCGACGTAGGCCAGTTTGAGGCGGACGAGGTCGGTGATGGCGTGGGGGGAAAGCTGGGAGTGCTCCTCCAGCGGCAGGGCGACGTTTTCGCCGACGGTCATGGAGCTCCACAGTGCGCCACTCTGGAACATCACCCCAAACTGGCGCGCCATGCGGTCCTTCTTTTCCTCCGAGGCACTCACGAAATCCTCGCCGTGGTAAAGAATCTCTCCCTTGGTGGTCTCCTTGAGCCCGGCCATCTGACGTAGGAGTGTGCTCTTGCCGCATCCGCTCCCGCCCATCACGACGAAGATCTGTCCCTTCTGCACCGTGGTGTTGATACTCTCGATCAAGACCCGGGAATCGTACGCCAATTCCACACCGCGCAGCTCTATGATGGGGTTGGTGGAATCCATGGTTTAGATGCCCAGCGCGTTGAACACGACGGCGAGAAGGCCATCCACCGCGATCACCAGCGTGATGCTGACGACGACGGAGGAGGTCGTGGCCAGACCGACGGCGGCGGCAGAACGACCGCATTCCAGACCCCGGCGGCAACCCACCAAAGCAATGATGGCGCCGAAGAGCACACTCTTGCCGAGACCAATGCAGACCTGGGTCACGGTCAGCGCCTTTAAGGTGGCGTTGATATACGACGCGAAGGTGACGTTGGGCATGGTCGTGGCCACCAGCAAACCGCCCGTGATGCCGGCCAAATCGGCGAAGGCCGTCAGCAGAGGAATCATAATGCACAAGGCCACCACTCGGGGCACGACGAGGAAATCGATCGGATTCAAGCCGACGGTTTGGAGGGCGTCGATCTCCTCATTGGTCCGCATGGTGCCCAAATTGGCGGCGAAGGCAGCGCCCGTTCGGCCGCTGAGGATGATGGCGGTCATCAGGGCTCCCAGTTCCCGGGCGATGGCGATGGCCACCATGTTGGCCGTGTAGATGGCCGCACCGTAGGTTTCGAGAACCGTAGCACCCACGAACCCGATGATGGCCCCAACGAGGAATCCGATCAGGACCACGATGGGCAGCGCTTCCGCACCGCATTCCTGGAGTTGCAGCAAAAAATCCCGCCACCGCAGTTGGGACTGCCCCCGGAAGATTCGGCTGAAGGCCTGAGTGAACTCGCCCAGGAAGCCTAGTTCGCCCACCACTTCCTTGACCCAGCGTTCGGTCATGCGCGCCAAGACGGTGAGATAGCCTTCGTGCGTTCCCGCACCTTCGCTCTTGGGCAGGACGGGTTGGGCCAGCGCCATACCCAACAGCTTGCGAGCTCCCTCAGGCAGGCCCGAGTCGTCGAGGGTGGCTTGGTGTGAGCGGGCGGTGGTGGCGATCGGCAGCAGATACCCCAGGAAGGCGGAATCCCAATCGGCGAGGCTGCTGGTGTCGAAGGTGACCTGACGAATCGTTCCAGCTTGAAGCAGTCGCTGGATTTCGGCTGGGTCGGGAATGCCGGTGACCATCTTCCACGAGCCCTCGAGCCGAAGCGCGAGGACGCCGCTAGCCGACGCGCTCACTTCGCAGCGGGCGGGTTGGTCGGGAGAAGCCAGGGTTGGCGGCATCGCGCGGTGATGCCTATCCGACCGTTGCTCCGACGGCAAGTCAGCACCCGAAACAAGTTACCGAAAGGGCGTTACTTAAAGTTCGGAGTCCCGCCTTCAGGCGGCGGAGCAGTGGCTACGCTGGGCGGGTGAGGAGTTCCTGACGTTGGTATTTGGGCTGGAGCGCGGCCGGCTGAAGCCGGGACTCCGTACTCAGATGCGCAGGAAAAGTTTCCGGCGGTACATCCAATACAGGATCAACCAGAGCACGCCGAACGTCGCAGCCCCGTGGAAGAACGGTTCGTAGGCCGCTCCGGCGAAGCGGAAGAATTCCTGACCCAGATGCGTCTTCAGATTGTCCCCAATGAAGTGTTCGAACAGATGGGCCATGCAGTAGGCGGCGATGGAGTTCATACCGATGACTTGGAGCGGGAAGAACCAGCGTCCCTGACGGGCGACGTCCACGATGGCGTAGAATCCCGCCATCAGCAGGAAGCACCACCCCCCGCTGAACAGGACCCAGCTCGGGGTCCAGATCCGCTTGACCACCGGGCAGATTCCGAGAACCCCCAGCAGCCAGCCGGAGAATAGTCCCGCCGCACCTGCGATGAGCAGCCAGTTCAGGCGGGCCTTGGCGGTTTGGGTGCTGCGCAGCACTTCGCCGGCGAGCAAGCCCAGCACCATGGTGGCCAGCGTGGGAATGAAGCTCAGGGTCGAATAACCACCGCCGTTGTAGAGCCACGGCTTGGGCCGGGGAAACCAGTTCAGAATCACCCGATCCGCCGCCCAGGCAAAATTGCCGTTCTTTTGCCAGTGCTCGGCAAAGCCCGTGTGACCGTGCTGACGCAGCCATTCCGCCGACACGCCGACGGCCTCATAGTCGAAGCCGGACGGTGGACGATACAGGGCGAACGCCGCCCAGTAACCGATCAGGAGCACCGCCAGGGCCGCCCATTGCGTGCGGCGCGAGGTGAAGCCCAACGCGAACAGAAAGGAATACCCCAGCCCGATCTGTGACAATGTGTCTTCGAAGGTCCAGTTGGCTTGATCGCTTCCGGTCGATCGGAGGAAGACGCCCAGAAGGATGAGCAACAAGGAGCGCCACAGGGCGTGTAGCCACATTCCGCCGCGGGATTGTCCCCGCGCCAAACGAGACGCAATCGAAAAGGGCAGAGCCACGCCGACTAGGAAAGAGAAGGACGGTTGGATTAGATCGTGAAGCACGCAGCCCACCCATTCCACGTGGTCCTGATGAAGACAGAGGAAGTTCCAGAGGGCGCTAGGAGTGCCAGCTTCGGTGAGATTGCGAGCCACGCGGCAGAGGCGGAGGACCTCGGCCATCATAAGGAACATCACGAAGCCGCGATACACGTCGAGCGACGCGAGTCGGTTGAGGGCCGTCGGCGAGGGTGGCGCCGGCGACGGGGTGGGGTCGGGAGTCATCGACGCAAACGGTGGACAACCCGACCGTTCAAAAGAACCCAAAAATCAGAGTGCCGTCCCTGATTTACAGTGCCCGGCTTGGTCCGGATGGCCTGGGATTCCCTCGGACGAGTCGGCGGGTCGACCTCAGGAGGCCTGCAAAAACCGTTGCGCCGGGCCGGGTGGGTCGGGGAGGTTGGCGGCCCGTTGTTATGGCTTCGAAGAACTACCGATTTGTAAACGATCTCTGGAATGACGAAGAAGTGGCCTCTCTCAAGGGGGTCGATCGCCTGGTGTACCGCTCCAATCGCCTGGGAGCCGACCAGCGCATCACCAATACGGGCGGCGGCAACACGTCGTCCAAGCTCCCCGAAGTCGATCCGCTCACGGGCAAGACCGTGGACGTTCTCTGGGTCAAGGGTTCCGGTGGTGACCTGCGAACCAGCACTCGGGAGAACTTTTCCTCGCTGTATCAGGACAAGCTCATCGCCTTGCAGCCGCTCTACCAGGCCCGTTCAGACAAGGGACTCAAGGCGCCCGCCGAGGACGACATGGTCGGGATGTACACCCACACCACGTTCAACCTGAATCCGCGGGCCAGTTCGATCGACACGCCGCTGCACAGCTTCATTCCCGCCCGGTTCGTCGATCACATGCACCCCAACGCGATCATTGCGATCGCGGCGTCGGCCCGGTGCCAGGAATTGACCCGGGAAATCTTCGGCGAGGAGATGGACTACGTGCCGTGGATGCGTCCCGGCTTCGAACTGGGCCTCGCGATGCAGGAAATCTGCACCCGGAATCCGAAGGCCAAGGCGATCATGATGGGCCAGCACGGGTTCATCTCGTGGGCCGACGACGACAAGGAGTGCTATCACCGCACGCTGGATTACATCGAGCGCGCCTCGGCGTATCTGGAAGCCAAGTACGAGGCCAAGGGTGGACATGCCGCGGCATTCGGCGGGGCCAAGTACCAATCGCTGGCCCCGGAGAAACGTCAGGAAGTTTTGGCGGCCATTTTGCCATGGCTGCGCGGTCAGGTGAGTCAGCAACGCCGGTTCATCGGCACGGTTCAGGACGACGAGAAAATTCTGCGCTTCGTGAACTCCCAGGATGCCCCGCGCTTGGCGGAGTTGGGCACCAGTTGTCCGGATCACTTCCTGCGAACGAAGATCAAGCCGCTCTATGTCGACTGGAATCCGCAGACCGAGTCGACGGCTGACCTCAAGGCGAAGCTGAGCGCCGGTCTGGTGCAGTACCGTCAGGACTACGCGGCGTACTATCAGCGCTGCAAACACGCCAACTCCCCGGCGATGCGCGATCCGAACCCGACGGTGGTTCTGATTCCCGGTCTGGGCATGGTGGCGTGGGGCAAGGACAAGTCCGAGAGCCGCGTCACGGCGGAGTTCTACAACTGCGCGGTCGAAGTGATGCGCGGGGCTGAGGCCATGGACCGGTACATTGCGCTGCCGCAACAGGAGGCGTTCGATATCGAGTACTGGCTACTGGAAGAAGCGAAGCTGAAGCGCATGCCGCCCGAGAAGGAACTCGCCCGCCAAGTGATCGTCGTGGTCGGCGCAGGATCGGGGATCGGCAAGGAAACCGCCCATCGGCTCAGCAAGGAAGGCGCCCAGATTGTGTGCGTGGACATGAAGCTGGAGACCGCTGAGGCCACCGCGCAGGAAATCACGGCGAAGCTCGGTCAGGGCATTGGTGTCGCTGGCAGCGGCATCAGCGGCTGCGGCCCTTCGGTGGGACTGGCCTGCAACATCACCGACCGCGCGTCGGTTCGGGCGATGTTGAATCAGGTGGCGTTGGCGTATGGCGGATTCGATTCGATCTGCGTGACGGCCGGCGTCTTCTGGCCAAGCGACACCAGCGGCCATATTCCCGACGACAAATGGGCCTTCACCTTCGCGGTCAATGTCACCGGCAGTTACATCGTGGGTGATGAGGCGGCGCGGACGTGGAAGGAACAAGGTCTGCGCGGCAATCTGGTGCTGACCACCAGTGCCAACGCCGTCGTGGCGAAGAAGGGCAGCGTGGCCTACGACACTTCGAAGGCTGCGGCCAATCACTTGGTTCGCGAAATGGCCATCGAGTTGGCGCCGCTGGTTCGCGTCAATGGCGTGGCTCCGGCCACGGTGGTTCAGGGCTCGGCCATGTTCCCTCGCGATCGCGTGATCGGCTCGCTCGCCAAGTACAACATTCCGTACACTGAGGACGAGGCGACTGAATCCTTGGTGAAGAAGCTGGCCCAGTTCTACGCCGATCGGACGCTGACCAAGGCGCCCATCACGCCGGCGGATCAGGCGGAAGCCTACTTCCTGCTGGTGAGCAACCGGCTCAGTAAAACCACGGGGCAAGTGCTCACCGTGGATGGCGGTCTGCACGAAGCCTTCCTCCGGTAAGGCGTTGCGGATTCAACGGGCGGCCACCGGGAACGGTGGTCGCCTATTCCTCGTCCCAACGCTGTCGGGGCAGGGCGGTGCGGGTTTTGTGGTGGACCCGGGTTTGTCGCTGACGCGTGCGGATCACGTGTTCCTGGGTGCCGCTGGCCAGCGCCTGCTGTTCTTTGCGGAGTTTCAGATAACTCTCATAGCGAGCCTGCGGCACGATGCCGGCCTCGACGGCCGGCCGAACCGCGCAGCCGGGTTCCTGCAGGTGCTGACAATCCCGGAAGCGGCAACCCAAGGCGAGTTCGGCAATCTCAGCGAACGATTCGTCCACGGCTTCCTCGTTCACCCACAGCTGCAGTTCCCGCAGGCCGGGTGTGTCGATCACCAGACCCCCGCCAGGCAGGGGCAGAAGTTCCCGGGCCGTGGTCGTGTGGCGGCCTTTGGCATCCTTCTCCCGTACTTCAATCGTGGCCTGATACTCCTCGCCGCACAGGCGATTGATCAGGCTGGATTTGCCCACGCCGGAACTACCCAGGAAGACCACCGTCTCCGCCGGGCGAATGAGAGCTGTCACCGCCTTGATTCCGCGGCGGGTGTTGGCGCTGGTGAGGATGACAGTGGCGGATCCGGCGACAGCTTCGGCGGCGGCGAGGAGCGGCGCAGGATCGGGGCAGAGATCGGCCTTGTTGAGGAGGATCACCGGGCGGATGCCCCCCTCGTGAGCCAGCATCAGAAACCGTTCGATTCGACGCGGACGGAACCCGGAATCCAACGCCTGCACGATGAACACGAGATCCACGTTGGCAGCGAGAATCTGCTGGGTGACGACTTTGCCCGGGACCTTGCGGCCAAGTTGAGTTTTCCGGGGTAGGACGTGTTGGATGACCCCCTTGGATTCCCCGGGCAGCGGGGCGACTGCCACCCAATCGCCGATCTTGGGAAGTTCGGCGGCGGAGGCGGCCTGATGTTCCAAACGTCCGGCGACGGTGGCGGGCAATTCGCCTTGCTCAGTGACCAGCGTGCGAATTCCCCGGTGTTCACTGACGACCCGACCGGGAATCCAAGAGGCTTCACCGAGACGCAAAAAGGCCTCGGCGAAGCCTTCGCTCCAACCGAGGCCCTTGAGATTCATTCCGGGAACGTTTCCCCGAACGGGTGCCGCAAGGGAAGCCTGGAAACGTCAGTCGTTGTTGCCCAAATCCTGGGACAATTCGAGACGGCGCCGGAAATCCTTCCCGCCGATCCATTCGGCATGGCCGTCGCAGAAGACGGCGTTGTAGCCGTCTCCCTTGTGGTTGTCCCAGGCGTCGGGGTAGTCGTTGCGGCCCCGGAATGTGTCGCGCGGATACTGCCCGCCTTCGTCGGCATCGATGAAAAGCCAGATGTTGGCGGGTCCGGGAGAGTCACCGGCATTGAACCCCCACTTGGCGGAGGTATGGCGGCGCTGATAGGCCTGCACGCCATTGACCGTTTTCGGGATGGCCCCGGAGGTTTCCGGTGCAATGAACCGCATGTGGCCGTAGATTTCGTAGCTGTAGCCGTTGGTGTCGCGGTTGTGGGCGACATCCATCAGATCGATCAACGAGGTGAAGGCACCGGCTTTGCGGTCGAAAAAGCGATTCGTGCGTACCGTGTTGCGGGTGCTGGGACAGATGTAACTGCGCACGGAACCCACATACTTCGGGAACAGGAAATTGATGTCGTCATCGACGTAGTCGGTGAGCGGGGTGAACCGGCCGGCGCGGTCCTCGTCGGCGTACATGATGCAGCCGTAGCCCATCTGCTTCACGTTGTTGAGGCACGAGATGCGCTGAGCGCGTTCCTTGGCCTTGGCCAGGGCGGGCAGAAGCATGCCAGCAAGAATGGCAATGATGGCGATGACGACCAGGAGTTCGATCAGGGTGAATCCGGCCGAGTTCGTTCGCAGGCGGGAGAGGCGGGCAGGAAGCATGAGGGGCAAAAGTTGGGGGGCTTCAGGAAACACCCGAAGCCCCCCGATTGAGGTTGAACTTGCGTCGTTGGCTTCGATTGCCAAGGAACAATTACGGCGTGGTCACGCGGAAGAATCCAGTGTTGCCGGTAACGGGAACCGTGGTCGTCGTGGTCTGGACCGGAGCGCCTTCATTGGCCCAGGCGCCGCTGCTCAACGAGTCGCGGCGTTGGACTTGATACGGGGGTGCGCCACCCGACCAGGTGAGGCGCAGATTCGCGCCATCCAGGACGGCGGTGACCGGGCCGAGGACCGTGCTGGCTCCGGTGGACACGGCGTTGGAGACGGGTCCCGTGAGGGCGGTTCCAAACGTGATCGGCGCCGGAGCGCCGTTCAGACCGCCAGCGGCGGTTAGGCCTTCCTTGCGGTACAGGGCGGCGACGCAGATTTGCTGTCCACCCGTGATGTTGAAGGCGGTGAGATCGAACTCGAATTCACCGGGATCCAGATCCAGATCCTGATCCGGAAGATTGTCCTCCCGCGTGGTTACGTAGGTGCCCGGCATCACCACTCCGGCGGCGAACTGGATCGGATCGGCGAGGTAGATGTCCACGTTGGCGAAGGGATAGTTCACGCCATCCGGAAGCGCGATCTTACCCTTGAGGATGCCGTTCTCGAACGAGGTCACGACCGGAACGGCATTGGCCGGATCCGCCATCACGCCCGTGTAGTAGGTCGCATAGGAGCGGGCCTCGGTGTCGAGGAAGGGGAAACCATCGAAGGAATTGGCCTTCATCGTGTTGGCCCGGGCAATGATCGGGACCGTCAGGCCCGCAGCGGTCAGTTGCTGGCCAGGCACACCGACGATCAGGTTGCCCTCGAGAGTATCGCTGATGCCGTCGTTGTCGGAACCGATCAGGACGCTGGCCGTTCCCGGCAAAGCGACAAAGTTGGGAACGTCACCTTCCGGACTCGGCGGGGGAGCGGTCGTGGTGCCATCCACGCCCACGCCGTAATAATTGCCGGCGATGCGGGTGGCGGTGGCTTCCGAGTAGAACTCCGTGAGGGTGTCGTAAACGGCGTAGTTGAAGATGTTACGCTCATTGGCGTCGTTCACGCCGTCTCCGGTGACGCCGATGACTGTGCCGGCGGTGAAGCGGCCATTCTCGATGTTCTCCACTGAATCGTCGGCTTCAGCCGCGACGAGGGCTTCGTGAATGGTGTTCACGTTCAGGAACGTCGTTCCGTTGGGAAGAACGTTAAAGTAGTTGCCGCTGACGCGCAGGGCCGGGAGTTCCAAGGCCAAGGCGATGTGCATTCCATTGAGAATGTTGAACTCGCCGAAGTCACCCAGGCCGTCACTGTCGGTTCCGACGATCAATCCGCCCGAGAAGGTGTCGATGTTGTTGCCGTCGACGTTCACGCGGTAGCGGAAGCCGGCGACTGCAGCTGCTGAACCTTTGACGGTCGTGCCGTCGGGAGCCAACCCGAACCAGTTGCCTTGCACCTTGCAGTTCTCGGCACCCTGAACGAGGGCGATGCAGTAAATGGAAGGATCCTCATCCGATCCCGGGGTGTAGCGGGATTGGAAGCTGAGTCCGCGAATGGTGACTTCGTCGGCTTCCAGAATGCCGAGGATGGCATTCTCGGAATCGCCGTAACCCGGGAAGGGCAGGCGGGTGGAGGCGACGTTTGGTAATCCGGCCGTCGGCTGCGAAGCCGTGCTGGTCGAATCGAGGACAATCTTCAGCTGGGCGTTGTTGCCACCGAGGATCGGATTCGTATTGGGAACCGCTCCCGGTTGGCTATAGCCGTCAATGACCACGCCTGATTTGGTGATCAACGGATAGCCACCCAGCGGCGTCGCGATCACGTGGGGTCCGGCGCCCGGGATGTTGAACGTAATGTGATCATTCTCCTGAAGACCGAGCAGGGCTTCCAAGAGCGAGGTCTTGCCGTCACCCGGAGTGCTCCCGTTGTCGGTGGTGTCCACTACCACCGTGCGAACGGCTTCAACGCGGACATTATCGAAAATCACCCAGCTTTCTTCGGGAATCGCCGCCACACCCGCGAAAAGATCGGAATATCCAATCATGATCTTGCCGGACTTGAAGGCGGAGTTGTTGGTGTAGCGGGCCAGCATGTGGCCATCGGCCTTCAGGGTGATGACGTCGTTGATCTGCGACACTTCGATGCCCACCCAGCGCTTGCCCGGCATACCGGCGGCTTCGAACGGAGGAGCGGAGAAGGCCTGCTTGAAATTACCCTGTTCATCCCCGTGATCCGGGAACGTGTCTCCGTCGAGATCCGGTACGGCCGATGATCCCGTATCAGTGGCGAAGTTGCGGATGGCTGGCCGGCCGCCTGCCACGCCTGTCATGACCCACATGTCTTTCGCCCCACCGCCGTCCGGTGTGAGCGTAAAGAAACAGCCGTCACTGGTGTCCGCACCACTAATGGGGGCGGCAAAGTCCGCCCGGAGTATATCCCCGGCGAAGGCGCCCCAATTGGCGTTCGCACCCGTGTGGTTGATGCCGAACCAGGCGTTCTCGGTTGTTCCGCTGCCGGTGTCGGCATACGACGCATGGTTCATGAACATGTCGAACTTCAGGACATAGTTGCCGCTGAGGTTTTGGGTCTTGGGGTAGAGATTGACCACAATCCGGGATCCTTCGGCGTCCTTATTGACGACGAGTTTCAATCCTTTGGACGTTCCCTTGGAATTGGGAGCCGGCGGCACCGTCAGATCGGTGCCGGTGTCGAGTTGACCGGTGAAGAACTTGTAGGTCTGAGCGCTGTAGTCGAACGCCCACGAGGCTTGGTAATCCTGATCGCCGGGAATATAGCCGCCAATGCGGATGTCCCAATTGGCGGAGGTATCCGTGTCAAAGGTATCAGAAAACAGTGTTTCTCCGTGCGCGGGCAGGGCCAAGCAGGCCAGCGCGAGCGGAAGAATCACCCGAGGGGAGGGCACGAGTCTTGCCATAAGTGGTTCAAATAGGTGCCACCGTCTCGACAGAATCAAGCGCTAAGCCAACGGCGGTTCGTGAATTAAGTAGAGCCCGGCAAAGGGGGATTTGCCTTGCCCCGATTCTTATCACCCGAATAGAGTATTCTCATTCCCCGAAATGTCGCCGTCGGACGGGTTTCCCAGCCGTTCCGTCGACGCCTTTTCCCTAACCTCAAACCTCACTACACCCGTAATCCATGAAACGTTCTCAGTCCCATTCTTGGCGGCGCGCGCTGTTGCTCGCGTTGACGGCCTCGAGTCTCACCAACGGTTGGGCCCAGCTCCTGTATCAGGAAGGGTTTAACACCGATGGCGCGGCGGCGAATCCACCCCGGTACACGTTCACTGGTCGCGATGTCTTCGAGGTGCCCCGAATCCAGTCGGAACTCAGCAATTTCGACCAAAAGGGGCCGCTTTATTGGGCGCACAACTTCGATGCGTCCTTTGTTGGGGTGCCGGATATTCCGGCCCGGCGAATGATCTTCACCTGGCGGGCGGGAACGGATCCGTCCACCGCCACCGAGGCGTTGCTGAAGTTGTGGGATTCCTCAGTGGCTTGGCTGCTGAATGGTAAGACCGCGGCTAAAATTGTGGTGAATCCCACCGGCGATTCTCTGGGTCTGCTCAAGGATCGGTTGATCGCCGCCGGTCATGAGGTGTTGGATGACGACACTGCGGCGGTGCCGGACGAACAGGATGTGGTCGGTGACTTGTTCATCCATGGACCGGGGGCCAACAATCCCAGTCGGTTCGTGTTATCGCCCAAGCCGGTGATTGTGATGAACAATCCGGACTACGACGACATGCTGGTGGGTAGTATTGGTTCGGCGGCGACCTTTGCGCCAGGTCAGGTGACCATAAGTGCCTCGGGACATCCGGCGGCGGGCGGGCAGACGGGAACGTTCGATGCCTTTACCGGGGATCACGCCTTTGAATTGGTCGGCTCTTTTTTGCCCCCAGGCACGACCACCCTTGCCACGGTGACCCGGGTGGTACCTCCCGCTGTGGCCAACCTGGGAGATGTGGAAGCCATGATCGCCGGGACCAAGCAGCATGAGTCGAGCACCTCCTCGGTGGCTGATCTCGATGTTTCGGACAACACACCGGGCAATTGGTTCTCGGACAATGCCGTTCCCGGGGGATACGCCGGCAATTGGGGACTGCGAGCGCAGGGAACACTCAATGTTGGGACGGCTGGGACCTACCGGTTTGCCCTGGGATCGGATGACGGTTCCCGGCTGCAAATTGACCTTGATCGCAATGGCATGACGGCGACGGACATCGTTCTGGAAGATCCGGGTCCGCACGGGCATCAGATCGTTTACGCCAACGTGACCTTCCCCGCGGCGGGCACCTATAGCTTCGAGGTTCGGTCCTACAACAGCAGTGGCGGCGGTAGTCTGGAATTGTCCGTGGCCACCCAGGCGGGAGATATTCCCGATGACGCGTTGGACAGCGGTTATTGGGAGGTCGTGGGAGCCGCCGGGGCCGTTTCGCCAGTGAAACTTCAAGGTGAGGTGGCGCTGACCGGGTACCTCGCCACGGGTCAGAATGTGGAAGTTCAGGCCCCGTTGGTCGTTTTGCTCAATGGTCCCACGGAAACGCCCAAGGGAGCCTTCTACGACGGAGGTCCGTTCACCGGGTTTGAAGGGACCGGTTTCATTGGGGCATCCGGGCTGAACAAGTGGCCTTATCCCGACGGGCAAACGTATCGGTCGTTGCGCCTCAATCCCGTGAATGTGGCCGGCAAAACCAACCTGAAATTGACGATCGCCCTGGCGGCAACCGTGGTGGATTTCGAGGATTCCGATCTGCTCGACATCGTGGTCTATCCCAATGGGGCCTCCAGTACGCCCCTTACCCTCGCGCATTTCCGAGGGGTCCAGAATGCGATTCAACCCTGGCTGGCGGATCAGCGGGACGGCTATGTCCGGCGTTTGACCAAGCAATTCGCCGACTTCACGTATGACCTGCCCGCGACCGCAACGGATCTGATCGTGGAAATTCGTGCCGCGACCACGTGGTGGACCGAGATCGCCGCCTTCGACAACATTCGGATCAGTTCCGGGTCGGCGACCACCCCTCTGGGATCGCTGACTGCCGCGGCGAATGGCGACTCGATCAACCTAGCCTGGACCGGGGGCACGGGTCCTTACCTGGTCCAAGGCAAATTGGAGATGGACGATGCCAACTGGATTGATCTGCAAACCGTGGCCGGCACTTCGACCTCCATCCCGATGGCGGCCTTTGGCGGCGTCTTCCGGGTCCAGGACGCCACCACCAAGACGGTGAAGCTGTTCAAAGCGGCTCTCAATGGCGCTGCCGAGCGTCCCACCCCGAACAACCAGCCTGGCACGGGCGTTGGCTTGTTGGCATTGGACGGACTCACCGCGACCTACGTCGTCAGCTACCAAAAGCTGTCCACCACTCCCAATGCCTACCACCTGCACGGGCTGGGTACGGCAGAACAGGCGGTGGGCGTGAAGTTTAATCTGGTTCCGGCGGGAACTCTGGGTACCAGCGGGTTGTTTGTGGGCCAAGCCACCGTTGACCAAGCAACGGCCGATGGTATCGCCCAGAGCTTGACCTACTTCAACATCCACACTCCCGGGACCTTTGCCGGGGGTGAGATCCGGGGGCAAGTGGTCCCGGTACCCTAAGGAAGATCAGTTTTTCGCCCTCGGGTGAGGGCGAGCGGCGGGCGCCGGCGGTGTGAACCGTGTGTCATCCCGGCACCCGCTTTATTTTTCCCCGTCTTGCTCCAATTCCCGGGTCAGAGCACCCTCCGCCCACCAAAAATGGCTGATGTTCCTGTCCCTGTTCGTACGTTCACCGTCGATCAATTGCCGGTGGACGTGTTTGCTTCCAATGACGCGATGTCCGAGTTCGTGGCCCACCACGTTCGATCCATTCTGGTCGAAGCCGTAGCTCGCCAGGGGTCCGCCGCGGCCATTCTGGCCACCGGCAACAGCCAGTTGCGGTTCCTCAAGCGCTTGGTGGAATTGGGCGGCATCGACTGGTCGCGAATCACACTCTTCCACATGGATGAATACCTCGGACTCCCAGCGGAGCATCCGGCCGGCTTCCGCCGTTACATGAAGGATCGCGTCGAATCCCTCGTGCATCCGCGGGCGTTCCATTACCTCGCCGGGGACGCTGACCTGCCTCAAGTGGAGTGCGACCGGTACACCGCCTTGTTGCGCGCCCAAGCCATCGATCTGTGTTGTCTGGGCGTTGGCGAAAACGGGCATCTCGCCTTCAATGATCCTCCGGTGGCCCGGTTCGATGACACCGCTTGGGTCAAACTGGTGAAACTCGACGACGTCTGTAAAAATCAGCAGGTCAAGGAGGGTCACTTCCCCTCGCTGGCCGCCGTTCCGGCCTATGCGCTGACGCTCACCATCCCGGCGCTGATGTCCGCTCGCAATGTGGTCTGCGTGGCTCCCGAAAAGCGGAAGTCCGTGCCGATTCGCGATGCGCTCAAGGGGCCGATCTCCACCGTGTGCCCGGCGTCCTTCCTACGGCGGCAGGCGCATGCCCGGTTGCTCTTGGACGTGGATTCCGCCGTCCTGCTCTGAGGTTCCGGTCATGCGCATTCTGGCTCTGGATCATGGCACCGTGCGGGTGGGAGTGGCGGTCAGCGATCCCCTGAAAATGATCGCCCAGCCGCTGGAGTTCATCCCCGCCGAACCCTTCCCGGAGTGCCTAAATCGGATCAAGGAATTGGTCCGGACCAACGAGGTGGAGCTGATCATTATCGGCATGCCCCGAAACATGGACGGATCGTACGGGGAAGCTGCGGCCCGGGTGCGGGAGTTTGTCGCGGTGTTGAAGGACACTGTCGCCGTGCCGCTCAAGACGTGGGATGAACGGCTCACGTCGGTTTTGGCCGAGCGCTTCCTGCGCGAAGGCAACGTCAAGGGCCGGGATCGCAAAGCCAAGGTCGACAAGACCGCCGCCGCGCTGCTGCTCCAGAGCTATCTCGACAGCCTGACCCCGGCCTCCTTCGAAGGCTGAGTTGGACCGCATGATGCCCGGGGAACGTTCCAGTTCATCCACTCCCACCCTGGTCGTGGACGAGGAGTCGGATTCCGGATCGGAGGAAATTCTGGCGCCGGATCATGTGCGCATTCGTCTGATCGTGGCCTTCGATGGGGCTGCCTACTCGGGTTGGCAGCGTCAACCGGCGGATATCTCCGTGCAACAGCGAGTCGAAGAGGCCCTGGCCAAGTTGTTTCCCAATCGGCCGGGAGTTTCCGGATCCAGCCGGACCGATACCGGGGTGCACGCGGCAGGGATGTGCGCCCACTTTGATGTGCCGCGCGCGTTGTGGCGGTTCACTCCGCGGAAGCTGGTGCTGGCCGTTAACGCCTGGTTGCCGGAAGATATCCGGGTGCTCTCGGCATCCCGGGCGCCCCGGGGCTTTCACGCCCGCTTTTCGGCCCGGGGCAAACAGTACCGCTACCGGGTCTGGAACCATCCGGCTCACCATCCGTTGTGGCGGCAGCAGGCCTGGCATGTGACCCGTCCGCTGGACCTGGTGGCGATCCGCCGGGCCGCCCAGGCGTTCCAGGGGCGCCACGACTTCCTCGCGTTCAGCGCCTCGCCCGGCTATGAGCGTCGGCATACGGTCCGGAACGTCACCCGGTGTTCGGTGGTGCGTTCCGGCCCGATGCTGACCGTGATCATCGAGGCCGACGGATTCCTCTACAAAATGTGCCGGGGCATCGTGGGCACCCTGGTGCAGGTCGGCCTGGGCCGGTTTGATCCCGCGGCGATTCCCCAGATGCTGGCGTCCCGGGATCGCCGGTTGTCGGGCATGACCGCGCCGGCCCACGGCCTGGTCCTCTGGCGGGTCTATTATCTTCCGGTCGGAACGACTATCTTGCACCCGGCCCAACGAACCTGAGCTGCCCATGAACATCGTCCTGGTTGAACCGGAGATTCCGCCGAATACCGGTAACATTGCCCGCCTGTGTGCCGCCACCCGCAGTGTGCTGCACTTGGTGGAGCCGTTGGGATTCGACTTGGACGACCGGCAATTGCAGCGGGCGGGCATGGACTACTGGCAGTTCGTCACCTGGAAGCGCTGGCGGGATTGGCCCACGTTGGAGGCTTCGATCCCGTCTCATTCGCGGGTCTGGTTTATCGAA
Organism: Verrucomicrobiota bacterium; assembly: GCA_017309115.1. Taxonomy (GTDB): domain Bacteria; phylum Verrucomicrobiota; class Verrucomicrobiia; order Limisphaerales; family UBA9464; genus UBA9464. The sequence goes on along the minus strand of JAFLEF010000013.1, from coordinate 24,074 downwards.
CAGGGTGGCTCCCGACGGTATTCCGATGCCGTCTTTAATCCGGATGATTATCTGGTGTTCGGTCGGGAAACCACGGGTTTGCCGCGGGAGTTGCTGGGGCAGCATCGGGACAGCTGGTTGTACTTGCCCATGCCCAATCCCGAAGCCCGCTCCCTGAACCTGTCCAACTGCGCCGCTATTGTCCTGTACGAGGCCCTCCGCCAAACCGGCTTTGGCGGGCGCGCGCGTTGAACTGGCTCCCCGAACCGTTCTGGCCGTCGTTCTGCCATAGAAACTTCGCCCTAGCGCCCTCGCCTCGACGCTGCCTACCTTCCGCGTCTTATGTTCGAAGTCACGCGCGCCAATCTGGACGCGCTGTCGTCCAAAATCGGTCAGTTGCGAAAGTTCCTCGATGTTCCTCAAGCCCAGCGGCGGATTCAGGAATGCGAGGCGCAAATGGCTGCCGACAACTTTTGGAATAATCAGGACGCCGCCAAAAAGGTCATCGAAGAGTCCAACAGCCTCAAAAGGCGGGTCGAACCCCTCCTTCAGTACGAGCGTCGGGTGGAGGATGTCCGGGTGTTGTTGGAGTTGGGCGAAGCCGAACCGCCGGCCGGCCAGGACGCGGTCCAAAAGGAAGCCGACGTCGAGACTGCGGCCGTCACCAAGTTGCTCGACCGTTTCGAGCTGGAAGTGTTGCTGACCGGTCCCCACGACGCGCGCAACGCAATCTTCAGCGTTCAGTCCGGGGCCGGCGGCACCGAAGCGCAGGACTGGGCCGAAATGCTCTCGCGCATGTACGGTCGGTGGTTTGATGCCCGGGGTTGGAAATGGGAGGTTACCGATGCTCTGCCCGGGGATTCCGCCGGACTCAAGAGCGTGACCTTTCGGGTGGAAGGCGAAAACGCCTATGGCTTCTGCAAAGCGGAACGCGGCGTGCACCGGTTGGTCCGGATCTCGCCCTTCGATTCCAACAAGCGGCGGCATACCAGCTTCTCCAGTGTCGATGTCATCGCGGAACTGAGCGACATCACCGAGAGCGACATCGTCATTCCCAAGAGCGAGATCCTGCGGGACACCTTTCGGTCAGGCGGTAAGGGCGGTCAGAACGTCAACAAGGTCGAGACGGCGGTCCGGTTGACCCACATCCCCACCGGCTTGGTGGCCGCTTCTCAGGCTCAACGCAGTCAGGCCCAGAACGAAGCCACTGCGATGGGGATGCTGATCTCCAAGCTCTACGCCTTGAAGCTGGATCAGGCGAAGGGCGAAATGGAACGGTTCTATGGCGACAAGGGCAGCGTCAGCTGGGGCAACCAGATTCGCAGCTACGTCTTCCAGCCGTATCGCATGGTCAAGGATCTGCGCACCGGGGTGCAGACGAGCGATGTGCAGGGGGTCATGGACGGGGATCTGGACGCGTTTGTGAACGGCTGGTTGCGGGCCGGTTGTCCGGTCAAGCGCATTCCCGGACTCAAGGACGACGAGGAATAACCCGGAGGTTTGGCGTGACGATTCTCGATACCATCGTGGTGCAGAAGCGCACCGAAGTGGCTCAGTTGCCGGGCGGTTCGGTAGCGGCTTATCAATTGCGGGCGGCTGTGGAGAAACGGGGCGACGGGGTGCGCGATTTCTGGGGAGCGCTCGTCCGACCGCGGGCTGGGGATGTCGGCCTGATCGCAGAGGTCAAGAAGGCGTCACCCAGCCTGGGGGTTATCTGTCCCGACTTTGATCCGGTCCGAATCGCCTGTGATTACGAGGCGGCGGGAGCGAGCTGTCTGTCGGTGCTGACCGATGAGAAGTTTTTCCAGGGTTCCCTGGAGTATCTGCGTGCGATCCGGGCCGCGGTGAAGCTGCCGCTCTTGCGCAAGGATTTCCTGATCGACGAACGGCAGATCTTGGAGGCCATCGAGTGGGGCGCCGACGCGATTCTGCTGATCGTGTCCATTCTGGATGACGGCCAGCTCAGTCACTTTCACGCTTTGGCGGAGGCGGCTGGACTGGCGGCTCTGGTGGAAGTTCACGATGAAGCCGAATTGGAGCGTGCCTTGAAGTGTGGCGCTCGGCTAATCGGTGTGAACAATCGGGATCTGAAGACCTTCAAGGTGGACTTGGCCACTACCGAGCGGATTGCGGCCCGGTTGCCGGAACTCCGCAAGGGACCGGTCGAACGTCCGGCTCAGCTCCTGGTGGCCGAGAGTGGCTTGCACACCCGCGCGGACGTCGAACGGGTGCGCCACGCCGGAGCCCGGGCGATTTTGGTCGGGGAATCCCTGGTGAAGTCCGGGAACATCCGCGCCAAGGCGGCGGAACTGCTGGGGGGGGGTAGTGGGAGCGAGCTGAGAGCTGAGAGGTCGGAACGGTAGGGATGGACCGCAGGGCCGTCCCCGTCCGCGGGCGCAGCCATGCGGCCTGGGAGCGCTGGCGTCTCGCCGGCGAGTGTGTAAAGAGCGTGAGCGTGCGAAACAGGCCGGCGAGACGCCAGCGCTCCCAGGTGGCTCCGCAGAGCGTCGCCCTTTCTTCCCGCTTACCGCCTACCGACTTTGCCTCTCAGCTCTCCGCTCTCAGCTCTCAGCTCGCGTCAGCGCGTCCGCTCAGACGCCATGCAGGACTTCTTCGTAGAGGTCCACGTAATCTGAGGCCTGACGCGTCCACGAATAGTCGGTGAGCATGCCTCGCCGGCGGAAGCGGGCCAGGAGTTGGGGTTCTAACTGGAGGGTGAGCGCCTTGCGCAGGGCATTGGCCAGCGCAACGGCATTGGCGTCGTGGAACTTGATGCCGGTGGCGCGGTCGGGCTTTTCCCGCGGATCAATCACCGAGTCCTCCAAGCCGCCGGTGGCACGCACGATGGGAATGGTGCCATATCGCAAGGAATACAGCTGGTTGAGTCCGCAGGGCTCAAACCGGGAGGGCATCACGTAGAAGTCGGCGCCCGCTTCCAACCGATGCGCCAGTTTCGGATCGAAGCCAATGCGGATAGCCAGGGACTCCGGGAACTTCCGACCCAGCGCGACCAGGGTTTCTTCGAGTTTGGGATCGCCCGAACCCAGCAGGGCGAACTGGAAGCGCTGACCCGAGGCGCGCACGAGCTGAAGGGCGTCCGGCAGAAGGTCGGCCCCCTTCTGTTCCGCCAAACGGGTGATGTTGACGAAGAGCGGTATCTCGGGATCGACGGGCAGCCCGAGTTCCAGCTGCAGCGCCAGTTTGTTGAGCCGTTTGCCGTCCAAATGATCGACATCGTACGGTGCGACCAGGGCCGGATTATGGGTCGTGTTCCACTCGTCGTAATCGACACCGTTGAGAATCCCCGTGAGCTCGTATTCCCGGCGTCGGAGCAGGCCATCCAGACCGCAGCCATACTCCGGAGTGCAGATTTCCCGGGCATAAGTCGGGCTGACCGTGGTCAGGGCGTCGGTCAGGGCGAGTCCGCCTTTGAGGAAGTTGAGCTGACCGTAGTGCAGAGCGCTCTCGAGGTGGAACCACTGGGGCGGCAGTCCGGTGACCGGCCACTGAGACGCCGGAAACCATCCCTGATATGCCAGGTTATGAATGGTCAGCAGCGTCTTGGGCGTGAACCGCCAGCCACCGGCCACGCACCCATGCCGAATGATCATCGGCAGTAGAGCGGACTGCCAATCGTGCGCTTGGACGATCTGGGGCGGCTCCGGCAGATGCCGCACCAACAGGGCCGCTGCGCGGGAGAAGAAGGCGAAGCGGGCGGCGTTGTCGGGATAATCCTGGAGCCGTTCGTTGTAGAGTCCGGGTCGGTCGAAGAACACGGGTTGATCGACAAACCACAAGGTCAGGCGGGGCTCCGGGTCGAGCCGATAGAACTGACCTGAGACCGGGCCTTCACCCAGGTTGAGGTCAAAACGCCACTGGGCGGGTTGGATGGCGGGATACCGCTTCAGGATTCCCCGGTAAAGAGGTGTGACCACGTGTACCCGATGTCCTGCCCGGGCGAGGGCCTGGGAGAGAGCCCCGACCATGTCAGCCAGACCCCCGGTCTTGGAGAACGGGTGAAGCTCACTGGCGGCGTGAAGGAGGCGTAGCGGGGATCGGTTCAAAACTGTTGTCCCTAATGAAGCCGCGAAAGAGCCTGCCCGGGTCAAGCCCAGTCGTAGTTGAAACTGATGGAGATGCGTTCGGATTTCACCGGATTCGCCACCACTTCATGACGCAACCAGCTCTCGAATAGGATCAGATGACCGGCTTGGGCGGGGTAGGTCACATAGAGCTGATTGGCCGGCCGGACCTCGGGTTTCCGGGGTGGGGCGGCCATGAACCGGCTCATTCGGGGATCCTCAAACTTCAGACCGGCGCATCCCCGGGGCGTGGCCACGTAGTAGGTGCCGCTGACGACCGAATTCGGATGCAGGTGCAGACTGTGGGCCGTGCGTTGCGGCATGATGTTCACCCAGCAGTCGGTCATGACCAGTTGGCGTCCGCCGAGTTCCCATTCCAGCGCCCGACCGAAGGCGCGCACGTGCCGGTTGAGGTCCCGTTCGAGGTCACCGAACGTAGAGGAGAACTGATGTAGTTTGTCGAGGGTGCCGTAGCTCGTGTAGCCCCCCGGATAATTGGTTCGAGACCACTTTTGTCCGTCCACGTCGAAGTCGCGCAGTTGATGACACTCCTTCAGCAACTCGCGATTGAACGCCTCTCCGCCCCGGGCGCGCAGGCGGTTCGTGTACAGGAACGTGGGAAACCAAGTTTGCAGACGTTTCATCGGATCGCCCCATCTCACGGGGGATTGCCTGCCTGAGGCAAGTCCGGAACAACCTCGTGGTTCTTCGGGCGAATCAGGGTGGACCTGCTGGGCGTTGGTCGGGCGGTTACTGAGAACCGTTCGACGCTCCCTTCATCCCTCTTTCGGATTCGGGCCGAACCGGTTTGAACCTGGCGTGCTGTCGCGAACGAGAAAGAGCAGGAGCACAACGGCCCCGATCAGCGGCACGAATCCGATGAGAATCCACCAACCAGTATGGTCGGTATCGTGAAGCCGGCGGACAAAAACCGCGAGACTCGGAATAAATGCAAAGAGCCCATAAATGCCTCCGAGAAGCCCGATGCCTACCTCCGCATTGAACGTCCCGGCGACTCCGTCGATGATTCCCAACACGATACTGATGAGAGTGTTGAATAGGATAAAGTACCAGTACTCCTTCCTCCGGGCTCGTCCGCTGAAGACCGCATACTTCTTTATGACCGCCAAGTACCAACTCATGGTTTTGCCTTTCGCATGCTCTGGATGATTACTTGCCGGGCCGTTTGGCTGGCGGGACCCAGCCTTTGTGCCAGTCGAGCTGCCACAGTCGCTCCAGTTTCACCAATTCAGAATGACCGTCCACGAAGGCGATATTGATGGCGCCCGGAAGATCGTTCTTCGCGTTGAACCGAGAGTTCTTACCCCAAGTTGGACCTCCGTGCCGGGGCAGGGTGAGGCGAACCATGGCTCCTGCGAAGTCATCCCCGGTGTAGAGGTTTTGCGCCGGCGGGTCGGTCGGTTGAGGCCAGGTGTCGATCCAATTGCCGTCGGCGATCACCGGGGTGTTGGAAGGAATGGGGCAATCGACCTCGTTTCGGTACTTCTTCACCTTTTGACTAGGCGTGCTGAAATACGGGTCATCGTCGCCGTAGAACCACCCGTTGAAGACATAGCTGCCCTCGTAATCGAAGCCCTTCGAACCCGTCCAGAGCCACGTTTGATTGACCGAACCGCTGTTGGGATGGCGGCGTTTGTTCTTGCTGGGGGCGGGTGGGGCAGACGGGCAGATCCGGGCGTTGTTAATGCCGCCGTAGTTGGTAGCCAGGACGGTGACCCAGAGCGCGTTGTCCATGGTCGCCGTCGCTTGTCCATTGTAGGGCACCGGCTTTCCGAAGTCCTGTAGGTACATGAAGGTCGAAAGCCCCAGGGTCTTCGTGTTCACGAGGCACTTAACCTGATTGGCCTTCGATTTGGCTTTGGCCAGCGCGGGCAACAGCATTCCCGCCAGAATGGCGATGATGGCAATGACGACCAGCAGTTCGATCAGCGTGAACCCGGACTGGGTTCGGCCAACGGAGTGGGGTTTCTTCATGGGATTTGGGCTTGAACGGTTGTCCCGGGTCATTCGTGGGGCGGGAATTGTGTGGCTCGAAGGAATGGTGAACGAACAATCCTGTTTTTCGAGATACTTCTTCGGCGGAATGTCCAATCGATCCCGACTTCCCGGCAACTCCGAATGCGCGGCGAGCCCCAGTTCGCAGGTTCGCAGGTTCGGAGTCCCGCCTTTAGGCGGCGGAGCGCTGGGCAACCCCGAAACGTCCGTCTGCCCAATGCACTCCTGGCTGGCCGGTAACTGGGAATGGGGAAGGTGTTTCCCGCGGAGGGCGCGGAGGCCGCGGAGGGGGAAGTTTGAATCTGGAACGCCCAAAAACCGGAAGGAGGTTTGAACTCGCCCCAACGCCCAGCAGACCAAACCCATTGGCCAACGGCGGGTGGTTTTGCTGGTCATTGGCTCCCCACTCAGCAGGAACCGTCAAGGAACGAGAGGGGATCAACGCCATTGAAGGCGGCTTCGAGGGACTTTCTCCAACCTACGATTGAGGCGCCCAGGGTCAGGATTCCGAAAAGCAACAAGGCGATGCCTGGCCCACTGGCTTCCGACGCCATCGACCAGATACCGAGACCGGCCAAGGCCACTCCAGTGAGCGTCAGCAGCACCCGCACCCAGGGATCGACAGTCTGTACGCGCAACTTGAGCACCTCTTCCTTGGTGAGAGGACGTCCACGTTTTCGGCTCTCGCGCTGGGCGAGGCGGATGGCCTGCCGAGTGAGCTTTTCGGTGTTCATCGTTCCACTCGATCAACAATCTGGTTCAGGTTGGGGAAGGTCGTTGGTCGCTGTTTAACCGCAGATTGACGCAGATTTTTTGGGGGGCAGGCAGGCTTCGATTTGTGGCTCACAGGCGAGGACCACTCGTCGTCCTCGTCACCGAGATTAGACGTCCGGTTGGACCAAGCCGAACTTCGGATTGGGATCCACCGCCATAAATTCGAGGATCCACCTTTATGCCAACAAACCAAATGTCGCCCTGTTTTCTGGAATAGGTGACCACAAATTCGGTGCCTCCTGCCTTGGATTTGACCGCTCTCTTGGAAAGCTCACCGGCTTCTACGGCGGTAATCTTATGCCCCGGGGGCAAGTAGGTAACTTTCTCTCCGTCTTTCGAAATACCAACGGTCGCCAGGGACAGCGGATCTTCAGTTTTGGATTTTATCCCGACCCACCAGGTCGTTGAGTTCGTGTCATACGCAGCGAAAGCAACCTCCCGATTGTCCAAACCTTTAAGCAACGCCTGCTGTTGCGCGATTCGGATAACGTGCTCGCCCGTCAGGCTGTTGACTTCATCCGGAGCAACATCCGGAGGTTTGGAATCTGGCGCGATCGGCGTGTTTGTCGTCGACCCACGCTCGGGCTGCCAGGAATCCAGAAAAAACCGAGCACTGGATTGGGCGTCCTGATTGGTTGTTTGGAGAGCCCACGCTTCTATCTCTGGAAACAAGGCGGCCACACTGGTCTTAGGGCGCATTCGACAAATTGGGGAAAAGAGGAAGATCGCACGAATGGTCTCCCCAGGAATGACGACAAAGACTCCCTGCCGATTGGTGTAAGGGCTTAAATTTGTCAGGCATGATTTCAACGCGGGCATTGCTTCGAATCCTATGGCAGCCAGAGATCTGACTACAGGTGTCGGGTCCTTCGCGTCGACCATCGACAATAGCTCCGGGATGGCCGGCTGGGCCAATTCTCCCAATGCCGAGAAGCCGACCGTGGCGCGCCTATGGCGGCCATAGCGATCCAGAAAGCGGAATCTTATTGCCTGCTGGTCCATCAAAAGCCGGTTCAGTTCCAGCCTCCAGTCGCTCTTACTTTGTGCCCGCCTATGCTCCTGCAGCAGCCACGGAATGGCATTTGTTCCCATGGTGCGGACTGCCTTCAACTGCTCCACCCCCTCCAAAGGCCAGAGTCCCGGATCCACCCTCGATAACTCATCGAGCCAAATCGAAATCCGCTTCCCATCATACGCCGGTTCGCTCGCCCCAGAAACCCTCCATGAAATGCAGAGAATTGTGACGGATACCACGGCCGCCAAAACAATGATGGTGGGTTTCCTCATTTTGCCCGATCTCAATCCACATCACTTCGCAGGAATTTGGTATCGGCAGCAACACCAGCCTGATTTGGGCAAGCGTCACTTCTCGAGAACAATCTTAGTGGCTTCGATGGGCTTTCTTCAACCGACGATTGAGGCGCCCAGGGTCAGGATTCCGAAAAGCAACAAGGCGATGCCTGGCCCACTGGCTTCCGACGCCATCGACCAGATACCGAGACCGGCCAAGGCCACTCCAGTGAGCGTCAGCAGCACCCGCACCCAGGGATCGACAGTCTGTACGCGCAACTTGAGCACCTCTTCCTTGGTGAGAGGACGTCCACGCTTGCGGCTCTCGCGCTGGGCCAGGCGGATGGCCTGCCGAGTGAGCTTTTCGGTGTTCATCGTCCAGTCATACCACCTGCGATTGCCACTCAGGATCCGCCCAAGTTTCGTTCTACGCGGGAAACTACTCAGCGCTCATTGTTGCCAGTCGCTGCCATATCTTCTCGGAGCGGTCGTGATCCTGATCGAAGCTGGAACCGTCCGTGGAGGCCTTGATCACCCCGGTCTCGTAACCCTCGATGACGCCGCTCAGGAAGTTTCCAAATGAGGGAAACCAGACGTAGTAGCCCTCTTCGGCAAGGTGATAAAAGAACGATCCCTCTGCTTCGGAACGGTGCGGATCGAAGAAGTAGCCATCTCCGGCGCCGTCGGGAAACAACTCCAACCAGTCGGTTCGATGGCCGGTAAACATCGCATAGAACGCGCGTTGGGCGACTGTGGACGAGGCCACTTGAGTACGAACGCGGGCGCGTTCTCTCACCTGTTCGTCGAGTGGGGGAAAGTGGTGCCCTGGTAGCAAGCCGAGCGAGCTGTTCGTCGCCACGCCGTTGTGCCATCGATAAAGCGCCCTGAGATCTTCAGTCAGCCGAAACCCGCCTTCCGACTCCAAGGCAGCGATCTGATCTAGCGATAGTCCTGGCTGGAGCGCTCTGGCGACGGAGGGAGCGTTTGTCTCCAGAAGCGAACCCAACCGGGCGAGCAGTTCAGGGGTGGTTTCGGCCACGACGGGCGGGAGAGTCTGAGGCTTGGGATAGAAGATCGATCGTTGCAGAAATGGCCCGACCAAGAAGATCCCCACGACGAAAAGGAACGCGAGTGCCAACAGCGCCAGCCCGCTCACGAGGATCTTTTGGGTGCGGGTCATGTTAGTGCCGAACGCAATTTCCTATCGTCTGGCCATCAAGACCCACCATTCGGATGTCGCAGGAAATGGTGACTGCCTTCGATGCGAAGTACTTCGAACTTTGTAAGCGGCAAGCGGCAAAGACGGGCGGCTCGATGTGAGCCGCCCGTCAGAACGGATTTCAGGTGGCGCTCTTGCCGAGTTCTTCGTTGTTCATGGCGTTCACGATGCGCCATTGCTCGTTGTGGAAGGTGATCTCCGGACGGAAGGTCAGCTTTGCGTAGAACCGCTTCTCGAGTTCGATCAGCAGTCGCTCGTCCTGGGTGCGCAGTCGCTCCAGCACGCTCGGATGTGTGTGGATGCGAATCTGGAAGTCGCTCTCGTCGCGCGGACGCGCTTTCATGATCGCCATCAGCTTGCGCTGAATCTCAACGCTCAAGCTCTCCGGACTCTTCACCACACCCCGACCGCGGCAGTGCGGGCAGTCCACGTACATGGCGGCCGCGATGGACTCTGTGTGGCGCTGACGGGTCATTTCCATCAGCCCAAGCTGCGACAGCGGAAGCACGTGGGTCTTGGCCCGGTCGCGCTTCAGATGATGCTTCATCCGCTGATAGAGCGTCTGCTGATCCTTGCGCTGCTTCATGTCGATGAAGTCCAGCACGATGATCCCGCCCATGTTGCGCAGGCGCAGCTGACGGCAGATTTCGTCGGCTGCCTCGAGGTTCACCTTCAGCAGATTTTGATCGTGATCGCGGGAGCCCTTGTGGCGTCCGGTGTTCACGTCGATGGCGACCAGCGCCTCGGTCTCGTCAATAATCAGGTAACCGCCGCTCTTGAGCGTGACCTGTCGGCCAAAGGCTTGTTCCAACTGGCGGCTGACGTTGTAGCGGTCGAACAGCGGTTCTGCCTCGTTGTAGAACGCAATCTTCTTGGCGGAGCGCTGGCTGATCCGGCCGATCAGTTCGCGAACCCGTTGGAACTGCCGGTTGTCGTCGATGATGATCCGGCTGACATCTTCGGTGAGGAAGTCCCGGACCGTCCGTTCGATGAGGTCGGGTTCCTGGAACACGCACGACGGCGCGCGGTCGTTCTTGATCTTTTCCTGAACGTTCTTCCATTCCTCGAGCAGCAGGGCGAGGTCGCGGATGAAGTACCGCTTCAGTTTGCCTTCGCCGGCGGTGCGAATGATGACGCCCATGCCGTCGGGCAGGGTGAGTTCCCGCAGAATCTTCTTCAGACGCTGGCGTTCCGCTGGGTCCTCGATTTTCCGGCTGATGCCGCATTGATCGGAATTGGGCAGGAGAACCAGGTAACGGCCGGGAAGGGAGAGATTGGTGGTGACGCGCGGTCCCTTGGTGCCGATGGGACCCTTGGTCACCTGCACGATGATTTCGCTGCCAATTGGATAAAGCCGCGGAACGTCCTTGGTGGTGATCTTGGGCTTGTCCTTGCGGCTCTTGCGGCGGTCGTCGCGTTCCACCACTTCGACGCTGGAGTCGAAGGAATTGGGCATGATGTCCCAGTAGTGGAGGAAAGCGTTCTTCTCGAAACCGATGTCCACGAAGGCCGCCTTGAGCCCGTCCTCGAGGTTCTTGACCTTGCCCTTGTACACCGAACCGACGAGGCGTTCGGTGTTGGTCCGTTCCACGGTGAAGTCGTCGAGACGGGAATCGATCAGGACCGCCACCCGGGTTTCGAGCGGCTCGGCATTGATGATGACTTCGACGGTGGTTTTGGGTTCGGGCTGAATCAGGTTGCGAACCTTTTTGACCACGTCGGTGACCGCCTGACGGGCTTTCTCGATGAAGCCTTTGGGCGCGGGGCCGCGCGGCTTGGGCTCGGCGGGTTCGGGTTCGTGATCCTCGACCTCCTCCGTCTTGCGGTTGGGCGAGCGAAAGCGCTGGTCGCGGCCAGATTCCGGCTCGTCATCGAAGTTCTCCGGGGCGTCCTCGGGCAAACCAGCGGCGAGATTCTCAGCGCGGCGGATCTCGGCCTCGTGGCGACGGCGGTCGAAGGGTTTTTCCTCGGGAATCAGATCCTCGTAGAGGTGTTCATCCACGGAGTCCGGTCGGGCCTCCAGGATAACAGTGGCGGTGGGAGTGGCCTCCTTGGGCTTGGGAGTACTCAGGCCGCGGGCGGGCTTGAAGCGCATCGGACCGCGACTGCGTTTGAAAGTATGCTGGCTCATGGGGTCGTACGGGCCGTCAATAATGACGGCGGTGCAAATGGATGTTCTGGAGGATCCCGATTGCGATCAGCGAGCAGATCACTGAGGTGCCCCCTGCACTCAGCAGGGGCAGTGGAATGCCCGTTACCGGGACCATCCTGATGTTCATCCCAATATTAACAAAAATGTGTGTGAACAGGAGGGTGACGACGCCTACGGCGATGAGCCGGCCCAGGCGATCGCGGGCCTGGGAGGCGATCTTGATGCCGGAAAACAGCACCACAGCGTAGAGCGTCAGAACCGTCAGGCTGCCGAGGAACCCCCGTTCCTCAGCGATGACGGAGAAAATGAAATCGTTGTGGGCAACGGCGCGGGGCAGATAGCCCAAGGCGCTTTGTGTTCCCTCGCCCCAGCCCTTGCCGGCGAGCCCACCGCTGCCGACTGAGATGAGGGATTGTTTGACGTTATAACTCTTCTTCTCCTGCTCGGCGCGGGCGGCAAGCCGTTCCGAGGGAGTTGCGCCCTTGGGGGCGAAATCGAGTCCGAAGTACACCAGAAGACGGTGCTTCTGGTACTCCTCCAGCTTGATGAATTTCCAGCCTGGCGGGGCGAACATGACGTCCACCAGGAGCAGCACGACCACCAAAGCGCCGGACCCCAGGAAACGCAGCAGGAATCGTCGCGGGACGCCGGCGGCAAACATCATGGCCAGGGCCACTGGCATGAACACCAAGGCGGATCCCAGATCGGGTTGCTTCAGAATCAGCAGGAAAGGGATTAGTGCCATGCCCAGCGCCTTGGCGAAGAGGGCGGGGGAATTGAGTTCACCGGGGGGGCGGGCGAGGAAGTTGGCCAGGGCGAAGAGGAAGGCGAGTTTGGCCAGTTCACTCGGCTGGAATTGGATGGGCCCAAAATCGATCCAGCGCTTCGCCCCCAAGCGGGACACACCGAACAGCGCCACGGCGACCAGCAGGGCGACGGAGATCCAATAGGCCACCAGCGACCAACGCGCGAGCCGAGCGTAATCAATGATACAGAGCCCGGCTACGAGCCCGAGACCCAGGACATAGGCCACGATTTGGCTCATCACCCGATACCGCCACCACGGACGTCCGGCGGCGGCATCGGCACTTCCCGTGGCGGAGAAAATGAAGGCGGCGCCGATGAGCATCAGCCCCAAGACGCCGATCCAAAGCGGCCATTCCACCGCCCGTTCGCGGCGGGTGGGGAAGGTGGATTCCCAGGTCATTGGCCACCTCCCAGGTGGGCGAGCGGGGCGCTCCGGCCTTGTTCCCGATTGCGGAGAAATTCGTAGATCTGTCGGGCGACCGGAGCGCACGTGCCGCCACCGGAGGCGCCGCTCTCGACCATGACGATCACCACGTAACGCGGTGCTTCAAAGGGAGCAAAGCTGGCAAACCAAGTGACCTTGTCCTTGCGTCCAAAGCCCTTGATCTCGGCGGTTCCGGTCTTGCCGCAGATCTCGAAATCGCTCATCCGGGCGGACTTGCCGGTACCCTCGGAATCCAGCACGTCATCGCGCATGGCGGTGCGAACCAAATCGAAGTTGCGGGCTTTCGCCCGAATCTCGGTGCGGACCTGACCCGGTTGCACACGGACGGCCGGCGTTTCGGAGAGCGGACTTTCGGGTTCCAGCCGATCGACCAAACGGGGCCAGAACACCTTGCCGCCATTGGCCACGGCGCTGACCGCGACCGCCAGTTGCAGGGGGGTCAGGGTGATTTCCTGGCCGATGAGGACATTGGCCATGTTACCAGCGGTCCAGCCGCGTTCCCGCACCGTGTCCAACGTCGGGAAGTCGCCACCGGTTTCTTCGTTCAGTCGGATTCCGGTGCGTTGGCCCAGACCGAAGTTGGCGCCCCAACCGATGAGCTTCTCCCAACCCAGGCGGAGGCCGTGGTCGATAAAGTAGCTGTTACTGGACCGAATGAAGGCGCGGCGGAAGTCGTATTCGCCGGGCGGTGCGAGGTCGCGAATCGAGCGTTTGCCCAGCATGTAACGGCCCTTTCCAGGCGTGGTCGGATCAGGTTCAACGCGGAAGAGGGCATTCGGATCCACCCCGGCTTCCAGTAGGGCAATGGCATCAATAATCTTGAAGGTCGAACCCGGCGCGTACTGACCGTAGGTCGCCCGGTTGATCATGGGCGTAGCGGGTTCAGCGAGGAAGAAGTTGGTCCAGCGTTGGGCGGAGACTCCGTCCAGAAACTCCGAGGGATCGAAGTCAGGCGCCGACGCCATGGCCAGGACATCTCCGTTCGTGGGGTCCATGACCACCACGGCGCCCCGTTCATCCCCGGCCACGGAGCCCAAAGCCTTCTCGGCGGCGACTTGGAGGTCCAAGTCCAGCGTAGTGATGAGGTTCAGACCGGGCTGCGGTTCGGCGATGACCTCTTCCCCCTGCCGATGTCGGTAGCCGGCGGAATTCACCAGAATGCTGCGGGCTCCGGCTTGACCGCGCAGTTCTCGATCGAAAGCGGCTTCCAGACCCATCGCGCCGCGGAAGTCCCGCATCCGATAGTCGAACCGTCCTTCCTCATCGTTGTAATCGTCGTCCCGGCGCAAGTGTCCCACGACGTGGGAAGCCAAGTGGCCGTGCGGATAACGGCGGATGGGCACGCGCTCGAGTTCCACGCCCGGGAGATTCCAACTTTGCTCCGTGATGAGTGCTACCTGTTCCGGTGTGCAGTTGGGCAAAATCGGCAGCGGCAAGGCACGCTTGGTGATGTAGTGATCGTGTAGTGCTTGTTCACTCAGGGTTAGCGGCAAGCGCAGGCGGCGGCCGACTTCGGCGATAGTGTTGCTGACGGCCGCGAAGCGGCTGGCTCGGGACAGTTGATCAATCTCTTGAATGGTGAGCCGGGGCGTGGTGCGCGGCTTGCGAAAGCCTCGGCCGACCCAGGCCCAGAACGTGTCCTTAGGAGGCGCGTTGGTGGCGCTCTTCCGGGCGACCAGAGCTGCCCGTCGAACATCGTACTCCGCGGCGAACTGAGGCCGAAGTTCGTCCAGATAGAGGTCTAGACGGTAACGGGGAGTGTTGCCGGCGAACTCGCGTCCGGAACGATCCAGAATTTTCCCGCGCAGGGCTGGGACCCGAACGGTCCGGAAGCTTTGGGTTTCCTGCCGCTCCCGATACTGCGCTCCCGACAGGACCTGCACCTTCCAGAGACCCCCCAGCAACAACAACAGTCCGGCCAACAAGCCCCACGCCAGAATGCGCAGGGGTTGGTCGCCTTTGTTGAGTTGGTCGAAGATCAACATGGTGGAATGCGGAGGAAGGTTAGATGCGACCCCGCTTGATTTCGCGGTCCGGTCGGAAGCTGCCTTCGGTCATGGGCTGGTAATCAAACGTCTGTCGCAAGGTGTCGAAGAGCCTAAAGAGCGCGGGACACACGCCGGCATTCACGATTCCGATCAGAAAAAGCTGCCACAGCAAAAACGGTCCGGCGATGGGCGGCCGGGAGTCCAGATGCAGCAGGACCCAGGTGAACAGGGGAACGGCCAGTCCGGCGGCCAGACCCAGCCAGAATTGGGCGTAGGTCTGATCCCGCAGGATCAGGTGCTGGCGGAGTTGCAGGGCGAATCCCACGGCGAAAAGGGGCAGAATGGAGACCCCTAGGGGATTGGCTGACAGCGAATCCACCCCCAACCCGGCACCGACGGCCAGAATGGCGACGGTGAAGATTCCGTGGGTCAGGGCGGTGTACACCATCAATGCGGGCAGGACGGTCAGGGGCGTGGCCAGCCAGTCGGTGACCACGGGAAACTGGGTCTGACCAAACACGGCCAGCCAGGTGAAGAAAAACAGGGCGATGGTCGGGACGCGCGTCATCAGGGCAATTGGATGAGGATCCAAACCTCTTCAAGTCGGTTTAGGTTGGCGGCGAGCCGGACTCGCGCTTCGGTGAACAACCCGCCGTCCACGGAACGGCTGTCCACAATCTGGCCCACCGGAATTCCTGGGGGAAACACCCCGCCGAGTCCGCTGGTGACCACGGTTTGGCCGGCCATGGTCGCCGGGCTGTGTTGCAGGGTTTTCAGGAGCACCATCCCATCGCCGCTGGGGGCGGTACGGGCTTCCTGAATGAGGCCTTGATCGCGGGTTTCCTGGATTAGTACGGACACCCCGCACTCGGGATCGCCAATCAGTGCCACGCTGGAATACATCGGCGCCACCTCCCGGATGCGGCCGACGAGACCGGCGCTGGTCAGGACCGGTTGACCGACTCGGGCGCCGTCCCGGGCTCCGAAATCGACGGTGACATTGCGCCACCAGGTGGTGGGTTCGCGTCCGACGACGTGGGCGGCCCGCAACGTCCAAGTGGCCCGGGGTTGCCAGCCGAGCAAGGCGCGCAGTCGGGCGTTCTCATCCAGGGCCTGACGGGCCTGGGCCTGACTGATCTGCAACTGACGGTTTTCGGCCTGAACCCGTTCCAATTCCCGGATCAGTGTGGAGCGGGTGAGGGGGGCGTAACTGGCGCGATCGACGAAGGATTGGGCCGAGCCGGTGAGGCCAAAGAGAGGGATGAAAAGCGCGGCGATCGCGGTCTTCAACCGACCGGCCGCGGAGGGCGGCAGGTTCAGCAGAACCAGCGTCAGTACCAGGACAAGTCCCAGCACCCAATAATGTAACCGTTTGAGCACGTCAGCGGCGATCACTCACCGGCCGACGCACTACCGGGAAATCAGGCCGTCGAACTGGAGGCAACGCGCTTCAGGAAACTCAATTCCTGAAGCACCTTGCCGGTGCCCTCGGCCACCGCGCTCAGGGGATCGTCGGCGATATGGACGGGCAGTCCGGTTTCCTGCGCAATGAGCTTGTCGATGTTCCGCAACAGGGCTCCCCCGCCAGCCATCATGATTCCCCGGTCAACCAGATCGGCCGAGAGTTCAGGCGGGCAGCGTTCGAGCGTGATGCGAACCGATTCCAGAATGCTGGAAAGGGGCTCCTGCAGGGCCTCGCGTATCTCCTCGGACCGGATAATGACCGTTTTGGGAAGGCCGGCGGAAAGATCGCGGCCTTTGACCTCCATGGTCAGTTCTTGGTCCAGGACATAGGCGGAACCAATACGAATCTTGATTTCCTCGGCGGTGCGTTCGCCGATCATCAAATTGTGGGCGCGCTTCAGGTGCGCGACGATGGTTTCATCGAATTCATCGCCACCGACCCGAACGCTGCGGCTGAACACGATGCCAGCCAGGGAAATGATGGCGATTTCACAGGTGCCGCCGCCGATATCCACGATCATGTTGCCGGCCGGTTCGTGGACCGGTAGGCCGACGCCGATGGCCGATGCCATGGGCTGTTCGATGAGGTAGACTTCGCGGGCGCCGGCGTGGGTGGCGGAATCTTTGACCGCGCGTTTCTCCACTTCGGTGATGCCGGACGGAACCGCAACCACCACTCGAGGGGCGATGAGCTTGCGGTGATGCACCTTTTGGATGAAGTGCCGCAACATCGCTTCGGTGATCTCGAAGTCGGCGATCACGCCGTCCTTCATAGGCCGAATGGCGACAATGTTGCCAGGAGTTCGGCCCAGCATGCGCTTGGCTTCTTCGCCCACAGCCAACACGTTGGTGGTGCCGGCTTGAATGGCGACGACGGAGGGTTCACGCAGCACGATTCCCTGGTCGCGGACGAACACGAGTGAGTTCGCCGTTCCAAGGTCGATGCCGATGTCGTTCGAAAAGAGGCTCTTGAGTTGTGCTAGCATGATGCGTGCTCCACACGCACACCGGCGAAAGTGGGGGCCTGCCCCCGAGGAATCAAGGACGGAAGAGAAATCGCGGCGTCAATTTCGCAACTGCGCAGCCCATCGGCCGGTCGGACTTCGCGGGCGCTGGTGGCCAGTAGCATCCCCCTGGTGCGAAGCGATCCATCAATCAGTAGGACTCTTCCGTCAGGGTTACTTTGCCGCGAAACATGTAGTAAATGGAGATCGTGTACACGAGCACGAGGGGTACTCCCAGAAGGGCAACCACGAACATGAAACGGAGGGATTTGTCGGTCGAAGCCCCGTTGTAAATGTCGAGACTGTGCTGAAGGTTCGGATACGACATCACCAGTTGGGGATACATCGTCGCCGCAAAGAGGGTCATCATGGTGATAATCGAGAGACATGAGCTGATGAACGCTCGACCGGGACAGTTGCGCCGAACTTCGCGCAAGATATTGAAGGTGACAGCAACGGACGCCACGCACAGAACGGCCAGTAGCCATCGGCGATCGTACACCCGATCCTGCAGGTGCCGCTCCGAGGCCAGGGTGACCGCATTCAGGAGCGCGAAGCAGCCCAAATAGGCCGGTACGGTCCGGCGGGCCCACCGTTCCAGCTTCTTCTGGAGTTCGCCCTCGGTCTTCAGGATGAGGTACAGGTTTGCGTGCATGGTCATCAAGGACACCGAGGTCAGCCCCACTAGCAGGGAATACGGATTCAGCAGCGTGAGGAAGTCCCCTTGGTACTCCTGAGTGGCGCTGAGCGGGATGCCGCGGAGCAAATTGCCCATGGCGACCCCAATCAGCAGGGCCGAGACAAAACTGCTGACCGCAAAGGCCACATCCCAGGTTCGGCGCCAGCGGGGGGAGGGGTGTCGGCTTCGAAACTCAATGCCAACCGCCCGAAAAATCAGGGCAAACAACAAAAGAATGAAGGCGTCATAGAATCCGGAGAAGACGCTCGCATAAACATTGGGGAACGCGGCGAACAAGGCACCTCCTCCGGTCACCAACCAGACTTCATTGCCATTCCAGATCGGTCCGATGGCATTGAGAAAGATGCGTCGCTCGTGGTCGTCTTTGGTGAACAGCAGCAACGTGCCGGTTCCGAGATCGAATCCGTCGAGGACGGCATAGCCGGTCAGCAGGATTCCCACGAGTCCGAACCAGATGGTGTTCAAGTCCATGGTCATATTTCCCCGGGGTGTCCCGCCCGATGCGACAAGGGTTGCCAGCGTTCGGGCAGGGATTCGTTCAAAACCAAGGGCTGAGGCCCCTGGCGAACCATTTTGGTCAGCATCGTAATGAAGAGCGCACTGAGCAGAAGGTAGATCAGGGTAAACAGGATGATGGAGCGCAGGACTTGGGGTGCCCGTACGACCGCTGAAGTCGCTTCGCTGGTCTTAAGAACCTCGAAAACCGCCCAAGGTTGTCGTCCCAACTCGGCGGTGAACCATCCGGCTTGCGTGGCGACGTGCGCCAGAAAGGGGCTGAGCATCAGGGCTGCCAGGAAATAGCGAACGACCGGTCGATCCACTTGCCACAGCTGGCCGGTCCACAGTCCCCAACAGCCCAGAACCGCCAACCCCAACAGGACCATCCCCAGCGCAATCATCAGGTGGTACGTCTGGAACAGAATCGGCGAATTGGGCCAGTACTTGGGTCGCAGTTGGTTCAATTCCGCCTCGGTTGCCTGCGGATGTCGGGCTCGCAGCAGTTGGGTGGAAGGAAGGTCCAGTAGCCCTTTGACCTCGGTTTGAGCGGCCGTCGCCGGATGCAGAAAATCGCCCGAGACCAGAATGGACAGCAGCGCCGGCACGCCCACGGTCTTGGATTCGAGACCAGTGATTTGGCCAGCGCTATCACGTCGCCAGCTGACCCACCCGACCAATCCCAGAGGGGCCTCAGTGCGGGTCCGTTCAAGACCTTCCATGGCGGCAAGTTTGGTGGGTTGAAAACGGGCCACGCCGCGGGCCGTACTGTCTCCCGAAAGCATCTGCAACACCGAGGAGATCAAGGCCATGGTCAAGGCGATCCGAAGCGAGATTTGGGCGGCCTCCACGTGTCGCCGACGCCGCAGCCACCACGCACTAATCGCGATCACCACGAACGCCCCGGTGATCCAGCAAGCCAGGATGGTATGGAACAGCCGATCCAGGGTGCTGGGGTTCAGAATGGCTTCCGTGAAGTTGTCGATAACCGCACGGACCTGCCCGAGATCAGCCGGTTGCACGACGTAATCCCGAGGCAGGGCCACTTCCGTAAGGGTAAAGGCTTGGGTCCCCAGGTCAGTGGCCACCGGGTATTGGGTGCCATCGGCGGTGACCTTCACCTGTCGGGCGAGGTGAAAACCGGCGGGGGTCTGCATCCAGGAATTCGCCACCAGAATCCAGATCGCGCTGAAATGGGCTCCCAACGCCACCATACAGGTGGAAAACAGGTGCCATTTGGGCCCGATCCGATTCCAGCCGAAGAGCAGGAGCGCCAGGAACCCGGACTCCATGAAAAACGCGTAAATTCCTTCAATGGCCAACGGACTGCCAAAGATGTCTCCCACAAAGCGGGCGTAACTGGCCCAGTTGGTTCCGAATTGAAATTCCATCGGAATGCCGGTCGCGACGCCGATGGCAAAGATGAGGCCGAAGACCTTGGTCCAAAACCGGGCGAGTTCGACATACAGAGGCTTCCGGGTGACCACCCGCAAGGTCTGCAATACCACGAGGAACACGCCCAGTCCGATCGTCATGGGCGGAAAGACGAAATGAAACGAGGCTGTCAGGGCGAACTGGATCCGGGACAAAGTTTCGACATTCATGGTCCGAAGAGTCGGCGCCGGCTGACTCGGCGGGACCTATCGCGGAGAATCCAAGTTCGCCTTGGACTTAAGCAGCGAAGGAGCGTCGAAGAATCAAGGAAACCGGGCGGTCGGTGCGTCAATGGAACGGTGTCGGTTTTAGGAGTCATCAGAAGGCTAACGAGCTGAGACCTCGACCAGCAAGACATTGGTGAGGTGATCGGCTGCGGCAGGATGCCGCGCCGGGAGTTCCCTGAGGCCGAGGGGGAACACCGGCGTCAATTCGACCGCGACCTCCGCCGTCGCGGGCGAGTCGGTGGATTGACGAGGCTGTTTGTCAGCGTCGTTCCTCCGGTCTCCGGGTGATCGCAAAGTAAACCACGTACAGCCAGGAGAAGATTGCTGCGAGAATGGCCCAGAGAATCGAACGGTTTCGCTGCCATGAACAAACGATCGCGAGGGCTGAACCGATGCCGATTCCCGTTTGGGCGGCGGTGTAACTTTGGGTGACAACTTGGGCCAGAAGCATGGAAGTAAGGATTGTGAACGGGTTGATCGGTTAAAGCGCCCGCAGCAGGGCGGCTTGAAGTTCAGCGTCGGTCAGGATCAAGGGATTTCCCTTGAGGCTGCTCGACGCCCGGGCTTGGCGGACCAGTTCGGGGAAGTCGTCCGGGGTGACCTGCCACGCCGCCAATCCCGGAATGTTTAACCAGGCCACCAACTGACGCAGGGCTGGGACGACATCCCCGGGCGTGGCGGTCGAACGGCCGGTCAGCCAATGGGCGGCTTCGGCATACCGCAGCAGAGCCGGATTGTCGGGTTCCCGCGCTTGCAGAGCTTCGACATTCACGGCGGTCACCGGTGCCAGCAGGGCAGCGCAAACGGCGCCATGGGGGGCCTTGAATCGACCGCCTAGCGGACCCGCCAAGCCGTGTACCGCTCCCAGACCGGCATTGGCCAGGGCCAGTCCGCTGTAGAGAGCGCCCAGGGCCAGTTCGGCTCGGGCCACGCGATCAGATCCGTGCGTGTAAGCGCGGGGCAGGGCGGCGGCCACGCGAACCAGACCGTCCCGACAGAGCGCATCGGTCAAGGGATTGGCTCGAACGGACACGAAGGCTTCCAAAAGTTGGGTCAGGGCATCCAAGCCGGTGGCGGCGGTCAAATCCGGAGGCAATCCCAACGACAGGTCGGGATCGACCACCGCCGCCCGGGGCAACATTCGCGGACTGCGCAAACTCACCTTCACCCGATGTTCCGGAGAACCCAGAACGGCGTTGCGGGTGACTTCCGCGCCGGTTCCGGCCGTGGTGGGTAGGGCGAGGAAGGGCAGGGGATCCTTCGTCAGGGGTTCCCCGGCGCCGATCACTTCCAGAAAGCGCAGCGGATCTCCCGGATGTGTCGCGAGGGCGGCGATGGCTTTGCCCGCATCGAGGACCGAGCCGCCGCCGATGCTGATCACCACGTGAACGGATTCGGTCTGGGCGATCTGGGCGCCCTCCGAGGCCAGCGCCACGGTCGGTTCCTGCTCCACCGCGAAAGGGATGACCGTGAGACCGGCTGCTTCCAGGGCGGTGTGAAGCGGACGGGTTCGCTCTGGGGTTCGTCCGGTCACCAACAGGACCCGTTGACCCAAGCTGCGGGCCAGCGCGGGAACCTCAGCCGACTTGCCCGCGCCAAAAAGAATCCGGGTGGCCGTGGCGAACTCGAAGTTCATGGAGCGGAGTCTGACGCGTTTGGAGATTGGTGAATACCCTCTTTCTGGGCGATGCGGGCCGGCGTCACCATCCGGTCGAATCCGGGAAGACGGCGGAATACTTCACGCTGCGGCGAGGTTCGGCCATCCACGGAGCCACTGTATCTCGCCACGTGGCGTAGTGGGTGGTCTCTTTGTGCCGGGCCGGGGCCTCGGAATCTCGGTAGACTTCGATCAGCACAAACCGGGTCGGATCGTCCTGTTGCTGGACGACATCAAAGCGGGCGATCCCGGGTTCCTGGATGGAGGCGGCGGCGTTGGCCCGGGTGGCTTCCTGGAACGCGGCGACCGCTTCGGGGAGGACCCGGACGTGAACGTGAACAATCAGCAACATGGGAAGCCCTTCCCTCGCAGAAACACGGCGACCGGGTCAATGCTGAGCCGACTCACCCATCGCTTCTGGCTGCGGTCGGCGGGCAACGGAAGTGAAGCGCAGATGAACGCAGACTTTTTCCGGCAGAAGGAATGTCCGTTTCTGCTCCTCGACCGCTCAGCGAGCATGTCCTCCGTGATCCTGAATCCCCCGAAACCAAGAGGAAATCTGCGCTAATCTGCTTAATCTGCGGTTCGAACTGCCTTGCTCCGGCTTCGATCCTGTCCGGCGGAGCGCTTCGGTGGTAGGCTGACGCCGTTGCGATGAATGCTTCTGAAGTTCTTCGGTCCCGGGCGGAAAATTACGCCACCCACCGCGGCCTGCCGCCTCTGGCCGGTCTGGGTACGTTTCCTCAAGCCGTTCACCCCGGACTTTCGGTGGAGGAATCGGTTCGGCGGCTCAAACGGCATCACTACGCCTTTCGCCGATTGCACCAGATTTTAATCGCACGCCTCACGGCCGAGCCGGTGTACGAACTCAAGATGGCCTTCAGCTACCACGCCCACCTTTGCGCTGAAGCCGTCACGGGGCTGCGTGCCCGGGTGGGGGAAATGCGGGAACCACCGCTGGGTCTCGATAAGGTTCCGCATGAAGGTCTGGCTATGGCCTTTGACGAAGTTCTGGCCGCCGCGACCACCGAGGAACTGGTGCTGGGATTGTATGAAGTGCTGATTCCCGCGCTGGAGCAGGGTCTGCAGCGGCATCGTCAGGAAACGCACGTGCTGGCGGATCAACCGACCCGCCGGCTGTGTTCCCAACTGCTGGCGGATCTCAGCGAACTGCTCGACTACGGGCGCAAAGCCATTTCCGCCCTGGTCTCCTCGGAACAGCGCATCGTGGCGCAACCGGCTTTGGAGGGCATTCGGAGTGCGCTGGCCTTTGCTGGCGGATTGGATGGAACCCAGCCGGAAGGTCCCCGCGCGGGACGCCTGCGTTCGGTCACGCCCTGGACCTACCAGGGCCGGCCCCAGCGCGATGCCCGGTTCGCCGATCCGTACAACATGGGCGTCAACGCCGAGGTGTTCCTCTATGACGAAGCCCAGCCGCTGGATGCCAAAGTGCTGATGATGTTCTACAAGCGGCTCCGGGAAATTGATGTCCCGGAAATGATGGCGAGTATCCTCGCCGAGACGCCGAATCAGCCGTGGGGCTACTACCGCGACCTGACCCGTCAGCTATGGGATGAAGCGCGGCACGCCATGATGGGCGAGGTGGGGTTTGTCAGCGTTGGCGTGGATTGGCCGGAACGGGTGGGTATGAATTTCACGTGGTCGCTGGGACTGAACACGCAGCTGACCCCGTTGGAGCGGCATGCGGTGCTGTATTTCATTGAGCAGGGTCTGATGCCCAAGACCGGCAAACGCCACGAATGGGAAGTGGGGGTGCAATCGCGCAATGCCCTGGCGGCAACGTTCCAGGATTTCGATTGGGCGGACGAAGTGTTGCACGCGCGGGTGGGTCGGGATTGGTATGTCAGCCAGATGCCGAGTCCGCACGAAGCGGTGGCCTACGGCGATCGGTGTTGGAGCAAGGTGTTGATGACTTGGACGGCCTGGCGCGATGAGGGACTGACCGAACATCGGAACTGGTGGCCGGGAACGTATCAACAGTACTGCGAGCGGAACGGTCAGGTGCCGGATCCGCAGGTGCTGGCCTACGCGGTCAGCTACGAATCGACGCGGGCGGATCTGCGGGATCTTTCAGCTTCGGCCTAATCCCCATGGAGTCGCGATTCCTGAACGTGGATCTGGAGATCGTCTCTCGGTCTCGCCTGGAGCGCCTGGAGCAGGCGGTTCAGGACTCGGCCCACGCAATTTATCTAGCCCGACTTCCGCTACTCGGAGGTGATTCTGGTAATTTTTGGGGGTTGTCGCGCGGATTTGCCAATGTTTTGGCAGGGTCTTTGGCCGAAGTGCGTGTAGTGGCGACCTACCCTCTTCCGGGCCGTCC
>JAFLEF010000012.1 GCA_017309115.1 Verrucomicrobiota bacterium | reverse complement strand
CGGCTGGGTCGGCTGAGCGAACGGCTCGGTGGAACCTCGCCCCACCCGGTGGGAAGGCGCGAAGCGTTTGGACTGCGCCAGCCCTCTGGCGCTTTGGGTCGGGTGAATCGTGGCTGGGGCTTGTGGACGCACTGACATCCCAGCAGCCGTGACGAAAAGCGGTAGCTCGCGGCGCTCACGACCGCAGTCCAAGACGCTTCGCGCGGGCGACCCGGGGCAAGAAAGCGGACCGGCTGGGTCGGCTCAGCGAACGGCTCGGTGGAACCTCGCCCCACCCCCCAAAAAAAGGCACTCATCCGGGGATGAGTGCCTGTTGGAAGCGGGAGGAATCAGATCCGGATTACCGGCCGGTTTCCATCATGCCGATGGCTCGGTAGGCGTCCCGGGCGGGTTCGCTGTCGCCCATTTCGTTGACCAATTGGTCGGTGACTTTGGTTCGAAGGCGCCGGTATTCCGCCATGTCCTTCTCGGTAACCTTCGTTCGCAATTCACCCAACCCGGTCACTAATGCTTCGTAATCCTTGGCTTGAAGCGCTTTGAGCACGGTGTCGGAGCCAGCCAAGGTGAATGGCTTGTTGGGATCATCGACTTCTTCCTTGCTGCAGCCTGCCAGCAAGAGAACGAACGCGGCGATCCAACCGATCCACAAAGAAGAGAGCTTCACGAGGAAGGGCAGGGTTATTTGTAGCCCGGGCCGTTGAGCAGCTCGTTCGGACGCGGCCAGAGCCGAGTGTTCAAGAAGTCATTGAACGCTCGGAGCTTGATGAAGTTCGCCGTGCCGCCGATCCGACCCACCATCGCGCCACCACCCCGGTCTTGGGTGCTGCTGTAACCACCGGATCCGGCATGACGCTGGGAAACACCTTCGCCGCCGGTCTCGGGATTGTTCGCGGCGTCGTTGAAGAAGAATCCGTCCGTCTCGTTCTGTTCCCACAGTTGGATGTCCAACGGGGTGAAGTCTGTGACCTTGTAGGTCTTGCCGGCCAAGTCGCGAGCTTTGGGGCCCACGTAACCGCCAATCGTACCGTTCCAGCAGTACGAGGTCAGCTTCACCGGGCGGGCCAGGTACCAAGTCTTCTGGCGGCCTTGTCCCCGGATCGCGACGTCCTTCGGGCACTCCAACACCTTGGGAGTGGTCAGCAAGGGCCCGAGCTGGCTGATCCGGAAAAAGGCGAGCTGATTGCTGTACTGGGCCGACTGCTGGGTTCGACCAGCAGCGCTTTGAGGGGCCGCCGGTCCTCCGGGGATCCGGCCGTTGTTGCGGGTCGCGTAGCACCAGTTGTCGGGACCGGTCAGGTCACCACCCCAGCTGGGATGAGCGAGGTAATCATTGTTGTCCGTCGCATACATGTGACTGGCCAACAGGATCTGCTTCACGTTGTTGAGGTCGACCGTGTTTTGCGCGCGGTCCTTCGCTCGGCTCAACGCCGGGAGCAGCATGCCCGCCAGGATCGCGATGATGGCGATCACGACGAGGAGTTCGATCAGCGTGAAGGCAAGCCGTTGCCGGGCTCGCCAAATTGGGGAGAAACTTGGCAGGTGCATAGGTGTGCGGAATTCGTGATCTGGATTACGGAACTGTTTGGTCTTTGTCAAACTCCTCTTTTTTTCATTGAATAAGTGCAGGTTAACGGTGGGAAGTGGTGGCCAGGATCACTCGGGGGAATTTGGGAATTCCGACCAATGAGCCGGAGTCTTGAGGCCCTTTGGGTTACTCCAGATTTGATTTGCTGGCCGTCGGTTCACCCACGTTTGATGAACCGTCTTCCGGCCCTCTTTCCTGGCGTCCGGAACCACCTTTTTTTCATGCGTCCGATCTCACGTCGCCTCCTGGTTGGCTTGGGAATCCTGGCCGTGGTGGGGACGCTGGCCCTCTGGCGGCGAGGTTCACCCGACCGTTCCGCGCCCCGCTCCCGGGAGGCTGCCGCCGAACAGGCCGCCCGCGACTATCTGCAACTCGAAGCGCGAGAACGAGCCGCTGCCGAACAGGTTTGGGCTCCGGAATTGGAAGCCGCCCGGCACGAGGACGAGCTCTGGCGCTGGTGGGACCTTCTGAAGGCCGCACCCAATCCCTGGAAAGTCCTGGGCGAACTTCCAGTGGGCCAGGTGGTTCTGCCGGGCCTGCGGAAAGCGGAGGAGTTGGGCTTACTAAGTTGGTCGTTCACCCCGGGTAATCCGGCCGAGGCGACTCCGTGGCGGGAGGTGGTCGAGATCGGGTCCAGCGCGGGTTGGACGCTCGGGGCGACGACGTGGTCGGTCGTGGCCCATGATCCGGCCCAAGGAACCCGGCCCGGCCGTTCCCGAGTGCGGATCACAGCCCAGTTCGAGCAACGACCACGGCAACTACGGGCGAATCTGGAACTGGTGGCTTCCGTGGGGTGGCAAGGGGGCGTCCATCCCGTGCCGCTGGTGGATCAGGTTCAGGTGGAATCCGGAGAACTGGTGCTGCGTTCCGGACCAGTACCGTTTCGTCTCTGGTTGGAGGATCTCATTCCCACGGAACGATCGATCTTTGCGGATCCCTTGCTGGCTTGGGATCTGGACGGAGATGGGGTGTCGGAACTGATCCTGGTCGGCGCCGACCGAATCTGGCGCCGCACCGCCGATGCCGCCGGCCCCGGAACGTGGCGGTCCGCCGATTGGCTGGGACTGCCCCGGGAGCGAATCGTTGCCGCTCTTCGCGTGGACGTGAACGGAGACCAGTGGGATGACCTCGTGCT
Source organism: Verrucomicrobiota bacterium (assembly GCA_017309115.1). Lineage (GTDB taxonomy): Bacteria > Verrucomicrobiota > Verrucomicrobiia > Limisphaerales > UBA9464 > UBA9464. The sequence goes on along the minus strand of JAFLEF010000012.1, from coordinate 136,665 downwards.
CGCGGACTCCACCGGGGTCCGTTGGTGGAGCGGGGGCGTTCAGGGGCCGTCGGTGGGCGCGCCTCACGTCGGTTGGATGGCACCGGTTCCGTTGAAGCATCCGCAGGTCATGACCGCCGGGGATATCGACGGTGATGGCGACCTCGATCTGTGGGTCGCCCAGTACAAGTTGCCGTACCAAGGCGGGCAATTCCCGACGCCTTGGGATGATGCCAACGACGGCTTTCCGTCGTACCTGCTGCGGAACGAAGGGGACGGCCGCTTCAGCGACATCACGGAAGGCTCAGGTCTCGCGGCCAAAAGATTTCGTCGCAGTTATAGCGCTTCCTGGATTGACCTCGATTTGGACGGTGATCTGGACCTGGTGAACATCAGCGATTTCGCCGGCCTGGATGTTTATCAGAACCAGGGTCGGGGAACGTTTGTGGATGTGACGCCTTCCTTGGGTTCGGCCCGGCACGCGTTTGGCATGTCGCATGTCGTGGGGGATTTGAACCACGACGGTCGGCCGGATCTACTGATGCTCGGGATGACGTCGGCGGTCGCGGATCGCTTGGGATACCTCGGCCTCGAACGGGGAGAAGGCGATCTGACGCGAATTCGGGAAATGACCGTGGGCAATCGGCTGTACTGGGGCGCGTTGGGGGCAGCCGGCTTGGTTCCGGCGCCGGCCTCTTGGTCGGCGGCGGTGGCGCGAACGGGGTGGACCTGGGGGGCGGCCTGGGCGGACTTCGATTTGGACGGAGCCTTGGATCTGGCGGTGGCCAACGGACACGAAACCCGGGCCAGTGTTCGGGACTACGAGCGGCAATTCTGGTGGCACGATCGGTTCGTAGCGGATTCGCGGAATCATCCGGTGGCGGACCTTTATTTTCGGACGGCGTCGGGGCGGCGTCAGGCGGATCAGGCCAGTTACGGCGGTTGGCAGAGCAACGTGTTGCTGCGAAATCAGGGTCCCCGCCGTTGGCTGGATCTGGCGTGGCTGTGGGGCGTGGCGGAATTGGCCGATTGCCGAAATCTGTTGGCGGAAGATTTGGATCGGGACGGAAGGATCGATCTGATCGTAACGACCCAGGAGGAATGGCCGGTTCGCCGTCAGCGGTTGCTGGTGTTTCGGAACGAACTCCCGCCAGGTAATTGGTCAGGGATTCAATGGTCGGGTCCGTATCCAACCGGTGGACGGCTGGAGCTCAAGACATCCACCGGACGTCAGAGCCATTGGTTCCTCACCGGTGACGGTTTTCGTTCGCAGGGTTCCGCCTCGGTTGTCTTGGGATTGGGGCCGGCCGAGCCGATTGACCTGAAGGTGATTCCGATCGGACATCCGGTTCGAAACGTGACGGGAATTCACTCCCGGGAATGGAAGTCAGTGTCCCGGCAATAAAAAGCTGAGAGCTGAGAGCTGAGGGCTGAGAGGAAGACACGCGGAGGATTTCCCGCGGAGAACGCGGAGGAAGAGGCGTTCGGAGTCCCGCCTTTAGGCGGCGGAGCGCTTGGTTGCCTTGTTCGCGGGAGAACTCCTTGAGACGTGCCTAAAGCCGACGCGGAACCGGCTGAAGCCGGGACTCCGTACCACCTCCTGTTCGTAGTACCACCTTCCGGCGGCGCCTGGGGGATGAATCCCGCACTACGAGCCCCAATAGTGGGCCGGTAGGGCGACGTTTCGCGGAGCCGCTCTGCACGTCCCGCTCCCAAGAGTTAGCGAGTCAGTGGTTCGGGTATGGTGGGAGATTAAGGAAACAACTATCGTCAATTCAAAGAGTTCGGGCTGTACCTTGGCGAGGAACTTGCAAACGTGTCGGCGGTCGCTGAGTGGTGACCCGGGCAGTGCTGCAGCGGAGATGAGTAGGCGCTGCCCGTTTTTATTTTTAGGGGCAAACGCGGGGGAATCGGACCGCTTCCGGTTTGGCATAGCACTCGCTGATTGGGGTCAATGACACCGCGCAACCTCCAAGAGTTTCTATCCTCGAGGAACGTGGTCTCCATTGGTTTCCCTCGTCGGAATGGCCGAAAGGAGAGGCTGGAGGCGAACATCCGCGTTCCGAATCGAGGTCGTTCTTCCGACGTTGGAGCTTCCCAGCCGCGCCCGGTCGTCGGGAACTGACCCCCAATTGGGCCCTCCAACCCAAGCGGCGGAGGGGGAGAGAGGGGGAGAAAGTGGGAGGGGGAGAGTGAAGCGTTTGGAGTGCGGCAGCCCTCTAGCCCGCTGCAGCTTTGGGGCGCGTGAAGGGCAGGTGGGGTTCGGAATGAGAAGAAAGCTGAGAGCTGAGAGCTGAGAGGTCGGAAGGGAAACAACGGTAGGGCGAGGTTCCACCGAGCCGTTCGTGCCTCGGCGAAGGGACGCGGGTGGAGTCCACGAGCGTTCGGCTCCTCGGAGCGTCGCCCCACCGGGTGTAGGTGGTCGCTCCGCCGGCCTCGCTACCGCACTACAAAATGCACGGATCCTCGGGTTCGCCATGCTGACACTCGCTTCCGGAGGCGGCTCCGCCGTAGGGTCCAAGGCAGGTCTCAGACCGGTATGCCCAAGGAATTGCGAGAACTGCTGGATCGCGCCCGACGCGAGTTGCTCGATTTGTCCACCCGCAACCGCCTGTTGTCGGTTCCAGTTCACTCCCAAGTCGCCCGGGTGATTCAGGTCCAGGACGCCTCGGCAGTGGACGTCTTTCGGGCATTGGTGACCGACCGGAAGTCCCTGGGATTTCTCGCCGGAGCCAAAAGTGTCGCCCGGCCGGGCACGACGGCCGGACGCGGCCGAGTCCGATCGGATCCCACTCCTACCGACGACGACGAGTCTGGCGAATCTCCCGAAGAATCCGTCGATCTGCCCGCTGCCGAGTCCCGCCGGTCCCCGGCCTCGCAGCTCAAAACCGGACTAACGCCCGAAGCGTTGCAGCAGCGTTTGCTGGCGTTGTATCGGGACGCGCAAACCACCATTGAAGAGACGGGCGTCAATGTCCTGTACCTGGCGCTGGGACAGTTGAAGTGGTTTGAGGCGGAGGATCCGGATCGTCCGTTGTTCGCTCCACTGGTGTTGGTGCCGGTCGGTCTGATTCGGCGCACCGCGTCGGATCGGTTCTCGCTTCGCGCGCGGGAAGAGGAGGTTGAAGAAAATCTGTCCCTGCGGGCCAAGCTTCACGCGGATTTCCGGGTGAACCTGCCCGAATTTCCCGAAGGCGACGTGCTCGACTTGGAGGCCTATTTCGCCGCGGTTCGGCAGGCGATCATCGCCCAGTCTCAGTGGGAGGTTTTGCCGGACGCGTTGGCCCTGGGGTTCTTCTCGTTTGCGAAGTTCCTCATGTATCGGGATCTTGATGCGTCGACCTGGCCGGAGGATCGGTCGCTGTTGCAGAACCCTTTCATGATGGCCCTGCTCGGCGAGGGCTTTCCGGAAGCAGAGCCGGTCCTGCCTCCCACCACCCCGCTCGATGAGCTCATTCCGGTGGAGCGTCTGGACCATGTGGTGGAGGCGGATGGCTCGCAGACGCTGGCGGTTGAAATGGTGCGTCAGGGTCGGAGCCTCGTGATTCAAGGGCCGCCGGGAACGGGCAAAAGCCAGAGCATTGCGAATCTGATTGCGACGGCGGTTGTGGATGGAAAGAAGGTCCTCTTTGTGGCGGAGAAGCTCGCGGCCCTTGAAGTGGTGAAGCGCCGTTTGGAGCGGGAAGGATTGGGTGATCTTTGCCTCGAACTGCACAGCAACAAGGCCAGCAAACTGGCGGTGCTGGAGGAGATCGGACGGACGTGGCGTCTGGGTCGACCCAAGGATTCCGGTCTGAGCGATACGCTCGGCGCCTTGCAGGACTGCCGGTCCCGGCTCAATGCCCACGCCCAGAGTCTGCATGCGGTTCACGAACCCAGCGGACTCACGCCCTTCCGGGTCCTGGGGGAATTGGTGCGGCTCGGTGACACGGGGTCTCTGGTCGCGAATGTGGACTTGGCAGGCGCCGAACTCTGGAACAGCCGGGACCGTCGAACCCGCGAAGACGTATTGGCGGACTGTGCGGATCGGATTCGTCAGGTGGGAATTCCGGCCCAACAGGTGTGGCGCGGAGTTCAACGCGAAGGCCTCTTGCCGCTCGACGTGCCGCCGTTGCGTCCGCGCTGGGAGTCGACCCGGACTCAGCTGGCCGCTGCGCGCGAGGCCGGTCGAGCGCTCGCGGTGGTGTTGAAGGTGACAGAACCGACGACTTGGGCGGAGGCGCATCAACACGGTGTCTGGGCCGAACACCTGGCGCGGGCTCCGGTCCTGGATCGCGCGAGCGTGGTCGCGGCGGTGTGGGATGGGCCCTTGGCGCCGATTCGTGCCCTGGTGGATGCCGGGCAGCGTTATGCCGCAGCGGTTCGGGAAGCGGGAGAACACGTGACGGCTTCGGCCTGGGAACAGGACTTCGAACCGGTCCGCGCCGCTCTCGCCACCCACGGTCGTTCCCTCTTTCGGTTCTTTAAGGGCGATTACCGGCGGGCTTTGGGCGCGTTGCGGGCGATCTCGCGGCGGGACTTACCCACCGGACTGGAGGCCCGACTGGCCTGGGTGGACACCCTGATCGCGGGTCAGCGGGCTCGGCGCGAACTTCGGCAGAGTGACGGCTTGGGGGCAACGGCGTTTGGAATTCAATGGCAGGCGGAACGGTCCGATTGGGCGGCGTTGGAGCAGGTGATCGCTTGGGTCGAACAGGTGCGGGCGGCGGGACTGGGACTTCCCTTTCGGAAGCTTCTCCTGCAGGTGGATGGTCTCGAAGCGGTGGGTGCCAGTGGGGTGCGCGCCACCACGGAGTTTCAACGCGTTCACATCGAGCTGACCCAGCGGATCGAGGAATTGCAGTTGGATCTTCAGCTCGCCTTTGGGCTGGGCCGTGCGGAGGACGTGCTGCTGACGGTCTGGGACGCCCGCCTCGAATCCTGGGGTCAGCAGGCCGACACCCTTTCCCGGTGGAGCCAGTTTGCGGCGCGCGTTCGGGAGGCCCGGGACCTTGGGCTGGGTCCCTTGGTGGACGAACTCTGGAGTGGGGCGCTGGCTCCGGCTGACGTCCGAACTGCGTTTCGCAAGGCGTGTTTCAGTCGGTTGCTGCGGGAGTTCACCCGACTGACTCCGGAGCTCGCCCGCTTCGACGGCGAAACCCACGAGCAACGCATTCGCGAGTTCCGTCGGCTCGATCGGGAGCGCCTTCAGTTGGCGAAGTTCCGAGTCCTGGCTGCCCATCATGAGCGGATGCCCAACATGAATGCCGGTGTGGGCGCGGTGGGAATTGTGAACAGCGAACTGGAACGGAAGCGCGGTCACCGGCCCGTTCGCCAACTGCTCTTGGACGCCGGGTCGGTGGTTCAGTCGATCAAGCCGGTGTTCATGATGAGCCCGTTATCGGTGGCCCAATTTCTGGCGCCGGGCGCGGTGGAATTTGATTTGCTGGTGATTGATGAGGCCAGTCAGGTGCAGCCGGTGGATGCCCTCGGGGCCATTGCGCGCTGTCGGCAGTTGGTGGTGGTGGGTGATAGTCGGCAGTTACCCCCCACGCGGTTTTTTGCGCGGATGACCGGCGAGGTTCTCGATACGGAGGAAGATTTTGCGGGTGCGGCGCAGGTTCAGGATATCGAGAGCATTCTCGGACTCTGTTCCGCCCGAGGCATGCCTCAGGCCATGTTGCGCTGGCACTATCGCAGCCGGCACCACTCGTTGATCGCTGTCTCCAACCACGAGTTCTACGAGAACCAGCTGTTTATCGTGCCCAGCCCGTACGCCGCCACGGGGGAACTGGGACTTCAGTTTCATTTCGTACCGAACGGCGTCTTCGACAGCGGCGGCACGGGAACGAATCGGGTGGAGGCGCAGGAAGTGGCCCGGGCGGTTCTGGAGCATGCCCGGCGGCATCCCGATCTGTCCCTGGGCGTCGCGGCCTTTTCCGTTCGGCAGCAACAGGCGATTCTGGACGAGGTGGAACGTCTGCGACGGGACCATCCGGAGACCGAAGACTATTTCAACGGGCATCCCAACGAGCCGTTCTTCGTCAAGAATCTCGAGAACGTTCAGGGCGACGAGCGCGATGTGGTGTTCCTGTCCATTGGATATGGCCGCGATGCCCAGGGCACTCTGGCGATGCGGTTCGGACCCTTGGGCAACATCGGCGGCGAACGGCGTCTGAACGTGCTCATCTCCCGAGCCAAGCGGCGTTGTGAGGTGTTCACGTCCCTCACCGCCGAGGACATCGATTTGGAACGCGTTTCCGGTCGGGGAGTGCGGTCCCTCAAGGCGTTTCTTCAGTTCGCCCGCACGGGTCGGCTGCCTACGACGGAACAGGAACGCGCTGCTGTGGAGTTGCCGTTGGAGGACTCCATTCGGGAGGCCCTGCAGAAGGAGGGCTTTGACGTACATTCGCGGGTGGGCGTGGCGGGGTTTTTCATCGATCTGGCCGTCGTCGATCGCGAGCAGCCGGATCGCTATGTGCTCGGATTGGAATGCGACGGCGAATCGTACGGAGCGTCGCGGAGTGCCCGGGATCGGGATCGATTGCGGCAGGCGGTTCTGGAGGACCATGGCTGGATCCTGCATCGGGTCTGGTCCACGGACTGGTTTCATCACCCGGGAATCCAGTTGCAGCGAATTCGGGAGGTGATCGAACAGGCCCGCACCGCCAGTCGGGAACGACACCGGCGTCCGGCGGAAGTCCCTCCCATGACCGAGCCAGAGATCCTGCGAGAAGCGGTGGTGGAGTATCGTGCGGAGGCGCCCCTCCTGGTGGCAGAACCCTACGAGACGGCTCAGGGAGTGGCCCCGACGGGTCGCGAACCTCAGGAAATGTCAGCGGCGGAAATGGCGGAGGTGTTGGCACCCATCATTGCGATTGAAGGGCCGATTCACGAGGAGGAGTTGGTGGTGCGCATCAAGGATCGCTGGGGCTTTCAACGGGTGGGAACGCGAATTCAGGAGTCGGTTCTGCGAGGTATCCGGTTCCTGGTGGAAGCGAATCGGTGCCGGCTGGAGGACCAGTGTGTTTTTCTGCCGCAACAGACGGGGCGGTTTAGAAACCGGGAGAACGCCACGGCCCCGGGCGCGCGGAAGCCGGACCTTTTGCCGCCGGTGGAGATGCGGGCGGCCATTTTGGCGCTGATTGATTCCGCCCACGGCGCCGGTCGACGGGAACTGCCCACTGCCGTGGCGCGGTTACTGGGCTTCAAGACCACCACTCCGCAGTTCCGCGCGCTGGTGGAACGTCAGATTCAAGTGCTCGAAGAATCCGGCCAAATCACCGAAACCAAAGGCCTGCTGCAGAGGGGCGGCGGAGGGCGGTAAGCGGCAGGCAAGGTAGGGCGAGGTTCCACCGAGCCGTTCGCGTCTCGGCGGGTGACGCGTCGGGAGTGCACGGGGGAGTGTTATCCGGGCGACGGCGGCGCGCCGATGAGTCTCCGGAAACCGACCCTTCTTCCTCCCCCAAAATCTGTGCGAATCGGCGTTAATCTGCGGATACTCCTCCGCGGAACGAGGTAAGAAGCCGGCGGGTCGCACGATTGACGTCGAACGGCGGCCCCGGTTTCCTTTCTCCATTCCCTTTGCCATGTCTTCTCCGACTGTCCTCCGACGGACGATTTCGGTCGTCGGCCTCTGTACGCTTCCGCTCCTGGTGGCCGGTCAAAATCCCGGAACGCCACCGCCGGTTTCCGAAGTCGAGGCCATCCGCCGCGAAATGCAGCAGTTGCGGGAAGATTATGAGCGGCGCCTGCAGCTCCTCGACCAGCGTTTGCGTCAACTAGAGCAATCGACGCCAGTCCCGCCCGTCACGGCCGCGGTCCCAATTGCGCCCGTGACGCCCGTGCCTTCAACCAATGTTGTGGTCCTCCCTCCTGATTCCGTGGCGCGAACGGCGGTCGTCACCCGGGAGGTTGAACAGGTCAACGCGGCGGAAAAGGTGCGGGAGTTCGCGGATTCGGAGTTTGCGGAGAACACGTCCACCCGCGACTACGCCCTTTCCCTCGAGAACCGGCGCACGATCAAGGAACGGGTGGAGCAAGTGCTCAACGATTTCATCGAAATCGGCGGATACTTCCGCGCGGGCTATGGTCGGGATGATCAGGGCGGCCCGCAGGTTGCCTTTCAAGCCCCGGGAGCGCCGGCCAAGTATCGTCTCGGCAATGAGGCCGAAAACTACGGGGAAATCATCTTCGCCAAGAACTTCTACACCCCCGGCCTGTTTTCGGCCGATCCCCAGGAACGTCCTGATGGGACGCCCGCCGGACCGGTCTCGCGGGTGCAGGTGCGTCTGTCCATTTACAATCCGTACACCGAATACGGATCATCCTCGTCCACGCAGTTCGGCTTGCCGGAGGCTTGGGGAGCCATCGGCAATGTGCTTCAGGGGCAGCCGGGCCTCACGTTTTGGGCCGGAAACCGCTTCTATCGACGGTTCGACATCTCGATCAACGACTTCTTCTTTTACAACATGAGCGGGGGCGGAGCCGGGTTAGAGGATCTGGACCTGGGTTTCGGCAAGTTTGCGTTTGCCTGGTTGGGCGGCAGTTCCCAGAGCGCCTTCTACAACAGCGTGCCTCAACCAGAGCCCGACGACCTCGCCGCCTTCAGCAAAGGCAACTTCGATTTCCGCCTTTACGACACCTCGCTGCCCCTGGGGAAGGGGGAGTTCGGGTTCACCGTCTCGCGGGCGAGCGCTGGATTGGATGTCGATGGACGGACGATCCCGAGTCAGACCGGCGTCGCATTGAATTTTGTTCACACCGCCGAGAAGTTCCTCGATTCAGAAAGCATCAATCGCTTCTCCCTCCAGGCGGGCAATGGTCCGGCGCGCACGTTCACGTCCACGTTCGAAACATTCACCACGCCGGTGGGAACTTTCATTGATCCGGGTGGTTCCGATTCCTGGCGGTTCCGAGCCACGGAATCCCTGGTGATTCAACCGATCCCGGAGTTGGCCATCGGCCCGGCGATGGTTTTTCAGCACACCGCCTTTGGTGAGGATGGCGGCGGTGGCGAGCAGGACTGGTTTTCCATCGGCGTGCGGCCGGTGTGGTTTTTCAACCGCTACTTCAGCACGGCCTTGGAAACGGGAATCGACTGGGTGAGCGACAGTCAGCAGGACACCAGCGGCTATCTCTGGAAGGCGACGTTGGCGCCGCAGATTTCCCTGGGCGACCACTTCTACAGCCGGCCTTCACTGCGGGTGTTTGTGACCTACGCCCGCTGGAGCAGTGAATTCATCGGACAGGTGGGCGGGCCGGATTACGTGACCGACGACTGGGGTCTCACCTACGGCGTGCAGATGGAAGCGTGGTGGTGAACGGGGAGGGGTTATCCGCAGATTGAACGCAGATTTTCGCAGATTCTTTTCGGAGGAGACACAGCCGAGCTGCGACTTCGAATCCCGTCCGGCTTAGGCCCCAACTGCCTTGAACCTTACTGCCGAAAATCTGCGTTAATCTGCGTTAAATCTGCGGACAAACCCTCCCGCCGCAGCGCCGCGTGCATCCGCGTCTTGGATCTGTCGGGGGATTGCTTCAATCTGTGGCGTGACGATTTCGCCCGCCGAATTGGCTGCTCAACTCAATTCCGAAAACCCGCCGCGCCTGCTGGACGTCCGGGAAGCTGAGGAACATGCGTTCTGTGCCCTACCCAACTCCCGGTTGGTGCCCTTGTCGGAATTCCTGGAGCACGTGGAAGAGTTGGCGGACTGGCGGGATCAGGACGTCGTGGTGTATTGCCATCATGGGGTCCGGAGCGCGCACGCCATCGCGTTGTTGCGGCCCCTGGGATTCACCCGATTGCGCAATCTGAGCGGTGGGATTGATCGCTGGAGTCTGGAGGTCGATCCCGCCGTTCCCCGGTACTGACTGGCGGTCAGGATCCTGGATGGCCGGGAAGGCTCGGCACGGTTTTGTAAAGCGGGCCAGAGCGGGCGGCGGACGGCACAACGCGACACGGAGCTTAGCGCGTCGTGGCACACCCCGACATTGCTGCGGGCGGAATCCCGAGGTTATTGTCGCATCAATCCCGGCACCCGAACTGCATTGGAGGAACTCAAATGAACTTCGAAAAATTCACCATCAAAGCCCAGGAAGCGGTGAGCGCCGCGCAGCAAATTGCGCAGGAGTTGGATCACCAGCAGCTCGATGGGGAGCACCTGGCGCTGGCCCTGATTCGTCAGGACGAAAGCCTCATCCCGCAGTTGCTCCAGAAGCTGGGCGTGCCGCTGCCCCGACTCACCCAGGACCTTCAAGCCGAACTCGGCCGTCGCGCCAAGGTCAGCGGCGCCTCCCAGATTTATCCCAGCCAGGACTTTCAGAACGTCCTCACCGCTGCCTCCAAGGAAGCCGCCAAGCTCAAGGACGACTTCACGTCCACCGAACACCTGTTGCTCGGATTGATGGAGAAGGGCGGATCCAGTCTGAAACGAATTTTTGCCGCCAACTCCATCACGCGGGATGGCGTGCTTAAGGCCTTGGTCGAGGTGCGCGGGAATCAGCGGGTGACCGATCAAAATCCAGAAGAGAAATTTCAGGCGTTGGAGAAGTACGGTCGGGATCTCACCGCCCTGGCCCGTCAGGGGAAGATTGATCCCGTGATTGGACGGGATGACGAGATCCGTCGCGTGATGCAGGTGCTGACGCGTCGGACCAAGAACAATCCGGTGCTCATCGGCGAGCCCGGCGTCGGCAAGACTGCTCTGGTCGAAGGACTCGCCCGCCGCATCGTCAACGGAGACGTCCCGGAATCCCTGAAGAACAAGAAAGTCATCGCGATGGATCTCGGCGCGATGGTCGCCGGCGCCAAGTATCGCGGGGAATTTGAGGAGCGGCTGAAGGCGTTTCTGAAGGAAGTCACGTCGGCCGAGGGCAAGATCATCCTCTTCATCGACGAACTGCACACGATCGTTGGCGCCGGGAAGGCGGAAGGTGCGGCGGACGCGGCGAACATGCTCAAACCGCAGCTCGCGCGTGGGGAACTACGGGCCATTGGCGCCACCACGCTGGATGAGTATCGGAAGCACATTGAGAAGGATCCGGCCCTGGAGCGTCGCTTCCAGCCGGTGTTTGTGGGCGAGCCGAGTGTTGAGAACACCATCGCAATTCTTCGCGGACTGAAGGAACGCTACGAAACCCACCACAGCGTGCGCATTCAGGATAGTGCGCTTGTGGCCGCGGCCACGCTTTCCCACCGCTACATCGCTGACCGATTCCTGCCCGACAAGGCGGTGGATCTGGTGGACGAGTCCGCGTCACGACTCCGCATGGAACTCGATTCAAAGCCGACTCCAATTGATCAGCTCGACCGGCAAATCATGCAGCTCGAGATTGAACGCACCGCGCTGTCCAAGGAGAAGGACGCGGCCGCGAAGGAGCGGCTCAAGCGAATCGAGGGCGAACTGGCCAATCTCAAGGAAAAGCAGAGTCAGTTGAACGCCCAGTGGCAGAATGAGAAGTCCGCGCTGGACGGAGTCAGTACCGTCAGCGCGCAAATCGAGGAGGCCAAAACCCAACTGGAACTGGCCAAACGCGAACACAATCTGGGCAAGGCGGCGGAGATTGAACACGGCCGCATTCCGGAATTGCAGCGCAAGCTGGCGGCGGCTGAAAAAGCCCTGAAGGAGATTCCCGGCGGGCAACGGTTGTTGTCGCAGGAAGTCACCGAGGACGACATTGCCCGCGTGGTGGCGTCTTGGACGGGCATTCCGGTCACCAAGTTGCTCGAAGGAGAACGCGAGAAATTGGTGAAAATGGAAGTTCGCTTGGGCGAACGAGTCATCGGACAGAAGGAAGCCGTTCATGCTGTCTCCAACGCGGTGCGGAGGGCTCGTTCGGGTCTGCAGGATCCGAACCGCCCGATTGGTTCCTTCATGTTCCTGGGGCCGACGGGTGTCGGGAAAACCGAGCTCGCCCGGGCGCTGGCGGAGTTTTTGTTCGACGACGAGCACGCGATGGTGCGGATCGACATGTCGGAGTACATGGAGAAGCACGCCGTGTCCCGCCTGGTCGGGGCACCTCCGGGTTACGTGGGCTTCGAGGAAGGCGGCCAGCTGAGCGAAGCGGTTCGGCGTCGGCCGTATTCCGTGGTGCTCTTCGACGAGATCGAGAAGGCGCATCCGGATGTCTTCAACGTGCTGCTCCAGGTGTTGGACGACGGCCGGTTGACGGATGGCCAGGGTCGTACCGTCGATTTCAAAAACACCATCGTCATCATGACCTCCAACATCGGTTCGCCGATCATTCAGGAGTACTTCATGGACGGGAAGAACACCATTGGTGCCCGGCAGACGATGGAGGACAAGGTGAAGGCGGAATTGCGGAAGCATTTCCGGCCGGAGTTCCTCAATCGCTTGGACGATGTCATCATCTTCCACAGTCTCGATGAGGCGGAACTGGAGCGGATTGTGGACATCCAGCTGCGCGGCGTCATGAAGCGATTGGCGCAGCAGCAGTACACCTTGGAAGTGGATGCGGCCGCCAAGCGACTGCTCGCTCGGGAAGGCTACGATCCGCAGTTTGGTGCGCGTCCGCTCAAGCGGGCGATCCAGGAGAAGCTGCTGGATCCGCTGGCCACGCAGATCCTGGCGGGCGACTTCAAGCCGGGCGAAACCATCCACGCCACGGCCGGCCGGGAGGATGAGTTGGTGCTGAAGCGAAGTTGAGACGGGGGCTGTCCGCAGATGCCGTGGAGAAGGAGTCAGCCGCCGGCCGCTGATGGAACTTCTTCGTTGAACTCGGCGGATGGCCCCTCGCTCATTCGGCCACGCGGACGTGATAAAACCGTCCGGTCGGGGGAGGCGCGGGATCGGTCAGGCTTCCCGTGTTGCTGGTGGCGACGAAGGCGGGTGCCAGGGGAACCCACGCTCCAGCCAGGTCGTCGCTGCTGTAGACTTGGTATGTTCGTCCCACCTGAGTACTCCAGATCAGCGTCAGTTCGCCGGTGGTACTCAGCGTGGGAAGCGCCAGGATGGGGGCAATGACAGGTGGTAGTCCGGTGTTGGCCGTTCCTGGCGTAGGATTCGGGAAGCGTACGAAGGGGCCGCCGGCCGTTGCGCGACCTTCGCTGACGTTGGCTTGCTGCGGTCCGAAGCTGACGGAATCCACGAGTTTTCCCTCGGGATCAAACAGCGCGATGGCCTCGCCATCTCCGGAAAGCCGGAAGTTCACGTGCAGATCCGGCCGTTGCGGGGAGTTCTGACTGGATTGATTGTCGGCCCACACCAGGAGATATCCCCGACCAGGAATGACGTAGCCGCTGGGGATTCGGAATTTGGTCTGGTCGGTGGGGGAGTTGCTGAGCACGAAACCCGAAAGATTCACGGGCGCTTCGTTCGGATTGTAGAGTTCGAACCAATCGTTGAACTCGGGATTGTCCGGGCTGCCGGCCGGATCAGGGATCGTGTTGTTCAGGGCCATCCATTCGTTGATCCAAACTGGCAACAGCGGAACCACCAACGAATTGGGGTTACCGGGAGTGGGGGTGGCGAAATCGCGGTCGGCATGAGGGGATCCATCCGGGTAGTGGCCCACGGATCGGGTTCGTTCGAGCGCTCCCCAGCGCAGGAAGTCGACCAGCCACGTCCGGCCGCCGGATTGTCGGCTGAGGAACACGGCTCCGTTCTGCGGCGCGGCGCGGAAAGACGTCCGAAGGTCGGTCGGCACGTTGAGCGTTCCGGTGCCATCGAGCGCCACCAGGAGGAATTGTCCGGGGGCCACGCTGAGTCCGCTGGGAAACGCGTCGCGGGTCAGGGATCCCGTGGAGTCGCTGAGGTACAGACCATCCAAGGGTTCGGGGAAACTACCGGCGTTCCACAGTTCCAGCCAAGGTGCTCCATTCGTCGGGTCGGGCTGAACCTCATTAAGCCACAAATTGCCAAAAACAGGCGCCTCACCCGCGGTGGTGTTGGCATAGCCGGGTGTGTACTCGTTGTGTGGATCCTTGGTCGGGGCCGTTCGGACAGGCAGGTCCAGACTTCCGTCACCCAATCGGACCATGAGCCCTTGGGCCGTGGTGCCGTCGAGATACCAGTAGCTAAGCGTTAGCGTCTCGCCGGGAATCAAGCCGGTAACGGTCTGAACCACCGCGTTGGTCGGACTGCCGGTGCCTCCGGTGCTACCACGCAGAAGGAGGGAGCGGGTTCCTTGGTGGGCCTGTTGATCGGTCGTTTCGCTGTCGGCATGATTGCCTTCGGCTTGCCAGGTCCCGATCAGGCTGTCCTCGAAGCCGCCATTTTTGAGCAGGTTCTCGCCCGCTTCAGGAGTATTTCCGCGGACCAGAGCCACATCGTCCAGAAGCAGGCTGCCTCCCGGATTCAACCGGGCGAACGTGAACGAAGCGCTGGCGCCTCCGCCGAGATAGTTTCCGGTGATCCTGGTTCCGTCGGCGGAAAGTTTGCCGACAAACCGGTTCTCGGCGTCGAACCCGAACTGAATGTCCAAACCGTTCTGGGAGACACCCACCATGGGATTGTTGGCCTCCAGATCGTTCGGATCGAACAGAAAGCTAGCGGAAAGCTCGCCGTTGTTGCGGTCGAAACGCACGCCGTAAGGAACCGGGCCACCAAAATTGATGCTGCCCCAGTACGTGCCTCGCACATCCAGAGGATCTGTGACGGGAGGATATCCCGAAACATAGAGCTGCAATTCGCCTCCGGCGCCCACGGCGGCAGTTACCTGTGCCCGCTTCCATTCAGTGAAATTCGGATCCCGAGGAGCCACGAAACTCCAGTTTCCAATCCGTTCGTCCTCGCTCCGCGAAGGATCGACCAGTTGCAAGGCGGAGCCGGCGGGCGGGTTGGGCCACGGATCCTGGGTCTGGTAGGTAACCGCGGTGATGGTCTGATCAGCCTCCGGTGTGGTCCCGGGACGGATCAGCCGCAGCGTCTCTCCCGTCGGGGATAACGTTCCGGGGAAGACATCCCGCAGAGTGGCGCGTCTGGGATCGTAGGTGCCGAGAAACGCCGCCCGATCCGCGGCCAGTACCCAGCGTTGTCCCGCCGGGAGAATACATCCGGGCGGGAAGATGTAATCGAGACCGGAAAGGCGCCATCCCGAGAGATCGAAGGCTTGAGTGGTCGAAACGTTTAGCAACTCGACGTACTCGGCGCCGGGGGTAGGCGGACGGGCTTGGACCTCGGTGAACACGATTTTGTCGGCAGCGGACTCAGCCGTACCAGTGAACCGGACTGTGAGTTGACGGTTGGCACCCGGATGGATTTCTCCGGCGGCATTTCGTCCCTCGAAGCGCAGGGTGTTGCTGCCCGCAGCCAGCACGACCGGCAGGACCCAGTCCGTTTCCGAGGTCCACTCGACCGGTTGGGGAACGCCATTGAGCAGGATCGTTCGAACCGCCAACGGCGCGGTCCCGGAGACCGTGATCAGATTGAGCGGGCTGGAGCCGGTGGGCAGGTTGTCCAGCTTGGCGGTGAAGGTGGCGGCCTGATCCGCCAGGACGGTGTTGAGGAATCCGATTCGGGAGCGCACCCAAGTCTTAATGGCGGTGGGCGCGGACGCCGAGACGCCCGAGGCCTGGAACGCTGCGAACTTCGCATCCAGCAGCGCCGAGAGCCGGTTGGTGTTCATCGGGCCGGCGATGATTTCGCCCAGTGCCTGATAGTACATTCGGCGGAAATGCGGGGTGAAATAGATCCGTCCCATCGGGCCATCGGCACCATTGTACTGAAACAGATCATCACCGGTTGGTCCGTCCGAACCCGAATTCCCGAACACGATGTTGGCGTCCCACATGATCAACTGCCACCGCCCACGCTCAGGTCGGTAGGCGTACATGTTTTGGGCGTTCCGATTGCCGAAGCTGTCCCAATTCCCGACGGCATGATTGAGCGCGAAGATGCGCAGCCACTGGGTCATGTCGGCCTCCGCCTCGAGATTCCGAATGAAGTCCTCCTGCGAAACCGAGTTGGCGGCGTCGATCAGGGCAAAGAACCTTCGGTAGTCATTAACCGTTCCTTCGACCGCCCGGGGTTGCCAGTTCCACCGGTAACGGGCGAGCTTGCGGGCGTTTCCGGTGGTCCGGTAGTCGTTCATGTCCGCCCAGCCATTGTTGCTGAAGTTGAGGGAGGTTCCTGACTCCGAGGTGAATTCGAACCAGGGATTGATCTTGAAGAGGTCTCCCTGGTCGTCGTTGGGAAAGTACGAGCTGATGAAATCACCACTACCCACCTGGGTGTCCTCCATCAGCTTTCGGCGCTTGGAGCCGTTGACGTAAACGTTCACATACCGGCGGTAGAGCCAGGGCAGACCCAATTGGCGGGCCATCCAGTACACGGTCTGTTCGCGCTGGGTGGTGTCATCATCGAACGGTCCGTTGCCCGGTGCGTGCACCTTGTTGAAGTTGTCGGAGCCCAGCAATCGATCGTCGCCTGGGAGACGCCAAACGTAATGTGCATCGCTGGTGGGCGAGGTGAACTGCTGATGATACGGACTGCCCGCAAAGCGGTATCCGGCGCCGTGAATCGCCCGGAAGTTTCCATAGACCAGGGTGCCTTCGACGGGTTCGTTGCTGAGATTGGGGCGATTGCCCCAAGTCGTGCTGTTCTTGCGCGTGAGCCAGAGTCGATAGGTTCCGAAAGCGTTGTTGGCGGCTGATTCTCCGTAGCGGATCAGCGCCTCGCTGACGGGGGCGTTGCGGGGAAACTCACGGGTGGCGGGGACGCCGGCGCGGTCGGTCGCTTGAATCCAAAACGCGACCAGCGCGGCATTGGGCTGCCCCGGCAGCGTCGCGGAGTAACGTCCGTCTCCGGCCCGCTCGTCGCCGCCCGCGCCATCGTCGCGCATTTCCAACACCGAGTACTCGAGGATCGGATCCACCCGCCAGTGGAGTCGGACGCTCTCCACGCCATCGGGATCATCGACCTGGACGGATACGATCACCGCGTCATTCGCCGCCGGCAGCACCGGGTGGTGGGTGACTTCTGCGAGGGCGGGTCCGGCGTTGTCGAGTCGCCGGGAATTGGCGGCGCCCGGAGTGCCAGCGCGTTCGGGCACCAGCAGACGACCGGTGGCTTCCAACCAATTGCCGCGGACCCGGAGCAGAGGTTCCGGCCAGCCCTTCAACCAACGCATCCGGGCTCGCAACGTGTAGGTGTCACCGGGATTCAGATTGCGCGGGAATCGAAAGCGAACCCGGTTGGCCCCGGTGTCGAGATTGCCGCTGGCGCGCAAATGCAACGACCGTGAACTCCCGTCGCCTTCGGTGGTTTCCAAGGACGAGCGAATGTGGTTGCCCAAGGCGGCAAAGCCCGGGGTGGGACCTTCGAAATCCCCGTTCACGACTGCGTTGGTGCCGGCGGGTCCAATCACTTCGAGATTATCCAGCAAGGCTTCGCCTTCCCCCAGCAAACCCACCTGCAGGGCGTCCGCATTGCCCGCGCCCAAATCCAGCACGCCGGTGGCTTCAATGGTGGTCCATTGGCCGCGGCGGGACTCATCGCTATCCGCCCAGTTGCCCCCCCACCGGCGATTGGCCCGGGGATCGACCAACTCCAGGCTGCTGCCGCCTTCGTCGTTCCATTGCCCCCATTGACCGCCGCTCCGGTAGGTCAGTTGGTCGGCGGGAGTGAGGACGACTCGTTGTCCGGCCCCATCGGGTATGATTTCCGGTCGAAGCAGGACCAGACGCTCCCCGCGACTGGATAGGTTGCCCTGGAAGTCGCCCAGACAGTTGGCAGCCGTGAGTTCGGGATGTACCGAGCGCAGGCGCGCCGCGTTTCCGGCCACCACAAGAAACCCCCCAGCGGGAACTTGGGCGGTGGGTGGAAACGTGAATTCGACACCGCCTTCGATTCGCCAACCGGCCAGCGAAAGGGTTCGAGAACTCAGGTTGTGCAGTTCGAGATATTCCAGATCAGTGTCACCGGTCAGCGGACTGTGCATGATCTCATTGAACACGATCTCGGTCGGCCGGGGCGGGGCATTGGTGCCGGCTGGAGTCGGAGTCGCGAGCTCATAGAATTCAGTGGTGCCATCGGCCCAACGACCGCGCGATACCCCCGCCGGACTCGGATCAAACCGTACGGCATCAAGTACCGCACCTCCATCAGCCGCTCCGGCAGGTGAACGCAGGAACAAGGTCTCGGCATCCAATCGCAGCGCGAAGCCGAGCTCTGCCGGGGTCACACTGAGGAATCCGCGGGCAGGAATCCGGGTGCCGGCGGGGAACACATAAGACGGAGCCAGCTCATGGTAGCCCAGGCGACATCCCGTTAGATCGACCTCCTGCGAGCCGGAATTGAAGAGTTCGACAAAGGGACCGGGACCTGTGGCGCCAGCGCGGCCGAGCAGTTCGTTCAGCCGGACCTGCCGACGCGGCTGTTGGTCGGCATACTCCCAAGCCCCAGGGGATCCGCCCGGACGGGCACTGGCCGACCAAGCCCGAGGATCCGCTTCACCATAACTCGGATGCACCAATGCCAGCGAATGACCGGAGCCATCCGCCGCCAATGGCCAGGGATCCTTGTCGCGATATTCCAGTTCGAACAGCACCGCCCCCCGTTCACTCAGCAGCCGAATTTCTCCGGAGCTGTTGGACAACGTGTTGGTAAAGCCGCCCAGCACGTTGCTGACCCCGTACAGCGCCATCACGTCGGCTGGGTTCGGGGCAATCAGCAGGAATCCGCCGCCGGGAATCACCGTATTGGGAGGAAGGGTGTACTCGTAATCGCCGGCCAGGCGCCAACCAGAGAGATCCTCGAAGAACGGCTGGGAGTTGTAGAGTTCGACAAACTCCCCATTGCGGAGATCGGTCCGGTCGGCGGGATGATACATGACTTCGCTGACAACAATGGCGGACCGGCGGCTGGTGGGTCCCGGAGGCTCCACAGACAGCGAAAGGGGCACCTGAGGGGCGGCGGGATCGGCATCCGCGAGATCGGAAAACTCGGCGAGGGTGGCCACTGACGGATTCCGGCTGGTGGCGGCAAAGCCAACGAGGGAGTTGGTCAGGAAGATCGAGTTGGAGGAAATGAGCGTCCAATTGACTCCATCGAAGCTGCCAAAGCCGGTGAAGAGTTCTCCGGTTCGGCGAAGCCGCAGCCAGCTGTGGGGAAGGTTCGGCGGGAAGTATCCGGCTTGCGGAGACGATATGGCCCCGGAACTGCGCAACAGGATGTGACTTCCCGCGGCTGTGGGTGTAGCAAAGAGACCGAGGAAAGGGGCGTTGGTTTCCAGACTTTCCCGGACCATCAGACCCGCCCGGGCCAGTACATCGGTGGCGGTGAGGGCCGAGACCCGGAACTTCAGGTCAAAGTCGTTGGTGAACTGGGTCCAAACGAACTGAAACCCGTCACTCCGACCGCCAATGCCCGTGCCGGCGGCGGTCAGGCGGATTGTGTCGCCTGACCGTTCGAGGGTTCCGGCAATCTCGGTGGGTCCAATATCGATGGGCGTGAGTACGGCCGGATCCAACGCGGCGGCCCACAAGGCCATTGGCAGGATCCACAAAACACGCCCCAGCCATCGGCCGAAACGAAAGAACCAGTGCATAGCCATAAGAGCGGGGGAACTGGAGGAAAGTTTCTGGATTGTGACATTTGGACAAGGCAATTGGCTCGCCCTCACCATTTCCCTCCGGGTCCTCACCGGTTTTTCTCACCGCCGGATGGGCTTGGGATCAGTAGAAGCTGGTCCAGTTGCCGAAGTGACGCCACACGATGGCCGCCTTGCGCGCGGCGTCGGCGTGTCCGTCCGCATAGGCTCGAGAGATCGACTCCGCGCCGCCGCCCTGAATTTGGAATCCGGAGTCCACGTTCTTGGTCGGATGTCCGCCCCACGCGACAGCCAAGTTCGTGGTGAACCCGTCGTGGTACAGCGTATCGGTCAGAATGGGGCTGATCGACGCTCCCGGATCCTCGAGTCGGGTCGGCCAGCCTTCGGCGATCGTGTTGGTGTTGACCCGGGTGGTGGCGGAGGTGACGCGGTAGCCTGGGCGTCCCGAGCGCGGCACCCACCAACTGTGCTGGATGATGGCAAAGCCGAACGTCCAACGTTGGGCGTAGTAGAAGCGGAGGTCTTCGTTGTTGATGAGTTCGCGCTTCTTCTGCTTCAGCAGCCAAGCGCGCGCCTCGGTCAGTTCCTTGGGCCGAACCGGACAGAAGAACATCGGAACGGACAGGCCGTAGTTTTGCAGGGCGGGCACCATGGCATCCGCGACATCCCAGGGATTGTTGCCGATGTCGCCGAATGCGGGCAGTCGACCCCGTCCGTCATCGAGCGCATACAGATTGGCGGCAATGGCCCACTGGCGGAAGTTGGAGAGGCAATTGGCCTCGAGCGCTCGTCGTTTGGCGCGGGCCAGGGAGGGAAGAAGCAAGCCCGCGAGAATCGCAATGATGGCGATGACGACCAGAAGTTCGATCAAGGTGAAGGCCCGAGACGGCAGCGGACGGTTCACACCAGTGGTCATGGCGTCGGATTAACCAGACCTCGCTGCTCACGGTCAACTTCCAACAAACCAGTGGAGAGGCAAAGCGGTAAGCGGTAAGCGGTAAGCGGTAAGCGGTAAGCGAGTGCGTTCCGGTCTCTCAACTTTCAACTTTCAACTCTCAACTAAACAAACTACGCGAGCAGGCCCTCGATGATTTCGCCGTGGACGTCGGTGAGGCGACGGTCGACACCGTTGTGACGGAAGGTGAGTTGGGTGTGATCGATGCCCAGCAGATGCAGCATCGTGGCATGGATGTCGTACACGGTCGTGGGATGATTCCGTTCGCGTGGCTTGTAACCCCACTCGTCACTCTCGCCGCAGGTGACCCCGCCCCGGATGCCGCCGCCGCAGACCCAGTTGGTGAAGCAGTACGGATTGTGATCCCGGCCCTTGCCTCCCTGGGAGCTCGGCATGCGCCCGAATTCCGTCGTCCACAGCACAATGGTGTCTTCGAGCAGACCCCGCTGTTTCAGATCCTGGATCAGCGCCGAGGCGCCCCGGGCGAAGCCCATCGCCAGCGGGCCGTGATCGCGCCGGATGTCCTCATGGGAATCCCAGTTGCGGCGCGGGAAGCTGTTGTCGTTGCCGCTCCAGATCTGCACGAAGCGAACGCCGCGTTCGATCAGGCGCCGGGCGACCAGACATTTTCGGCCGAAGTAATCCATTTCCTCCTCGGCATTGATTTCGGAAGGCCAGGTCGGCGGGTTTCTCCGGATGCCGTAAAGCTCGAGCAGGTAATCGGGTTCCCGGGAGATATCCAGAGCTTCCGGGGCGGCGAGCTGCATTCGGGCGGCCAGTTCGTAACTGCGAATTCGGGCGTCGAGCCGGGCGTCACCTTCGTCGGCGGCTGCATGACGCCGGTTCAGCTGGGATAGCAGGGCCTGGGTCGCTTGCTCGCTTTGCGGGGAGACGAAGTCACCGGCAGGACCGGGGAAGAGATCGCTGATCGGATTCTCCCGGCCGGGATAAATCGTGGTGCCGGCGTGCTGACCCGGCAGGAAGGCGGAGTCCCAATTCTTCGGTCCGTTGGAAGCGAAGCCCCGGTGGTCGGGCAACACCACGAACGTGGGAAGATTCTCGTTCAAGCTGCCCAGTCCGTAGCTCACCCAGGAACCCATCCCTGGAAATCCGGGGAGCTGGAATCCAGTGGCCTGGAGGTAGGTGGCCTGACTGTGAACGCCGGTCTTGCCGACGAGGTTGTGAACGAAGGCGAGGTCGTCGGCGACAGGCCCGAGGGCGGCCACGGGTTCGCCCAGCAGCTTGCCGGATTCGCCGTACGGCCGGAAGGCCCACACCGGCTTCATCCAAGGCCCGAGACCATCCTGAAACGCCTCGACGTGTTCGCCGAAGTCGCTCTTCTGGCCGTCGCGTTTCACCAACTCAGGCTTGTAGTCGAACAGATCGAGATGACTGGCGGCGCCCGCCATGAACAGCTGGATGACCCGCTTCGCCCGGGGACGACTCGGCGGGGCCGGGTAGGGGAAGGTACGGGGCGCGCTGCCGGCCTGGAGCAAGCCCTGATGGCCCAGCAGGCTGGCCAACGCCAATCCACCAAGGCCTCCGCCGGACTGGAAGAGGAACTCCCGGCGCGACTGGACCAGCGGCTTCCGGAGTGGGGCGCGATGAAAAGGAGATCCGTGATTCATGGTCAGTCGACGAAGGAAAACTCGTTCAGATTGAGCAGAGCCCGGCAGACATTGGTGAGCCCGTGGGTTTGACCGTAGCGAGTGAGTGCAGCGAGTTCATCCGCCGTGGGGGCGCGTCCCAGGGCTTCGAAATGGGCCTGGCGAATCTGCTCGGGGAGTGTGCCCCCAGCCGCCTGCAACTTGGCGGCGAACTGGCCGGACAAGGTCAGCATGAGCGGATTGTTCATCATCGCGAGCGCCTGGAGCGGTGAGACGCTTTCGTTGCGCTTGCCCACCTGCATTGAGGGATCCGCGCAGTCCAACACGGTCAGGAACGGTTGGGGCTGCGAGCGCACGATCATGCGGTAAATGGTGCGGCGGTGGGTCGCGGGATCGTTGGGATTGTGCAGGCGGTATTCGTAGTGCGGGGAATGCTCGGGCTTCTCGACCACGAAGTCCTTGAAGCTCGGGCCGCCCATCTTCAGATCCAGAACGCCGGCGACCGAGAGTGCGGCGTCGCGGACAGCTTCGGCCTCCAGCTTCCGCCGGTTCTGACGCCAGAGATATCGGTTATCCGAATCGGTGCGGGCGGCTTCGGGCTGGGTTACGGCGGACACTTGTTGGTAGGTCGCGCTGGTGACCATGAGCCGGTGGAGCGATTTCAAGGATTGCCCGCCATCCCGAAACTCCACGGCCAACCAATCGAGCAGTTCCGGATGAGTGGGCAGGCTGCCCATGCGCCCGAAGTCATTGGGCGTATCCACCAACCCGCGTCCGAAGTGATACTGCCAGACGCGATTCACCACCGATCGCCAGGTCAGCGGGTTTTGAACACTGATGAGCCATTCGGCGAGAGCGGCCCGGCGGAGTCCTTCCGCATGGTTGGCCGGCAATTCAAAGCGCGAGGGAAGGTCGGGCAAGCACGCGAGAGTTCCGGGGGTCACTTCAGGTCCTGGCTTCTGAATGTTGCCACGGCTGAGCAGATAAATCGGACGCGGCTTGCCGCCTTGCGCGCCGGTGCCGGTAAAGGCGCCGGAACCCTGATAGACCGCCGCGACAAAGGCGGTGCCTTGGGCGGGTAATTGGTCCCATTGCGACTGAACGTCCTTCAGCTCCTGCTCCAGGGTTGCGAGGGCGGACAGGTCCTCCGGGGTGGTCACCCGAGCCAGCAGGTTCGTGCGGCTTTGCTTCAACGTGCCGATCTCCGGATTGCGGAGAGGATCCTGCCCGGGAAACCAGCCGTCCGTGAGATTGACCTTCTGCCAGCGCACTGGCGCCTCAATTGAATCCAACGCAGTTACCGCCGCGCCGCGCGCCACATTCCGGCCGTCGGGAGTCAGGGCGGACAATTCCGCGAGCGCGAAAATGTAATCGTTTTGCCGGGGTGCGAGTTGGGTGGCCGTGACTCGTAGATAACGGGCGGTGCGACCATCAATGGCCACCTTGACCGGCTGAAGTTTGGGATTGGCGAAGTTGGTCTGCGTGTAGTCTCCGACGAGCTGTGCGCCGCGGGCGAACTCCGGATCGTCGGAGATTTCTACTCGGAAGCGGACCGGGAAGCCGAACCCGGCGCCGATCTGATTGAAGTCGTCGTGGCAGGGATGCAGCACCACCGACGCCAACGATTGGGATTGGCCCAGATCGACCTGGACCCACTTCAGAACATCGGCCTTGGGTTCAATGGCACTGTGGTAGCCGTTGGCTTCGCTGCGTTGAACCGCTTTCGTGGCGGCGGCGATCTGCTCGTCGAGTTGCTTGAGGTCCGGACCCGCTCGGGTGGCGATAGCATCCTGGATCGATTGTCGGTGGGACGTGAGTTCGGTCCGGCGAGTTTTGAGTGTCTTTCGCTGCTGCGCCACATCCGGCTCGAAGTCGTACTTTTGATCGGCGCGATCCACGGCGGCGAACACGGCCTGGAGGCTGTAGTAGTCCTCCTGGGAGATGGGATCGAACTTGTGATTGTGGCACTGGGCGCACTGGACCGTGAGGCTGTTGAAGGTTTGGAGGGTGTTGACCGCCATGTCGTCGCGGTCGAGGTGGCGGGCGACTTTGCCGTCGAGCTTGGATTCGGGCACTTCAGCGTGACCGATCAGATCCCACGGCCCCGCGGCGATGAACCCCAGCGCTTCGAAACCATCGCGGGTTCCCGGGAACAGGACATCTCCCGCCACCTGCTCCTGAATGAATCGGGTGTAGGGTTTGTCCTGATTGAAACTGCGAATGACGTAATCCCGATACGGCCAGGCATTGGGCCGCGGCTGATCCTTGTCGTAGCCGTGGGTCTCGCCGTAGTGAACCACATCGAGCCAGTGTCGGGCCCAGCGTTCGCCGTACTGAGGTGAGGCGAGCAGGCGATCCACGAGATGCTCGTAGGCCCGCGGATCAGCATCCGTGACGAAGGCTTCAATTTCCGACGGGCTGGGGGGAAGACCGAGAAGATCGAAGTACAGACGGCGAATTAGAGTGCGGCGGTCGGCGGCGGGGGACGGATGGAGACCCTGCGCGGTCAGCGTTTGTTGAATGAACGCGTCGATCGGATGGATCGGACCGTTGGCGGCGGCCGGGATTTTGGGAACGGCTGGCCGGGAGAGGGGCTTTAGAGACCACCAGTCGGTGGACATCGGATTCTCGACCGCTCCGATTCGGATGGTCGCCAGGGCCAGGGCGACCCCCAGAACGACAACAGACCACGGGCCAGGCCAGCGCCGGACGGCGCCGGGGAGGCAAGGGGTGGACGGGGTATCCGGCATGGCTTCGGTGCTTCGTCAGAAGTGTCCGTCAATCCGGGAGAAATCCAAGCGGCGAAGCGTGCCGTTTCGCCAAGGATCGTCTTCCAGGGTGACCTTCAGGGGAGACCGACGAATCGGCAGGAGAACGTCTTCAGGCGGAGTCCAAGGCTGACGGGCTCTTAGTTCCCAAACCCCAAGAAACTGGTCACCCAGCTGACGATGAGTCGGACGACCCCGAGGAATCCGATCATGAGAATCGGTTTCCACCAGGCCAGTTGGGGATACGCGGGCATCAACAGCGACATGGCCAGAACTATCAGCCCGAGGGCGACCATCTCCAGGTAGATCAAGTGGCGAAATCCCAGCGACCAACCGGTCCACTCCCCGATCCATTCGAGCACCTTGTCCGGATACACTACGACCGCCGCCAATCCCAGGAGGAGAACTTCATACCATTCGAGATAGCCGCGTGGGGATCGCATGGGTTGGGGCTACTCACCACACTTGGAGGGTCTTCAGGACCGCTCGGGTTCGGGCAATCTCGTGGGTTCGGAATAGGTCGGTCTTTCCCAGAGCGGCCAGGACCGCGAAGAAGGGTTCGGCGCTGCGCACTTCCTCGCCGAAACATTCGAACGCGTGGGGCAGGGCGTGGCAGGTTGGCCAGCCCAAGGCGCGCAATCGAAAGGTGTTCAGGAAGACCCGCATCTGATGCCGGATGCGGGTCGAGGAATCCTGGAGATTGCGATAGTAGAACCCCAGCCCGGGATCGATCCAGAGTCGGCTGACTCCGCAGCGTTGGGCTTGTTCCACCCGCGGTGCGAAGTACTCGTACAGCATGGCGGTGGGATCGGAGCCGAAGTCGAAGTCGGCGACAGCCCGGACGTGGGCCCCCTGCACGTGGCACAAGATGACTCCGCCCTCGAAGTCGGCCACCATGCGGAACAGATCTTCGGTTTGTTCGGTGCCGGTCAGATTCAGAATTCGGGCGCCGGCTTCAAAGGCGGCGCGGGTCACGGACGGATGATACGTCTCTACCGAGACCAGCAGTCCGGACCGAGCGAGTTCCCGAACGACGGGCAGGAGTTTGGATTGTTGGGCGGCTTCATCGACCCGGGCGGCGTGGGCCAGGGTGGATTCCGCTCCCAGGTCCAGAATGGCGGCGCCTTGGGCGGCGAGGATGCGTCCGCGCTCGATGGCGGCATCGGCGGAAAGGCAGACGGATTCCCGGTACCAGGAGTCGGCGGAAAGATTGATGACCCCCATCAATTCGGGTGCGGCATTGCCGTCAAACCGGCGTCCGGCGATTTCAAAGGCGGCCACTTTGGCCGGGAGGGCGGATCCGTGATGGGCGGCGAGTTCCGCCAAATCTTCCAACTTCAACATGACGTCCGGAGAGAACATCGGCTTTGGGAAATGTCGAGCTCCTGAGAGCTGAGAGGTCGGAAGGGAAACAATGGTAGGGCGAGGTTCCACCGAGCCGTTCGTGTCTCGGCGAAGAGATGCGGGTGGAGTCCACGAGCGTTCGGCTCCGCGGAGCGTCGCCCCACCGGGGGGGAGAGAGCTGAGAGGTCGGAAGGGATACAACGGTAGGGCGAGGTTCCACCGAGCCGTTGGTGTCTCGGCGAAGAGATGCGGGTGGAGTCCACGAGCGTTCGGCTCCGCGGAGCGTCGCCCCACCGATTTTGAATCCTTTCAACTGAACTGAACCCTGCCCGGCTCGGGGAATAGAAACAGGGTGGCCAGCGGGGGCCGGCGCTGACAGGGTCCGGGAGTTTCCTTCCATGAGAGTTTCCTGCGCACTTCTGGCGTTGCTGCATTTGCTTCATTCCCTGGCGGCGGCTCCGGCGCTTCCACGGAGTTCGCCGGAATCCCAAGGTGTCTCTTCCGACGCCATTCTTGCATTCGTGACCGAGGCCGAGAAATCGATCGATGCCCTCCACAGCGTGATGATTCTGCGGCGGGGCCGGGTAATCGCCGAAGGCTGGTGGGCGCCGTACGCCGCTTCCAAGCCACACGAGCTCTATTCCCTGAGCAAGAGTTTCACATCGACCGCCGTGGGGTTGGCGATCGCCGAAGGCAAGCTCAGCTTGGATGATGAAGTCCTGAAGTTTTTTCCAGACCAGGCACCGGCGGAACCCAGTGCGAATCTCAAGGCCATGAGGGTTCGTGATCTGTTGCGCATGTCGACCGGACACGACAAGGAACCCCCGAGGTCGGGAGACGGCATGTCCACGGAGGGCTTCCTGTCCCATCCGGTTCCGTTCAAGCCAGGGACCCGCTTCCTCTACAACACGCCCGCCACCTTCATGCTGTCAGCGATGGTGCAGAAGGCCACGGGACAAACAGTCTTGGAGTACCTGAAGCCGCGTTTGTTCGAGCCGTTGGGCATTGAGAATCCGACCTGGGGTACCAATCACCAGGGCATCACCCTGGGTGGATACGGTCTGAATCTGCGCACCGAGGACATCGCCCTGTTTGGTCAGCTGTATCTGCAACGGGGTCAGTGGAACGGTCGGCAAGTGCTGCCCGCCACGTGGGTGGATCAGGCGACGAGCCGGCAGACGTCGAACGGGAGCAATCCGAAGAGCGACTGGGATCAGGGCTATGGGTTTCAATTCTGGCGTTCGCGGCATGACACGTACCGGGGCGACGGAGCGTTTGGTCAGTACTGTCTGGTGTTGCCGGAACAGGAGGTGGTGATCGCGATCACGAGCGGCGTAAAGGACATGCAGGCCGTGATGAATCTGGTGTGGGATCGGTTGCTGCCGGCGTTTCAGGACGGGTCTTTGCCGGCGAACGCGGCGGCGGAAACTCGGCTGCGGGAACGCTTGCGCGGGTTGCGCCTTCCATTCCCGGCAGGCGAATCAACTTCGCCGGCGGCGGCCTCGCGAATGGGCCGAGCCTGGGTGTTTCCGACGAATGATCTGAAATTGGAATCGCTCACCCTGGAGGGACAGTCCGGAACTGTGGCGAACGTGCGGTTGCGCTTTGACGGCCGGGATCAGGTCGTTCCGCTCGGGCAAGGGGAGTGGCGGTCGGGAACGCTGGCCTGGGGAACGTTTCCCGAGGCGGTGGTGGACTCCGCCGGAGCCTGGGCGACCCCGGATCAGTTCGTGGCCAAGATCGTTTACTCGGAGACCCCCTACATCCTGACGCTGAAGCTCGGGTTTCAGGAGTCCCAGGTGACCGTCGAACCCGAGTTCAATGTGGGCTTTGGATCCACTCGGCCGACGCCGATCGTGGGTCGGCAAACTCCCAAGTGACCCTGTCGAATCATGAAACTTCGCCCATGCCTGTTCCTCGCCGTGCTTGGCTTCGTGATTTCGGTCTCGGCCGCGGAACCGCCCTGGTTTCGCCGCGCCCTGGTGGGCTTGGAAGTGGGGCCCACGGGTTCCCAGTTTGGCGGTTCGACCAATGACTTGGGATTCGCTGCCCGGTTCAACGGCCGTGATATCGCTCGCGCTTCCAAGTCGAGCGGTGCGGACTACCTGGTGATCTGGGCGCGGGAAGGCGATTGGGCGTTCTACAACTCGAAGCTGCAGCCGAAGCCGCCTGGGTTGGGCGATCGGGATGTTCTGCGGGAGGCCGTCGAAGAAGGGCGCAAACTTCAGTTGCCCATCATTGCCTACTGCCAGGTGCAGTATCCGAGTCACGCCCTGAGGGAACATCCCGAGTGGCGTCAGGTCACCAGTGACGGCCAGCCGATCGACGGACGCGTGTGTTATCGCTCCGGGTATCTTGGTTACTTGAAGCAGATGGTGGAAGAGCAGCTCGCCTACGGCATCGATGGCTTCCATCTCGACATGGTGGACCAGGGTTTTGGTGCGCCTTTTGGTTGCTGGTGTTCCACCTGCCAGCAGGAATTTCGTGCCCAGTACAGCAAGCCCATGCCGAAGGGGGTGACTTGGGACGAGGATTGGGACCGGTTCCTTGAGTTTCGCTACGCCAGCAGCGAGCGGTTTGAGAAGGAACTCACGGCCCACATTCGTCGGGTGAATCCCCGCGCCACTGTGGATTACAATTATCATGGCAATCCTCCGTTCTCCTGGGAGGTCGGGCAGCGTCCGGTGCAGCACGCCGTGAATGGTGACTTCGTCACTGGCGAAACTGGCGTCTGGGGATTCAGTGCATTGGGGGTGGGGCTGAATGCGGAGTTCTACAAGGCGGCGACGCCGGGACTTCCGTTCCAGATCGCAATGCAACGGGGTGTGCGAATGTATCATGATCAAACCACCCGGCCGCTGAATGACCTGCGCTGGGAGTTGTTCACGCTGCTCAGTCATGGCGGGTTCGTGACCATCGTGGACAAGACGGGATTTGACGGCGGGTTGGACCCGGTGGCCTACGAACGGTTCGGCGCGGCCTTCCGGGAAGCTCAGGCCAAGCGCGCCCATTTTGGGCACACGCCGGTTTCTGAAGTGGGAATCTACTACAGCAGTCGCACCCGGGACTGGTTCGGACGCGACCGGCCGGCCGAAGTGTTCCAGGCCTTCCAAGGTGCCCACAAGGCGATGGAGTATGAGCACATTCCCTGGGCGGTGGTGCTCGACGAGAACGTTTCGCTCGAGCGGTTGAAACAGTTCCCGGTTCTGCTGCTGCCCAATGTGGCCGTGATCTCGGATGCCGAAGTCGCGCTGTTCCGACGTTATGTCGAAGCGGGCGGGCGGCTGATGATCACCGGGCTGACCGGCGCCCGGGGTTGGCGCGGTGAAGTGCCGGCCAAGTCATCGCTGGCTGACCTGATCGGCGCGAAGTGGGTGCGCGAACTGGAGTCCAGCGACAACTGGGTCCGGTTTTCGCCGAAGGATTTGGCGCGCATCGACGGCCCGCTGGGCGCTGGGATTCGCCCGGATTGGTCCTTCCTGATTCGCGGTCCGGCGGTTGTCTATGAAGTCACCACGGCGACGGCGGTCGGTGAACTGCTCAAACCGCATCGCACCGCTTTGCACGCCCAGGACCGCTACAACAAGGACTGGCCCTTGAGTGCCGATTCCCCGGTGGGCCCGGCGCTCCTACTCCACGAGATCGGTAAGGGTTCGGTGCTGACCTGGGCCGCTTCCCCCGACTGGGCGACGGCCAGCGATCATCATCTGGCCGAGACGCGTCGACTTCTGGCGAACGGCGTCCGGTTCCTACAGCCTAATCCGCGAGTGCGCATTGAAGCGCCCATCACGGTACAGACGGTAGTGACCGATGATCCTGCTTCCCGCACTCTTCGCGTCCATCTGCTCGGATACAACAGCCCGCCCCAGACCACCCCGGCCAAGGATCGTCCTTACGTGCTCCCTGTTCCGATCGAGGACGCGCCGTTGTATCGGGTGGCGGTGACCAGCCGCGAACCCCTTCGGGACGCCACGGCCGTCAATCCGTCCACGGTTTTGCGACGGACTGGCAATCGGGTGGAGGCGACCGTGAACGACATCCACGAGGTTCTGGTGCTGAGTTACTGAGGCGGTCAGGAAGCGTCGAGGTGGGCGCTCTGTGGTGTACTGGAAATCAACATGGTCGAAGGATTTACCTCTCAGCTCTCAGCTCTCAGCTTTCAACCGATTCCAAGCATTTGGACTGCGCCAGCCCTCTGGCGTTTTTGGGGGCGTGAGAGGTTGCTGATGTTTGTGGATGCTCTGACGCATTAGCTGCCGGGACGAAAAGCGGTAGCTGCGCAGGCTGCGCTACCAGTCTCAAAAGGCTTGGCTATTCACCTTCGCCCCTTCGCGTTCCGGGCGGCGGCTGGCCGGGACGACCGGGTCCGCCGGGTCCTCGCTGCATTCGGGGTTTGGCTCCGGTGCGTTCGCCAGCCACTTCGGCGGCCACGTTCTTGGCTCGCAGATCCACCCAAGCGGCAAACGGAAAATCATCGGGCCGCGGACCGAAGCCAGGGCCGCCTCGACTTGGGCCGGGGTTCAGGCGCATTAGGAGATTCGTTCGGCCGAGGGCGGAGACTTCGAAGGCCGTCCGAGCTTCCGGTGATTCGGCAAAGACCGATTCCTGAATCAACTGGGCGAGTTGCGCGGCGTCGGCTCGAAGTCGGACGGGGTTGAAGGCATGGGTCAACAGCGCGGCCACCTCCTGGCGATAGGCTTCGGCGAACGCGGGATGGGCCAGCACCCGACTGAGGAACCGGATGGTGTCGGAGTTCGGCCGAAGCACGCTGAACTCCGCCTGCTCTCGGCGCCCTCCTGCACCGGGATGTCCGCCAAAGGATTCGTTCAGATCCCAGGGGATGAAGACCGCCGGTTTTCCGTCGCGCGGCTGGAAGAGGTAGAAGTTGTGTCCGGTTCCAATCAGCGAGTCGTAGTTGGCCAAGACTGCGTTCACTGCCACCAAGCGGAGGAGGTTGGTGAGATTTAACTGGCGTGGAAGTTCTCGGGCGAAGGTTGCGTCGTCGGCCTCGTCCAACATCCGAGTGAAAGCGATGAAGCGTTCGGTGTCGGTGGCCGTGACGTCGGTCTTCGGTTCATAACGGTTGGTGTAGGCTGTCCAATCTGGCCCGAGAAAACGCAGACCCGGCAGTCGCTCCGGTTTCACCAACAGCCCCTTCTTGGAGCCGAAGTTTGCCTTAAGAAAATCGCCTTCCACGGCTTCAGCCACGGTGTAGAGGCCGAGAAACGTATTGGTCCGTTCACCCGGAATGGTGAGGAACACGCGAGCAAAGGCGGTGCGGGGTGCCGCCACTCCAGCGCGGCGAAACACCCCGTAGGCCAGAGCTTCGCGAAACTGCGTGCCGTCGTTGAAATTGTTGTTCAACAGCAGCTCCTCGTGGCCCGAAAACGTCCGCTTTTCGGCGCCTCGGTCGAAGTCGAGTTTGAACGGACGTTTCAAACCATTGCGGGACATGTTGAACGAGGAGTTGCCTTTGAATCGCACGGCGACGTTGGTGAGCACCTGACCCGCGCACTCGAAAGTGGCGGTGCTCCACGGGTAATCGCGATCGAACGTTCCCGGCCCGGGCGGGCGGGTGCCGTCGTTCATCCGTTCCTGGGGCTCCAGCGCCGCCCAATGAGCGGCTGTCAGGGTCAGGCGAATTTCCCACAGGTTGGTCAGACCGAAGAATCGCTCCGAAGCCGTATCCGCCGATTCGACGGTCCCAGTTTGGAGGCGGAGGCACAGCAGGGAGGCCCATAGGAAATGGAACCGGTTCATACGAGAGAAGAGTGCGTCAGTTGCCACCGGGATACAGCGGTAAATCGAAGAGGTGCATGGTGCGCGTCGGTCGGGTCTGTCAAAATCCTTTTCATCGCGGGCCTCCGGGTGTCCTGTGGAAAGGATGTTCCGATTCCTCCGGGCTCGCGCGCTGGCACGTTTGATCGCAACACTGAGGCACCGTTGATTCCACCACGCCCACACTTTCCGACGCCTAACGATGTGCCGACTCCTTTTTCTCTGGCTGACCTTTTGGGGACTCACCGCGGTGGCCGCCGAGCGACCCAACATCGTCATCATTTACGCCGATGACCTTGGGTATGGCGATCTGGGCTGTTACGGGCATCCGACCCTTCGGACGCCGAACCTCGACCGAATGGCGCAGGAAGGAATGCGGTTCACGGAGTTCTATTCCGCCGCAGAAGTCTGCACACCGAGTCGGGCCGCCTTGTTGACCGGGCGTTATCCGGTTCGTAGCGGCATGGCGCACGATCGGTATCGGGTGTTGCGAAGTCAGTCCACAGGCCATCTGCCCGAGGGTGAAATCACCCTGGCGGAAGCGCTGCAGACCGCGGGATATGCGACGGGAATGGTTGGGAAGTGGCATTTGGGCGTGTGGTCGAACGATCCCATGGGGCATCCACGCCGGCACGGATTCGATTCGTTCTTTGGACTGCCGCATTCGAACGACATGGATCCGGTGGCGGGCAATCCGCCGCGGGCGAATACCCTGGCGGAGCAAAAGGCGGAGTGGTGGAACAGTCCGCTGTATCGCAACGAGGAGCTCGTCGAGCGTCCGGCGGATCAGACCACGTTGACCCGGCGTTACACGGAGGAGGCGCAGCGTTTCATTCGGGAGAACCGTCGGCGGCCCTTTTTCCTCTACTTTGCGCACACGTTCCCGCACACCCCGCTCTTCGCTTCGGGGGCCTTTCGCGGCACGAGCCAGCGGGGACTCTACGGAGACGTCGTGGCTGAACTCGATTGGAGTGTGGGTCAGATCCTGGAGACGCTGCGCCGGGAAAAGCTGGATCGGAAGACCCTGGTCGTTTTCAGCAGCGACAACGGGCCTTGGCTGATCATGAACCAACAAGGTGGCTCGGCCGGATTGCTGCGCGACGGCAAGGGCAGCACCTGGGAGGGCGGCATGCGGGTGCCAGCGATCGTGTGGTGGCCGGGACGGATCAAGCCGGGCACGGTTCCGGAGGGCATCGCCAGCACGCTGGACCTGTTCCCCACGAGCCTTCGTCTGGCGGGCGTACAGCTTCCCGCCGACCGCATGGTCGACGGGGTTGACCTCACCGATCTGTTGCTCAAGGGCGCTCCCAGCCCGCGCCAAACGATGTTTTACTATCGGGGCACCCGGCTCTATGCCGCGCGCAGTGGCCGCTGGAAACTGCATCTGCAGACCCAGGATGGATATGGCCAACCTGGACCGACCGTGCCGGACCGGCCCTTGTTGTTCGACTTGGCCACGGATCCCAGCGAACGCTTCGACGTCGGCGCGGATCATCCGGAAGTCATTGCCGGGATTCAGCGCGAGATCGAGGCGCACCGGGCCACGGTGACGCCGGTGGAATCCCAGCTGGAATCCGTTGTGGCTCCGTCCGAGCCGGCGAAGTCCGGGGCATCAGGAAAGCCGTGAGGCGGTTGGTGCCGTCTGCTTTCTGTGGGTCATTCCTGCTGTCTTGTGCCTTCAGCCGGGGAGGGAGTTAATCTGGAAAACAGGAAAACAGGAGGGGGACTTGGGTGATGGTGTTCGAGCGCGCGAAGCGTTTGGAGTGCGGTAGCGAAGCCTGCGGAGCTACCGCTTTTCGTCCCGGCGGGTGACGCGTCGAGTGAGACCGCACCTCCACCTGCCTTCGATGCGCCGCCAAAGTCGCGGAGGGAGTTAATCTGGAAAGCCGGAAAACAGGAAGGGAACTTGGGTGATGGTGTTCGGGCGCTTTAGCTCGTTTTTTTGTTGTGGGTCCCGGACCTCAACGGTCAGACCCGTTCGGCGAAGCGGGATGGTTGGTCGGGGTATTCCGGGCGGCGCGGATTTCTGCGAGGCAATGTTCCGCCAGTTCGCGGAAGGTGACTTCGGGCAGCCGATCGTGAAGAGTTCTATGGAACCGGAACTCGTTGGTTTGAAGCCCCGAAGCGGCTAGTTCGTTGGAAAGCGATCGGTATCCCGGCCACGCGGAAAGCAAAATGGAAGGCAGGTCAGGCCAGCATCGCAATTGGAGGCCTTCCGGTCTTCCGATCCCCAGCGAGCCTCGACGCGCCTGGTTCGGATCCAGTATCCCAGACCGATGGGGTGTGGCGGAATCAGTCTGTCGCGGCGCATGGCCCTGGCAAAGGCCAACAAGGACGGGTTCGGCGGCTTGGGACTGGGCCGGATACGCGGCCAGCCACGTGAGAATCGTTGCCGTCGCCGAATCGAACGCCAGATGAGGCAGGAGGACCGTTAACAGTTCCGGCGTCGGTGGGGAGAGTTGGGTCAGAGCACGGGCGGCAGCATCCCGGACTCTCGAATCCTCCCACGTGATCCATGAGGCCACATCGAGGGCCAACGGTCCGGGCGAGTTCCCGACCTCCTCAAGGCGGATGAACAGTCGTTCCAGGTTCTGTACATTCGTCGTCCCGTTGGTCCGGTGGAAGCGCACCAAGTCGGCGAGGCGGGCAAGAGACCACGCTGTAGTTCCCTTTTGTCGGAACTCGGGCGCTGCCAAGTGCGTGAGAACCAGGGATTGTTTCTCAGGGCTGAGTCGGCGGAACTGAGACTCGGCGGTCGCGTCCAACGGGAATTCCGCTGGAGCGAGTTGCGCACTCACCACACGAGCGATCAATGGCACTTCGGGATACGGCCGCTCCGGCAGGCTGGTCAACGACATCAAGACTTCCTGGGGCAGTGAATCGAAAGTGGCCAGTTGGCTGAGCAGATGAATCTGTTCCGAGGGATCCAGATCGAGGAACTGATTTTCTAGATAGTGGATCAAGAAGTCGACGTCGGACGGCGGCAGGGGTTGATGGCGAGCCAGCGGCAGGAGCAGGCGGTAACCTTCCCGGGAGTTCCGAGCGATTTCAGCGTGGATCAGGGATTGATACTCACGGGAGAGCTTCAGCTCCCGGTCTTCGATCCACGACAGCCAAAACATGCGCGCCTCGGGATTCCATCGGGGCCAGGTTCGCACTATGGAGCGGGCGACCTCAGGGTCGTTGGCGTGTCTCGAGAGCCATTCCGTGGCGCTCAACCAATCGGGTTCCGACGAAGCGGGGAACTGCATCTGCCACCGGGGAGGCAGATGTGGTCGAGCTCTGTTCCAAAGCTTCTCGACGGGTCCCAGCTTCCATTGAACCTGCCTCATGAAAGTCTCATGCGGCGCCTCAGGCGTGGAGGTCCGCTGCCAGAGGAAGGCCACGAAGAGGACCACCGCGACTCCCAGCAGAACCGTTCGCAGGGTGGAATTCATGGAGGCAGCGGGACTTCGATAACGCCACCCCAGCCGTTGTAGAGCAGCAGGTCAACGCCGCCGTGGCGGGTTCGCAGCGTGTAGTTGCCCGGAGAATCCTCTTCGCGCGGAGTCGGGAAGGGAGGGCGGTTGGGGCGCTGAAGATGAAACGGCAGGTATTCCCGCAGCGTTTCCCGAACGACGTCCACGGTGACTAAAGCCGAATTGGTGTCGGACCGGGTATCTTGAATCGCAAACTGCAGGGCATACTGGGAGTCGGTCAGACGGAATCCGCGCGAACGCAGCCAGTCGCGGCCTGATTCCAACCGGACGGGCACCACCGGAAACCAGAGGTAGCTGAAGCCGATGAGGGCCGTCATCAGGAGGGCACCCGCCAGGAACCAACGGCCCGCCGAAGGCTGGATCCGACGCCGCCAAGTCGGCACCAGAATCAACGAGACCGCCGCCAGCGAAGCGATGCCCAACACCCCGTTGGCCGCGGTGGTGAAGGCGCCCCGGGCGCTGTACAGGACTTCCTGGCGTTCCGCGAAACCATCCCACTGCAAGAGGGCATCCTGCCGCATTTGGCCCGGGGTCAGTGTGGCTCGCAGGCGGGTGACGTAGGCGGCGTTTCCCACCGCCGTCTTCAACCCCGGATGGAGCAACGGCAGGGAGAGGTAGGTCGGATACCAATTCGCAATTTCCGCCGGATCGGTCGGCGGATGAGAAACCGGCCGACAGGTTCGCACCGAGAATCCGTCGGCCCGGGCGCGTTCGGGTCCGAACACGAACAGCTCGACGTCGAGATTGCCGTTGTCGACGCCCGTCAGACGGAGCGGATAAACGGGCTGCGGTGTGGCGAAGGTGAAGCTGAGCGGCGGCAGGGAGTTCGTTCCCACCGCGACGTCTCGGCGAACCTTGCTCGCCACAAACACCCAGCCGTCGCGGAGATATTCTTCAAACACCGGCACGACTGACGGAGAAAAGGAGTAGCCCTCCCGTTGAAACCACTCACGGAGACTTCGTCCATCGCGCCCAGTGAGGGTCGTGGTTTCGTAAACGCCCGCCCATTGCCGATCCAGAATTGTGATGCCGGCAAGCGTTTCGGGCGAACCTCCCTTCGCCGACGCCTTCGCCAGCGCCGGTAGAAGCAGACTGGCAACGAGGAATAGGAGGACGCAGAGAACCAGAACATCCCAGATGCCGAGTCCTCTGCGGCGCACCTGTTCCAGGGCCAATACGCTGATCAGGAAGGTCGCGAGTCCGAGCAGGACCCACTCGCCTTGGTCCACCGCCCCCACGCTGAATCCCAGGACGGCGGCGCCGACGACATCTCCCGGCTTTAGGTTCCCGGTGCGGCGGACGGTCAAAAGCAGGAAGACCATCGCGATCCCAAATAATCCCAACAGCCACCAGGCCGTGGCGGCATGAATGACGGTCGGTTGGAGCAGATGTTCCAGCGTCGGGAACAGTCCGGAAGTCGCGGGCGCCACGGTGGGCGGCGAGGGAAGGGGGACGACCCAGGCGAAGTTGGTGCCGCTTCCGGCCAGACGCGTTTCGATGACCAGATGTTCCACGCCCTTGGACCAGCGGATCAGGGCCCGCTGATCGGGAATGGTCACTTCCGTTGGGATGGCCGCAGGTGGAAAGACTTTGCCGTCCGCCCACACCAGCGGGCCCATGAGTCCGGCCAGGAGAACCAGCAGCAGCCGGAGGGTTGGCTGTAGGATCCGCAACGACAGCGACCGGAAGAGCGCGGACTTCATGGAAGGAGCGAGAACCGGTGAACCGGATGTGTCTTGTGTCCACAAACCCGTCGGCACTTCTAACATGCTGGACTCCAGGTTTTTTCTCTCAACACTCAACTTTCAACTCTCAACTGGTTTGTGAGACCGGTTCACCCTGCAATAAGCACGTTCAGGGCCAGCACTCATCGGTCCATCCAAGCCGCTATTGCGGCGTCGCACTGACTTCCAGCATCACCAGAATGAAATCGAATCCGCCGTGAACAATCGCGGAGACCGAGGTGCTGGTGTGCTGGCGAATCAAGCCGAGGCACAGGCCGGTCAGGAACACCGAGGTCAGACCATCCCAGCCGTACTGGTACGCATGGAGCGAGGTGAAGAAGGCGTTGGAGAGCAGGATGCCCACGCGCGGTTGGAGAATGCCCCGGACCGCCACTTCCTCTCCCAATCCCGCCGTAACCCCAATGACCACCGCGCCGGTAATCGAGATGAACGGAGCGAACATGAGTTCCAAGGTGGCGGCATCCGTGACCGGCCAATTCAGGGCGGTCCACACGCGGGTGATGGCCCAGTCGCCCAACGCACCTTGGCCGAACACCACCGCGGTCAGGATCCCGGCCACCAGCCAGTCCCGGCGATTGAGGCGGCGCAGACCCAGGCGTTCCAGGGTTTCCGTCCAGTTGCGTCGGATCCCGTAGCCGACCGCCCAGACGGCCGCGACCAGGGTCCAGCACAAGGAATACAGTTGATCCCGAAACAGACCGGCTACCCCGCGCTCGTCGGCAAAGAACGTCTCCGCATTGGGCAGTGATTGCAGGAGCAGCAGCAGCGGGGCAGAGCCCAGGACGATTAAGGGGGCGAGGCTGACGAGCGTGAAGGCGAGCACCAGGGCCAGGGCCAGGGATCGCACGGAGGTCCATTCCTGATCCGGCGTGATCCGACTCAGGAACCGCCGGCTTCCTGGAATCAGCGCGAGGCCGCCTACGACGAGAGCCAGAAGGGAGACGGCCCCGACTGTTCCCACGAGCGACCAGGTGCCCTCGACAGCATCGGCTTCGAGGTCTGGCGTCAGAGCCGAGTAGGTGATTAACAGATTGAACCCCACTCCCAGCAGCAGGAGCCCACCGCCCAGCAACCGGGACAGCCAGCGAGCGGACACGGATTCGAGTCCAAGGTAGGCCAGGACGCACAGGATTGCGAAGAGGACCACTTCCCAGGACGCCGCCAGGAACGAACCCAGTTCGCCCTCCACGATTAGCCCCAAACCGGCGCTGCTCAGCAGCAGTCCCAAACCCACGACAACTCGGGCGTTGAGTCGGCGCCAGCCCGTTCGCGTTGGAGGTGCGAGAACGGGCGGGGCCTCGCCCGTTTCGGGAGGCAGTTGAGGCGGAGTTTCCATGGATCGAGTGAGTTCGAGTCTCCGAGCCACTGGAGTGGGGTGCGAGAAGTTTTTGGGTCTGAGCTTGGAACGAGGTTGGCGACATTTGGGTGACGGCCTGCCCTGTTTCAGGGGGGAAGCGCCATTGAGAAGTTGAATCCTCATCAGCGCTCTCCAGTCTGGCGTCTCCATGATGACGCGCCGCGATTTTGTCCAAGTCACTCCGGGATTGCTCGCCTCTGTGCTGGCGGCGCCGACCCTACTGGGAGCGACGGAGCCGACCCCGCCGGTCATTGGCCGGACGCGTCGGGTCGCGCAGCCGGGGGATGGCGTGGGCCAAGTCGATGTCGGTAGCCGGAAGGGACTGCGAATCCTGCAGTTCACCGACAACCATTACTTTTGTGGTGTGGACGGTTTGATGGTCAGCGACGATGACCGCGCCACGGAACGAGACTGGCAGGCCTTTGTCCGTACGTTTCGGCCCGACTTGGTGGTGTTGACTGGCGACTTGTGGCACGACAATCCGGACGGTCGGGGGCAGGCGGGATTGGAACTGATTCTTCCCCGCCTGGAGCGACTCGAGGTGCCGTGGGCGACGTGCTGGGGTAATCACGACCAGTTGGATGATTTTCAGCGCGGTCATGATGCTTTGGAAGCGGCCCGGAATTCCCGGTATCGGGGCGGGGCGACCCAGGGCGACTATCGGTTGGAGGTTCGAACCTCGGCCGGTCCCGCAGCGCAATTGTGGTTTCTGAACAGCAATCAGTTTGGGCTATCGGATTGGCAGTTGGCGTACCTGCGTCGTTCGCAGAAGGACCTGAAGGAAGCCGCGTTCCTCCCGTCGCTGGCCTTCTTTCACATCCCTGTGTTGGACCAGAAGACCCGCTACCTCCGCAACCAGACCCCGGGCGTGTGTCATGAAGAGGTTTGCTTCGAAAAGGAGTCGGGGCAGGCGGTGCCGGTGCTGGCGGAATCGAAGTCGATTCGGGCGACCTTCTGCGGACACGACCACGTGAACGATTATCTGGTTCGGTCGCAGGATGTGGACTTGGTGTATGGCCGGGCGACGGGGTACAGCGGCTATGGCGGTGACAAGGTTCGCAAAGGCGCGAAGTTGATCGAGCTCGACCTGGTCAGTGGAAAATACGAGCAGGTCACCATCTTTTCCGATGGGACCCGCTGGAAGCCGGTTTGAGGCGGCAGGTGAGAGCAGTGAACCGGATCCGCATGGGGACCAGAAGCCCGTTTGTACGTCCGACCTGCTGATCCCCAGGATTGACCTCACAGCTCACAGCTCACCGTCCCAGCTGGGAACTGAGAGATTGGAACGGTGGGGAGGATGGAAGTCTGTCGCTCGGGGGTCCTTGACCCCCTCATCTCCGGCCAAGAAACTATTTGTAAACGAGGCGGTGCTTCTGTTGGCTTGGAATGCGTATGCGGCGCCTAATCGGATCGCTCTTCTTTGTCGTTTGCTTGGCCGGCCTTCGGGCTTCGGGCCAGGGATCACTGCCAGATCACTTCGCCTCGGCTAGACTCGTCACGCAGGAAGAGTTCGGCATCACCACCATCATCAGCACCAACCTGGCCAGCGCTGAGCCCGGCGAGCCTGACCATGCCGGCCAACCGGCCCGCCATTCCCAATGGTTCCGGGTGCAGTATGCCAGCTCTGGATACCTGACCCTGTTTATCAATAACCTGCCGGGATTTCGCATGGCGGTGTACACGGGAGATACTGTCGAGACGCTACAGGAAGTCACCTCTGCCGCCATTCGATCAGGAGATCAGGTGATGGGATTCCGCGTGGATGCGGGTGTGATGTATTCGGTGGCGATCGAACTGGCGGACCCACCTCCTCAGGGAACGATCCAAACTTTCCGCGGTTCGTTTGGTCGACTCTTTATCGCTCCGGAGTCTTCGGTTTTGCCGACGAGGTCTCCGGCGACGGCTGGGTTTGCTCTCGAGAGTGGGGATCCTTCCGAATATCCACTCGATGTCACGTTCCTGGTAAATGGCCAAGTCCGGACCAATCTGTCGGCAGCTCCTTGGCGATTCGATCTGATGGCGGACCGGGGTGGGCCAACCATGATTTCCGCCCGGGTTCGGACCAACCTGAGATCGGTCGTCAATGTCCGGAACATCCAGTGGACGCTGGTGGCCGGGAACGACTCCTGGTCGGAGGCAACGGTCATTCCCGCTTCAGCGTCGGACTGGAGCGCTGCGGAGAATCTGTTCTTTACTTCGACCGAGTCGGAGGAACCACCAATCAATCCAGGGCGACCCGCGGTACGATCGGTGTGGTGGAAATGGGTTCCCCAGTTCTCCGGAAAAGCGCAGTTCACGGCTTCGGGAGCGACCTTCCAAGTCTTTGCTGGCGGGGTCTTGGCCTCGCTCACTCCACTGCCGATCTCGGCCGGTGAACCATTTTCGGCCGCCGCTGGCACTAGTTACTACGTTCGCCTGGCGCAAGCGTTCGAGGAGCCTTTCGGTGCGGCTACGCTGGCGCTCCAGCGACCGGTCCTGCAGTTGGATCCGCCGGCTGAGTTCCAGGTAAGCCAGCCGGGAAATCAGAATCCCACCGTCTACCTGACGGCAGATGTGACGCACCGGCTTCTCGTGACCGAGTTCAATCCGGTGGATGAGTACCCGGCGATTCATCTGCAGGCCGGTGGTCCTGTGTTTGAGACATTCGCGTCGGCCGTCGATTCTCCGCGATGGTTCGAAGTCACGCCGGTGTTGGGACAAATGACGACGTGGCGAGTGGTGGGAACCAACCAGCAGGGTGAGGTGCGGGCCAGCGCGCCGCTCACGATTATCGGCGCCGTGGCTCACGATCGGTTTGCCCAGGCGCAGACCTTACCGTCGATCGGTCGGGCAGACTGGGATTGGTCCGGCCTGTCGTGGGCAGGTCGGGAAGCGGGCGAACCTGATCCGGGAGTGCCGGGCGGTTCCTTGTGGTATCGTTGGACCGCTCCGGCGTCCGGCACGGCACGGGTTAAGTTAGGCCCCATTCCAGGGCCACTGATCGTGTCGGCCTACTCCGGATCCACTCTAACGAATCTGACTCGCATCGCCGCCTGGCTAGGCACGGCGACGAATCCTTTTGAATTGGCCGTCCCGGTTGTCGCCGGAACAACGTACTTCTGGCAGGTGGTGGGCGAGGCCCCAGGCGTCCTGGCCCAACTCACCTTCGAGACGACGGGAGTCGCTCCGGTGGCGTCGGAATTGAAGCAGGGCGTGCCGGTAGAGTTGCGCTCGTTCCGAGCGGCGGGTGGGGTCAGCGAAACGGTGACGTGGTGGCTGGGCTCAAGCGTCCTGACAAATCAGACTCCCAATCCGCAGGCCGTCAGCACCTGGATTCCGTCAGTATCAGGCGTGTTTAACCTGAGGGCCATCGCGACGGGCAGTGCCGAGGATCGGGTGTTGTTCGATGTCATGGGTTGGATTCGACCGACCAACGATCAGGCTGCCGATGCGTCCCCCGTGGTTCCCATTCCCGTGGTTCCTCCCCAATCCGGTGCCGTGGGATCCCTGGCGGGAGCCACGCTCGAACCAGGGGAGATCCCTGGTTTTGAATTGGGCCACGGCACCGTTTGGTTTGATTGGACCATTCCGGCGGGAGGCGCGGCCCGCATTCGGCAGATTCGCGGGGCCGACCCGGTGCAAGTCGAGTTGTGGGAACTGGGAGTAAATGGAGTTCTGATCGCCCGGGGAAAATGGGCGCACCTCAATCAGCCGGTATCCGTGGACGTTCCCGCCGGGACTGCGTGTCGGTTGGCGGTAAGCAGCCCGCATCCTAACGCCGGTGAGTTTGAACTTCGTCTAGGGCTGGCTCCCTCCAACGATCAGAGACTGGACGCGACTGAATTGGCAGTGCCACCGACGGGAGGATCCGTGCCGCTGTTCTCCTCCACGACGTTTGCATCCACCGAATCAGGCGAAACGAATCTGCCCGCTTTGGTATCGTTCCAGCGGTACGGAACCTTGTGGTGGAAATTCACGGCGCCCGAGCACGGCGGCGTCCTGTTCCACTTGTTGGAGAGCGAACATCAGAATCAGGCGGCGGTGTTCACCGGGACGTCGTGGTCCGACTTGAAGCTCTTGGTGGGACAGGAAGTGACCCAAGGAAACCCGGTGGCGTGGCTGCCGTTCCGCACGCGGCCGGGCGTCACATATTGGATTGCCGCGGGGGCGAATGGAAACTTCGATTTTGCCTTGGGACCCGTCGCGGGATCGTTCGATTACGTGGCGGTTCCGGAATTAGTGAATGATGATTTTGCCGATCGCCTTCAGCTCTCCGGACGGTCGCACACCATCCGAAGTTCCAATCAGCAGGCCAGTCGGGAACCGGGCGAACCAGCCGGACTCAACCAGACCCTGTGGTGGGAATGGACCGCGCCTGGTAAGGGTTTTGTACGGATCAGCGTGGTCCCAGAGGGTGAAGGAAGCAGGAATCAGGTCTCGGTGTTCTCAGGAGAGACGCTGGCTGCCCTGCAATTGTTGTCTCCCCAATCGCGGATGCCCGTGGAGAGTGGGCAACGATTCGCATTGGCTGTGGGCAATGGGGAAGGCAACTCCGGGCCCTTCGTGCTGGAGATTCGGTGGGAACCGGAGTTTCCCGAAGTCGTTGAGATTGTTCGACAGCCCACTGGAGCGGCGGTCGCCTTGGGGCAGTATCTCGCGCTGGAGGTCGGAGCCGCTGGGCCACCGCCGCTGAATTACCAATGGTTTCGCAATGGCCAAGCGCTGCCCGACGCGACCAATCGAGCACGGGTAATTCCATCCGTCCAGCAAGTGGACTTGGGCACCTACCAAGTGCGGGTTCAGAGTAGGGAGAGTTCGGTCCTCAGTTGGCCGGTCCCGGTAGTGGCCGCGCCCACTCGGCTTGGGGGCGGTCGAATTGAGTTTGCCGCCCAGAAGGATGAGCCGGTTCCGTTTCGGGTGAGTGTGGCTGATGCGGACGGCGTTACGTTCCTCTCCGGCGAAGCATTCGTCGCGCAATTGTATGCGGGTCCGTCAGCGGAGACACTTCTTCCCGTGGGCCGTCCGAGTCCGTTCTTGACGGGTGTTTGGGCAGGACTCTGGGAGCCTCAACTAATCTCATTGCCCCACATCAGGCCCAGTGAGGCGTTCGTGGCCCAGGTGCGGGTATGGGAAGCAGGTGCGGGGTCCAGTTATGAGGCGGCTCAGGCGTCGGGAGGGCGTTTCGGTCGCTCACCCTTGGTCAACACGGTGGCCAGCGGTCCGGAAGCGGCGCCCTCTGCCATTGCCACCTTCGCGTCGTTTGCCCTTCAGAAGGGCGACCCGGAGTTTGAAGTGGGTCGCATCGAACCGGTGCTCGTCCAGTCTGACGGGACTGTGTCCTGGCGCCTGACTGGAGCCATCGGGTTCCGATATCTGCTGGAGCGGTTAGCCGATGGCACCACTTGGGAGCCCGTCCGAACGTTCGAGGATTTTTCCGGCAACGAGATGTTCAGCACACCCGCATTTCCTGGAATGGTGTTCCTTCGGGCTCGATTGCTGGATTAACAGGACAACGTAGGGGAATCGGACGGAGACCCGGTTCCATTGCTCGGTAACTACGCTTTCCAGAGCGGTGCGAAATGCAAGGGAGGCGGATGAAAAATGGGGCGAGCCGCGGTAGATCCATGTGGCAGTAATTTTTTGCTCTGGCAGCTTGCCACAATTGCCGGCCGACATGGTACGTTAGCAATTGCTGTCCATGCGAAGGTTCCATCCATTGCATCACATTGTCGGGAGACTTTGGAGGATTTCGCTCCTCTGGTTCCTACCGTGGGTCCTGGCAGGCCAGGGTGAACTGAACACGACGCCCGGGGTGGCGCTCTCCAGCGAATCGCAGGAACTGGACTTGGGAACCGGGACGACGGCGCCGATTTTGCAGTTTCGTTTTGGATTTGCGACCGACGAACAGGTGGTGCCGGGGGAGATTCTGGATTCGTTTACGGTGACGTTCCGCAATCCAGTCGATACTTGGACGGTTCTTCTGACCACGGTGGACGCCGGAGGTGCAGTGTGGTTGCCGTCGACGCCCGGGACCGTTCCGATCCCTTCGCAGAATCTGCTCTGGACGCCGATCGCCTATCCGAGTCTGACCCCGTCTTTGACCTATCAACAGGCCTACGAAGTGACCGTGGTGTTGCCAATGAGTGCTGCTGGATTACCGCTGACGGCCCATTTCGATTTGTTCAACAACAACAACGTCCTTCCTTCCCAGGGGTGGTATTCCCCGGTGCAAGTGATTCCCGAGCCGGCTCCGCTGGCGTTGCTGCTGCTGGGGGGAGGAGTGCTCTGGAACCGGAGTCGTTGTCGCCCGGTGGGGTTGGCGGGAACCGAGGGACCGTCGGGCGGAATTGGACGCGGACCAGCTTGGATGAGTC
Source organism: Verrucomicrobiota bacterium (assembly GCA_017309115.1). Lineage (GTDB taxonomy): Bacteria > Verrucomicrobiota > Verrucomicrobiia > Limisphaerales > UBA9464 > UBA9464. Next base: position 91,809 of record JAFLEF010000012.1, on the reverse strand, counting down.
GGCTGTGGGTTTGGCTGGGGTTGCTGTTGGTTTTGCTCGGAGCCGAGGGAGTGCAGGCGGCGGACAAGACGTTTCAACTGAAGGGATCGGATCTGACCCTTACCGACGTGACGGCGGATGTCGCCGTGTACTATCGGTCCATGCGGTTCAACCGAGCCTTGAATGTCTGGAACGTGGAGGTGGCGCTGACCAACACGGCGGCTCGAACGATTCAGGGTCCCTTGATCCTGCTAGTGGAGGACTATCGCGGGACCACCGGGCTTCGATTCTTTGACGGCGAGGATGACAGCGTGCCGGCAAAGTCGTTTGTGGATCTGAGCGCGGAAGCCGGCGATGGAGTCTTGCAGTCCGGAGAGGGAACGATGCCCCGGACGCTAACCCTGGGGTCCAGCGGATCGGATCCACCGGCGCTCGTAACCAAGGTATACGCGGCTCGGCGAGCCGTGGTGCCGGCGTTGGGTTTGACGCGGACCTTGGATGAAGCCGGGCGACCGCTGCCGCAGGTGGCGGTGACGGTGAGTGGACCGGCGGGGTCGGTGGAGCAGACGAGTGATTCGGCTTCGGGAGTGTTGGCCTTCGGCCAAGGTGAGGGGGAGAATCGATTGCGGTTTGCGGCGGATGGATTCCTGCCGGTCTGGCGGCGTCAGGAACTCACCAGCAATCAACTGGCGTTGGCGCCCAATCCGCAGCTGCCACGACGTTCGGCACAGACGTTTGCCGTGACGCCTTTGGGCGGCACGACGCTGAGCAACGCGGCGGGGACTATCTCGCTGGAATTGGGAGCCGGCGTAGTTAGCCAAGGCGCGACGGTCGTTCTCACGCCCCTGACGGGTCAGACGTTGCCCGCCTTTCTTCCTCTGGGGTGGAGTCCGCTGAGTGCCTTTTGGCTGGAGAGTTCGGAACCGCTGTCGGGCGTGTTGACCGGATCCCTTCGACCGGCGGGACCAATTCGCACTTCGGAAACTGCTGCCTTGGTGAAGTGGAACGAGGCGGGTTGGCGTTGGGAGGTGGTGCAAGTGCGGCCGGGGCAGGGCACCAACGCGCTTCCTGTCGAGGTGCCTGGCGTTGGCGCCTACGCGCTGGTGGTGGCGGATGCGGGAACGCTGGCGCCACCCCCGGCGGTTGTGAATCAGCCGTTGGCTGGTAGCAATCCCGTGACCCCAACGGTAACTGATTTGACGGCGACTGGAGCGGTGGTGCCGTCGGCGAGTCCGGCGAGCGAAGATCCGGAAGCGGTGACCGGCACGGCGCAACTGGAGATTCGTCACGCTGCGTCGCCGCTGCCCAGCGGCTATCTGCTGCGGGGAGAAGTGACGGAGACGTACGTGTTGCGCGATGGCAGCCTTCGACTAACGCCCCAGTACGAGCATTTTATTGTGGGGTATCAACGTCCGGGCGACCAGGATCCCACGACGCTTCAGGCACAGTTCGCCGTTCGGCCGCAGTTACTGTTCGGAACTGACCAACTGGATTCCGCGTCGGTGAAGGTGGACGTGCTGCCGACCCAGCCGTTCGACGGTCAGGTCATTGAAATTGCGGGCGGCCAGATTGGGACGAGTGGGGTGCGGATTCTCGCGGGTAGCGGACGCTTGGCCGCGCCGAGCCCGATGCGGTTGTGGCGTCTGGATGGCTCGATTTTCCAGCCGCTGATGAGTCCGGGTCACACCGTGTTCGCGGCCTTTGAACTCACCTTGGACGGATCCACGGTAACGCGCAGTCTGGCCACGCAGATTCAGGGAGCGCCGACCAACAGCCACTTGGTGCTGGCCCGGGTGCTGAGTGAGACGGGGTACTATGGGTTGCAACCGGTGGAACGTCTGCGGAGTGATGCCCAGGGCGCGCTGACCAGTTTGGAACCGGAGAGCGGTGAACGGCTACCCGGGCTGCGGGGTTCGGGGCAGTTTGTACTGATCCAGGTTCCCGCAGCGCAGGCCTTGATTTCGGGCGTGGCTCGCAACGGTCAGGGCGCGGTTCAGGCTCTCATGCCTGTTCGGCTGCTGGGGTTGCCCTGGCTGGCGTTGACCGATCGGGATGGGCGTTTCCAGCTGACCGGTCCGGCGGGAGCGCAGCAATTGGAGGTGACTGATCCGCGCACGGGAGACACGGGACTCAATGGAATCACGGTGGTGGATCCGGCGACGGCGGTGCAGCAGGACCTGACCACCACGCCACGCGGGCCGGCCGTGGCGCGCATCACGCCGGCGGCGGGCGCCACGCGCGTGCCGCGGGTGGGCAGCGTGGTGATTGAGTTTAACGAAGCGGTGAATCCGGGAACTGTGGTCAACGCCATCCGGTTGGTCCGACCGGACAACCAGGTTGTACCGACGTCCCTTTCCCTGAACCTGGCCAATCGGATTGCGACGTTGAGTCCGGCTACGGATCTGGACGCGAACACGGTTTACCGGGTGGTGCTGGATCCCACGATTGCCGATCCGTCGGGACTTCCGCTGGAAGGCACTCGGGAATTCTCATTCACCACGGTTCCCGCCAGCACGCGGATCGCGACGGCCCAGCTCATCATTTACGAACCTGGCGCGACGAACGTGCCGCCCGAGATTCTGGCGAACATTCCGGCGTATCAACCGGGTTCCGACGCCTTCTCAATCGTGGTGCACGGTCAGCCTGGGGTCGCCGATCCCGAAGTGCCGGTGATTTTGGTCAACGAGAGCACTGGCGAAACCGTGACGGTGTTGAGCAAAGTGGACGGCAGTTTCAGCAGTCTGATCAGCGGCACTGAGGAGGACTTCGTCAGCGCCACGTTTGTGAATTTGAACGGCACCCGCGTGTACGTGCCGGTGAGTCGTCAGGAATTCGACGACGGCTTCGTGGGTCTGTATCCGCAGGGCGGGATTCTCGAAGCGCAGTCGGATGGCGGGCCGGTCAAAATTCAAATCGAGCCGTCCGTTATTCAGAGCCGGACCAAGCTTCGGCTGAAAGTTCCGACCGCGGCTGAAGTTCAGGAGGCTTTGGGCAACACCGAGCCGGAAGCAGCGCGCTCGCTCGCGAGGCCGATGATTTTGGAGACGGATGGAGCGACGATGAATGGGCCCATTAAGGTCAGCTTCACCGTCAATCTTTTGGCGGCGGGCTATCCGGAGACAGAGAATCCGGCCGATGCGGCGGTGGCGTTGGTACGGGTTACGGATACCGAAGGCGTGAAAGCCTTCGAGGTCCTGGATCAATTGAAATTCACCACGAGTGAAACCCCGGCCCCCGCGCCTTTGGGCAAAGTGGCGCGTCAGGACGTCAAACCTCTCAAGGATGGCGAGCAGTTGTTTTATGGGACGGTTAACTCCGTGATTGGCCTGATACCCCAAGCAGGCATTGCCAACACGGTGTTTCGCTATGTCCTGATGCCTCTGCTAGTGGGGGGACATCCAATTGTGGTCAAGGGCCAAGCATTAACGTCATTGGAGGTCACCAAAGTTCAGAATCCACTGGCGATTGAGAATCCCCTTCTCGGAGGATTCTCGTACAGTCAGTTGGGCAAGGCATTTTCACCCCTCGACCAGTTGAACTCGGGGTTGAGTCAGGCTGAACAGTTGACCACTGAGTTGACGGATTTGCTGTTGGGTCGGGCCTTGGGCGGTGCCTTTATCACACTGCAGAATATTGGCACTCCCGCCGTTCCAGGACGTGTTCGCCCCGGGATGGTTTACGCGACCTCTGGACGCGATGGCAGTTTCCTCCTCGTAGCCCCGACTACTCCACTCTTGCAGCTCAAGCCGGATGATTTCTATCTCGTGATGGCCACACATCCCCGGTACTCGGAGAAACTGAGCGAAACTCTCTTCGCCCTCACGGATCTCAGTATTGCCGGCGTAGCGTTTAAGAACTTCATCTTCCGTGATCCCATCCCGCTGCAGTCCTCGCCCCAAATTAATATCGCCCACAGTCCGGTTTATCCGGCGGCAGGCCAGACCGTCGATTTGCAAGTCAACGCGTCCCAGGGATTCCAAGGCGACCCGGAAATTAACGTCTTTGTCGCCAAGGTTTTTCCGACTAACCAACCTCTGAGCGTCGTCCAAATTGTTAACGCGGAATCGACGCCATTGGACGGCAATCGAACCCGCTGGACCGGGCAATTGCAGGCGCCCGAGTTGGTTCGAGGGGTCGTTCTTCAGGTCTCGGCCCGGTCTTCCAGCGGCGTCTATCTGCCCCGGGTTCCTTACCCCATCAGCTTCATTGGGGCGCCGGATCGAGTGGAAGGCCCAATCCCACCGTCGGATCCGACCGAGACGAAAGGGCCGAGTGTGGTGTCGACATCTCCCGACGAGGACGGATTTGTCACCGACACTGGCGAAATCACTGTGGTGTTCAATGAACCGATTGATCGGATCGTGGAAACCAACACGGCGGGCATTCTGTTAAGTGGGTCAGTGGTGTCGACCGCCCCCGCGATTCCCGCGGTTCGTCTTAGTCCCGATCAGACGACCCTAACGATTCAGTACGGCGGATTATTGCCTGACGAAAGCTACACCCTGACCCTGACCGGAGAGTCGGTGATGGATCTGAATGGCAATCCTCTGGATCAGCGGCCCAGTTCTGTGGAGGCCGACTCGTTCTCGGTGAATTTCCGGACCACTCCGGTGGGTCGCTATAACTTGCCCGGAGTCGTCAACGGCACGGGCGCGGCGATCTGGGGCGCCCGACTCTACGTGATCGACAATGCGCCCACGCCGATGCTCCGGACGTTTGATATTTCCAATCCGGAGAACCCGATTCTACTTGGGAGTGCCCGGGTGGTGGGGGTGCCCCGAGATTTGGTGGTGATCCCCAACTACAGTTACAAACGGGCTCTTCACGAGGAAACCCGAACCAACGATCTGGTGGCCGTTGTTGGCGGGGACTTGGACACGGTTATTGACGACTTAGACAGTGTGATCGTCCGGGGGCAATACCTCCGAGTATTTGACATGTCGGACCCCTCCAATCCCGTTGAGATTGCTTCCCCTATCGTGAGTTATCGGGCGGCGTCGGCGGTGAACAAGGTGCGGTGGAATGCTCCGAATCTTATCTTCCAGGAATTCGGCGCTGACCTTCATCAATTGGTGGTCGTGGATCTGCAGGAACACCTCATCGGCCGTCATGCCACCGTGGCTCAGGCCGATACGTTCCCCGCTGCGGGCAAACCGGGGAAAGATGCGAATGGGGACGGTGATTATGTGGATCCGGGTGATGTCCTGCCGCTGCCGCAACGACGTCCGCCCGAGTTCTACGGTAAGAAGCAAAGTTACGTCATCGCGGGTACCACCCAAAAGGTGCTGGATTTTTCCCTCACGGGCGGGACGTTGGGGGTAACATTGAGTCGAGGTCTGGTGCTGTCCCGGGATGGCACACCCACGACCACTGAAATACGTCCCCAATATCGGACCGTCAGTTTTAATGGCTTTGAGGTTGATGCGGGCAACGGTTCGGTAAACTTCGATTTCCGGGACTATCCTGGCCGGGTCACGGTCATTGATGGCCTCACCATTGAAGTTGATGGTGCACTCAAGACGCCGGTGGTCGCCTTGGTGTCTTTGTCTCCCAACAGAAATGGTGAACATCAACTAGTGGCGCTCGACATCACCTTTCCGGAGAGTCCGAAGCGTATTGGAGAGGTTACCTTTCCAGAGGAGGTCGCCGGAGGCGGAATTCGCTCGGTGCAGATGCTCAAGGACGGGCGATTGGAAGTTACCACGGTGAGTCACGTGGTGCTGTTGGAACCCCGATTCCTTGCGACCGATCCCCCGACAGACCCAGCCCAATTGCATCCGGCCGTGGTGGGCTTCATTCCCAACGGCGGTGGCCGTATGCGCAGTGTGGCGACCTCGGACTACGGGGTTCGGGCGGTGGCGGAAGGTTCCCGCAATGAAGTGGTGCAATCCGCACCGGTGTTTTCCTTCGTTAACTTCCCCGACGCCAAAGAAGTGGTGGATCCCCGGTTTCTTCCCGAGACGGACGCCGAGGTTCAGGAGTTAATGGATCAGTCGCGGTCGGCGTTTGCATTGGTACCGGCCCGCGTTCGGGGTGATCACCTTGGCCACGAGTCTGATCTCACCCCGCCGAAACCGTCACTTCACTACTACGTTGTGGTCGAAGCCCCCGGGGGGGCGGGTCCGCAAATCCGTTTGGGCTTGGAGGCTCTTTCCTATGCGGGTTGGCCTCTGCCGAACAAGGGGGCGGGTTTTCCGCCGGTGCGAGCCGTCGAGGAATTGACCCTGGAAGTATTGGGAATGAAGCCGCGGCCCGGATGTGACGCACCCGTACGGTCGCTGACCGCCTATCGATTGAGCGACGATCCCGCGAATCCGCTCTTCAATCGGTATCTCTCCCGGCCATTCGCGGTCGTCTACGAATCCCTGTCGACCGACGAGTTAATGGACCTGCGGAGCATTGCCGACCGCGAGGTTCTCTGGAGTGGGGCTTCGATGCGGGCCTTTATCGAACCCAACGAGTTGGCGAATGTGCCGATCCGTAAGTTCGCCGCGGAGGTGGACACCAGTCGGAATGTGATTCGTCCGCGAGCGTATAGTTCGGCGGCCACCTTGGATGTCTCGTATATTATGGGGCCCAACCCACCGCCACCTGGCGGAGATGAGCGACTAGATGGCACCTACGGATCAATAAGTGCCCACAGCGGCGAATTTCGAACAGAGGCTACAGATTTCACTCTACCGAGTCCCCGCATGCCGATCAAAATTGAGCGAACGATTGGCGGTCAAGATACCTATGATGGTCCATTTGGACTCGGTTGGGATTTCAATTACAACCAACGCGTAACCGAGCTCCAACCGCAGCTTTTCCCTGAAGGTTTCAAAATGCCTTTGATTGCCCGGGGGCAGCTCATTGATAGTGTAGTTGGCAGTAGTAAGGATCTTCTCTTCCATACAGGCGAAGGTCGAATTGTCCTGTTTCGATGGGTCAGTGAATCGATTCCGCTGGAGTACTCATCCGATCCATTAGTGGAGCAATTTGAATATGAAAATTTGGTTTTAGACTATTATCTCCCTGAGCCTGGAGTGTTTGATTTACTCGTTCGATTCAAGGATGGGAAGTATGAGCGTCTGACTCCAGGAGGGGTGCGTTATCGTTACGCGGCTAACGGGCGACTCGAAACGATTTTGGATCGATACCCGGCTAACCGCCATGAGTTGGAGTACGAACGAAGCGGGTGGCTTCGTCGTATCGATGATCGGTCGGTTACAGACGAGCGATACGTTAGATTTGGGTACTATCGTCGTGGTTCAGACCCTGAGTTTGTGGCGGGCCTCGATGAGAAGAGCGATAATGCTTACCTGATAGGAAAAATCTGTCGTCTGCGCGATCACACCCAAAGGGATGTTCTCTATTTCTATTCCAATGATGGTTTACTGGTGCGGCGGGAAGGTATCGAAGTCGACGGTGAGAATGGTGGGTTCGCTGGTCGAAACCAAACTCACTATGTCTACGAAAAATGTCGCATTGTGGGAGTTGCCGTTGGCGCGGGTAAAGTTCCACTCATGGCCGCGGCTACAGTTCCCGGGACGAAGGGTGTACCAGTAGCGACCGCCGGCGTGGGAAGCGGGTTAAGTACTGATATCGTCGTGCCTGCCGATAACTCAGCGGAGAAACTAGAGAATCAAAAAACAACGGCCAGCGAAGCTGGCGGTCGAAGAACTGAAATCGTTCTTGATAAATTCGGGCACCCCAAGGTGACCACCATTTCAGGCGTCAATTCCGCAACAGTGGAAATGGTCCATGAGTACGATCCAAATGGCCTCGTGGTCCTTACCAAGTATCCTGAGGGTAGGATTCATTACTTGACCTATGACACAAACCATCCGGTGTTTCGCTCTAGGGCCAACCTGATTCAATTAAAGGTGGATGCGGGGCCAAGAGGAGGCGAAGGCTACACTGAAACGTACAGCTATGATTCTCGGTACAACCTTTCGTCGGGTGCGCACCGAAACGCCAATGGATTTACGATTCGATATACAGTTTCCTCGGATGGACGTCACATTGAATCAATCGAACACGGTGAGGCGGGAGTGGAGCGATTTGAATACAACAAAAACGGCCAGTTAGTCTCGCATTTGGACTACGATGGCGTCGAAACGTCTTCGGAGTTTTCCGCTGCCACTGGATTCATAAGATCCGCATCGAGGGGACAATCCACGACGATTTTCGAATACGGTGGAGACATCGCTTCAAGGCATGGTTTGCCCAGCCGAATAGTGCCTCCCCGAGGTGCTGCTATTGACTACAAGTACAGTAAAAACATCCAACAAGTGGAGGTGGTTCGCGGGATTGGAATTCAGAAGATGGCATATGACGAGCAAGGAAGGGTTATTCTAGAGGCTGAAGTTTTCGGTGACGGAACACAGAAAAAGACTGAGTTGGAAATGGATGTTAAGGGCTTTGTAACCCGTCGACGAGTTGAGGGAGTGGAAGTAAACGGCGAAACGGCGAGTTTGGAATACCGGTATACTCCAGATGCGAGTTCGAGAATAAAGGCGATCACGCATCCGGGCGGAACAATTCAGACCTTCGAGTATAATGCGTTGGGCTTCCTTTCGAAAATGACGTTAGATTCCTACTCTGAAAGCTATAAAATGGATCGTCATGGCAATGTTGTGGAGGTGGAGAAGGGAGGGGAAGTGGTTACTTCTATCGATTACGATGGAATGGATCGTCCAAAAACGCTCAAGACATTTACTGGGGCAGCTGTTTACGAGACGACCCGTAGTTACTATCCAGAGGGACAACTAAAGTCACATCGCGTATCTGATCCCAAATATGGGGTGGTAGAGGAACAAAGTATTGATGCTATTGATGCAATTGGCCGCGTGATCAGGAGCACGATATTCGGAGATACTGTTTCACGCGTTGAGAGCATTACCCATCGACCATTGGAAAAGATTATTGAAGAACCATACCAGACCGTCACTGAACGATGGGCGGCCTCGGGTTTCTCCACGGGAGGAACAGATTCGACCATCAATACTATAATTACGAGTGATTCAAATGGGAACGTGGAGCGAGTCCGCCGAGAGGAACTAGGGGCGGTGTACGAGGATCTCTTCACTTATGATGCGCTCGATCATCACGAAAGCGCGAAGGATCGACTGGGAGCTATTGGAACTTTCCGATCCCGATCTGATGGTTACGAGTTGGAACTAGTCAATGGCCGAGGAAATGCCACCAAGTTGGAGCATTCGGCCCTAGGGGAACTGAACCGTAGATTACGAGCGGACGGTATGGATTTTCGCTTCAAACACGATTCTCAGCGTCATCCTTCGTTCTCGGGCGACCCCAATATGGGATTCGAGTTTGCTTATGACGGCCAGTTCCGACTGATCCGGCGTAGTTTGAGAAATGGGCAAGTTATCACTTATGGAAATTTCGATCCGCGTAATCAACCTAAAGAAGTAATCTTGCCTGGTGGGGCGATTCAATACACCTATGATCTTCAACAGCGACCAACCGAGTCAATCGCGAGTTTTGGATCAACGATCTATCGAAATATTATAGAGTATGATGCCTTGAGCCGGCCGCGGGTGCAGGTCTATACGGGGGATTCTGGCGCTAACGGTCGCGCCGAGTACACATTTGATCGGGCAGGTCCTCTTCTGGGGGTACGGCTCAAAGAAAACGGTTCAGATTTCGAGGTCAAGTACGCTTACCGAGCGGACTTTGCCCGGACGAATGTGGTTTATCCGTCTGGTCACGCAGTGGTGGAGGAGCGTGATGGCGCCGGACGGATTGTTGGAGTCAGTGATAAGGGGGGGGAAGTGGTCCGTGTTTTGGCATGGCAGGGGGACAAGCAGCCAAAACGCATTCGCCTAGGAAAGGTTCTGCAGATCGACAATCAGTATGACCTGCGTGGAAGGCTTCTCGGTTCGCGTTACTCCAAAATTGAAGGTGGAGCAGTTCAGGCCGAAATGAATTACCAGTATGATTTTGCGGACAATGTGGAGATTCGACAGTTCGTCCACCGGGCCGGAAGAAGCGACAGTTTTCGCTTTGACTCGGGCGAACGGTTAACCCATTCGCAAGTTGGAGGAGTGCCTGTAGAGAATGTTCCTAGAGTAACTCGACCCGCTTACGAGCGCGACTACAATTATGATACTGCAGGACTAGACTTTTTGATCTCAGCGCCGGTATCGGCGGCCGGTGGAAGTGTTCCCCGTTTTGCGGAGAATTGGTCGTCCCACGACGAATTTCTTTTGCCATCAGTGGTGAACTCGCGGACAAGGAGTGCGCCTGATTCACTCGGCAGAGTTACCGGTGCGGAGTTGATGGTTCGAATCGCTCAGGATGAGGTTCCTCGCTCGGTTGAGGCGACATTGACGCACAATGCCTTGGGTAATCTGGTGAGAATTGAGCGTGCTGATGGAGTTGTAATCGAGAACTTTTTCCAACCCAGCGGTCTCCGGTATGGTCGGCGAGTTCTTGTCGGAGGGGTAGAGATTGAGCGCCGACACTTTGTGTACGATGACGAGTCTCGTCTTTTGGAGGAGTTTAGCGTCGTCGGGGAGGAAAGCAGGGTGGTGGCCCGCTATTTCTATTTGGAGGCTGACGTTCCCTATGCGGCTGACTTGATTGACGCCGATGGGAATCTGCAGCGTCACTACTATTTGTTCGACGATCAGTTTTCGATAATTGCAGTGGCTGATCAGGAGGGTGAGGTTCGGGAGCGTGTTTGGTATGATCCCTTCGGCCAGCCTGTCATTGAGCCGCGGGATGATAAGTCTCCGATGGTTAAACGAGTGATTGTAGCGGGTGATGGACGGATTCTGATTGAGCTGTCGGAGCCAGTTTATGCTCTGTTTCCGGCGGTTGAAGGACAGTCGGGCATAGTGAGGTTGCGACCAGAGTTCGGAGACTTTGTAACGGGACCGGCAGGCTTTACCGAGTTTCCTGAACGCGTTCCCGGGTTCGAGGCCAACTCGGTAATCGTCTTTAACCCAGAGAAGCCACTTTCGGGTTTAGTGGTTTTGACGTTGCGAGGGAATCGGCTTCAGGACGATTGGGGGAACATTGTAAAAGAGGAGAGCGTGACTTTAGACTTTGGTGAGTCGCAAGGACCTGCCTATGTCGCCGATCCTGTTCCAAGTACCGATGTGGGATCCGTGTCTCGAAGCTTGGTTGGATCTCCACTTCTTTTCCATGGGCAGTACTTTGATTATGAGTGCGGGTTGTTCTATTTGAGGGCGCGTTTCTATGATCCGTTTGCGGGTATGTTTTTGGAACCGGATCCGATGGGATACGAAGACAGTGTTAATCTATATGCAGGTTTCGGAAACAGCCCGACTGTAAATCGGGATCCGTCGGGTCTTAAAAACCAGCGGGGGTATAGTGGTCGTGGAGGATACGTGGATAGTAACTATGACCATCATTGGGGGCCGGCTAGAAGCAGTTCTCGGCAGGGAGGAGAAATTGCGGTGGGTTATGAAGACCATTGGAAGCCAAAGAATGTGGGCAGCGCTTCCGGATTCCGGCACACCAGCGAGATCGCTACGGGTTATGAGAGGCACTGGAGTGTCCTAGCGGCAAGAGGGCAATTACAGAATGGAAAGGCGGATTGGGTAGCGGGCGCAACTAAACGTCGGTTGACGGAGTTGAGGGCCAAGCATGGGCGAAGTTCCGGACCTACTGTCCAAGTCAAAGAGAAGTTGAGGAAGATGGAAGAGCGCGCTGCGGATGCGAGCTTGGGTGCGGCCCCATTTTGGGTGACTCGTGAATCCCCTGGCAGGGCTGTGATGTTGGGGCAGTACGATATCTCTACTCACTTGGCGGTGCAGCGGGTCGCTCAGAGACCTGGGGTGTTTGACGTGTTTAGTCACGGATCTCCGAATTCGTTCGATATCAAACATGAGGGGAAGTGGGTTAAAATTAGTCATCGTTCGTTGGCCTTGTTGATCCGAAAGAGTGGATGGAATGGAAGACAGCCCATTCGGCTTATCTCGTGTCAAACAGGCGCAAGCGTCACGGGCGCAGCTCAGAATCTTGCGAACAAGCTGAAGGCCCACGCAATTCATGCACCTTCAGACTTCATAGCAGTAACCGATACTGGTGGCTTTCGAATCGGACATTGGACTGCTCCTGATTCATCGGGGAACAGGACTTTTGTCAGCGGAGTCTCAAGGGTGTTTTCGGCAAGATCGAGTCCACCTCCCTCGACGTCGCCATAAGGAAGAAATATGAGGTGTTTGAATTACATCACAAATTTGTTGGTGATAGCGATCTTTTGGAGAAGCGTTGGGTCGCTCTGGGCCCAGCCCCTCACCACCCTCGAGTATCGGATCAATGGCACTGGCTTGCAGGTGTCGCCGGTGGCGGTGTCGGTGCCGAAGGGGATTGCTGGGTCGGTGTTAGTGACGCTCACCGGCGGGGAGGCCACGCAGGCTCTGGCGGAGGGGGCTTATATTGAGGCGTTCTTGCGCGGGCCGGGATTTCCGGAGCCGCGGCGACTGGTCGGGGCGGTGAATCAGCCGATGCTGTTTCCGCCGCTGAATCTCGTGGGGGATTATCAGTTGGATTCGATCCGGCTCGTGGATGCGGCGACGGGGGGCACGCGAATGGAGGGTTCGCCGCGGAGTGTGCCGGTGAAGGTGTTCGATGAGATTCTGGTGTCGCGCGTGACGTCGCGGCCGCTGACCTACGAGGAGATTGAGGAGAAAGGGATCTTCATCGATGAGTCGAACTTCCGGGTGGTCGAGTTCGAGGCGGCGTTCGTGCTCGATGGTAAGACCATTCCTATCTCGTTCCCGGTGGTCTCGCCCAAGTTCACGCAGTCGGTGGAACTGATTCCCGCGGCGGAATTGGAGGCAAAGCTGGCGGCGGCGGCGGTGCTCAATCAGCAGATCTCGGCGACAACGCAGTTGCCGCCGGAGTTCGAGGTTTCGCAGCTCAATATTCAGGTTCAGGGCATCAATTTCCAAGTGGTCGATCCGGACGAACCGGAATCGCTCGGACTAAAAGTGCCCCCGATCCCGGCACTGATGGTGATTCCAGGGAACATCGGCTATCTGAATCAGTTCTTCAGCGTGCAGATCTTCACCGAGAACGCGGCGCCGCGCGGATCCGGATTAAGCGTTTATGACATCAAGGCGACGTTGAAGCTTCCCGCCGGACCCGACCGCGTGCCCGCGACGGAGTATGCTGTTCCGGGTGATGATCCGCTCCGCTTCGCGCGGATTGGACCAGACAAACTCATTCAGCCGATCCAAGCGATCGTGCAGCCCGGGGCGGATGGCGAGGTGGGAACGCCGGATGACGGGGTGCGGCTGCAGCCGGGTCAGTCAGGCCAAGCCGAGTTTCTGGTAGAAGGGTTGCAGGAGGGACTGCACGTCATGGATCTCGACCTCGAGGCGACCATGGATGGTCTGGCCGCCGGTCCCGTCACGGTGAAGGGCAAGGCCGCTGGATCGGTGTTGGTGCGCAATCCCCGGTTCTCGATGGCGTTCTCGCATCCCCGCACCGTGCGAGTGGGCGAACCTTACGAAGCCAGTGTGACGCTGCTGAACACCGGAATCACGCCGGCCAACTTGGTGCAGATTTCGCTCAACAAGAATTCCATCAGTGGCGCGGTGCTGATGGACGAAGCTCAACAGACCGTGGAGTTGGGAACGTTGCTGCCGGGTCAGTCGGCCACGGCCACCTTCCGCCTTCGCTCGTTGCGTAATGGAGCGGTCAGCTTTTCCAATCTCACCACCAGCGATGACAGCGTGGTCGGCCGGTTCCGCTTGAGCATCGGAGTGGACGAACGGGGCGTAGCCCTTTCACCGGATACCCTGGCGGTGCCGGATCAGGTGCAGACCCTTCCGGCGGACTTGATCTTTGCCGCCAATCGGGTTCTGGGACAGGCGTTGAGCGTGGCGACAGCGGGTCAGTTGCCGCCGGGCGTGTTACGCGTGGGCAAGGGTATCATTACCCGCCGGGTTTTGGATTTGGCAGAAGCGGGACAACGCCTCGGATATGGCGATCCGGCGCGGCGGGTGTATGCGGATCTGCTGCGCGACTGGCAGGGCGGTCGGGAGAGTAATGCGGGATTTGATCAGATTATGCGGGAGACCGAGGCCGGTCGGGAATGGCGCGACGCGTTGTTTGCGGCGATGGAAGCGGCCGATGGATTGACGGCCACCGATCGCTTGGTGGATCGGGCCGCGGATTATGCTGGTTTGGGACAAGCCTTTGGCGTGGGTAGTGCGGATTCCGGTCAGTTGCAGCTTTCGCTCGGCGACACCAATGCGACCGAAACGGCGAGCCTGATTCCGTATTCCCTAGTGTACGGTGGCACCAATGGCACCTGGGCTAATTTCGCCCGGAGCTCGAATGTGGTGCTGACCTGGACCTTCACCAACGGTCCGCCCAGCGCGCAGTTGGCCGTTTTGTTGGTCGAGACCAATGGAACGGCCCAACAACTTCGGTGGACGATTGCAGCACCACCCGAGAACGCCCGGTATCGGTTTGCGGTTATGGACGGGAATACTTCGCTCGAAGTAGATCCGGACGGAGACGGGGTCGTGGACTCCCAGCAAGCAGCCACTGTCACCGCAATACGGGAACTGCCGCCCACGCTGGTCGCTGTGGAACAAGACCTAAAGGTGCAGGCGGGTCGGGGCAGCAATCCGTGCATCGGCCCCGAGGACTACTTTAATTACGGCACGGTAGTGGCAGTGGTGTTTAGCAAGCCCATGACCCAGGAAGCGGCCGGCGATCCGGAGTCCTACCAAGTCGAAGGTGACAACGGGGCGAACTCCGTGCAGGTGCAGCCGGGTGGACGCGTCGCATATCTCAATCTGCGCAAGGGCATCAGTGCGATTATCCCGCGCAAACTTTCGTTGAGCGGCGTGGCGGATGCCCGCGGGAACCTGTTGACCGCCGAGCCCCGGCTGATCCGGTCGGTCGAGCCTGGCACCGAGGTACCGTTCAAGCAGGGTGTCGCGATTCGCGGGCGGGCGCTCAAGGGGGATGGTTCGCCGGCGGTAGGAATTCCCGTGACGCTTACGATGTACGATCGGAATTGGTCCCGGGACGAGTGCGAAAACTGGACCCGGCGGGTCAGTCAGGTTTTCACCGACGCCGGTGGCAACTTTGATTTCGACTTTGTAATGGCGGGAATTCCGTACTCGGTGTCGGCCACGGACACGAGCGGCTTGTCGGAAGAGGCGTTGACGTTGATTGCCGAGAACACCGCGGAAGGAGAGGTTGAGCGGGAGCGGATCCTGCAGCTGGCAACGGCGTCCGCGAGTCGCGATTCGTTGCTGAGCATTCTGGGGACGGCGTCGATTCCGGAAGCCATCGCCAAGGTCGAGGGACTCGATCGGGCCTTGATTCGGGACACGGTGACGATGGGCGGACCGCGGGAGGGTCAGACCGTTCCAATGGCGCTGCGGTTCCGGGGCCGGGCGACTGTGGTGGGTCAAGTGGTGGCGGCCGACGGTGTGACGCCAGTGCCGCGTCCGGCAGTTAACCTCTTCCCGGATTCGGCGTCGCGGGAACTCGGTCGGGGAATCTTTGCCGATGCGCAGGGTCGATTCGCGTTCTATGGCGTTCCACTGGGCGTCTACACGATTGAAGTGGCGACGTCGGATCGTCGGACTCGGACCATTGCGGGTCTTCTGGATACCCCGGGGCAGGTGAGCGCGGTGACCATTGAACTGCCGAACACGGAGACGCCGGTGGGCAGCTTGCAGGGAACGGTATTCGAGGCGGACAATCAGACCCCGCATGCTGGCGCGCGGATTTTTATCGGCGAAGTGTCGGGATCGCAGGTGAAGAATGTGGTGCGGATTGTGGAGGCGGATGCCGAAGGCAATTGGCGGGCGGACAATCTTCCAGCGCAGCGATTCGATGTGGTCGCGATTTCTTTTGACGGACAGCGCAAGGGAACCCGGTTGGACTTTACGGTGGCCGCGGGTGCGCTGTCGGTGGCCAATCTGTCACTGGAGGCGACGACTGAACTGCTGGGGCGAGTGCAATTTGAAGACGGTCGTCCGGCGGCCAATGCCCTGGTGGCGGGCGGTCTCACCCTGGTTCGAACCGATGCCGATGGATTGTTCTCGCTAAGTGGTGTTCCGGTCGGACGACGAACCATCAGCGCCGGCGTGGAACGAAATCCGGAGGCGGGCATCGACTTTCCCCGCTTGGGTTCCTCCATCGTGAATGTGGTGGCGGGGGCGAACAATTACGTCGTGGTGAAACTGCGGGCGGCGGGACGCATCTTTGGCCGGGTTACCGATCTGAACGGCGCGGGCATAGGAGGCATCCGGGTGGCCATTCCCATGGGCGAGGGATTCTTTTGGACCGACGCCGATGGGCAGGGGAATTACTCCTTCGAAAACCTGAATTTGGGCAACTACACGCTCAGCGCGCCGGCCAACGCGACCTCCCCGACGCTCAACGTCAGCCAACTCAACGAGCAGATTCGTTCCGGCAATGAAGACGAAATCCTCGCGGCCTTCGAGGAGGCCATCCGGGTGTTCGTGGGCGCGGAGGATCCGCTGATTACGGGGGAGCAACGCAACTTCCGACCGATCACCTGGGGCTTCACGACCACCCGACTGCAATTCGATGGCCAGTCGGTGCAGGCCAACATCCGCATGCTGCGGGAAGGCTCGGTTTCAGGACGGGTGGTCAATCACCAGGGAGTGCCCATTGGGGCTCGGGTGCGCCTGACCGGTCTCGGGCCGGCGATTGATGGCGCGCCGAAGATCACCATTCGCGGCGAACGCGACACGGATCCGGCGACGGGTGAGTTTGTGTTCCCTGGTCAGTTGTTGGTGGGACCCTGGACCGTTCAGGCCGCGTCGCCCTTCTATCCCACGGTAATTTCTGAGGGAGGCGTCACTACGGAGATTGATCCCAACGTGATTGGACTCCAACTCCAGTTCCCGTCCATCCGTGACTTCAACGGCCGCTTGGTCGGTCGGGTGTTGCTGCCGAACGGACTTCCTGCGGGCGAAGGCATCCGGGTAAAGATCAATTTCTCCGACGACTACGAGATTCGTACCGGGACGAATGGATTCTTTGACACGCAGATAGCGGTGCCAGCCCGGACGTATCGCGCGGAGGCAATTGACGCGGTTTCGGGACTGCGCGGCGAAGCGTATGCGACCGTTACGGCGGGCCAGACCAATCAGGTGGACATCCGGTTGCTCACCAAGGATTCCGTCGTGGAGGTGACCGTACTCCGAGGCAACGGTTTGCCAGCGGCGGGCGCTCAGGTGGATCTGGAGCAGGGAACCTATCCGCGTGAAGGCCGCTTAACGGCGTTCGCCGATGCGAATGGCCGGGTCACGTTCAGCAATTTGTGGGAGGGGCGTTATGCGGTCTGCGCCCAGTACACCGAATCCTCCACGCGGGTCTCGGCGCGTGGCGGTGTCACGGTTGGCGCGGAGCAGTCGGTGCCAATCACCCTGCGCCTCGGAGGCACGGGAATCATTGAGGGTCGGTTCGTTCGTGTGGATCAGGTGACGCCGGTGGAAGGCGCACAGGTGTCCGTCGGTAATCTGGGCTTTGCCTCCACGGATGCCACGGGACGGTTCCGGTTTGAAGGCGTTCCCCTGGGGACTCACGTGTTGCAATCGTCCGAACCGGTCACGGGAGCCGTGGCCCGAGGCAGCGCCACGGTCAGTGTGGCAGACGAGGTGGTGAACGCTCTCCTGATTGAAGGTGCCCGCGGGGAGATCAACGGCTACGTCCTCGACAGCTATGGACAGGACTTTGCGGCGGGTGCGGTGGTGACGGTCACGTACTCCGACGGCCTGACTCCGCGCCGGACGGTGACGACGGGACCGGACGGCCGATTCAGCTTCCCGGGATCCCCCGTGGGCGCGTTTAGTTTGTCGGCCCGGGATCGTCCGGTGTCTGAAGGCGGTCGCGGGACCACAGGTTCGGCGTCCGGTACCTTGAGTGCGGCGACCCTGGTGGCATCGGTGGATGTGGCTTTGCGCCCGCTGGGCACGCTGCCGGTGTTGGTGGTTCGGGCGGATGGAAGCACGCCGGCGCCGAATGTGACCGTCCGGTTGGGTGGACGCGAGGCGGACACGGATGCCACGGGATCCGTCCGGTTCGAGAATCTCACGCTGGGGAACTACACCCTCACGGCGATTTCGCGGAATGGTGGCGAACTGCGGAACGGCACCCGGATGGGGACGACGCTGACCCAGGCCGGAACGAACCCGCCGGTGACGCTGATTCTGCCGGGCGTGGGCGAAGTGTCGGGTCAGGTCGTGGGCAGCAACGGAACGACTCCGATTTCGGGAGCCGAAGTGGTCATTGAGTTTCAGGCACCGGTCTTTTCGGGACAGCGGGTGACGGCCGTGAGCGGCGCGGATGGTTCGTTTGCCTTTGGCGATGTTCCGGTGGGGAACTACCGCCTGACCGCGTCGAGTTTGTCGTTGGCTTCGACGGTTAGTGGGGCCATTTCCGCCGCAGGCGAAGCTGACACGCTCACGTTGCGTCTGGGAGACAGCGGTTCCCTGTTGGGTCGCTTGGTCCGGGCGGATGGGGTGACGCCAGTGGGAAACATCGACGTACTGGCCACTTTCGATTCTCAGAGTGCCAATCCGGGTCGTGCGTTTGTGCGGACCGAGCTGGATGGAACCTTTGAGTTCTTCAATTTGCCGATTGGCGAAGTGGATCTCGAAGCCGTGGCCGCGGACTTCGGTGGCGTGGCCTTGCGGAAGACGCGGTTGACGTCGAATGGGGAATCCTTGGAGGTGGGAGATTTGCGGTTGGACGAGGATTTCCCGACGGTCCTGTCGGTCGTCCCGGCGAATACCTCAGAAGAGGTGCCCACGACGGCGGTGGTGGAACTGGAGTTCAGCGAGGCGTTGCGAGCGGATACGGTGACTCCCGAGGGGATTTTTATTCGGGCGGTGCAGGGTGGGGTCAAAGTGGCGGCCCAGCTTCAGCTTTTGGAAACCAATGGCGTGCCGCGTCGGGTGCGGTTGACTCCGAATGCGCCGTTGGTCAGCGAGCAGGTGTATGAAGTCGTGGTGATTGCTGGTGACGTCTTCAATGCCGGCGGCCGGGTGGTGGGGACGGGACCGTTGGATCTGGTGAATCGTTCCCTGGTGACTCCGTTCGTGTCCCGGTTCCGAACCGCGGACAATGATCCACCCATCCTGCTCTCGCAGTTTCCGACCAATGGAGCGGTCCAGATTGATCCGCGGTCGGTGCCTCGGCTGAGTTTCAACGAATCCCTGCAACCGGGCGGGATCAGCTTCCGGGTGAGTGGTCCAGAAGGCGTCGTGTCCGGGACGACGTCAGTAGGGGTGGACGGCCGGGTGTTGAGCTTTGTTCCCGCCGACGTCTTGCGGGCCAACACCACGTACACCCTGACGGTGAGCAACGTGTTCGATCTGGCGGGCAATCGGTCGGCGGGCGAACCGTTTGTGGCGACTTTTGCCACGTTGGACACCGTGGGGCCGACGCTGGCGTCGTTGCGGGTGGCAGACGGTCGTCAGACGGTGGCGGGCGCTGTGGTGCCGGTGGAGGCCGTGCTGGCGACGGCGGAACCTGGAGTGCAGGTTCGGTTCAGTCAGGACTTCGGCGCCTTAGGGAGTGCCACGAATCTTCCGTTCCGTATTCCGGTGACCTTGCCGTTGTCGGGCACCACCACCGTGCGGGCAATCGCCACGGATCAATACGGCAATGATGGGCCGGTGGCGGAGTTGGTCATCACGATTTTGCCGAATCAGCCGCCGACCCTCGTGTTCACCCGGGTTTCCCCAACTACCGGGGCGGCGCCCACTGGATCGTTCGTCGCCGTCGATGTCGAAGCGGTGGATGACGCCTCCGTGTCGGAACTGAAAGCCATCGTGGCGGGCATCGGCACGGGAGAATTGAGCCGGACCAACTCCACCCGATTGCGCGTCCAGGGATTCGTGAATTCGCAAGCCGGTCCGGGGTCGCAGGTTCAGATTTTTGCCGAGGCCATCGACAACCTCGGACAATCGAGCGGACAATTGGTCTTCACCTTGGAGATCAGCGATGCCGCCCGACCGAATGTGGCGATTCTGAGTCCGACCAATGGCGCCCGGGTGAGTGTGGGCGAACCGCTTCCCGTGGTGGTCCAAGTGGTGGATAACTTTACCAACGCCACCGTGTCTGTGGCCCTCAGCGGGGCCCTGGCCACCAACCAGACCGTGACGGTACCGCTGATCTCGAATCAGCCGGCGACCAATGCGGTGTTCTTTTCGCTGACAGGATTGCCGGAGGATGGAGCGCCCGTTCAGGCGGTGGTGACCGTGACGGATGACGCCGGGAACTCCACCAATGCCACGGTGGTCTTCCGTTTGGTCGATGCCAGTATTCCGGTGGTTCAGACCATCCTCCCGGCAAATCAGAGTGATTTGATCGCGGTGCGGCCGAGGGTGGTGGCGACTTTCAGTGAACCGTTGGATCCGGAGTCGGTCAGCGCCGCCAGTTTCCGGGTGGTCGGCGAGGAAGGCCAGGTTCCAGGCGAAGTAACGCTCAGCGGAACAAACCAAGTGGTGATCTGGTATCCGGCGGGTGCGCTACGGTTCGGTCAGGAATATACCGTGTCGCTCACCGAAGTGATGACGGACCGCAACGGCAATCCGATCACTCCGTTTGTGTCCACTTTCCGGGTGGCGCCCTTTGCGATCACACAACCAACAAATGGAACTCCCGTGGTGGAAGGACAGGAAGTGGCGTTTGCTGCGGGCGGTCCGAATCCGGAGGGTATCGAGGTGGTGCGGTATCGCTTGGGGGCGGGCCAAACCAATGCTCCGCGAACCAACTTTGTCAGTTCCCTCTTCGTGCCGCTCCTGGCGAACTTGAGCGGGGATTCCGCGGTGCTGGAAGCCATGGCCTTGATTGGCGGAACGAATCTGGCACGAGACACGGTCGCGACGGCGAGGTCCTCCAGCACGGAGTTTGGCGGACCGCCCTCGCGAATAGTGGATGGCAACCGGAGTGGTGAGTGGGGCACTGGATCGGTCGCCCACACTGGTTTCGAACTGCATCCGTGGTTCGAGATCGACCTGGGCCGGGTGTTGGCGCTGAACCGAGTGGGTGTTTATTTCCGTTCCGACAATGCCCAGCAGAGCGCTGTGGCGGTGCTCGTGGCCGCGACTCCCTTTGAGCGGGACGACTTCCTCGCCGCTGAGTTACCCGCGACGTACCGCAATGGCGCTGTGGAGATTTTTCGTACGGCCAATGGGCAGGCCTTGGGTGGCGTGGAGATCCCTACGGACGCCGTGGGTCGGTACATTCGAGTGGTTCACCTCGGTCAAAACTACCTCACAATTGCCGAAGTGGAGGCGTACGGAGCGATGGTGGAGTCGCCGCTGGCTCCAGTGGCGCTGCAGGTCTTCAGCCGGTCAGCGGACTCCGATGGCGATGGCTTGAGCAACGGTCAGGAAATCGATCAAGGGTCCAATCCGTTCCAGGCGGACAAGCTGCCGGTGATCGGTATTCCGGACACGCTGGAGTTGGTGGCGGGTACGACCCGGCAGATTTCTGTTCAGGTGACCGATGCCGACGGCAACGTGCGTTCCCTTGAAGTGGCTGAACTCGACTCGGAATCCTCCGGAAAAGCGGAGTTCTGGAATTCGGCCGTGGGCTTGGGGAATCTGGCTGGGCTGCCGCTGATCAATCCGCCAAACTACACCACCAACTTCACCGAGTTGAACTATCCGTACGGCACCGAACCGTGGTTCCCAGGCGGCCAGGTGGATCAGTTTGGTGCGCGCTTCACCGGCACACTCATTGTTCCCCAGAGCGGAGACTACACGTTTACCCTGAACAGTGACGACGGTTCGCGACTGAGTTTGGACGATCGGATTGTGGTGGATTTTGACGGAGCTCACGGGGCTTCTGATCGATCCGCAGTCCAGAGCCTGACGGCTGGCAGCTACAGCCTGACTGCGCTGTATTTCGAAGCCGGAGGCGGGGCTCAGTTTATTGCATCGTGGTCAGGTCCGGGCTTTGAGCGACGTCCGCTCAACCGTTCGGATTTCGGCCGATTTGCGGTGCTGCGGTTTGCCGAGACGGGCACGCGTGTCACCAACAGCCCGATCGATCTCGCCACTCTCTCGGCCACCTTGGAGCTTCGGAGCGAACGATTGGATCCGGGCAGCTTGGTCTTTACGGCTCGGGATGCCGGCGGGCTCACGGCGCGCAAAGTCGTTTCGGTAGTGACCTTGGCTGATCAGGACCGGGACGGCGTTCCGGATCGCGATGATCCGGATCGGGACGGCGATGGGGTCAGCAATGCCGAGGAACTGATTGCCGGGACGAATCCCGATCGGGCGGACACGGACGGTGACGGGACTCCGGACGGTCTCGACGGAAATGCCCTCCAAGCCAATCGGCTGCCGGTCGCGGGAGCGGGTGGGGCCTTCCGATTTGATGGGGTGGATGATGTGTTGATGGTGACCAACGCGGCGTCACTCCGGTTTGGCGGGGATCTGACGATCGAATTTTGGATCTATCCGGAGAATACCACCACGGTTCAGACGGTCATCACCAAGGCCTATGCGGGCGAAGGGGGCATGGCGTTGTTGAACAACGGTCAGTTGCGGTATCACTACGGCAACCTGGGAGTGGATGGCGGTTCGCCCAACTCCAACTACCAGTACTTGGATTTGGGCCGTCCGTTGCTGCGCCGGGTTTGGACCCACGTGGCGTTGGTGCGGGATCTGACTCAAGGCCGTCTGCGGTGGTATTTGAACGGCGAGTTGGTGGCCGAAGTTGCGGTTACCTTGCCGGCAATTCCGGGTGATCAGCCCTTCCAAATCGGTAACGGCTGGGCCGGACCGTTCGTCGGCGAACTGGATGAAGTGCGTGTTTGGAGTGTCGCTCGTACAGCCACGGAGATTGCCGCGGGAGTGGGAACGCGAGTGGTGGGCAACGAGGCGGGATTGGCGGCGGCCTGGAGTTTTGAAGGATCGTTCCCCGGACTGACCCGTGACAGCACCGGCCGGGAGGCGCACGCGCGGCTGGGGAATCCCTTCATTCCGGGCGGAAGCCCAATGGCGGTGGAATCCAGTGTCTGGGAAACCTCCTTGGTTCGCATGGAGACCCGGGAAGAGTTGCCTGTGACGGTACGCCTGACGGGAACGGATGCGGACAACGTGCCGGTTCGGGCTCAGGTGCTGACCCTGCCGGAACTCGGCGAGTTGTATCAGACCGCGGACGGTGTGACTCGCGGGAGCCTCATTGACGCGGTGCCGGCCCTCGTGACGGATGCGCAGAATCGGGTGATCTTCGTGTCAAAGCCGGGTGAGGCCGGAAGCATGACCTTCCGCTACGCGGTTTCCGACGGACAAGATTCCTCGTTCCCCTCAACTGTGGAGGTGCAGGTGTTGCCGACGAACACGGTTCCGGTGGCCGGAGCGGACACGCTCGCGCTATTCCAGGAAACGCCCACGCCGCTGACCACACTGCTCCAGAACGACACCGATGCCGATGGCGATTCGTTGCTGGCGATTCCAACGTCGCGGCCTCAACACGGGACTCTGATCCAGAACGGAGAGGGACAGTGGGTATACACGCCGAATGCCGGCTTTAGTGGAGTGGACACGTTCCGGTATCTATTAGTGGATTCCTTCAGTTGGAATCGCGAGCGGGACTTCCGACCGGGCACCGTGAATTTCACCCGGGAAGGAAATCCTTCCCGCGATCAGCTAGGCCTGGTGACTTGGCGCTACGATTACTTTGTGGGCGGACCCCTCACGGAGGAGGTTCCCTGGTTCCAGGAAATTCCCGGACAATTAATTTGGGATCCCAACTGGTTTAACAGCGGCGGACTCTGGGCGTTTCAGGATAACTTCGGTACGGCCATTTCGTCGGAGGGAGTTTCGCACAACATCCAGACTGGTGGTTGGTATGATAGTATTCCCGCCGTCACTTGGATCGCCCCAGCGGCGATGCCACTGGATGTCGTCGGCGAATTGGAGTTGGAATGGAATGGCAGTGGTCAGGTAGCTGCAGCTGTCGATGTTGATTTAGTCATTGCCCGGCGCCGATATGCAGATGGCGTGGTCACTCCGCTGTATACGAATACGGTCTCCAAGCCGAATCCCGCCAGTTCCCTGGTAGAGACGCTGATCCTGCCGGTGAGTCTCCGAAACATCGACATGGCCCTCGGGGATGAACTGATCTTGAGCTACCGGGGAAGGGCCGCCGTGGCATCCCGCTGGCTGACGCTTTACGACCGACTCTATCTCGTCCCCGCGGAACCTTCGCGCGAGGCCACGGTAACCCTGAACGTCGGGGCCAATTCCGTTCCGGTGGCGCAGGCGCATCCCACGAATGGAGCCCTCCGGTTTGACGGCAACAACGACTTCCTGCGGTTCGGGAACAACTTCAGCGGATTCCCCAGCGGAGACCTGACGGTGGAGTTCTGGATGAAGTCCACCAATACCGCGAAAGCGGGAACCATGCTCTCGTATTCGTTTGGTGGTCAGGACAACGAGCTTCTGCTGATCAACACCCTGAACATGGATATGTACGTCGCTGGCGGATCCCGCGGCTTGGGGGTGGGAGTGGTCACCGGCGACTGGATTCACGTGGCCATCAGCCGATCCCAGACGGATGGGATGACGCGAGTTTACCTGGATGGAGTCCTGGTGGCGTCGAACACCGTGATTCCGGGCGCGGGATTCCGCGACGGCGGCATCCTGGTATTTGGTCAGGATCAGGATGGGCCGGGAGGAGGCTTTGATCCGAATCAGGCCTTCGCTGGGGAACTGGACGAACTCCGGCTCTGGAATCGAGTGCGCACCGAGGAGGAGATTGCGAGTTACCGTTGGGTGAAGACGGTTGGCACCGAACCCGGACTCGTAGCCGGGTGGAACTTTGACGAACCGTCCGGATTGGAGATCACGAATCTGGTGACGGGAGTTGCGGGAGGACTGCTCGGTCACGGTAACGTTGATCAGGCGCCGGAGCGGATCGTTGATTTTGCTCCCTTCGACGTGGCGTATCTGACGGCGGAAGAGACCGCAGTGGCGGTCACTTTGGCTGCCACCGATGCGGACAATGATCCATTGACGACAACCGTCACCCGACTACCGGCCCACGGAACTTTGTACCAAACGGTGGACGGTGTGACGGCGAGCGGGCCTTTGGGCGGTGGCCGGGCCCGGCGCTTTGACGGGGTCAATGACGTGATCACAGTGCCGGAGAACTCGGCGGGCAATCTTTCAGGTCAGGCGCAGTGGACGATCAGCGCCTGGATTCGGCCCCGGGCGGCAACGCGGGCATTCCCGGTGATTTATTCCGAAGGTTTCTGGGGATTGACGCTGGGCCTTCAGTCCGGCTCGGGACGCTTGGACAGTTGGGTCAATGACACGGCTCAGATTATCAGCGATCGAGCGGTCACGTTCGGGGAATGGCAGCATGTGGCAGTGACGTCGGATGGCACGAACCGACGCTTCTACATCAATGGTCAGCCAGCTGGCGTGGGATCAGCGCCTTTGGCGACGTCCGATGGCATGGGTGCGGCCATTGGCGGGGTGATTACCGAATTGGGTAGCAATCGAAATCGCTTTGACGGGGACATCGACGAGGTCGCTATCTGGAGTCGCGCCCTGAGTGCCGCGGAAATGTTGGACCTGGCCGGACGGGCGATGACCGGGACCGAGACGGGCCTAATGGCCTGGTGGAACCTGGATGAGGATTCCCGCACGGTGGTGACTGACGCAACCGGTCGAGGTGTAGTCGGTGTGGCTGGGGGCGGAAACCCGGCGGGCAACGACCAGTGGGTACCGTCGATTATTCTGGAAACCTCGCGAGGGTCCGTGGCGCCGAGCGTCACGAATTCCGAGCGCAAGTTGATCTATGTGCCGGATCCGGAATGGGCCGGGTTGGATGAGTTTTCCTATCGGGCCAATGACGGCAAAGTGGATTCGATGGAGGCGGTCGTTTTCGTGCGAACGTTCGCCGTTGATGATCTTCCGCTGGTGGTTCCGGATTCCGTGGCCGCAATCCTTGGGTTCGACCAGGTGATTCCGAGCGTTCTCGTCAATGACACGGACGCGGAAGGAGACTCTCTCTCGTTGGAGGACTTTACCCTGCCCGCTAATGGAACGTTGACCTCTCTGGGTGGAGGCGTGTTCCGATATCGGGCCAATCCCGGCTTTACCGGCGTGGACACCTTTACCTATCGGGTGACCGACGGGAACAGCATCAGTCTGCCCGGCACGGTGACCATCACCGTGACGGCCCCAGGTCAGTTCCGTTGGGTTAACGCGGCGGGCGGAAACTGGAGCAATCCGGCCAATTGGAGCGCCAATCGGGTGCCCACCGCAGCGGATGATGTCTTCATTGACGAGCCCGGGACCTACACCGTGGTGCTGGATCAGAACGCGGCGATTCGTCGGTTGGTCTTGGGCGGGACTTCGGGACGTCAGACCTTGTCGTTGGTCAATCGAACGCTGACGACAGCGACCGACAGTTTTGTGTTGGCGCAGGGCACGCTGGCCCAGGCCGGTGGCTCGATCAATGCGGCCGGAGTTTACTGGACCGTGTCGGGAGAGTGGGCCTGGAGTGGCGGCAACTGGACGGGCGTGGGAACGACCGAATTGACTGCGGAAGCCACGGCCGCCTTCACCGGCGCGGCCAACAAGATTCTGAATGACGGTCGTCGTGTCTTGAATCGAGGTACGGTGAACGTTCTTGGGGGAACCTTGATGCTCGCCAACTCCGCAGTAGCTGGAGCCACTTTGGAGAATCTGGGGACGCTGGTGTTGGATAGCGAAGCCGACTTCCTTTGGTCCAACTCGTCTTCCGCTCGGCCGGTGTTGTTCCGCAACTCCGGGATCTGGCGCAAAACGGGGGCGGGTACCAGTCGCGTAAGTGTTCCCTTCGAAAGTACCGGAACACTGGAGATCACTGGGGGCATTCTCCAGACCGAGAGCAACGGACAGATGAGCGGTCCGTTGAACTTGGCGGAGGCAGCGCAGTGGCTGGTGAATTCCGGTTCGGTGGCGGTGGCGGCTTCGAGTTCAGTTTTGGCCGAGGGAACCGTGGTTCTCGCCGGCGGCGGCTTGGCGATGGAGCCCAGCGTTACCTTTAGACGGTACCAGCAAAGTGGCGGCGTGTTGTCCGGTGCCGGGCAGATCGTTGTTACCGGAGAGTTTGCCTGGACGGGCGGAGAACAGGTTGGAACGGGATCCCTGGAGATCGCGGCCACGGCCAGTGGCAGCGTTTCTGGAGGTGGCTTGAAGCAGTTGCTTAACGGCCGCCGCTTGATCAATCGGACGACCTTGCCGGTGTCGACCCAGTACATCTACCTCGGCGGTTATCAGGCAGGAGGCGCCACTCTGGAGAACCACGGAACGCTCCAGTTCATCAATGCCCCCGGACTCTTTTGGACCCAGGAGGACGCGGCCAATCCCGTGAGCTTCGTCAATCAGGGCGTCGTGACCATCGAGTCTCCGGCCAACGGATCCGTCCGTTTGGATGTTCCGTTGGTGAATGGGGGCTCGATTCGAATTCTCCAAGGGACGGTCACCAGCGAGCGGAACTCGCAGCACTCCGGTTCGGTTCAAATCGACGGTCCGGCAACCCTCACGTTTACCGCCGGCTCGCATGTGTTTGAGGCGAACAGCGGGCTGGGGGGAGCGGGGGCTTTGGTGTGTCAGGCGGGGACGGTGCGGTTCGACACCACGCTGCAATTGACCGGTCCAATTAGGGCCTCCGGTGGAACCGCCACCTTCAATGCCGATCAAGTGTTCGCCAGCCTGACCCAGATCGGCGGTCTGGGAAGTGGCAGTGTCATCAGCGGCTCGGGGTCGATTCTCATCACCAATCAATTCGTTTGGAATGGTGGCACTCTACTGGGACCCGGTCGCCTCGAGGTGGCCGCGACGGCTACGACGTCCCTGGGGACGGGCGCCAAGGTGGTGGCCCACGGTCGGGTGTTGGTGAATCGCTCGTTGATGGAGTTGGATGAAGCCGATCTGTACCTGGCCAACAACACCGACACGCCTACGCGGTTTGAGAATCGGGGAACTTTTGTCCTTCCGTCGGGCCGCTCCATTCTGAATACCGCCTGGGATGGCCTGAAGCCTGTGGCCTTTGTGAACTACGGGTCGATGCTCAAACAGGGAACCAACGTGGCGCCGTCGGGCGTGGATGTTCCCTGGGAGAATCCTGGCGTTCTCCAGGTGCAAGGTGGAGTGCTTCGCATGAACCAGAACGGTGATCATTCAGGAACCGCCTTGCTCAGCGCCGGGACTCGCTGGGAATGGTTCCGCGGGGTGCATCAGGTGCGCGAAGGGGCTCAATTCACGGGCGACGGACTGCTGACCCTCACGAGCGGGGCGGCTCAGATGGTCGTGGATGCGAACGTCGAATTGGCAGTGCCGTTCACGATGGCGGCTGGGCGCGTGGCGGGAACGGGTCAGTTGACCCTGCTTCGGGACTTCCTCTGGACCGGTGGTGAACACTTTGGTTCGGGGACCACAGAGATTCCGGCGGGAGTCACGGCCACCATTTCAACGACGACCAGCAAGTCTCTGAACGCCGGGCGCCGACTCTTGAATCGGGGGACGATGCAATTAACCGCGAATCTGATTCGCAACAACACGCCGGCTGGCGGAGCGCGCTGGGAGAATGAGGGCTTGGTCGAAGTTTCCGGGACCGGAGGATTCGTTCAGGGAACCGCGGATAACACTGTGCGTGTGGATTTCGTGAACACCGGGACGTTGCGAAAGACGGGAACGACCGACTGCGCCTTTGCGGTTCCCGGCAGCAACTCGGGTCGGATTGAAGTGTTGGCGGGAACGTTGGAGCTCTCGCGCGATTGGACCCTCTCAGGGGTCGCGGACGTATCCTCTGGGGCCACGTTGGAGTTGTTGGGCCGAACGATCCTGAAGCCGGAGCAACAGATCGTTGGCGTCGGCCGCCTCGGATTGCTCGGGCCGGTCACGTTGGAAGGTCCGTTGAATCTTGGAACCTTGCAGGTGTTCTTCGGCAACGCGACGGCCATCACTGGGGCGTTCCCCATTTCGAATGAGCCGGGCGGAGAGATTCGGGTGGATCGGGTGGTGACCTTCCCACACGACCTCGTGGTGGGCGGTTCCTTGGTTATCGAAGCGTCCGACCGTCTCACCGTAATTGGAACCGCCACGCTGTTGGCCAGTGGATCGATCAATAACAGCGGAATCCTGCGGGTGGGGGTCTGGAACAATCAGGGCGGCACCTATGTTGGCGCCCCTCCGCAGGTGGTGGGGCTGCCGGAAGGTTTTGCGCAAATCAAAGAACTCCGGGGAGTTCGTACTGTGTCCAGTTTGGCACGTCAGTCCGCCGAGCCGGATCTGGTATTGATCTGGAGCGCGCCGAGTCCGGCGGGATATGCCATTGAGGCCAGCTCGGATTTGATCCACTGGGAGGCGTTGCCTGAGGTGCCGACACAGGTCACGGCCGAAGGCTTTGAGACGCCGGTGACTGCGGTGCCCGGAGTAACTCGATTCTTCCGGATTCGTTGGCTGGGAAACTGAGGGAAGAGAAAGCGCAGAGCCCGGTAGGCGCGTAGAGCCGGAGCAACTCGACGCCTCAGCCTCCATTCCGGCCTCTCAGCTACCCACAAACCGGTTGAGAGTTGAAAGTTGAGAGTTGAGAGAAAAAACCTGGAATCAATCAAACACGTTAGAAGTGCCGACGGGTTTGTGGATACCATGCACATCCGGTTCAGCGGTTTTGGTTCCTCTCAACTCTCAGCTGGCGATAGCCTTCCTATAGCCTACAGCCTTCGGTTTTCGGTTCTTCGGCCTTTTTCCTGTTTTCCGGCGTTCCAGATTCGTTCTCTTTTCACCTAAGAAATTCTGGCGCAAGGCGTGGTTCGGATAGGAGCTTGCCTTGTGGGCCCAGACTGGCTGACTCGGTGAGGCTCACTCGACCGGTCATGAAGCGGAAATTGTGTTGGTGGATTTTGGGGTGCTGGTGGGTGGTCCTGGCCGCCCACGCGCAGTCGGCGGCGGAACTTGTCGCCGAGGGTGAACGCTGGTTCCAACAGGGGGAGTTCGCCCGCGCCAACGAGGTCTATCGCCGCTTGTCCACCAACGGGCTGCCGGAGGCGGACGTGCGCTGGATTCTCTTTCGCCGCGATGACACCGGGTGGCGACTGCGGGATCCTGCGAATCTGCCGCCGGCGGAAGAAGCGGTACCAGAGTTGATTCGGCTTGGCCGGCCCGATGCCCCATTGGCCCAGCGCGACCGGGTTTGGGCGGAAGCGCAGCAGTCCCTCGGAGATTTTCATTGGCGCCGGAATGATCAGCAGAGCTGGGGACAATCCCGGTACGAAGCGGGATTGGGCTGGTGGGCCGGACAAACCAATCTCGACTTGGCGCGGGAACGGTATCTTCAGTTGGCGGCCAGCCTCGAGCTTCCGCCCGAATGGCCCACCGGAAGTCGGCAACGGTGGGGACTACACTTGCCAGATCCGGCGTTGGCAAATGTCCTGACCTTGGCTCAGCGGCCGGCGGATGTGGCGGCGTTCCGCTTGTTGTCGGCCTTACGATCGGCCCAGAGGAATGGCCCCGCCGACGCGGTCCGAGCGGAACAGGAATTCGAACGTGCTCTGGCGGCCTCGGTGGGAGTGGAGGGCCGGGACGTCATCCTGAAACACTACGCGGAATGGCGGGAAGGTAGGGGTCGCTGGGTGACTTTGCCCGACGGGAAGTGGCGGGTGGAACCGGATCCGGAGGGTGCCCTGAAGTTATACAGCCAATTGCTGGCGGAGTTTCCGGTGGGCCAGTCCCGATGGCGAGAATGGGCCGAGGATCGCATTCGGGACCTGACTTCGCCTGCCTTGAATCTGTCGGCGACCGGAACGTTTCTTCCGGATTCCGAGATTGTCCTTTGGCTGACCGGACGTCGGGTCAGTTCGGCCGTGGTGCAGGTGCGTCCGGTGGATTTGCTGAAGGACTTCAAACTGCCCACCGAGGGTCAGCATGAATGGAAAACCTGGGTCACCTCTTCCAACGCCGTGGTTGAGGAATTCACGGTGACGTTGGCGAAAAGCGATTCCTACGCGTGGACTCGCAAGCAGATCATTTTGCCGCGTCGCTTGCCGGTAGGCGCGTATCAAGTGGAGGTTAGCGGAGATGGGGTCACGGATCGGGAACTGATTCTGGTGACCGATCTGGCGCTGGTGGTGCAGGCCGATGGGAAGTCGGTCCATACCTGGGCGGTGAACGCGCTGACGGGTCAGCCGGTAGGCGAAGTGCCCGTTCGGATGGTTCAGCAGTCTGAGCAGTGGCAGTGGGTGGGGCCGGCTCAACTCACTGCGGGAAATGGGTTGGTGGCCTTGAAGGAACCGGAGCGAGGTGGCCGGTTGGTGATCCTGGCGTCCGGGGAGGGGCGACCCGCGTTGGCGGAGATCTGGAGCTGGAGTCCCCCGGAAGGGATGCAGTGGGAAGTGTATGCGTTCACCGATCGACCCGCCTATCGGCCGGGCGACGTGATTGAATGGAAGACCATGGCACGAGTTCGGGATAACGGAGTTCTGAGAACCCCCAGCCAGAGCCGGCTGGGATATCAGATCGTGGATCCCCAAGGAACGATGGTGACCAACGGCTTGGTGACCTTGAACGCCTATGGATCCGCTTGGGGGCAACTTCAGCTGAATTCCCAGGCGTCCCTCGGCACCTACCAGATTCAGTTTCACACCGAAGGCCGGGCGGAGGAGGTGGTGGCGTCGGTGGAGTTGTTCCGCTTGGAGGAATACCGGTTGCCCGAATTTGAAGTTATCCTAACCCCACCGGAGGAACGGCTGGCCGATGGAACGGTGCGTCCGCGTCGGCTGCGCGCCGGGGAACCCATCGAGTTGCAGATTGAGGCCCGACATTACTTCGGCGGGGGCGTGGCCGGAGCCGAGGCCGAGGTCATCGTCTCGCGGTCGCCCTATTCCTGGATGATTCCGCGGCCCTTGGCCTCCGACTGGATGCTGCCGCCTCCCGATGATCCGGGTCGATTTCGTGAGGGGGCTTCCGTCGTGGAGCGGCGGAGAATTGCACTTAATGGCGAAGGGCGCGCCCGCTTTGTGTTCTCGGGAACTCAGGAAGGTGCGGACAGTATGTACACGTTTGCCGTGGCGGTGGTGGATGCCTCCCGGCGGGAGGTTCGGGCGGAACGCGTGCTGCGCGCGACGGTGGATGGCTATGCCGTTCGCGCCGATCCGTCGAACCGGCTGCCGCGACCGGGTACGCCCGTTCGGGTGGAGTTCCGGGCGCAAGACGCCAATGAGCAACCGGTCGCCACGACCGGGTTGGTGGCGGTGACCCGGCGGGTCTGGTGGGAAGTCTGGCTGGACAGTCAGGGCCGGGAAGTGTCGGGCGAGGAACTGAAGCGGAAGCGT
Organism: Verrucomicrobiota bacterium; assembly: GCA_017309115.1. Lineage (GTDB taxonomy): Bacteria > Verrucomicrobiota > Verrucomicrobiia > Limisphaerales > UBA9464 > UBA9464. The sequence continues at coordinate 59,498 of JAFLEF010000012.1, read as the reverse complement.
GCGGAATCGCCGGTTTGGCCGCCGCCGGTGCCTCCGGGAATGAAGGAGTGGACGCTGAAGTCGAGTGGGTTTCAGTCCGAGGCTCTGGCGACGTATCCGGTGACCACCGGGACGAACGGCCTCGGGGAACTGCGCTTCACGCCGGAACGGGAAGGGTACTATGCCCTCAATTGGGAGAGCCCGGATGTCTGGGCTGTGGTTCCAGGGCGATTCCTAACTAATCGCATTCGGGCCGAGGCGGTGATCTGGGCGGTGACGGGCACGGGGGATCTGGGGTATCGAACGGAAGGCATTCAGGTGTTGGTGGACCGTGATTCCGTGCGCGGGGGAGAGAAGGTTCCCGCGATGGTGGTGGTGGCGCAGCCAGGTCGTTGGGTTTGGTTGACCGTCATGGCGGACCAGATTGTGCAGGAACAGGTGTTTCAAGTCTCGGGCACCACGAAACTAATTGAGTTGGAAGTGACCGAAGCCTTGGTGCCGAACTTTGGCGTTCGGGCGGTGAGCGTGGCCGACGGCAAGTCCGTTACTGATTTCCTCCGCGTCGAGGTGCCTCCGCTGCGAAATTTTCTTCAAGTCGAAGTGCGGCCGGAGCCGTCCCTGAATCGTCCCGGAGCAGAGGGTCGGTTCACGGTGTTGACCCGGGATTGGGAAGGAAAGCCAGTCGCCGCCGAAGTGGCGCTCTCGGTGGTGGACGAGAGCATCTACGCCATCCAGCGGGATTTGGCGGGCGACCCCCGGACCCGATTTTTCGGAAGAGAGCGGAACGCCTATTCGGACATGGCGTCCAGCTTTGAAAATCAGCCGTACCAGCGGTTGCGTCTCGGGGTGAATCTCAGGCGGGAATCGGAGTTGCGCGAAGAGGAATTGGACTACTTCAACGAGGGCCGAAAGCCGAAGAACCTCACGCCGTTGCCGCCCGGCCTTGCTTTTGATTCGCTGGAACTGGCATCGCGGGGGGAAGGGGGCGGAGGAAATCCTGCGGAAGGCCCTTCGGTCACTGTCCGCCGGGATTTTCGGGCGACCGCGCTGTGGCGGCCCGAGGTGATCACTGACGCCAACGGCTTGGCTTCGGTCGACCTCCGTTATCCGGATTCGACCACCCGCTGGACAGCCCGGGCGGTGGCCATTACGACCGGGAATCAAGTGGGACTGGGCACCGATAGTTCGGTCACACGGTTGCCCCTGATGGTGCGGTTGCAGACGCCGCGCTTCCTGACGGCCGGGGATGGCGTGGTGATTTCCGCCTTGCTCAACAACACCACGGATCAGCCGCTGACCGCGACGGTGATTCTGAAGACCCGCGGTGCGTTGGTGACGGGGCTGGTTCAGGATGGGCAGATGGTGAAAGGCGAACAAGGTCCCGTCGTGGTTCCCGCGCGAGGCGAAGCCCGGGCCGAATGGTGGGTTCAGGCTCCCGCAGCGGGAGAGGCCGTCTTTACCGTGACCGCCCGGGCTGGTGCGGAATCGGATGCCATGGAGCGAACGGTTCCGGTCGTGGAGTACGGTCTGGAACAACTCTGGGCGCGATCCGGCAAGACCACGAATGGCGTAACGGCTTCGTTCGAATTGCCGGCGGAACGTAAGGGCCCCTGGGACGTCTCGGTTCAGGTGGCGCCCACGCTGTCGGCCGCGTTGCTGGATGCGCTGCCGTATCTGGCGGATTACCCGTACGGCTGCACGGAACAGACGCTCAGTCGGTTTCTGCCAGCGGTGATCGTACGGAAGACGCTGCGGGATCTGGGCGTGGACGCCGAGACCGTGATGAACCGTTCCTTCGGCGGAATCTCCACGAACGCAGCGGGCCGGGCGTCGCCGCATCTCGGCGGGCGCAAGGATCTGCTGAAACTGGATGACATGGTGGCCTCCGGACTCCAGCGCTTGGTTGGATTCCAGTTGCCGAGCGGTGCCTGGGGTTGGTGGGGCGGCGGGAGCGAGGATGTCTGGATGTCGGCGTATGTGCTTTGGGGATTGCGCACAGCCGAAGCCGCGGGCGTGAAGTTGGAAGGGGTGCGCCTGGGCGCGGTGGAAGACTGGCTGACCCGGCAGTTGCCAGGCCTGGAGAATCAGCCCGATCTGGCGGCCTGGGTCCTGCACGCGCTGTCCTCCAGCGGCACGAAGGCCGATGCCGCGCTGAAGTCCGCGCAACGCGCTGCCCTCGGCAAGACGCTGGCGCGAAGAGCCGAGCTGAGCGCTTATTCCCAAGCGTTGTTGGCGCTGGCGGCGCAGCAGATGGGAGCGGACGAAGCCGCCCAAACGTTGATTCGAGCCTTGGCAGCGAGTGCGGTTCGCGAGGATGCGCCAGACACCTCGGTGTTGTACGGAAGTGCGGTTACCGGGTCGTCCACGCAGTCCACCGCACACTGGGGTCGGAGCGCGTCCGGTTGGCGTTGGAGTGAGAATAGCGTGGAATCCACGGCGTTCGTGGTTCGGGCGATGCTGGCCGTGGCGCCGAAAGAACCCACGGTGGAAGCGGCGGTCACCTGGTTGTTGAAGAACCGGCGGGGAGCGTCTTGGAGCAACACCCGCGCTTCGGCCCTGACCATTCTGGCGCTCACCGATTACCTGCGGATCAGCCAGGAACTCCAGGCGGACGTCGCGTACACGGTCAGTGTTAACGGTCGTTCCCTCGGCGAACGGGCTTTAAAGCCGACCGACGCGCTCTCCGCTCCGGTGTCGTGGAGCATCCCGGAAACCGAGCTAAAGTCGGGCCGCAACACCGTTGAGATTCGACGGACTCGGGGGACGGCCCCGCTCTACTTCGCGGTCGAGGCGCGCTACTTCAGTCAGGAGAAGCCCATTCGACCTGCGGCCACGGAGTTATTTGGGCGCCGGGACTACTTTCGATTGGTGCCCGTGCCCACGCTTCTGGAAGGGGTCGTGGATCAGCGGGTGCCGTTGCGCGACGGAGAATGGGTTCGCAGTGGCGATCGCCTGGAATGCCGGTTGGTCGTCGAAACCAAGAACGATCTGGAATACGTGTTGTTGGAGGATTTCAAGCCGGCGGGGTTGGAGGCGCTGGAGGTTCAGAGCGGATATCGGTTGTCGGCGCGGGCGCTGACCGCGGCGGGGCTGCGTCAGGTTCAGGCGGCGCCGGATCAGGAGCTGCGCTCGGAGTTTCTGACTGGAAACGAAGAAGGGCTGTACGTGGAATGGCGGGATCGGAAGGCGGCGATGTTTGCATCGCGGTTGGCGGCGGGGGGATGGGAAATTCGGGTGCCGTACCGGGCGGAAACGCCGGGACGTTTTGCCGGGCTGCCGGCGGTGGGCGAAGCGATGTACGCGCCGGAGATCCGGGGCAATTCCGCGAGTCAGTCTTGGGAGATTCGGGATAAAGCGAAGTGACTGGTAGGGCGACGCTCTGCGGAGCCGTGCGTGGGTGAAGTGGTGACGCGGCAATTCGCCGGGACGCGAACGACTCGGCGGAGCCTCGCCCCACCGGGGGGTGGGAAGCTGAGAGCTGAGAGGTAAGGCAGGTAAGAGGTAAGAGGTAAGAGGTAAGAGGTAAGCGGTAAGCGGGAAGCGGGAAGCGGGAAGCGGGAAGCGGGAAGCGCGGGAGCGGGAAGCGCGGGAGCCAGATTGTCTCTCAACTTTCAACTCTCAACTCTCCAACGCCTTTTCAGGATTCAACTCGGCGGAAGAATCACTACGGTTCTCCCGAATCCCCGGGAATGAATTGCTTGGTCTCCAACCTTCGGCGAGCGCTCTGGTCGTTGAGCGTCTGGTGCGCGGTGCCGTTCGCTGCCGCCGGGGTGGACTACGCGCAAGACATTCAGCCGCTCCTGCAGCAGCGCTGTTACCCCTGCCACTCCCGGGTCAAACAGGAGTCCGGTTTGCGGCTAGACGCCGGGGTCTTGGTCCACCGAGGGAGTCAGAAGGGTTCGGTGCTGGCTCGGAACCAGGGCGAGGGGGAACTGGTGCGCCGGATCACCACGACCGATCCCGACGATCGTATGCCGCCCGAGGGCAAAGCGCTGTCGTCGGAGGAAGTCGCCCGCCTCCGCGAGTGGGTGGCCGAGGGAGCACGCTTTCCCGCTCAGGAAACGATTCCGCCGTTGCCTTCGGAACACTGGGCCTTTCAGCCTGTGCGTCGCCCGCGGATTCCGACCGTCCGGGACGCTCATTGGCCACGGAATCCCATCGACGCCTTCGTTCTCGCGGGATTGGAATCCCGGGGCTGGCATCCGGCTCCGCCCGCATCGGCCGCGGCTCTGCTACGACGGGCTTTGCTCGATCTCACCGGATTGCCACCGACTTTGGAGGAACAGGACGCATTCCTGCAGAATCCTTCGCCGGGACGGTTGGATCGGATGATCGACGAGGCGCTGGCGCGGCCGGCCTATGGCGAACGTTGGGCGCGTCATTGGCTGGATCTGGTTCGCTATGCGGACAGCAATGGCTACGAACGGGACGCCGAGAAACCGTTCGTCTGGCGGTACCGCGACTACGTAATTCGCGCGCTGAATGCCGATCGTCCCTACGACCAATTTCTTCGCGAGCAGTTGGCCGGAGACGAGTTGCCGGAGGTGACGTCGGAAACTGTTCTGGCCACTGGATTCACTCGGCTGGGACATTGGGATGACGAGCCGGCCGATCCAGCGACGGATCGTTACGACCAGTTGGATGACATCGTCAGCACCACGGGCCAGGCCGTGCTGGGCCTGACCATCGGCTGCGCACGGTGTCACGATCACAAGTTCGAGCCCCTCACGGCGAAGGATTACTACCAATTAGTGGCCGTCTTTGCGCCGTTGCAACGGCCGCAGAATGGGCGCACCGAACTGACAATTCCCGCCGGTTCCCCCGCCGAAGTAGCGGCCTTGGCACAGCGGGAGGCGGCCATGGCCCAGCGCACCAATGAGTTTTCGCCAGCCGAGATTGAAGCCCGTTTGCAGGCGTTGCGAACCGAAGTGCCGGACCTTCCGGCCGGTTACGTGTTGCGGGAAACCGGAGCCGCGCCGCCGAAAACCCAGGTCCTGGTACGAGGCAACGTCAGCCGGCCAGGAGCCGAAGTGGCGCCGGGTGTTCCCGCCATTCTGACTCAGCCGGTTTGGACTCCTCCGCAGGCCACCGGTCGCACGTCCGGCCGACGGCTGGCCTTGGCCCAGTGGATTACCCGACCGGAACATCCGCTGACCGCGCGGGTCCTGGTGAATCGCGTCTGGCAGCAGCATTTTGGCGTTGGCCTCGTTCGGACCGCGAGTGACTTCGGAACGATGGGCGAACCACCCACGCATCCGGAGTTGCTCGATTGGCTGGCCGATTGGTTTGTGCACGAGGGCAGGTGGTCGCTGAAGGCGTTGCATCGGCTGATTCTCTCCAGTGAAACCTGGCGAATGAGTCGAACGTCGCGGCCTGAGTACGAAGCGGCCGATCCCGAGAACCGCTGGCTGTGGCATCAGTCGTATCGGCGGTTGGAGGTGGAGGCCTTGCGCGATTCTATTCTGGCGGTGAGTGGGGCGTTGAATCGACAGCAGTTCGGACGTGGTGTCTTCCTGCCGGTGCCAGCGGCGGCGATGGAAGCCAACACCGACAAGGACTCGATCTGGAAGGTGTCTACGCCGGAGGAGACGTCCCGGCGCACTGTCTATGCCTTTGTGAAACGCGGTCTGGTGGTGCCGATGCTCGAAGTGCTCGACCTGTGCGATACGGTGTCCAGTTCTCCACGACGTCAGGTGACCACTGTGGCGCCGCAGGCGCTGACCTTGTTCAACGGCGAGTTTGTGAACGAACAAGCCCGAGTGTTGGCGGAGCGCCTCGAGCGGGAGATGCCCGGGAATCTGCAGGGACAGATCGAACGGGCGTATCGGCTGGCGTTGGGTCGGTTGCCCAGTGCGAGCGAACGGGCGGCGCTGCGGGAGTTTCTGGAGGCGCGTCCGGACTCCGAGCGCGCCGACCGCCGGATTCAGTTCGGCCGGGTTCTTTTCAATCTGAACGAATTCGCGTATCCGGAATGAGTCCCCCATGAATCGTTTCATCCCCAATCCCACGCCCTGCGGACGGTCCCGGCGGGAGTTTCTCTGGCAGATGGGCGGGGGTTTTGCCGGGGTGGCTCTGGCCGATCTGCTCAGCCGTTCCGGGGTGGCGCACGCTGCTGTACCGGATCCGGCGGCGGATTTAACCCGGCCGCTGGCGCCCCGACCGGCGCATTTTCCCACCCGCGCCAAGCACGTGGTGTTCCTATTCATGAATGGTGGGCCGAGTCAGGTGGACACCTTCGATCCGAAGCCCGCCCTGACCCGGTATCACGGAAAGCCCTACACGGGTGACGCCAAGGTGGGTTCGAATGGTCGTCCGATTGGGAAGCTGATGCAGTCGCCGTTCGAGTTTCAGCAGCACGGGCAGAGCGGTTTAGAAATCAGCAGTCTGTTCCCGCACACCGCCCGGTTTGCCGATGACCTCTGTGTTCTTCGCTCAATGCATTCCGACACGGCGGCCCACGCGTCGGGCTGCTTGCAGATGAATTCCGGCAGCATCTTCATTGGCAAACCCAGTCTGGGCGCGTGGTTGAGTTACGGCTTGGGATCTTGCAACGAGAACCTTCCGTCGTTTGTGGTGATGACTGATCCCCGGGGCGGCCCGATTGGCAGCGCATCGAACTGGAGCGCGGGTTACATGCCGGCGGCGTACCAGGGCACGCTATTCCGCAGTGTGGGCAGTCCGTTGCTGGATTTAGCCACTCCGGCGGGAACGACGGATCGGATGCAACGCGAGAGTCTGGACCTACTTCATCGGTTGAATCAGGAACATCTGGCTCAGCGACCCGCCGAGTCCGAATTGGCCGCGCGCATTGAATCCTACGAAGTGGCGTTTCGAATGCAGACCTCGGCGTCGGAAGTGGTCGATCTCGGCCGGGAAAGTGCGGCCACGCGCGAACGCTACGGCCTGAACGACTCGGTGACCGCTGACTTCGGGCGAAAGTGTCTGATCACCCGTCGTCTGCTCGAACGGGGCGTCCGGTTCATCCAATTGTATTCGGGGGGCGGACACATTGAGGACACCTGGGACGGTCACAACGACTGCATTGGTAACCACCGTTTGCACGCCGCGGAAACCGACCGGCCCATTGCGGCCCTGATGGCGGATCTGAAGCGCACCGGATTGTGGGACGAGACGGTGCTGGTTTGGGGCGGGGAGTTCGGTCGGACTCCCACGAGTGAAGGCGTGGACAAGCCCGGGCGGGATCACAACTGGCACGGATTCTCCATGTGGTTGGCCGGGGCGGGAGTTCGGGGCGGACAAGCCATTGGCGCCACCGATGAACTGGGCTTCAAAGCGGTGGAGGACCGCTGTCATGTCTCAGATTTGCACGCAACGTTGCTGCATCTGATGGGTCTCGACCACACCAAGCTCTCGTACTTTCACGGCGGATTGGATCAGCGCCTCACCGGAGTTGTGGAACGTCGAGTGATTCAGCAGGTGTTGGCGTAGGGTGGGGTACCGGTCCCATGGATCCGACAGCGCCGCGGTGTGGCGGTTTGGTATTCGAATTTCGTGACCGCAAATTGACAGGCTGTTGATGGGCGCGGGAGGCTCCGGGAGTGAATTGGGAAGAGGCTTACCAACGTGGCGAGGTATTTTGGAATAAGGACGAACCGTCACCGCCGTTGAAGCAGTATCTGGAGCGGTCTCCGATCCGGGGACGGGCACTGGTGCCCGGCTGTGGTCACGGCCATGAAGTCGCCTTGGCAGTGGAACACGGGATTGATGCGGTGGGTCTGGACCTGGCGCCCACTGGGATTGCCTCAGCGCGGGCTCTTTATCCAGACCTCGCCGAACGATTCGTGGTGGGAGACTTGTTTTCTCCGCCGCCCGAACTGCACGGGGCCTTTGATTTGGTTCTGGAACACACCTGTATGAGCGGATTGCACCCCACGCTTCGTAACCATTATCGGCGGGGCATTGATCTCACGCTGCGACGGGGAGGTTTGTTGATTGGCGTTTGGTTCATCGATCCCCAACTGGATCCGGGGGACGAAGGGCCGCCGTTCCCATTCAGTGTGCCCGATTTGACCGCGCTCTTTGCCGAGGGCTACGAGATCGTGGAGGATTATGTGCCTGAAGTATCCTTCGCGTCCCGGGTGTCCCGGGAGCGTGTTCGAGTCTATCGTCGACTGTGAACGAACAAGAAGCCGTGCCCGTCAGGTAGAGCATGATCGGGCTGAGATTTCGCGGAGGATAGCTCCCTTGCCACCACTTGTTTTGAAGTGGAGCCGGTGACTGGGATCGAACCAGCGACCTGCTGTTTACGAATCTGGGAACACTATAAAGAAAAATGGAGAAATGATGAATTCCTTAGGGAAACGCCGGATCACGTTTTGTTCCTTCGCTTTTCTTCGCATGTTTTCCTACTGTTTTTGTTGGCCCGGCGTTGGCCCGACGCAAGGTCAATTTTTTTTGAGGGGGATTTTGCCTTTGTAACCACTTGATTTTCAAGTGGAGCCGGTGATTGGAATTGAACCAACGACCCGCTGTTTACGAAACAGCTGCTCTGCCACTGAGCTACACCGGCAAGGTCTCGTTTCGCGAGGATCGAAACGCGGGGGGAGTTATCTAGGCGAGTCAAGGCGCGGTCGCAAGCGCTTTCCCTGGCGATTTCTGATGCGGCTGTCGCTGGATGTGGCGGCGGAAGAACTCGGTTGGCGATCACCCCCGGCTTCGCGCACCCTTTCGCATGCTCGCCCAACGGCTGCGCGCCGTCCGACAAACCCTGTATGACCTGGGACGATCCCGTGAAATCGTCTCGGTGTTCCTCAAGTATGGTTACGAGGACCTCGCGCAACGGTTGCATCTGCCCCGGTTGTTGGGCTTGCCCACGCGCCGCTTGCGGAACGAGGCGAGATCAGTGCGCCTGCTCTCGCAACCGGAGAGACTCAGGAAGGCCCTGGAGGAACTCGGGCCCACCTTCGTTAAGGCCGGGCAGATTCTTTCCAGCCGTTCCGGTCTGATGCCGCCGGAGTTCACCGCCGAATTGGCGCGGCTTCAGGACGAAGTGGCGCCCCTGCCGTTTGAAACCATCGAAGCGGCCATTGAAGCGGAACTGAAACGTCCGTGGCGCGAGGTGTTCGCTGAAATTGACCGCGTACCCATCGGCGCGGCGTCCATCGGCCAGGTTCACCGGGCCTTGCTGCTCACCGAGGAACCCGTGGTACTCAAGGTTCAGCGGCCCGACATCAAGCAGACCATCACCACTGACCTGCACATCCTTCAGCGCCTGGCTGCCCTGTTGGAAGCTCAAGTCGAGGAGACTCGAGTGTGGCAACCGCGGGCCTTGGTGGAGCAGTTGCAACGGGATCTCGCCCGGGAAATCGATTTCACGGTGGAAAGCGGCAACATGCTGCGGTTCGCCCAGCAATTCACCCGTGAACCCGATCTGCACGTTCCCAAGGTGTGGCCGACTCTCAGCACCAGCCGACTGCTGGTGATGGAGTTTGTGAACGGTCGGAAAATGAACGCATACCTCGAAGACCCCGAGACCCGTTTTCAACGGACGGGGCTCGCGGCGCGTCTGGGCGACGTGATGTTGAAGCAGATTTTTGTGCACGGCTTTTTTCACGCCGATCCCCATCCCGGGAATCTGTTCGTGCTGTCGGGTCCGCGACTGTGCTTCCTCGATTTCGGCCGGATGGGATTTCTCTCACGGGAGCAGCGGGAGAACTTTGGCCGACTGGTGGTGGCGATTGCCGAACTGGATGAAGTGACCGCAACCCGGGCGTTGGTGGATTTGTCCGAAGGCGGCGGACACAAGGACTCGGCCCGCCTGGAAACCGACATGGCGGACTTCATTCATCGCAACTTTAATGTTCCGATGGCCCAGTTCTCCTTCAACCGCGTGGCCAAGGAACTTCTGGTGCTGACCTCCCGGCATCATCTCCTGGTTCCCCCCGACTTCGTGTCCATGCTCAATGCGTTTGGGCAGATGGAGGAGACCGTGCGGGAACTCGATCCGAGCCATGACTTGATGACGCAGGCCAAGCCGTTCCTGCGCGATCTCCGGTTGCAGAAACTCAAACCAAAGCGGCTGCTGCGAATGCTGCTCTCGGGGGGCGATGAAGCGGCGTCGTTGTTGCGGACCTTGCCGCGGGACATCAAGACATTGGTCGGCAAGCTGAAGGAAGGTGAGGCCCGAATCACCATGATGCACGACGGGCTCGAGCCGCTCCGGGCGTCATTGGATCAGATCACGAACCGGGTGGCGTTCGCGATCGTGCTGGCCTCATTGATGATGGCCACGGCGTTGATCATTCACGCTCGAATGCCGCCCCTGTGGCATGGAGTTCCCATTGTTGGCTTGGCCGGCTTTTTCGTGACCGCGGTGCTCGGGCTATGGTTGCTGATCTCGATTCTGCGACACGGGCGAATGTAGGGGTTGAGAAAATGAAATGTGTGTAACCTGTTGGGCGTCAGGGTGGCGTTGGAGATTAAGAGCTGATTGGAAGGGGTGGCCGGGGTGGTCTGCGGAGTGCTTCGTAGAAATTGCCACTATGAAAACCCAAACCCAAACCCTCGACCTCTCCACCGCCTTTCGCCTCGAACCGTTTCGGCTTCGGGGATTGATCATTGTTCTGACCTTGTGCGGCATTTTCGCCGGAGTGTGCACCGTGTTGTCGAACACGTCTCGCCAGGCGCGATCAGCTGCGATTGAACAGCAGGCGAGCGCCGACCAGTATCAAGATCAGGCCAAAGCCGCGCTCCAGTGACTTGGTCGGGATTTGTCCGGCGAGCCAAGCTCCGCACCAGCCGCCGATAATGGCGGTGGCGGCGAGATAGCCAGCGACCTGCCAGTTCACGTTGCCCAGCTGCTGATGCTTGGTCACGCCGACGATGGCCGTCGGGATAATCACGGCGAGAGAGGTGCCGATCGCCACTTTGAGGGGCAACTTGGCCAGGAGGGTCATGGCGGGAACCATGATGATACCACCGCCGACACCGAGCAGGCCTGAGGTGACGCCGCCGACGAGTCCGATGGCGAGGAGGAGCAGGGGGTTCATGAGAGAAGGTCAGATGTAGAACATGCGCGCAGGATCGGTTCCCGCTTCGACGAGGTACTGGAAATGGATTTGGGCGGCCTCGGACTCGATGGATCGCCGTAGGCGCTGCCAGCACTCGCGCAATTGGGGCGGGCAGGCGTCATCGGTCAGGGCTGGGGTGTCGAACAGGGGACCATGAACGCAGAGCAGGACGTCGGCGAAGGTGATTTGTACGGGAGGTCGGGCCAGGAGATAGCCGCCCGCCTTGCCGCGGACACTCTTCACAATCTTGGCGGTCTTCAGTTCGATGAGGATCTGGACCAGATAATTGGGCGGGACGGCATTTTCGCGGGCGATTTCTTCGATACGGACAGCTTCCTGGGATCCGAAGCGACGGGCGAGGGAAAGGACGGCGCGGGTGGCGTAGTCACTTTTGACGGACAGTTTCAACGGGGTTGATCTTGGGAAGTTACGCCCCCGACGCAAGCGGAGGCTCTGTCGGCTTACAAAACGAGCTGAGAGCTGAGAGCTGAGAGGTCGGAATGGGAGACGGGAAGCGGGAGGCGGGAGCCTGCTTGTCTCTGAACTTTCAAACTTCCAACTCTCAACGCCTACGCTCAGCCCTCACCGGGACGGGGGGTACTTACCGAGCTTTCGTTGGAGGGATCGGCGATCAATGCCGAGCAACTGGGCGGTGCGGCTGATGTTGCCGCCAGTTTCGGAGAGGACTCGATGGATGTGTTCCCACTCCACCCGGTCCAGCGACGGAATATCCGGAGGAGTGGGCACGGAATCTCGGGCAAGTTTCACGCCCCGTACGGCCGCCAGCACGGTATCGGGATCCGTGGGCTTCAGCAGGAAATCGCGCGCGCCGAGGCGAACGGCTTGCAGCGCCGTGGGAATGCTGCCGTAGCCGGTCAACAACACGATGCTCAGGTGAGGTTGCTGTTGAAGTAACTCCGGCACGAGTTCGAGTCCGGATTTACCGGGCATCCGCAAATCGATAATCGCACCCGTGAAGGACGTCGTTCGAATCAATTCCAGAGCTTGCTCCGATGTGCCCACGGAATGGCAGGCTACTCCGCGATGGATCAGAGCTCGCGCTAATCGATCCCGGAACGCGTCGTCGTCATCCACCAGCAGCAGGTGTTCGCTCATGTGGCAACTCCGGGAGGAACCCGCGGAAGGCGGAGTATGGCCTGGGCACCGCCCTCGGCAGAGGAGCGCAAAGAGAAGTCGCCTCCGAGTCGTTGCGCGAGCAGACGCACCAGAAAGAGTCCCAATCCGACGCCCTGGCCCGGCGGCTTGGTGGTGTAGAAGGGTTCGCCGGCATGGTTGGCGACCTCGCCGGTGAGTCCGCATCCATGGTCCAGCACCTGAAACTCCACCACCGGTTCCTTCCAATGGGTGTTGAGGTGCACCGGACTTCCGGCGGGGCTGGCATCCAGCGCATTTTTGACCAACGAACTCAGGGCCTGCACGAGGGCTTGTCGGGGGGCGACGAGATGGGCAGTGGTGGGAGCGGGCTGAATGATCAGCGGCGCACGTTCGAAGCGGGCACCCACTTCCTTCAGAACTTCCCCCAAGGAAAGAGGCTCAGGAGGGTCGCCGGCGGGATTACCCAGACGATTCAGGATGAGCCGACAGCGTTGAACTTCCTCGGCGATCAGATGCGCGTCCTCGGCGAGTTCCGCGTCCTCCGGATGGCGGGCGGCGGCTCGAGTCAGTTCGGAAGCTGCGATACCAATGGTTCCGAGGGGTGTTCCCAGCTCATGGGCGGCGCCGCCAGCGAGGGTCGCCAGGGCAGCAAAGCGGTCGTTCTGCGCGGCGATCAGCCGGGCAGCGGCGAGTTCGGCTTCCCCACGACGCCATGCCTGTTGCAGTCGGCCCACAAAGCCAGCGATGGAGGCTGCCGTCAGCACGAAGGCCACCAACATACCCTTTAAGTGGAGGGCCAGCGGCAAGTTGGGGCCGATGCCACAGACCGCGTCGCCCGGGCGCGGCAAAATCGCCTGACCAAGAAACAACATGGCGTAGCCGAGGCAGCATTCGGCGCTGATCAGTAGGGCGGGCTTGAGGGGCAGGGCTACCGCGGCGAGGGCGACATGAACCAGGTAGAAGGACGTGAAGGGATTGTGCGGGCCGCCGGTGAAATAGAGCAGGACGGTCAGCAACGCGACGTCCAAGGCGAGCACGGCGGTGAGCTGTTCCGGCCGTTCGCCTTGCCCCGGGGAGAGTCGATGTAGTCCCAGATTGGTGAGGATGGTGACTCCCAAACAAAGGGCGACCGGAAGCAACGGCAGAGGAATTCGCAGGAGCCAAACCGTGACGGCCACCGCGGTGGCCTGCCCGACCACGGCGGTCCACCGCAGGCGACGCAAGAGCGGAAGGGTCAGGCCGGGAGTGGGATTGGGATTCGCGGTCATGGGGGCGGGCAGGAGGTCAACGATGAATCTCCTTTCGTAGTTGCTCGATGGCGCGGACCAGCGCTTCGGGCGTGTGGCGGTCCAGACCGTCGAAGAAGCCCCGGACCTGGCCGTGTCGATCCACCAAGGCAACTCGGGTCGTTCCGAGGAAACCGCCGGGCATGGGATCGTTGTTCATCCGCGGACCGCGTTGCAGAAAGCTCTCTTCGATCAGGTGACTCAAGACTTTGGCCTCCCCCGTGAGAAACCACCAACGTTCCGGCTGGGCTCCAAACTGGTGGGCGAACTTGCTCAAGACCGGCGGCGTATCCGAAACTGGGTCGACCGACAGCGAAACGATTCGGACATCGGGCTGATTCTCCACCAGCGCTTGGAAACGGGAGAGATTCCGGGTGACCTGGAGGCAGGTCACACCGCAGCTGGTGTAGACGAAACTGACGACGCAAATTTGTCCGGTGAGTTCGGCCCGCTGGACGGTTCGGCCGGAGCGTTCGGTCAGTTCGAAGGGACCCAGAGTTCGGGCTCGGTCGGGAGGCTGACCCAGTGGAGGGGCTGACCGCTGGCCAGCGACCCATCCGAACCAGAGCGCAAAGGCCACCAAGCCCAAGCCACCCAGGCTCACAGCCCAGCGACCCCATTCAAGGGTGGCCGGGGCAGACGAGGCCGTGGGCTGGAGCCGGCGGGCGCGCTGCGCGGAGGCGGAGCCGTTTCCGTTCATGGAAGATTCCCGGTTGCGGTCTCGGGAGGAAAAAGGAACGGGAGCAAGGTGCTTTCACAGGACTGATTGAAACTCCGCCGCTCGATGCAATGCGGTCGGCAATCTACCTCACCTTGCTCCCGTAAAATTGTTGGACGCGAATTCATCAGGGCGTCGCGAACTGAGTTCCGTCACGGGCAGCCCATCGGGCAATTACGCCGCTGTCGCCGGTTTTCCGATACCAGGTCCACTGGGGCAGCGGAGCGCGGGCACTTTGGCTTCGATCGGAATTGGGCTGGGGACCCAGGCTCCAGACGGCCCATTTCACTGGAGCTGTCGAGTTGGTCAGATGCCAGGCTCCGTTGGTGCTCTGATTGACGGGAAAATCATCCGGCACCCACATGCGATGGGATCCTCCGGGCGTGTTGTTGAGAATCACCGGACCGGGCGCCGCGTACTTGTAAGTGTGGCCCGGGTGAAACTTGTCTTCGAAACGGGCTGCCAAACCGCCCTGCGGTCCCCGCGGGAGATAACCTTCGAGAGCGAGTTCGAGGGGCAATTGGCACCAGTGAAGGACGAGGTCGCTGTTACAGTTCTCGCGCACCGGCGGCACGCGACCTTCGTGTTCGCTGGCGTACATCTCCAAGGCGAGTCCGATTTGCTGAAGCTCAACCTTGACCACGGCCACTTTCGCCTTCTCCCGCCCGCGCGCCAGCGCGGGCAGGAGCAAGGCTGCGAGAATGGCAATGACGGCCACCACCATCAGCAATTCGATCACGGTGAACGCCCGGCCCAGGGAGTAGGGTCGTTGTGATACAGCCGTGTTCATGATTGGGAGTGGTGGTGACGCCGATGCTTGTGCTTACGGCAGTTGGAAGAAGTGCGCCGAACCCGTAACTGGAACGGTCACTTGATACCGGTCGCCCATGGCGATGGGAGCCTCAGCCACTGGTGTCCATGGCCCCGTGAGGCTTGTGCCGCTCACCGGAACTTTGGCCCCAGCCGACGCCGGCCAGGACAGTGTCACGTGGTTCTCATCGGCCACGACGACGGTCAGGGCAACCGGCGGCGTGATCACCTGTTGGATGAAGAGTTCGTAGCCTGTGGTTCCATCGATGCCTGAGCCGGAGTCTTGATCCAAAATTCCGACGATTTCGAAGTTCGATTGCGGTGCCGGTCCGAGATTCAGCAGCGGGAAGCGGACCCGGAAAGAACGTCCGGTTCCATCGGTGATGGTGCCGACTCGTTCGCTGAACTCAGTCTTGCCCCAACCGGAGGCATCGGTCAGCGAGACGCCCGCCAGGTGGACGCGTTGCCCTTGCCAACGCTCCGGTCCCGTTGCGCGCGTGGCGTCGAAGAGGAATTCGCTGGTGGCGGGATTGCCATCGTCGGGTCGGACCAGCTGATCGAGGGTGATGACTTCCGGTTGCGGCAGGCCGTAGTCCGCCTGGAGGAGGTGGATTTCCCAGTCCGCGTCGGTGACACGTTCATGGGCCTCGTTGACGTTACGCTTGCCGGCGAAGTCCAGAGTGCGACGGGCGATCACTTGGATCAGATCGCCTGCCCGGAAGACGTGACCCGTGGCGGGATCTCGGCTGAGTCGGGCGATTTCAGCCTGCCACTCGGCGTCGGGATAACTCAGTTCGGTATCTCGGAGGAAAGGCAGGTTCCCATAGTTCTGCCCCATCCAGCCGGCGGTGCCGCCGCGATCCGCCGGATCCACGGATTGGAAGAAGATCTGCCACTGTCCCCCCAGCCGGAAGGTGTTCTCGACGGTGAAGGGCAAGAATCCGGGTGTGGCATCGAGAAATTCCTCAGGGTTGTTCAGAAGGACACCCGACATGACAAACGGAGTTGACCCGGTCCAAGTGCTGATACCCTGGTCGTTGACACTCTGCAGGTCGTGGTGGGACTGGAGGGCTAGACCGTGGTTGGGACGGGTGACGAATTTGGCAACGTAGCCCTGACGCCCCTCGGCGACGACGGCCGGAGAATTGCCCCCGAGGTTGATCGTGTAATGACCGGCGGGCAGAGCCCAGGTCCGAGTCGCGCGATGACGTTGCGAGTTGTCGAGGTGATCGAGGTAGGTGACGTCCTCGGCCCAGACGATGTTGCCCCGGTTGTTGAAGGTATGGTCCTGATCGAGGGTGGAACCGTCGGAATTGGTCATGAGCCCGGCATCGGTATCCCAGCCTGCGTACACGCTGAAGGAGGGGAATAGGTTGGTGCCGGCCAGACGGGCGGGATTTTCGTTGCTCGGCCAGGGGACGGCGTCGGCTGATTCCAGAGTGAGCGTCAAAAGTGCGGGTTCAGTCAGGTTCAATTTCACCCACTTTGAGGTGTGGGTCCATCCCTTGGCGGTTGCGGGGAAGCCGTCTTCGTCCCAGCTCCAGGCACCGACGTGGTCGGGCAGGGTTTGGGCGGAGCTGTTGGCACCGAGGGTCAGATCCCAACCATAGGGAATGCCGACAGGATTGAACTCCACCGCGGCAAGCGAGGCGTTGACGATGTCCGCCGGAGCCGGGGTCGTCGTGAAGGTGGCTTGGTAGCCCTGACGTCCTTCGGCGACGGTGGCCGGGGAATTGCCGCCAAGGTTGATCGTGTATTCGCCAGCGGCGAGCAGCCAGGTTCGGGTGGCTTCGTGGGCGGTGGAGTTGTCGAGGTGATCGAGGTAGGTGACGTCTTCCGCACAGACGATGTCGCCCCGGTTGTTGAAGGTGTGGTCCTGATCGAGGGTGGAACCGTCGGCATTGGTCATCAGCCCGGCATCCGTATCCCAGCCGCGGTAAAGGCTGAAGGAGGGGAACAGGTTCGTTCCGGCCAGACGCGCCGGATCTTCGTTGCTCGGCCAAGGAACGCCGGCGGCGCTGGTGAGCTTGAGGGTAAAGAGAGCCGGACGAGTGAGCAGCACTTTCACAAAGGCGGAGGTGTGGGTCCAACCCTTGGCAGTAGCCGGGAAGCCATCTTCATCCCAGCTCCAGGCGCCGACGTGTGCGGGCGGCGTTTCGGCTGAGGCTTGGTCATCCAGGCTCAGGCTCCAGGCGTACGGAATGCCCACCGGATCGAACTCCACGGCGGCGAGCGAGGCGTTGGTCAGCGAGACCGAAGCCGGAGTGGTGCTGAAAGTCGCGTGGTAGCCCTGACGCCCTTCGGCGACGGTGGCGGGCGAGTTGCCGCCGAGGTTGATCGTGTAGTGCCCGGCCGGAAGGATCCAGGTTCGGGTGGCTTCGTGGGTGGTGGAGTTGTCGAGGTGATCGAGGTAGGTGACGTCCTCGGCCCAGACGATGTCACCCCGGTTGTTGAAGGTGTGGTCCTGGTCCAGCGTAGTTCCGTCGGCATTGGTCATCAGCCCGGCATCGGTGTCCCAGCCGCGGTAGAGACTGAACGAGGGGAACAGGTTCGTTCCGGCCAGACGCGCCGGATCCCCGTTGCTCGGCCAGGGAACGCCGGCGGCGCTGGCGAGTTTCAGGGTTAGCGCCGCTGGTTCGGTCAGATTCAACTTCACCCACTTCGAGGTGTGGGTCCATCCCTTGGCGGTGGCGGGGAAGCCGTCTTCGTCCCAGCTCCAGGCACCGACGTGGTCGGGGAGGGTTTGGGCGGAGCTGTTGGCACCGAGGGTCAGATCCCAACCATAGGGAATGCCGACGGGATTGAACTCCACTGCGGCGAGCGAGGCGTTGACGATGTCCGCCGGAGCCGGGGTCGTCGTGAAGGTGGCGTGGTAGCCCTGACGTCCTTCGGCGACGGTGGCGGGCGAGTTGCCGCCCAGGTTGATCGTGTAGTGCCCGGCGGGGAGGATCCAGGTTCGGGTGGCTTCGTGGGCGGTGGAATTGTCGAGGTGATCGAGGTAGGTGACGTCCTCGGCCCAGACGATGTCACCCCGGTTGTTGAAGGTGTGGTCCTGGTCCAGCGTAGTTCCGTCGGCATTGGTCATCAGCCCGGCATCGGTGTCCCAACCCCGGTAGAGGCTGAAGGAGGGGAACAGGTTCGTTCCGGCCAGACGCGTCGGATCTTCGTTGCTCGGCCAGGGAACGCCGGCGGCGCTGGTGAGCTTGAGGGTAAAGAGAGCCGGACGAGTGAGCAGCACTTTCACAAAGGCGGAGGTGTGGGTCCAACCCTTGGCAGTAGCCGGGAAGCCATCTTCATCCCAGCTCCAGGCGCCGACGTGTGCGGGCGGCGTTTCGGCCGAGGCTTGGTCATCCAGGCTCAGGCTCCAGGCGTACGGAATGCCCACCGGATCGAACTCCACCGCGGCGAGCGCCGCGTTGGTCAGCGAGACCGGAGCCGGAGTGGTGCTGAAAGTCGCGTGGTAGCCCTGACGCCCTTCGGCGACGGTGGCGGGCGAGTTGCCGCCGAGGTTGATCGTGTAGTGCCCGGCCGGGAGGATCCAGGTTCGGGTGGCTTCGTGGGCGGTGGAGTTGTCGAGGTGATCGAGGTAGGTGACGTCTTCCGCCCAGACGATGTTACCGCGGTTGTTGAAGGTGTGGTCCTGATCGAGGGTGGAACCGTCGGCATTGGTCATCAGTCCAGCATCGGTGTCCCAACCGCGATAGAGGCTAAAGGAGGGGAACAGGTTCGTTCCGGCCAGACGCGTCGGATCCTCGTTGCTCGGCCAGGGAACACCGGCGGCGCTGGCGAGTTTCAGGGTCAGCGCCGCGGGTTCGGTCAGATTCAATTTCACCCACTTCGACGTGTGGGTCCATCCCTTGGCCGTCGCCGGGAAGCCGTCTTCGTCCCAGCTCCAGGCGCCGACGTGATCCGCTTCAATGTGAGTCGATTCCTGGTCGTCCAATTCGATCTGCCAGGCGTAGGGGATGCCGACGGCATTGAACTCCACGGGTTCGGCTTCATGGCCTTGAACCGCGGTCGGAATCAGCGCAGCCGCCACAGTGGCGGGCCGCAGCCATCGCACCAGGCGGGCGAGAGTCAGTTTCATAAACGGCAATTGCGGTGTACTTGAGGTTTTCAATTAGGAAAAAAAGACGGGCTACCAGAGCCGGCGCAGACGATGGAATTCAGACGGGAACGAGGCGTTGGGGGACTCAACTTCCACGATCCCGCCGGCGCGGCGACGACGTTCCAGATTGGGAAGCCAGGGACCCGCAGGCGTGGCGGCGGATTCCAGAAGCCAGCCGGAACCCCAGTCGGACCACTGGAGATGGAGTGAGGTCGCGTCCGATTGCACTTTCAGAAGCGGCGTGGGTTCGGAGGTGTCCGCTATTCCGTTCCCATTGTGATCGCTGATCCAACGGGAGCCGTCGCCGGGAAGGGTGCCGAGGAAGGTGAGCGCTTCGCCGGGTTCCAGACCGCTCAGCAGTTGCTCCCGTGAGAGGGGAGTCTGGTTCGGATCGGCTGGAAGGTAGAGTTGCTGCTCCGGTGCGTAGAGGAGCTGAACCCGCTCTCCGGCACGCTGGCCGACGACCACCAGGTCGCAGCCATTGGTGCGAGCGGCTTGGCCTTCCCACAGCGTCAGGGCGGCCAACCACTCCAGACTCGTGGCGGTAGTGCGGCTGATGGTTCGCTGATGGCCCACCGCCGGCGCGGTGCCCGTATCAAAGCTGAACAAAAAAGCGGTGACGTCCGCGAAGTCCACTCCGCGAAGCTCATCAAGATCGTAAAAATGGACGGTGGGCAGGGAGGTTTTGCCTCCGATGCCGTCGTGTCCCAGGCCGAACCCGGTCACCGTGCTCTCGCCGGTCCGGGAGTTGAACTGCGCCCGTTGATACACCGTTTCGAGTGACGGCGTTTGCATCGGTTGGCGGCCGCCGAAGTTGCGCGGATCGTCGAGATTGTGGTCCGAGCCGTCCGGAAGCACGTGGCAGACCGAGCAATGATTGTTGTGGGTGTTGAAGAGCGTTCGGCCCCGGGTCGGATTGCCACCCGCGACGGTGGCGGCGAGGGCGTTGTCCAAGGTGCGGTTCGGGTTGGGATGATGCCGCAGGGTTCTGAGGTAGGACTCCAGCGCGCTCATGTCCGGTTCGGAAATCAGTTGCCCGCCCAGGAGATCCCGGAAGGTGACGTTGAAGTGATTGAGAGTCGCCCGATCCCCCCGCCAATGGAGCGGCTTGTCGAAACGCAGTCCGCGCAGGGTCTGAGTGGTCATCGGCCCCTTCATCGGGTGCAGTTCCCGGACCCGGGGCGTGGTTTCGTGAACCGCGAAGTTGTAGCCGATTACCGACGTCATCTGGCCACTGGGGTCCCCGAGGTCCCAAGCCAGTCCATCGATGTCGGCATCGGGATGGCAGCTGCCACAGGAAGAGAGGCCGTTTCCGGACAGGCGGGCATCGAACAGGAAGCCGCGACCCTCCCGCGCTTCCGGCGGCAGGGAAATGACACTGCCCAGGGGAACTTCGATCTCCACCGAGGCGGTCGAGGGATTCACCACCGAGACGGTGCTGGACAGCTTATTCAGGACGTAGAGTCGGTCTCGTTGCGCCGACCACGCCAATCCCCGGGGTCCGCGCATGTGTCGCGAGTTCGGAATGGGTACCTCCGCCGTCGGAAGGCGAAGGTCAAGGCGTTCAACTATCTGACCGGTGGTCAGATCGATTCGCGCGATTCGATCGGAGCCGAAGGCAGCGACCCAGGCGGTTTGCCCGTCGTCGGCGAACAGTAGCGAAGTGGGTTCGGCCAAGGCC
Source organism: Verrucomicrobiota bacterium (assembly GCA_017309115.1). Classification (GTDB taxonomy): domain Bacteria; phylum Verrucomicrobiota; class Verrucomicrobiia; order Limisphaerales; family UBA9464; genus UBA9464. Next base: position 38,770 of record JAFLEF010000012.1, on the reverse strand, counting down.
GTAGCTTGGGCCGCGGGGTTGGGAAGGACCCCAGGGTCGATTCCGGGATTCAGGTCGAAGACGGTGGAGGTTCCGTTCGCGAGTCGCAGCTTGGCTAACCGGTGGTCAATGAAGCGGCCCTTCAGCTGAGGTTCATAGCGCAGGTGATTCTTGGAATCGGTGGCGGTGATCCAGAGTTCCGACGAACCGGGTCGGACGGCCAGATGGAACAAGGTGGTTCCGATATCACTGAAATAGCGGAGGACCTTTCGCTCCGTCACAGATACTTCGGCGACGTCGTGATCCAAAACCGTGAATGTTACCCGAGGATCATCAGCGCGGACAATTTCCGCCGTGGTGACCGCCGGCGGCAGTTCGGGGTTGGTAGGGGCGATCTGGGGCGAGGCCTTGGCGGCGGGCAGAATCGTGGTTCGGTTGCCGGAATGCTGAAAGGCTACGTAGATCCGGGAGCCGTCGGAATTGACCGCCAAGGCGCGGGGCAGGTTGCCGGTCAGGGGAATGGAAACGGATTCAGTTCGAAGATTGACGTCAAAGACTCGCAAGACACCGCTGCGCGAGCAGCTCACCCACGCGAGGCCTTCGGTGAAGACCACATCGGAGGGTTCATCGGGACACGACAGCGTGGCCACGACCCGGTTCTCGGAAAGGGAAACGATGGCCACCGAGTCGGACACCTCATTGACGACCCAGACCTCGTCGTCGGTTCGGGCACGGACGGAGACCGGTTCTAGTCCGACCGGAATCTCCGAGATGAGGATCGGTTCGGAGTGGGACTCGGGTAGTCGGAACACTGAAAGACGGCCTTCGAGGGTGTTCACGGCCAGCAAGTGGCGCTCATTCGGCGTGACGGCGAGCGGATGAACTTGGCGACCTTCGAAGTGGGAGAAGTTGGGCGCGGCGAAGCCTTGGCCCGGCTTCATCCCCAACAGAAGGAGCACGGACAAGAACAAGAGGTTTCGTTTAAGATCCATCAGAAATGACCCAAGGACTGACGTTAAACTCCGGATTAGGCGCGACACCGGAATGATTTCGAGGGGATCGGGCCGGAATGAGCCCGAAACGCGACGGGGATGAGAAACCGTCGGGGGGAGAAACGACGAACCGTGGCGGGTGAGTTCTGCCTGTAATCCGGCGGCCACCTAGGGCCGCACCGGATGACTGGGGCTCGAACGGTTCGGATTAGGCGCCGCGGGGAGGCGGCGAGAGCGGAGAGTCGGATCGACCCTCGGGACAGGGCGACTCGAGGGGAACCAGGATGGCGACTTCGGGCGAGGTCACGTCAATCACCAGTTCGACGGGGGAACAGGCCTCAATCTTGGAGACTTTCAGCTGGGTTTCCGGGGTCTTTTCGGCCGAGCGACCGGCTTTGACCAACCGGCACAGCTGACAGGGATGCTGCCCATCGAAGGTTTTGTTGACGGCAGTCTGCCAAGACGCGTCCTGGGAGTAGGTCACCAGCATGCCGGCCCAGGCGGCGGTCTGCAGCACGGCCCAGTGCAACCCCAGCGAAATCGTGAGGAGCACTACTGCTACTGCTTGGACCCAACGCACCATCGAAGCCGGAAGTTAGGCGAAGGAGCGTCGCCAAGTCAATGCGTCCATCTGCCACAGAGGTCCGTAGCCGCCGAGGGGACGAGGCGCTGACTTATCGGGAGAACTTCACGCACTGGATTCCAATGAACGCGTCAGGAGACTGAATGGCGCCTCCTGCCGTCGGCGGCTACGCCCGGTAGGGCGAGGTTCCACCGAGCCGATCGCGTCCTGGCGAAGTGACGCGTCAGGAGTCCGCGGAGCGTCGCCCGACCGTAGCCGCCGAGGGGACGAGGCGCTGACTGACCCGGAGAACTTCACGCGCTGGATTCTAAGGAACGCGTCAGGAGACTGAATGGCGCCTCCTGCCGTCGGCGGCTACGCCCGGTAGGGCGAGGTTCCACCGAGCCGATCGCGTCCCGGCGAAGTGACGCGTCAGGAGTCCGCGGAGCGTCGCCCGACCGTAGCCGCCGAGGGGACGAGGCGCTGACTGACCCGGAGAACTCCACGCGCTGGACTCCAAGGAACGCGTTAGGAGACTGAATGGCGCCTCCTGCCGTCGGCGGCTACGGGATCAGACGCTCGCGGGAATCGCTGACGAAGCGCGGCCACAAACCGCTGATCCAGCTGAGACGACATCAGTTCCAAGGGGGAGTAGCCTCGACGCCAGCCAAGCAGCAGCGTGGTCGTTAGCGCTACTGCCGTAATGGCGAAGTTCGGCCAAGCGTTGAGCGACCACTGCCCCGACCACGTCCACAGGATGGAGTTCGAAAACGGCCAGAAATAGGCGATGGGCCAGGGATAACCATCGGCGCCGCGCGATCCGATAACATCGCACACCAGGTGCAGGTGGAACGCGATCCCGGCCAGAAGGGCGGTCGGCCGTCGACCGTTTGCGAGGAGGGCGGCAAGTGCGGTGACTGCCAATGCCGCAGTTAGGTTATGGGCTGCGACGTGGTGGTAGTGGGTCCACCAGAGCAGGGGTTCCTCTGCGTTTCGGGTGAATCCCTCCGCGACAAGTCCGACGCCATCCAGATCGGGCACGATTCCAGCAAGTGTCACGAGGGCTCGATCCCGTTGCGAGGAGTGTCGCGGGAGGTTCGCGATATTCCAGCTGATCAAGAGATGGGTTATCGGACTCATGATGGACGGGACGCTGGAGACAGGAATCCGTCTCTGGCAGACTTGAACCCCACGCCCTGGGAAAGTTCTGCGCGAGTCTTCAAAACAGACTCCGAGTCGGACCAACGTTATTTCAGACCGAAGGCCCAACGGAGGCGGTCGGGGCGGACGGCGCGTTGAATTGCTGGACCACGCTGGGACGACAAAGAACGAGAAAAGTAAACACACTTAGCATGGTTCCGTAGGGGAACGCGATGGCCGTCAGGCCGGCCACGATCAGGCAGAACGTCCGGCCGCGCCGTTGCTTCAAACACGAAGCGACCCGGAACTTGCAGAGGGTGACCACGATAAAAATGGCGAGGAACAACAGTCCCATGGTGCCGAACAGGAGGGCTACCGCGACCGGCGGAGCCGAGCTGGACTTTTGGGTCATGGTGACGGCGAGCATGAAGAGTCCCATGCCGGCATAAAACAGCCCGAACAACGAGAACACTGCCGTAAATCCGCCGGACACCAGGTATCCGAGGGACAGCAGCTTCAAATGCTCGTCATCAATGACAGCCTGCCGATCTTGCGGGTCCATGGGGTCGTTCCATCAAGTCACCGCGGGCCAGCCCAGCCGAGTGCGAAGCTCAGCAACACCAAGAGCAAATACGCGACCAACAAGAAGCGAATCCAATCTCCCCAGCGTGGATGCTGCACGGCTTTTCGCCACAAGTCGCCCTCGGCGAACAGGCACTCAAAGGGCCCGGTGGCGGCGTACGAAGAGAGCGGGGTGCGGCAGTGTTCGCAGAAGTGCGTTCCGGGAGAGTTGGGGTGAGCGCAGGAAATGCAGATTTCCAGTTCTTCTGGTTCTCGGGATTCCGCCGAGGTGTCTGGGTAGGTTTTCATTTGGATTAACCTCGTCTCTGATGGGCGCCGCTCGCTATCGATTGGCCTTCGAATTCGGTGGTGTGGTTCGTTCCGATCCGACTTAACCGTTTGTTCGTCGGGTGTGAACCAATGTCAACAGCGCATCCCGTGTGAGGCGTCGAAGGCGGCGGTGGTGTCGGCAATTCACCAGAAGTTTTGCGCAACCGACCGGGAGAGAACTCGCCCGCACTCCTCTAAGGTGACCGGCGTTGGCTCGGTGCACGAGCCGGTCTTCGATCACATGTTTTGCAATTTTCTCAGACGGGTGGCTTTCGCCTTGGTGTTGGCGCTTGGGTGTTTCGGTGGCTCGCGTCTCGCGGCGGCCACCAATGGGTTCGTCGTTCCGAGCTTCCGCGGAGGCGCCGAATCCCAGGTGGGCTATTGGGAGGTGTTCACCGTTCCGATCGGAGAGCCCGGCAATGCTCCGGAATCCTCCTCGGCGACGACCCAAGCCCGCTTCTTTCAGACCGACACCAACGCGTTCCTGACCGGTACCGGCAACATCTACAACATGGGGGTCAGTCAGTTCCGCCTCACGGACGAGACGCCTTTCGTGCTCGGAACGGTGGTATTGCAGACCCGGACCGTCGGCTCGGAGTTGTCCGCCCCTTCGATGGAGCTGGTGTATTTGGGCGCGGACGGTGAGGTCAGGCTGAAACCTCAATCACGCTACGAGCTGAATCGGACCGCAGGGCAGGGATTCAACGTCTCAACGCTCTGGCAGTGGGATCTCACCGGGAAGGGGATCAAGGCGTACCGGTTGGAGTTCGCGGCGGCAGGATCCAGCGTGAGTTTCGATTCGCTGACCCTCGATACGGCAGCGCAATTCGCGAAGGCCTTTCCGGAACAGCCGTTCCCTGTGCCGTCCACGCCAGCAACCCTGGCTCGGTGGATGTATCCGTTTAATGGCAATCCGGGCGACCGGCCGACGGCCAGTGTCTTCGGTTCGTTGGGATCGAGTCCCGATTTCGACTCGCGCGATGCGCAATATTTGTTGGGCTGGAACACCGCCCGATGGGCCACTGCCGGTCGGGGCGCGTCCAATTACTGGATCCGCCGGGCCCGAGTAACCCTGACGTTCGCCAATGACCGACAATATGTCTATCAGGGCACGCTGCGGGACTACCGCTCGTACTTTCCGACGAATGATCCGCGGTATCTGCCGCCGACCTCTTCCGGTGTCTCCGTCGATCTGTTCGGAGCCGGATTCCGGGGTGGCTTCACCTCCTTGACCTATCCGCAAGCGGGTCCCTGGGGCGTGAATCCCGCGGGAGGATTCTATTCCAACCGGGTGGCGTATGCTGCCGGCTTCGACACCAATGGAATCCTGGTGGATGTCAGTCACAACGTGGGGGACGATGGAACTAACGAGATCTCCGGGGCTTTTGAGGTAGCACCCTTTGCAGTTGGACAGTTGACGAATGTGGCGTCCGGAGAGTTGGTGCCGTTGGGCAGCCGGATGACGTTCGATCTCAATTTGGCGGATCCGCAAATCTACGGCTACGTCCAACAGGGGCTTCACGATGGCAATTTGAGTTTCGTAGTGACGTCGCTAGTGGATGCGACTCTCAACGGTCCGGCCTCGTACCCGTTGTTCTACACCATCTTCAGTCCGCTGGCTTCGGCGGACCAATATCCGCTCCTGGATCTGGAGGTTCAGGAAGTGCGTCCGTCCCAGGATAGCGATGCGGATGGCTTGCCGGACGACGCGGAGAACTTCTGGTTTGGTTCCCTGATCCAGGGAGCGGCGGGAGATCCGGATGCCGATGGCGCGACCACTGGCGCGGAGCTCGCGGCAGGGACGGACCCCTCCCGCGCTGACAGCGTGTTGCGGATTACCTCGTTCAACCTGGGAAGCGGGGAAGTGACGTTGCGCTCGACGTTGGCTCCAGGTCGGTCGGCACGTTTGGAGTCGGGGAACGCGTTGAACTTGTGGGCGCCGGTGGCGAGTCCCGCGACGGCAATTCTTTCGGACTGGCTGTCGAAGGAATCACCGGGAGCGGAGTATCCCTCGCCGGTGTTCCAGACGTGGCGGGCTCCGCTGCCAACGGCGGAGCAGCAGCTGTATCGGGTGACAACTCCCTAAGGTGTCGGATGAGGTCCCGCGCTTCTGGCTTCACGCTGATTGAGCTGCTGGTGGTCATTGCCATCATCGCGGTTCTCGCTTCGTTGCTCCTGCCGTGTCTGGCGCACGCCAAGCGACGCGCTCGGATGGTGGAGGAAATGTCGGCGGGGCGTCAGGAGGTGCTCGCCGCCCAGATGTATTCGGATGACTTCCAAGGGGCGGTGTTTCCCGGTTATGTGTCGGATCCGACGGCGGTGGATGGTCGCGGGCAATCACTGTCGCATCCCATCAATGCCCGGTATCCATGGCGGCTGGTTCCATATCTGGCGAAGTCCATGGATCTGATTTATTCCGGGGAGAACCGAACGCTGCTCGCGAAACTGCGGGCTCAAAACTATTCGGACTATGTCTATTCGGTGAGCGTGTTTCCGTCCCTGGGGATCAATTCCTACTTTATTGGCGGACATGAGAGCGAGTTTCCCGCGGCCCAGGCGAATGCGGTGTTTGGCGCTGGCACGGTCGTGACGAAGACGGGGGATATTCGGTCGCCCAGTCAGTTGATGATGTTTCTGTCGGCTCGCTCGAAAGTCTCGGGCAGTGAGTCTCAGGGATACTTTCAGGTGTTGCCGCCGTATCTGCGGTCCCGTCTGTGGGCGGTGAATTCCAAGTCCGCGAGTACGCCCAATCAATGGGGATTTGTGGCACCGCGATTTGGTCAGCGGGCGGTGGCTGCCTTAATGGATGGCCATGTGGAAGCCTTTGGTCCGGCGGAGCAACAGGATATGCGGCGCTGGTGCAATACGGCCGATCGTCCGGATTTTACTTTGATTCGTTAACTGTAAATTGATCCATGCAAAATCTCATTCAAGGAAGTCTCCTGGGCCGGATGGCCGGGGCGTTAGTAATGGCGGTCTTGGCGGCCGGATGTGCCTCGACCACTTCCCACAGTTCGTCCTCGGCTTCCGTCCCGCCGCCCGTTCCAGCGACCCGCCTGACTCCGATGCCGGAGTCAGTCACCAGCTTTGGCGCGGTGACCACCGAGGACTGGCTGTATGTGTTTGGCGGTCACAAGGGCGAGCGTCATGACTACTCGGTGGACATGGTGAGCGGTTCATTGAACCGGCTTCGTCTGAGCGAAGGCACGACCTGGCAGAAACTGCCGTCATCGGTCCCCGGGCAGGGTCTGGCACTGGTGGCGTACCAAGGCGATGTCTATCGAATTGGCGGGATGGCTGCCCGTAATGCGGCGAACACCAAACAGGACCTGTACTCGCTGACCACGTTCCAGAAATTCAATGCCCAGAAGGATCGCTGGGAAGATCTTCCGGCCTTGCCGATGGCGCGCTCTAGCCATGATTCGGTCGTGGTGGGCAGTCGGCTCTACACGTTGGGCGGATGGTCCATGAAGGGCGGGACCAACGCCCCGGTCTGGCCTGACCACGCGTTGGTGCTGGATCTGAAGAAGCCGGAGGCAGGCTGGCGGGAATTTCCGCAACCGTTCCAGCGTCGGGCCCTGGCCGTCGCCGCGTTGGGCAACCGGATCTATTGCATCGGCGGGATGGACAGCGACAACAAGCCGACTCAACGGGTGGAGATTTATGACACGGTGGCAGGAACCTGGAGTCAGGGACCCGATCTGCCCCCGGGCAAGTTCAAGGGCTTTGGATGTTCCGCCATCGCTCAGGACGGCCGGGTGTTCGTGACCGCGTTTCAGGGCGACCTGCTCCGCTTGTCTGCCGACGGAAATGCGTGGGAAGTGGTCGGACGGCTCGAGCATCCGCGGATGGCCCATCGGTTGGTGACCGCGGGTTCGACGCAGTTGATTGCCTTGGGCGGCGACGATGGCGAAGACAAGCGGCCGGATCTGGAATTGCTCTCTCCGTTGGCGAAGCCAGTGACGGCGGAAGTCGCACCGGCGGATCGCGGCGTGGTGGCGGGAACATCTAAGTAATTTTTGCCCATCCCCCTCATGAAGTTCTGTCTGCGACTCCTGCTGCTGGCGCTGCTGATCGGCAGTCCGGTGACCAGTCTCGGCCACTCCGTCTGGATTGAGCCGGTGGAGAGCCAGTTGGTGGTCCGGTTTGCGGAACCCGATGGGAAATATGAGAAGTCCCCTGGGCACCTCGATAGTCTGACCCTTCCGGTGGTCTTCTTCGCCGTTGGCACCAACGCGCCGGTGATCGTGGACGCTCCGAAGAAGGCGGACCACTTCCTGGTACTGGGAGTGACTCCGACCAACTTGGTGTGCGCGGAAAGCACGTTCACCGTTCGCGGCGGTCGCAAGCCGATGTTCTACGCCCGCTGGCAGCCGGCGGGATTGGTGGCGGCGACTCCACTCACGACCCTGGACCTTGTGCCCACCGGGAATGCCGGCGAAGTGCGGATCTGTCTGCGAGGGCAGCCGGTGCCCAACGTGAAAGCCACCCTCCGAACTCCGGATGAAAAGGAATCGGAACTGGTGGCCGACGCCGACGGGTTGGTCCGGTTCACCCCCACACAATCCGGACAGTATCTGCTAACCGTGGCGCATCAACGGGAGCCTATCGCCGGATTCCACGGAGGCCGCGCCTACAAGGAAACGAGCCACAACGCCGCGCTAACCTGGAAGCAGTGATCTTCGGTAAGCGGTAAGCGGTAAGCGGTGGGGCGAGGCTCCGCCGAGCCGTTCGCGTCTCGGCGAAGTGACGCGTCGGGAATGGCGCCTCCTTCCGTCGGCGGCTACGCGTCTTGGCAAAATTGCCAGGATTTTTTTCTCAACTCTCAACTCTGAACCGGTTTGCGGACTGAGAAGCGGGACGGGGTGCGCGAAGCGTTTGGACTGCGCCAGCCCTCTGGCGCTTTTGGGACGCGGCCAGGGCGGGTGGATGTCAGAGTGACTCGACGCCTCAGCAGCCGAGACGAAAAGCGGTAGCTTCGCAGGCTTCGCGACCGCACTCCAAAGGCTCCGCCGAGCGTCGCCCGACTGTAGCCGACGAGGGGACGAGGCGCTGACTGATCCGGAGAACTCCACGCGCTGGATTCCAAGGAACGCGTCAAAAGACCGAATGGCGCCTCCTTCCGTCGGCGGCTACACCCGGTAGGGCGAGGTGATCGGTCTTGACAGAGCGACAACTGTAGAGTCAGCGTTATGTCTGTCGCTCTGATCATGCCAATTCCTTTTCCTGAACTCACTGTGGCCGAATGGGCCATTATCAAGGTCGTCTGGGCCGTCGAACCGTGTGCCGTGCCGACCGTTCAAGAGGCCTTAGCCAATTCGCAAGGGTGGACGAACAGCACCGTCCGAACCCTTATGGATCGAATGGTGGGGAAGGGGCTGCTGACGGCAGAGAAGGTTCGCCATCTGACCTTGTATCGCGCGGCTGTGACGCGTCGTCAGGCGCAGTTGGGCGAGCTGCGCTACGCATTGCGTCACGCCTTTGATGGCGCACTGAAACCCATGGTCGAGACCCTCCTTTCGAGTAAGCAGCTCTCGGCCGCGGAACTCGATGAACTCGAGTCCCTGATTGCGGCGCACCGACGTTCCGACTCATCGGTCTCCGGCAAATCCAAATCATAGATCATCCCGTCCCTTCCATGAATCTTCTCTTGAATGAATGGGGTGGCGCCGCCAGCCGCGCGGGAATCTCCATCCTTGCGCAAACCGCAGTGTTGACGTTGGTCCTCCTGACTCTTGAGGTCATCACGCGGGGTCGACTTCGCGCGACTCTTCGTTGCGCGCTGTGGATGCTGGTTGTCTTGAAGGTCCTGTTGCCTCCCGCCCTTAGTCTTCCGACGGGTGTCGCGTACTGGGTGGGCCCATGGTTGGTGCCGCCCGTCAGGGTTTCCACACCCGCTGAGCCCAGAACGTCCATGGCCCCAGCTGGGACAACGAAGATGGACGCCCAGTCTGGATCAGTTCATTCGTCCGACGCACTCGTCGCTAGTGTACCTCAGGCTCGACTTGATGCTTGGGGCGGCCTTGGACTGATTTGGCTGACGGGAACGGGGGTGATGTTGAGTTGGATCATTCGACGAAATCGGGTCGTTCATCGGCTGGTTCGTGGTTCTCACCCGGCGTCTGCCGATCAGCAACGAGCCTTGGAGGAAGCCGCCCGCCGAGTTGGGCTGCGGCGATGGCCTCAGCTTCGAGTGACGGAACGGATCCACAGCCCAGCCGTTTGCGGCTTGTTCAGACCAGTGGTGTTGCTGCCGCAAGGATTGGTCGAGAAGCTCTCCGCGACCGCGTTGGCTGACGTGCTCCTTCATGAGTTGATCCATGTCCATCGCCACGATCTCTGGCTGAATTTACCCCAAACATGGGCCGTGGCGTTGTGGTGGTGGAATCCGTTCGTCTGGCTCGCCAATGCCCGCGTGGCATCGCTGCGAGAACAGGCCGTGGATGAACGCGTCATGCTCTTGCGCAGTGGGGATCCCGCTACGTACCCCGCGACGTTGGTGGAGGTTGCCCGCCATTGTGTTTCCGGGCCTGCGCTGACGCTGAGTTTGATGGGGATTCTGGAGTCCCGCCGGGCCTTGCGAAATCGGGTGGAACGATTGTTGGTGTCACCGCTTCCCTCTCGCGCACACTTGGGCGCCACCGGATGGATCACGGTCATTTGCGGGGCGTTTTTGCTGATGCCGATGGCGTTTGCGCGGCGGGTCGAATCGGGTACGGGTGTCATCTCCGCGGGTTCGACTCGGCCTGCTATCAACAGTGAGGCTGATCTGGACGAGCCGACTCCCGCGACCGGACTACCTCAGGTTTACAGCACCAACGAAACCCGAGTCACTTCCAACTCGAGTCACTCCGGAGGCTGGTTGGGACAACAAATCATCAAGACCAAATTGGAGGGCATCATTGTTCCCGTATTCGAGTTCCATGACGGCACCTTGGCGGATTTGGTCGAGTACCTCGAAGAGCAAGCGCGGGCGCAGGATCCGGAACACAAGGGGTTGAATTTCATCATCAATGAAACTGAGACGGCACCGCGCGTGATCGATCCGGCGTCGGGTCGTGAAGTCACGCTGGGTGAGACTTCATTTCGGTCCCTGAGGCCGCTGCTCAACACGCGCTTGGTGGACGCGCTGGACGCCATGGTCGCTTTGGCCAACCGACCCCTTCGGTATGAGGTGCAGGATTACGCAGTGGTTTTCTCCGCTCCGCTTCCCGAAGTTCCGGAGCTCTACACCAAGACGTTTCAAGTCGGCACGAATGCGTTTCTGATCGGATTGCAGGCTGTCATGGGTGTCGTACTGCCCGCAGAGGCGGATCGCAAGCGAGGTGCTGCGATCCAATCGGCCGTTCGAGATTTCTTGCGAGCGTGTGGAGTGAAGATTCCGGGGCCGGGAGTTCCGGGTGGTACAGGAGTGTCGGGCGGTATGGGCCGTTTTGTTGTTACCGATCCATTTGCCAATCAACCCGCCGTTTTCTTCAATGATCGCACCGGAGTTTTATTCGTGCGGGGAACGTTGGCGGATTTGGATATTGTCGAGAAGGCGATTGAAGCGTTCAAGGTGGCACCACCTGAAATCGAGTTGGAAGTGAGGTTTTTCGAGGTCGAGCCCGACACGTCGTTGGAGATCTGGGCCAAATACTTTACCTCTGATTCTGAATCGCCGACTCACGCGCCGGTTCTCACCCCAACCCAGGTCAAGCGCCTGATGACGGACCTCGAGGCTCGTTCCGGTACACTTTCTCTTGGGTCAGCCAAAGTCCGCACGCCTGCGGGACAGCAGGCGCAAATTTCGGTGATCGAAAAGAAGACGGATCCGATTACGGGAGTGGTGGGTCAAATTCGCCAGCTTCGTCCGGTGCTTGACGTTACTCCCTACCTGCTTATCGGAGACCCTTCGAACCGTCTCAAGTTTGTGGCGCAGATGCATCGGGTGGTCCGCCTTGCGGGCCAGGATTGGGTGGCGGCTCAAGTCTCCACCATCGAGTTTTCGACCACATTCCCAACTCTCGACGGTCACACCGTGATGATGCTTGCGGACGTCGGGAAACCAGATGCTTCCTCCGAAGAACTCCGGCCGATCGTGGTGTTGATCACGCCTCTCGTTGTGGACCCTGCTGGCAAATCGGTGGGCTCAGACAAATAGCAACTGTCGGGGACGCGACTCCTGGCATGGTGGTGAACAGTCAGTAGGAGTCGTTCATTCCACGGCTCAAGAGTCTCTCGGTTCGATCGTTGGGCAATTTGGGGTCGGTCTGGGCAATTCACCGGCAACAATCTGGCCTCAATTATTGGCAAGGGAGCGGGCGTCAGGCGGCTACGCCGGTACTAGGCTGTTTGGACTTCAGTTGAGCGCGCTGACAGGTATCGCTGGGATCAAATCTGGGCGGCGCGAGACTGGAGCAAGAACTGCCATCATGCCTTCCTTTGACGCTTCTTTCTTTGAGTCTTCGAGTGAGTTTTCCCCGTCGGCCTCGATTTCCCCGGAATGCCGGATTGTAGAAAATGACCAAACGGTACGGGTGCCTCTGTCGCTGCCGGCAGGCGATTGGTTCCAGTTCCTCCAGGAACAAGACGACCTGCTTCACTTCGCGCACAGTTCGGTCGCCGTGTTGGCGAGGTTCGGTCCGATTCCGGCACTCAATTGGGCGAGAAGTTCAGTGGTGCCCACCAGTGTCGGCGGCGAGTTCAGTCCCAATCTGGCGGAGCACGCCTCCCTCTGGGCGGTTCGGGAAAGCTATCCGGAAGGGCCGGTCTATCTCCTGGAAGTTCGGGACGTTCAAGGCGGGGTGTCGCAACGCTTCGTCATTCCGGCGGGTCCAGCCCGGGTGCGCTATGAATCCCTCGTCGCGAGGTATCAGTCGCGTCCCGGAACACCCCGTCCCTGGTGCCCGCCCAACAGCCGGGAGAACGGGCGCCGCCTGACCAGTTTGCGCAGCCGAATCCCTTCGCTCCGCCAGCGATTCAGCGCCGGGTCGGACCAGGTTCGGCGGTTACCGCTCAGCCGAGTCGCCGGGCTGCTGGCGCGAGCGGTGGGAGCCGGGCAGCGGTTGCAGACCCGGGTGTACAATCCGTCGCTCATCCTGACTGCGACGTGGACCCCGGAATTCCATACACCGGCGTGGTCTTCCGTCGCCGCCGGCGAACCGACCGTCCGATTCCTGGGGGAGGGCACGGGATTGGAATTGCGGCATCAGACTGACGGCTCGGCCTGGCTGTGGACCGGGGCGTGTTCCTGCTGTGGGGTGGAGAAGTGGGCCGTGGAAGTCGGAACCCGAGAGGACCAACTGGCCCTGTCGTTGACGGCGGCCGATCCCCTGCAGGAAGCGGAGTGGCGGGAGTTTCTCGAGCCGTTGCGGCGGGAAACGGAGTAGCTAGAGCTTCGGCCTGAGACGGTGCACTTGGGCCTGAAGTTTTTCTCCCAAGTCCTCCTGATAGAAGTAGGCGTCGCGGGTGCCGCTTGCGTCCCAACTGTGAATGAACAGCATTTTGTCGATTTTCAACCAAGCGGCGGATCCATCCATGGCGAGCTGATTGCCGCCGGCGGGCAGTCGGCCGTTTTTGTGTCCGGGCATGCCCTTGAAGGCAGAGTCCCGACCGCTGCCCCATTTGCCGTCGATTTTCATCACGGCATCAGCCGCCAGGACCCAACCCGGCTGGGCGGTGCTGCTCTTGACCGGGCTGCGGGAAGGAAAGTTACCGGCCGGATTGATCCAGGTTTCGATGCCACCGAAATACTGGTAGCCAATGATCCACTGGGAGAAGTCGGCCTCATAGGTCGGATATCCGGGACGCGTGGGGCAGGTCCAAATTGAAGACGCAGCGGAATTGGTTCGGATGGCCAGTCCCACGGTGGCGGCGGCCTCGCGCTCCGGTGGGTCCAAGGCGATTTGCACGGACTTGCCGCGGGCCTGAAGCAAGGTCCCACGGTGGTCATCGGCGTAGATGGTCATGGCGATGCCCAATTGGCGCAGATTGTTGAGGCAGCGGGCTCGACGTCCCTGTTCCTTGGCCCGGGCCAAGGCAGGAAGGAGCATCCCGGCGAGAATGGCGATGATGGCAATGACCACCAGGAGCTCAATCAAGGTAAAGCCGGGCGAACAGGAGGGGCGAAGGGGCGGCTTCATAGGGCTTATTCCATGAGGTGTTACGGCGTCTGGCGAAGAGACTCCAGAAACAAACGCAGGGCCGAAAAACGCCGGACGAGAAATCAGCGGGGAAGATTTACCTCTTTCGGCCCGTTTCTTTTCCGGTTCGCCAGCGCAAGATTTCTGAAACAACTGGGAGGGCAGCTTTGTCCTACTAACAACCAAAGCGGAGAATCCGCCCACGAACCTGACCTGTGAAAGCCTGCCTTCATCACCCCTGCTCGCGCCGGAACGGGCGGGCGTTCACCCTGACCGAGCTGCTGGTGGTCATTGCCATCATCAGCATTCTGGCGGCCCTGCTGATGCCTGCCCTCTCGGGGGCGAAATCCAAGGCCAACAGCATCGGTTGCCTGAACAACATCCGTCAGCTGGGTCTGTCCCTGACGATGTATGCCAGCGACCATGATGGCTTTTATCCTCCCCGGAGGGAGCCTACCAACGCCTGGCCGACCCCGCTCTTCACCTACTACAAGGAACCCAAAATCCTCAAATGCCCTTCCGACAGCTTGCCGTGGATGCCCGGAGCGCCCATGGAGATGCGCATTTCCTGGCAGCGAAGCTATGTGATCAATGGCTTTAACGATTGGTTTGAGTCTCAGCTTACCGAGTCCAACTACCAGGCATTCCTCAAGTGGCAATGGCCGGTGGGAATGAAAGAAGCCTCCATTCCCAATCCGTCCGAAACCATCGTCTTCGGGGAGAAACGCAAGGGTTCCTACCACGTGCACATGGACTTTTCACAAGGCCAGGCGGGCAACGACGTGGAGGAGATCGATCAGGGCCGGCATTCGACCGGCGGCGGAAAGCTGGGTGGCGCCAACTTCGCCTTTGCCGATGGCAGCTCGCGCTTCCTGAAATTCGGTCAGTCCACGTCGCCCGTGAACCTCTGGGCGGTGCGGGACGAATGGCGGAATGCTCCGGTGAAACAGCCCGTTACCCAGCCGTGAAAGGAAGTTTGCTCAGGAGTCGCTGGGGGCGAGGGGTGGCGGCGGTCTGGGTGGCTTTGGCCCCAGGTTGGGTCGGCGCTTCAGTGCGGCTGAACGAGGTGATGTACCATCCGCCGGGGGATCGGGACGACCTGCAGTACGTGGAGTTGATCAATACCGGCTCGTCCCCGGTCTCGCTGGCGGGTTGGCGAATCACCCAGGGTGTCAAAGCGGAGCTGGGAGCCGTCACGCTCCCGCCGGGCGGGCTGGGCGTGGTGTGCCGGGATCAAAAGGCGCTATTGGCTCATTACGGAGCTGAGGTGACGATCCTGGGAACGTTTTCTGGGCGGCTGAAACACGGAGGTGAGCAGCTCCAATTGCTTCGGCCGGACCAGTCGGTGGCGGATGAAGTGACGTTTGACGATCGGGCGCCATGGCCGTTGTCGGCGGATGGTGAGGGAGCTTCTCTGGAACGGCGCGTTCCGCTCGCGCCGGGAACGGATCCTGATCAGTGGGGTGGTTCTGCTCTGCCACGGACTCTCGTGGCGGCGGGTTCGCCGGGTCGGACGAATTCCAACGCGGCTCTCGCCCCGTTGCCCCAGGTGATCCGCGTTGAGCACTCGCCCGTGATTCCCGATCAACCCGTCACCGTCACGGCAGAGGTGGGGTCCGCCGCGGGCATTCAGAAAGTCTCGGTGGCCTGGCAGGCGTTTGCCGATTCGCCCCGACTCGTGGAGCGGGAACTCGTTCTTTCCCGCATCACCGGAGATGCCCACCGCGGCACTTATCGGGGGGAGTTGCCGGCACCGCCGGCCGGGCACTTGCTGCGCTGGCGGGTCCGGGCCGTCGATACGAGCAACTCCGTCCGCTGGCTGCCCGATCCCCAGGACCTTCGCCCCACCTTTTCCGCGTACGTCGGCGTGAACACCAATCGCTCGGCTCTTCCGGAGGTTCGCCTGCTGTCGTGGGGCGCGAAGGAACGTCCAGGATCTTCCCTGCATTCCCGAGGCGGTGAAGGTCGGCCCGAACCGGTCCGCGGAATTTCCACCTTCGTCGTGATGCCGACCAACGGCGGGCCCATCCTAACCTTCGATCACATTCGCCTGACGCCGCGTCAGGACGGCTGGAAGGTCCGGCTGCACAAGGATGCTCCGTATTCAGAAATGACGACCCTTAACGTCGTGGGAGGCGGACGTCCCCGCTGGTTGCTGACCGAGCCGCTGGGCTATGAATTGTTTCGGCAGGCCGGGGTGGCGACGCCCCTGGCCGGACATCTGCGGGTTTGGTTCGACCAACGACCCATCGGTTACTGTTTGTACGTTGAGCAGCCCAATAGTTCGTTCTTTCGGCGAGTGAAGCGGGATCCGGACGGCAGCGTGTACAAACTCATCTGGTACGGTCAGGGACTGGAAGGTCAGCACGAGAAGAAGAATCGGCTGACGGAGGGACATGAGGATTTGAAGGCGGTGGTGGAGGGGTTACGGAAATCCCGAGGTGACGCGCAGTGGGAGTTTATCCAGCAGCAGTTCCGGGTGCCTGAAATGGCGAGCTACTTCGCGGCCAGCCAGTGCGTGCAGAACTGGGACGGATTTTTCAACAACTACTTTGTCTATCGCAGTCCAGGCAAGGCAGGCCGTTGGGAGATGATTCCCTGGGATTTGGACAAGACCTGGGGCGACTACGATGGCGCCTCGGCTCAGTATGACTGGTACACGATGCCGCTCACTTACGGAATGACGGGGGACAAGGAGCCAGCCCGCTGGTTTGCCCAACGGACCCACAACTGGGGATCGGTGGAATGGTGGCGACCAGGTGGATGGTTTTCGGGTCCGATTCTGGCCAATCCGGGATTTCGGCCGGTGTTCCTGAAACGGCTCAAGGAACTCTGCCAAACCGAATTCACGGAGGAACGGATGGGTGCGGCGATTGGTCGGCTGCAGCAAACCCTGGAGCCGGAGGTGGTCTGGAAAGCGACGATGACCGGGCAGGACGTCCGCTCCGCGGGGTCGGAATTCCGCGACGACATCGCTTCGCTGCAACGTCAGCTCAAGGAGCGTCGGGCGTTTCTGTTGAAGGAACTGGGAAAGTGACGGGGTAGGGAGGGAGGGGGAGAAAGTGGGAGGGGGAGACCTGGGTGACGGTTGTGGGCGCGCGAAGCGTTTGGACTGCGGTAGCCCTCTACCGCTTTTCGTCCCGACGAATGACGCATTGGAGTGTTGCCGAACCCCACCTGCCAATTCCGCGCCACCACCACGTCCCCCCGTCTTCCCCTCCCAGTTTTCCAGATTTCTCACCCCTCCGAGTTTCTCGATTCCCAGGTGGATCAATACGCCAGGGTGATCACTTCGGCGGTGAGGGCGACGATTCGCACTTCGGATTCGCCTTCGAGTTGAAAGAACAGTTGGTCCGCACCTTGGCGAAGCAGATTGATTCGGCGGGTGGCGGGATCGACCGAGTACGACGGGAACTCCTGAAAGGGCTGATTCAGTGACGCCGTGAACCGTAGACGGGGAAGGGGGACGGCCGCCGGTTGGCTCAGTTGGGTGTCCAACCACTCGCGATAGGCCGAGACGCGGGTAGCAATCCAGAGGGTTTCGGGTTGGGTGGCACTGGACGGATCCTGTTCCCAGACTCCCGTGGTGACTTCTTCGAAAAACGGCTGGCGATTGAAGAGCGCTGCGAAAAAGACAGGACCTTCGGCGGTTCGCTTGAAAGTGCCCTGCACGGCGCTGATCACCCCGGCGAGTACCCACGTTCCCTCCTGTTGCAGGAACACGCCGCCCCCCGAATCCCCCACGGACACCGTGGCCTCGTCGTTTCCGCCGTCGGCGTCGAAGGAAGCCACGAGGTACTCGCCTGGAGTTCCGGTGGATGTGGCTTGAAGGCCGGCGATTCGATTGGTTCCCCAGCGCAGGACTTGGTCGGCAGGTAACCAGTTCCAGCCGCACAGCGTGTTTCGGTCCTGAACCATTCCCAAGACCGCGTCTCCTCTGGGTCCGCCTCGACCGAACAGCACGACAGATTGTCCGACTTCGTTGGTGGCCGCATTGAGTGGCGCCCAGTTTCCGAAACGACCGCTCACCCGCAGCAGGCGCAGGTCGGAATCCGGTGCATCCACGGCTTCTGCCACCCGGTATCCTAAACCATCCCACGTGATAATGCTGTTGGTCCAGAGTCCCAGGTGGGCCGCAGTCAGAATGTGACTGGGACCAATGACCGTTCCGGCGGCGGGTCCCATTTGCCATTGCCAGCCGCTGCCAGCGAGCGCCCCAGTAGGCTCAGTTCGGTGAACGCTTGAATCAGCCGAACCCAGCACGATCACGGCGTGCGCAACCCACATTTGGGTCAGGCACAGCGACGTGATTCCGAGAACGACGAAACGAACCATGACGGTATGCGAACGCTAGAGACGGCCTAATGAGTGGGCAAGGAACGGAGTCAGTGGCCGGGCGGAATTCGCCGGATTTGGACCTTCGGCTGGTATTGCACCCGAACGAGCAAATCCCCGCGGCCGCCTTGGGTTCGGGGCAGTCCTTCGCCGGGGAGACGGAGAATCTGACCGCGTTTGACCCGCGCGGGAATGGTGACGAAGAGCGTTGAACCGGTGGGGCCGGTCACCCTCTCAGAACCGCCCTGCTCAGCCCGCGTCAGGGAGATTCGCAGGTCGCAGCGCAGATCGGATCCGCGGACCTGAAATCTGGAGTCGCCCTGGGCTTTGAGTCGGACTTCGACAATTCCTCCGTCCACGCCGGGGCGGAGCCGGCGCAGGCGGGTTCCCGGGGCGGTTCCGGGGGGGACGATCAGTTTGAGACGTTCCGGGCCGTGAGGATTGGACGGGTCCTGAATCAGCACTTCCAGCGCGACACCCTGGATCAAATCGAGGGGGCGAACAGCGACGTCCTGCCGAAGGGGAGGATTTTGGCCGGAGTTGGTTCTGAGGTTGGCATCGGCGGGTCGGGCAGCGCGGTCCAGCGAGGCGTCGAGATCGCGGCGACGGGTGGGTGAACTCAGGACGGCATAGGCGGCGTTGAGTTCCTGAGTTCGTTCCACGGCGCGGGGATCGCCCGGATTCAGGTCGGGATGAAGCTGACGCGCCAGCCAGCGATAGGCGGCTTGGATTTGGTCGGGAGTGCAATCGCGCTCCAAGCCCAGCACGTCATAGGGATTAGGACCGGTCACGCCCCCAGTGAATCGGGCTAGGAGCTTGGGTTCAACGTCGGGCCGCGGATGGAGGGGCGGGCCGGGCGGCTCAAGATCGGCGTTTTGGAACTTGGCTCCGGTAAGTGGACCCGACAGTTTGTTACGAATTGTTCCCCACACTATGAAGACACTTGGCTTGGTTCTGGCCGTGGCAACGGTGCTCCCGGTGCGCGCGATGGTTTTTGACTTCGACTCTGGAGCCCAAGGTTGGACCGGAGCTGACAATGACGGGCAGTCCCCGTTTGGAACGGGCGGGGTGGCGCTGAGCGTGGATTACCAATCTTCGGGCGGAAATCCGGGGGGGCACATCTCGATTACCGATCCGTCCAACCTCGACTTCTATTTTGTGGCGCCGGCGAATGTGCTGGGAAATCAGTCATCGGCCTATGGCACGACGTTGTCGTGGGAGCTGAAAGTGACGGGCAACACCTACGATCCGGTTCCGGATGTCGTGTTGCGCGGAGCTGGCCTCGAATTGGTTCTCGATGTGGGGCCGGCGCCGACGCCGGATTTGTGGTTGGGCTACAGCGTGGTGTTGAATGAGACGGGAGGCTGGCGGAAGGGGACGTTGAGTGGGGCTACGCCGACCGCGTCGGAGTTCCAGGCGGTCTTGGCGGATCTTACCGGCTTGAGAATTCGCGGGGAGTACTTCGCGGGAGGACTGGGTTCGGAAGTAGGTTCCCTCGACAACGTGAACTTCGCAGCAGTTCCGGAGCCGGCCGAAGTGCTGGGCTGGAGCGCTGGTTTGTGTCTGGCCGGCGCGTTCTGGTTCCGCCGGTCCCGCTTCGTTCGGTAGGAACCACGAAAAGGCGCCCCAGCGGGCGTTGGGGAAAGCTGAGAGCTGAGAGCTGAGAGCTGAGAGGTCGGAAGGGGAAAGGTGGGTAGGGCGACGCTCTGCGGAGCCGGGCGTTTGTGGACACCCGACGCGTCGATTCGCCGGGACGCGGGCCTCAAACGCGGGCCTCCAGGTTTTTTCTCTCAACTCTCAACCTTCAACTCTCAACTTCCCCAGGTAGGGCGACGCTCTGCGGAGCCGGGCGTGGGTGGAGGGGTGACGCGTCATTCGCTGTGACGCGAACGGCTCGGCGAAGCCTCGCCCCACCGGGGGGCGGGGAAAGCTGAGCCCTTCCCCCTTCCCCCTTACCGCTTACCGCTTATCGCTTATCGCTTATCGCTTACCTCTCAGCTCTCAGCTCTCAGCTTCCCCACCCCCCACTTTTGGGGATCTTGAGCCATCTCCGCGGTTGACGCTGCGGGCCGGGCTTGTCGAGCCTCCGCGCCTCGTTATGCCGAAGATTGCCCGTGCCTTGCTCTCCGTCTCCGACAAATCTGGTCTGTTGCCCTTGGCCCAAACGCTGGCGCAGGCTGGGGTGGAACTGATCTCGACTGGAGGCACGTGCAAAGTGCTGCGGGCGGAAGGCCTGACGGTCATTGAGCTGAGCGATTACACGGGATTCCCTGAAATGCTGGACGGCCGGGTGAAGACGCTTCATCCGAAGGTTCACGGAGGATTGCTGCATTTGCGGGATCATCCGGAACACGTGGCGACCGCCCAGAAGCATGGCATCCCGCCGATCGATCTGGTGGTGGTGAACCTGTATCCCTTCGAGCAGACCGTGGCCAAAGCGGGAGTCACGCTCGAGGAAGCCATCGAGAACATCGACATTGGTGGGCCGTCCATGCTTCGTAGTGCCGCCAAGAACCACGAATTCGTGACGGTGGTGGTGGATCCGGCGGATTATGCCCGGGTCGCGTCCCAGGTGGCCGCCACCGGGGAAACCACCTTGGAATTGCGGCGGGAACTGGCGGCGAAAGTCTTTGCGCGAACCGCTGCCTACGACGGGGCCATTGCCCGTCATTTGGGTGCGGACTTTGCGGTTGCCGGGACGGATTCCGCGGCCGCTCCGGCGGTCCTGGAAGTTCGGGCGCCCCTTGCGCAGTCCCTTCGGTATGGTGAGAACTCGCACCAGAAGGCCGCCCTCTACGGCGATTTCCGCAAACACTTTCAGCAACTCCACGGCAAGGAGCTTTCCTATAACAATATTCTCGATCTGACCGCGGCCGCCGCGCTGATTTCCGAGTTTGGCGCCGAAGAACCGCCCACTCTGGCCATTCTCAAACACACCAATCCCTGCGGCGTGGGACAGGGTCCGACCCTTCGGGCCGCCTGGGACAAGGCCTTCGCCACAGATCGGCAAGCCCCGTTCGGCGGGATCATCGCCGTGAATCGACCCTTGGATTCCGCGTGCGCCGAGGCCATCGCTGAAATCTTCTGCGAAGTCATCATTGCCCCGGAGTTTACGCCAGAAGCTCTCGCCCTCCTGCAATCGAAGAAGAATCTGCGCCTGCTCCAAATGTTGCCGCCGGCCGCCACCGGACCGGCCGTGGACATTCGCAGCGTGGGCGCGGGATCGTATTTGTGGCAGGAACGGGATCTCAAGGTGACCCGGGCGGAAGATCTCAAGGTGGTGACAGAGCGTTCGCCGGAGGAGGCCGAATTGAAGGCCATGCTCTTTGGCTGGCGGGTGGTGAAGCATCTGAAGTCGAATGCCATTGTGTACGTGGGATCGGATCCAGCGGACGGGACCAGCCGCACGTTGGGGGTGGGCGCGGGTCAGATGAGTCGGGTGGATTCGAGTCGGATCGCGGTTTGGAAAGCGGGCGAGGCCGGATTATCGCTTCAGGGTAGTGTGGTGTGTTCGGACGCCTTCTTCCCGTTTCCGGACGGCTTGATTGCCGCGGCTGAGGCCGGAGCGACGGCGGCCATCCAACCGGGCGGATCGGTTCGGGATGCCGAAGTGATTGCCGCCGCCAATGCCCGGGGATTGACCATGGTGTTCACCGGACACCGTCATTTCCGGCACTAAATCGGCAATCACGGCGGTTCGCGTCGAGATTGCGATCCGCAACGAGGGTGGGCTGGTCGGAAGTCCCCAGCGAATCCAGTTGCTAGACGGGCCTGCTTTTGGGTGACTGGCGTTAATGGTTCTGCAGAAGCCATTCATCTTCATCCTCGGAGCACCCCGCAGCGGGACGACCTGGCTGCAACTGTTGCTCGCCAACCATCCTCAAGTCTGTTCCTCAGTGGAACTTCGCTTGGTCAGTCACTACATCGCGTCCTGGCGGGAACACTGGGCGCATGAGGCCGGCCACGTGAATGCCCAGGGAGGATTCTACTTTGGCCTCCCGGTGGTTTGGACCCGGGCCGAGTTTGACGACTTTTGCCGGGAGTTTTTGGAGCGGGTTTACACCCGGGTTTGGGCCACCAAACCGGAAGCCACCCACGTGCTCGACAAGTTCCCGGGTAACGGCCCCCACATTGAGGCCATCAAGGAGTTTTTCCCCCAGGCCAAGTTCGTCCACATCATCCGGGATGGTCGCGACGTGGCGGTCTCAATGAATGCCGCGCGGGATGAGATTGGGTATCCGATGGGCGGTCCGATGCGCACCTTGGGCTTGCGCTGGAGCAAACATGTCCGGGCGTCCCGTCAGGCGTCGAAGTGGCCGGATTCCTACCACGAGCTTCGTTACGAAGAGCTGCTGGCCAAACCGGAGGCCGAGCTGAAGCGCGTGTACGAATTCTGCGGTTTGTCGGCGGGTGATGACTTGGTGTCGAGCGTGGTGGAGGCCAATCGCATTGATAAACTGCGCAAGAGCCGCACCATGCCCGCCACCGGGGTCAAGGCGCCCGAGGGTCATTTCCGTAAGGGCGAGGCGGGCGGCTGGAAATCCGCCATGACCGCCATGGATCGACGGGCCTTTGCGCGCACCGCGAATTCCCTGCTGTTGGAGTTGGGCTACGTGAAGGATCCCGAGTGGTGGGCCGACAATTCGCTGCAGAAGGTGTACCTCTCCTCGCTGGAGCAAAGCTCCGAAGCCAGCTTCCGGGTCCGGGACCTCGCCCGGCGCGTGGCCAGCAAGCGCAAGCAATCGTGACGTCGGTCAACGTCGGTGAGTCGGAGCAGCGGGTTTTGTGGCAGACCGGAGTTCCCGGCGCACCACGAGCTTCAGGCCCGACCAGATTTCGCTCACGGCGCAGACTTTGATATCCACCCAGCCCAGGGGCAGGGCGACGGTGCGGATGACGTCCTCCGTGATGGAAGTTGGGAGTCGGGAAGATTTCTTGGGCCACGAAATCCAGACGGCAGCGTCCTCGCGCAAAGCCCCCCGAAGCTGGGTCAGATGCCGGACAAGGTCCGCCCGCTCGATGACGAACACATGCACCAGGTCCACCGCGGGCGCTGGCTGGGATGCAAATTCGATTCCTTCCGGAAGCGGTTTCAGGAGATCGGCCAGATCGGGGGGTGGGTTGATCTGGAGGACGCGGTAGCCGGGCTTCAGACCGAGTTTTTGGCTGAGTGGGGTTCCAGAGTAGCCAGCGGGTTTTGAGGTCGCCATGGGTTGGTTTGTCTAAGGGAACCGCCCGGACCGATTGGGAGAATTTTCCGATTGGTCGCGTTCCTCGGACAGGCTAATCATCTTTCGGCCGACCGGTCGACTTCGGGGTGAAGTACATGACTGGCGGTCCCTTACCCATGCCCGCACCCATCCTCAGGAAGGCTCGCACGTTTTCCCGTATCCTGTTCGAGGAGATAACCTACACTTGGCGGGCGGAATCACTTCGGCCCGACTTCTTTGTGCTCGGCGGACAGAAGTGCGGCACGACGGCACTCGCCCACTTTCTGACCAAGCATCCCGATGTGGTGGGCGTGAAAGACAAGGAGGCCCATTTCTTTCATCGGGACGAAGTGTATGCGCGTGGTCAGGCGTGGTATGCCCGGCAGTTTTCAGCCCGGGCGGCCTATCGGTCCGGAGTACGGTTGTTCGATGCGACGCCCTGCTACATGTACCATCCCGGTACCGCCGAACGGATCCGCAAGTACTGTCCGGAGGCCCGGCTGCTGGTGATGCTGCGCAATCCGGTGCCCCGAGCGTGGTCGGCGTACGTGATGGTTCGTCATGTCCGAAAGAACTACCGGGAGCACGTGATGCGGAAAATTCTGCTCAACGCAAATCCCGAGCAGCGGGATCCCATGGTGCGGTTCTATTTTCGGGAGACGTTTCCTTCCTTTGCCCAAGCGATTGACGAAGAAATCGAATCCCTCCGCAACGGAGATCCGAAACAGCTTGAGACCAGCTTTGTCCGGCGCGGGTTGTTTGCGCGTCAGTTGGAGGAGTACTTCAAGGTTTTCCCGCGGGAGCGCATCAAGATCATTGAGGACAAGGAGCTCCGGAATCATCGCGAAAAGGTGATGGGGGAAGTCGGAGAATTCCTTGGTCTGCGTCCCATTGCTTGGAATGCGACCGAACTGGAGGACAAGAATGTTCGAACCTACGACGAACGGCCGGATCCCGAAGTCGTGGCGCGGTTGTACGACTTTTTCCGGCCGCACAATGAACAACTGTTCGACTTGCTGGGTCGCCGCTACGACTGGGAACCCAAGGAAAAGCTGAGAGCTGAGAGAGGGAACTGGTAAGCGGTAAGGAAGGCGCGAAGCGTTTGGACTGCGGTAGCCCTCTGCCGCTTTTCGTCTCGGCTGGTGACGCGTCGACCAACTCGAACGGCCCACCCGCCATCAACACGCGAAAAATAAGCCTCCGAAGATCTCCCGCGGAGGGCGCGGAGGCCGCGGAGTGAGAATCGAAACGACGAATCGAACGAAGGGCACGATTCCCTGAACTTACCGCCTACCGCTTACCTGCTTCATCTCCCGCAATAATTAATCTGGAACACAGGAAAACAGGAAAGGGAACGGGAGAGTGGGAGAGGGGAGGAGTGGGAGACTTGGAGAGGCGGTAAAGGGAGCGCGAAGCGTTTGGACTGCGGTAGCCCTCTGCCGCTTTTCGTCTCGGCTGGTGACGCGTCGACCAACTCGAACGGCCCACCCGCCATCAACACGCCGAAAATAAACCTCCGAAGATCTCCCGCGGAGGGCGCGGAGGCCGCGGAGTAAGAATGGAAACCACGAATGGAACGAAGAGCACGATTCCCTGAACTTACCGCCTGCCGCTTACCTGCTTCATCTCCCGCAATAATTAATCTGGAACACAGGAAAACAGGAAAGGGAACGGGAGAGGGGGAGAAAGGAGGAGTGGGAGACTTGGAGAGGCGGTAAAGGGAGCGCGAAGCGTTTGGACTGCGGTAGCCCTCTACCGCTTTTCGTCTCGGCTGGTGACGCGTCGACCAACTCGAACGGTCCACCCGCCATCAACACGCGAGAAATAAACCTCCGAAGATCTCCCGCGGAGGGCGCGGAGTGAGAATGGAAACCACGAAAGACCAAGGGTCACACCATTTTTGTCTTCGACAACGAAGAACGTGAGAAGCTCCATTTTACCAACCTCGTGAACAACCCTCCCGCTTGGAGCGACAGCTACTACTCCAAGGCCAAGAAGCAGGGCAGGCTCGACCAGATAATAGATGTTCCATATTTTGGCGATTCAGTGGAGGTCGCCCTCATCCAAGTCGCTGATTTTGTGGCCTACTTTCTCCGTCGTTACGCCGAGATTACGGATGGCTACTCACAGCCCCGCTACGAACACGAAGCAGCCAAAGTCGCGACTTGGATTGCGACCGTCCGTGACCGCTCGATTGGCCGCAGCTCAATCTACCCCGCCAAGGGACGTTGCGAGTGCTCCGAACTCTTTTTCGTCAATGCACCACCCTCGATACGCCAACTCTAAAACGCCTAACCCCGATCGCTGCACACGAACCGCCGCCGCCCGTTCCGATATCGGGCCAGGCGGTTCATCAGACGCTGGATTCGCTGGGTCGTTGCTGGAGACGAACTGCCGCCCTGCATCTCCGTTTGCCGGTGGGCGGCAATTGGAGACGCCGCTCACGCTTGACGTTGCGTTTCCGACGGCAGTCGCTCAGCTTGGCGTTCAGCAACATCACGACTCTCCCATGAAAATAATAATGCCTCCTGCAATCGCGGTCGCGCTCTGCACTGTTTTAACCGTAGTTTCGAGTCATCTGGCCGGTGTCGATGATACGACACTAAAGACCATTGCATGGGTGACTTTGACGGTTTCTGGGAGCACTGCGTTCATTGTGACGGCACTCGTGGCGTTGATTAGTCGGAAGACGTCCAAGACGAGCTAGTCCAGATTGCGAGGTTTTCGGCCCTTCGATGACCATTCGAATGCGACGAACGCCGAACACGTTCGTTGTACACGAACCGCCACCGCCCGGCTCGAGTTCAACTAGTCTGGTTCACGGCCTCAACCATGAAAACCCTCCTCACAATCCTCGGGCTCGGCATGCTCGGTCTGAATGTGCTAGCCGACGTAGGTCCCGACTTGTCGGCTGGAACCGATACCCAGTATTTCACGAAGTTGCGCTTCGATACGGCGCAGAAGGGCGGGTTTCCTCCGATTTGGAAGTCGAATCCTGAGCGAAGGAAAATTCAGGAAGCGTATCGGGCCGGCGAGGTGGAGAGTGTCTTGAGCTTATCCGATTCGTGGCTGAAACGTCTGCCGATTGATGCCGATGTCCATCTGATGGTGGCGATGTGCTATAAAGAAAAGGGGGATTTGGTCAACATGTGCCAGCATCTAAACGTGTTTTATGGGTTGCTGGGCTCCATCACATCAGCCGGGGATGGTCTCTCGGAGCAGACGGCCTTTAGAGTCGTGTCACTCGAAGAGGAATATAGTTTAATCCAGGAGATCGGAGGTAAGGTAAAGAACCAGAAATTGATCGGCAACATCGACCGTCTTGAGGTGGAGAGACGAGGAGGGAAGACCGTGACACTGTATTTCGACGTGTCGGTACATCTAAAAGCGTTGGCGAAGTCGTTTGAAGGCAAATGAGGTGGCCGAACCAGATCATTGCACCGCTGGAGGCTTTGAGGAGTGCGCGAGACGATGCAAGTTCTTCTTGCGCGTAATCCAGAGACCGAGGGCGAAGCGGGCCCGAAGAAATGAGCCCGGAAGTCGGCCAACATCCAATGTTGAATTGCTGCGGAGCCAGAAACTACACCTTTGGTTGAACAAGCCCGGACTGAGGGGCTTTTGCGGGGGCGGGAGTTTGGGGGAGCGTTGATGGCGCTTATGTTTTTAGCCGGCGGGTAGAGCGGACCGGCGGGGAGGCGAGAATCGAGGAAAGGCCGGCGAGGCGAAGGTTCAACTCGGCTGCTGCAGTAAACGCGCCGATTGTGCCTCAGCTTGATTCTGGGCACGGTTCTCGGCGCGTCACTGAACAGCAACATTGGGTCAACGTTTCTGACGGCTCGAATGAAAACAAAACGCTGGCTATTTCTTGGAACAGCGTTGGCGGTGCCGGTTGTAGCCGCGCTGGTTTCGACCGCAATCTGGAGCGGTAGGCAGACGCCTTTGACAATCGTTAGTGCACAAAGGATGGCCGATTCCCACCTTGTAACACTCGAGATTCAGAACAACGCGCCCGGCCGCATCCGTCTTTACGCGGTGGATCTGCTGGCTCGACTGGGCACCAACTGGGCGTCCGTCGGCCAAGTCCGGTTGGATGATACAAACTCAACTCAGGGATACATCAGAATTAATGTCAATTTTCCGGAACGACCTCGACCTTGGAAAGCCAAGCTTGTGTACATGCCGGCCTTCAGCCCCCCAAAATTGCTTTGGTATCGACTTTCAGAGACCTGGAAAACAACGAGCCTCAGGGAGGGTTTTAGTCTGACTGGTTGGGAGGGGGAGCGACATCTTTACAGTCCGGAGATCGCAGAATGAAGCCCACCAGATCGCTCCACTCGAACTGGCACCCGGCGTTGCGGGTTCGGGCGAGCTGTCAATGCTCGACGTTGCGGAACCGGCGGCAGTAGCTCAGCTTCGCGTTCGTCCCGACCTTGAATCGTATGCAAAAGCGAGTGATCCAGTTTCCCAGCCAGCGTGGAAGGCTGGTGGTGTTCCACAGCGAGAACGAAGATCAGCGAGCAGTCGGCATTTACGGCGATCCGGAAGGGCTTCGTTCCTTGGGAGAGTTGCTGATCGCTGAGGCAGCCCTCAACCAGCGGCAGATTCCCGAGGAGAATCTCCCGGCTCATGAGCGGCATCACACTCATCTGCGACCTGGCGTCCATATCCATCCGCAATCAATCGAGCTGATCATTGGCAGGCTCGACTCCAAGGAAACCGCTCGATTGCCCAAATGGCTGCGCGCAGCCCGGATGAAGACGGTGCGACCCGTGAGAGAGGGACTGTCTGATCCAGAGAGGCCCGTAGCAAGCGCTCCACCGAAGCGCCGCCCGCCACACCAACGAGCGTTCGGGTCGCCGCGGAAGGGCAGCGGTCGGTGAGCTCTGACGTTGGCCTGCATGGACGCCGCCCTCAGAATCGTGACGCGTTTGCCGCTCCAAGAGTTATGGCGGGAAGATGGATTCACGACCCAGGAACGCGGTAGGTCGCTCGCGCTGGAAGATGTCAGGGGCTTGCTACGACTTGGGCGCGTTCAGTTTGTGGTTGTTGACTTAGGCTATTCGCCACGCTGGATTCCAATCCAGGAGTGCTACGAGTTTTGGAAGAACGACGCACAGACTCATTTGGCCTCACCCAACGCGGAACTGTGTTTGGAAGATTGTCCTGACGGGTACTTTTTCATTGCTTCCGAGTGGAGTGGCCGGGATGCAGGAGCACCGATCGTTGTTTTGGAGAAATGCCATTGATACGGTGAGCTGACATGCGCCTTCTTCGCCGATGAGTCGGTGTTCCCGACGGGCAGTGTCACCTTCGACCATGCGCTCATCATGCGCGACCTCCGGCATCAGTGGGACGAAGAGGCTGACATCTTTACCGACCGACCAACCACCAACGAGATGGTGGATTTGCACTTTGCACCCCGGTGTTCGACCGAACGTATCTGGGGGGAGTGAACTCACGGGTGGAGGCCCAAGGGCAGGGGGATGGGAAACAAAAATCCTGCATCCGCGCGTACCGGAGAAGCGTTAGTCCAGCAAATCGCCCCGTCTGCGAGGTTCGCGGCGGACGCGATTGAGTCTTCAATCAAATTCCAAACTGAGTATGCGAAACATCCTGTTTTCTGTTGCTGCGGTCGTCGCCGTGGCTTCGCCGGTGGCAGCCGGCTCGTTGCACGGCCTGACGGCTGACAACCGTCTGATCGCCTTTGATCGGCGGGATCCGAGTCTGATCACCAAAGACCTCACCATCACTGGGCTTATGGGCGGCGATACCCTTCTGGGGATCGATTTTCGTCCGGCTACCGGTGAACTATGGGGCATTAGTTCCACCCGGCTTTACACCATTGATGTCCACACGGGAGCGGCCACTGACCGGACAGGCGGGACTCCCTTCGCGCTGACCGGAAATTCAATCGGCTTCGACTTTAATCCGTTGGTCGATCGCATTCGGGTGGTGGGAATTGATGATCAGGATCTGCGGCTGAATCCCCTGACGGGCGGTCTGGCTTTTGTCGACGGATCGTTGATTTATGCCGATGGATCGGACATGCGGGCGGTGGGAAGTGCCTATGCCAACAACTTTGCCGGCACATTGACCACGACCCTCTACAACATTGATGCCGGCGCGAATGGCTGGAATCTGACCCTGCAGAGTCCGCCCAACAGCGGCACCAACACTTTGGTTGCGGAGATTTCGGGTTTGGTCCTTCCGCTGGATCCCGACGAGACGAAGGTGGGATTCGACATCATCGGCACCCAGCAATTTGGCTATTTGAGTCTGGCAGAGGCAGCGGGCGGCTCGGCGGGATCGGGCGGCAGTTATCTGTACCGTCTCGACCTGGCTTCCGGTGCGGCCACCCTGGAGGGAATGATTGGGAGCGGCGCCCCGATTCTGGATCTGGCGGCCCCGGTGCCGGAGGCTCAGGCATTGGCGCCGGTGATGGCCAGCCTGGCTTTGGCAATCGGCTGGCAATGGCGTCGGCGGCGGGGGGAGCAAGCTGAGAGCTGAGAGAAAAGACGGTTCCACGCGGAGCGTCTTGGACTGCGGTAGCCCTCTAGCCCTCTACCGCTTTTGGCCTCGGCAGGTGACGCGTTAAGGTCAATTCAGGCCCCCAACTGTCCCTATTCGACGCCCCACAGCGGTAGAGGGTCCAACGCTCCGCGACTCCAGTATCTTCTCCTCGTCTCTTGGTTTTCCTTTAAAGATTCATCCGTTCCCTTTGTTGGCGAAGTGACACGCGGTGGACGCCACGCGAGTACGGCTCCGCGTCGCCCCACCCGGGGACGAAATCTCTCTCAACTCGCCTTCCAGCGGTGCCGCTTTCCTTTTGTCCCGGTAACTCCACACTGCCGGGACCAAAGGATTCCTGGTGTCGACTTCTTCCCTCCCATCGGCAGTGACAGTTTTGGTGGCGGCTCTCGGCCGGTTGCCGGGCATTGGCCCACGATCGGCCGAACGGTTGGCGTTGCATTTGGTCCAGACGGAGGCGGATGCCGTCCGCCAATTGGCTGCCGCCCTTTTGGAGGCCCGGGAGCGGGTCAGCCTGTGTCAGCAGTGTGGCGGGCTGACAGAAACCCAGCCGTGCCCGATTTGTGGCGATGCGCGGCGTGATTCGACCCTCCTTTGTGTGGTGGAACGGGCTCTGGACATTCTGAGCCTCGAGAAGTCCGGAACTTACCGGGGCCATTACCACGCCTTGGGTGGAAAGCTCAGCCCGCTCAATGGCGTGGGGCCGGAGGATCTGCGTCTGACCGAACTGGAATCGCGTTTGGATGCCGCCGGCGTGAAGGAGATTATTCTGGCACTCGGCAGCGATGTTGAAGGCGATGCGACCTCCAATTATCTGGGTCGTCGACTGGCGGGGCGGGGGATTCGCCTCACCCGACTCGCCCAGGGACTGCCGGCGGGCAGCGGACTGGAGTTTGCGGATGAATTGACGCTCAGCCGGGCCCTGGAAGGGCGGCGGGATCTGCCTCCGGTCTGAGGATACCCCGGGCCAACCTCTCCCAAAATTTGGCGAGTAGTCCGTTCGTCGCCGGCCGGGTAGAGTCAGCGCGTCGGGTGTTTCCCGGAGTTGTCCCTGAGGCTTTGCATGTCGAACCGCTATTCCAAATCAGACCTGCTGACACCGCTCAAGTCGGTGTTTGGCTACACGGCTTTCCGGCCTCTGCAGGAGGAGATCATCCAAGACTCGCTCGCCGGGAAGGATGTGTTTGCGCTCCTGCCCACCGGAGGCGGGAAATCGTTGTGCTTCCAGCTGCCGGCGTTGGTTCGGCCCGGGCTGACGGTGGTCATTTCGCCGTTGATTGCCCTGATGAAGGATCAGGTGGACGCCCTGCGATCCAACGGCGTGCCGGCGACGTTTCTCAATTCCACGCTCGACGAGGCTGAACGCCGGGAACGCTGGCGCGGACTGCATCAACGCGAGTACAAGCTGCTGTATCTGGCGCCGGAACGACTCTTCGCCGGCACCATGATCGAGGAATTGCAGCGCTGGGGCGTGGCCTGTGTGGCCGTGGATGAAGCCCATTGCATCAGCGAGTGGGGTCATGATTTCCGTCCAGAGTACCGGCAGCTGAAGGGACTACGCGAACGGCTGCCGGAGACGCCCTTCATCGCCCTTACCGCCACGGCCACCACTCGGGTGCGGCAGGATATCATGGGTCAGCTGCATCTGCGGGACCCATCGCTGTACGTTGCCAGCTTTAACCGGCCCAATCTGTCCTACCGGGTGGAATCCAAAACGGGCGCCTACCGGCAGGTGCTGGAGTTTGTGCGTCGGCGTCCCACGGAATGCGGCATTGTTTACTGTGCCAGCCGGGCCGGCGCAGATTCGCTGGCGGCCAAGCTGCGGGAGGACGGAGTGAAGGCTGCACCCTATCACGCCGGGATGGAGAAGGCAGACCGGGCGAAAACCCAGGAGCGGTTTCTGCGGGACGAGGTCCGAGTGGTGTGCGCCACCATTGCGTTCGGCATGGGCATCAACAAACCGAACGTCCGGTTTGTGATTCACCACGACCTGCCCAAAAACATTGAGGGGTATTATCAGGAGACTGGACGCGCGGGTCGGGACGGGTTGCCGGGGGAGTGTCTGCTGTTGTTCAGTCCGGGCGATGTCGCCAAACAGATTCGCTTTATCGACGAGAAGCCGGATCCCGGGGAACAGCAGGTGGCCCGGGAGCAGTTGCAGACCATGGTGCGGTACGCGGAGTGTCCAGGGTGCCGTCGGCGGACCTTGCTGGAGTACTTCGGTGAGAACTACGACGCGCCCAATTGCGGCGCCTGCGACAACTGTCTTGCGCCTCGGGCCACCTACGACGGCACGGTGGCGGCCCAGAAACTGATGAGCTGCGCCTACCGGATCCGTCAGCGGAGCGGCATGAATTTTGGGCTCAACCACGTGGTGGCGGTGCTGACCGGCAGCGACAGCGAACGCGTGCGGCAGTGTGGACACCACGAGCTCTCCACCTTTGGCATTGGCAAGGAGCATTCCCGCAATGAATGGGGCGCCATTGCCCGGGAACTTATCGGTCAAGGGCTGTTGGCCCAGAGCACCGGTCAGTTTCCCACCTTGGAATTGACTTCGGCTGGCGCGAAGGCCTTGAAGGAACGTCGGAGCATTCAGTTGACCAAACCGCGCGAGGCGGTTCGGGAACGGAGTGACAAGGCGGGTGACATTGCCTGTGACCAGGAGTTGTTCGAGTCGTTGCGTCAGTTGCGCAAAGAACTGTCCGACCGGGAAGGCGTGCCGCCGTACATTGTTTTCGGCGACGCCACCCTCCGCTGGATGTCCCGGTTGTATCCGACCACCGAGGGGGAATTGGCCAACATCTCCGGAGTGGGCGCCTTGAAACTCCGGAACTATGGCTCGGCGGTCCTGGGCGTGATTCGCACGCATCTGCGGTCCCAGCCGCGTCAGGAGTTTGAACCGACTTCGGGGGTCAGCAGCGGGGAACGTCCGGCGAAGACCCGGGGCGAACTCCTCATTCCGTCCGTCCTGGAGACGCTGCGGATGTATCGCGAGGGCGGTGATCTGGACTCCATTGCGAAGAGTCGGGGTTTGGCGGCCTCGACCATAGCCGGGCACCTGAGCACTGCGGTGGAAGCGGGCGAGCGCTTGGATTGGTCGCGCTTCTTCTCGGCGTCGGAGTTGGCCGATCTGCGCCGGGCGTTTGAGAAGTCACCGGAAGCGGTCCTCACCCCGATTCACGAATTCCTCGGCGGCCGCTTCACCTTCGAGCAGTTGCGGGTCTTCCGCGCCCTGTATGCCGCTGGCCAGGCGGGTCCCCAGCCGGGTCAACCGCGGGCAGCCTGAAACCGTGTCTCAAGTAGCCGCCGAGGGGACGAGGCGCTGACTCACCGGGAGGAACTTCACGGGCGGGACATGCGGTGACGCGTGGGGAGAGGAATGGCGCCTCCTGCCGTCGGCGGCTACGGCGTCGGCGATGTCTCTCATTCCACCACCACAACCACCCGGAAGAAGCGCGGACCTTCTTCCAAGTCGACCTCGTATTGGAGAGTAAATCCCGTTCCAGCCTGGCTGGAATCGGGGACTTCAGACCAAACTTCGGAAGTCGCGCTGCTGCTTTCAATCAGGGAGTATCTGCCACCAATCGCCGAGTTGAAACGGATGATGAGGCGCCTATCCGAAACCTGCGCCCTAATGAACGGACTGCGAAGATCGTCATTGTTGATGACGACCACTCGATCTGCGGTTGAATTCGCTAGATTGCTTCGGTCCATCAACTGCAGTCGGACGGTTTCTTGGGTTTCGAAGATCTGATCACCGAGAATGGTCAGGGGGATCTGAGCTTGGGTTTGGCCTGGCCGGAACAGGACGCTGCCTTGGGTTGGTATGAAGTCGACGTCCGCCACCGCTGTAATGCCGTTCCAGGCGTAGGTGGCTTGAACCGGAAAGGGACTGGCTCGATTCAGCTCAATCTGAATCCAGCGGTTGCCAAACCCGTCGCCTTCAAGGACTGAACTTGTCCCTGGGACCAGCGTCGGAAAATCGTCGTTGAGGAGCGTGATCTCGGGTTCCGGGTTGGGAATGATGACGTCGTCGGAGGTCAACTTGAGACGAAACGTCTTGGCAAGTTCAGGGATGCTGTCCCCGCCAAAGATGGTTTGCCTGACTTCGGTGGCTCCTTTCGAGAACTGAACCGTACCTCGTTGCGTTAGGACGTTCCGGGAATTGTCCGTCGGTGAGGTCACCTCATAGGAGGCCTGAAGGTCTCTGGGTGCCGGACGGGAGAGCCGCAGGCGGATGGGCCGCCCCTCACCTGGGCCACCTTCGACCATGGCCAAGCCGTCCACATACAGTGAGGGAGGAGGTAAAACTACGACGGCCCGTTCGGTGGCATTGTTGGCCTCGTTCGGGTCAGGAAGTGTTCCATACACTCGGGCGCGAATTACCTGATTCCCTTCGCTGATGGCCCTGACTTTCATCACTTGCGACTGCGCTTGGGTGACGTTCTGAAACTCAATGACATGGTGTGAAGTTCCTCCGTTGCCGTTCGAATCGATGAACTCGAGTCCGGCCGACAGATCCACTTCGACGACCACATTCTCCGAGCTCCAGATTGAACTTCCGGAGACCTGAACATTCACGTCCTTGAGGAAGTTTGTGCCTTCGAAAATCGAAGATGCGGAGATCTCGACCTGCACGTCGGTGTCCCTG
Organism: Verrucomicrobiota bacterium; assembly: GCA_017309115.1. GTDB lineage: Bacteria > Verrucomicrobiota > Verrucomicrobiia > Limisphaerales > UBA9464 > UBA9464. The sequence goes on along the minus strand of JAFLEF010000012.1, from coordinate 4,358 downwards.
GGGAGACCGGTGGGCGAGGGCATCCAATGAGGGTAAAAGTCTTGAAAAATGACGCCGTGTTTGCCGGCCGGAGCAATCGATTGGATCCGGTTCCAGTCATCTTCCTGTGGAGAATCTATGGCCCAGATGACTTTGAGCGTCTGGCTGTCGATGGCCTGCAATCTTCCTCCGACTGCTCCGTAAATCTGGCGCGTCGTTGGATCGGCAACCGCGCACGTCAATCCTTCGAAGGCAAGGCTCCTCGTGCCGGTGCTCAGGTCGAGAACCGAACCGGAAGTGAAACAGAGGTAGGGCGAGAGGAAGGTCATCTTTCCAGCTGCGGCGAGTTCATCCCAGTTGCGGAATTCCACCAATCCGTCCTCGGTCCATTCGAGTTCTCGGAGTTGTGTACCAGTGGACACAAAGATCCGCTGATCGGATTCGACCAAGGAAATCTCCCGATAATCCCAGTTTATTCCCTCCACGGCCCGTGGGAGTTGGCGGCCATCCTGGAACGCCAGGACCCGTACCGTTCCGTTTTCGGGGTTATAGCCGGCGACCACCACTCGGTCGGGAGAGTTCTTGGAGATGGCGAGGGTTTGGAAAAAGGAATCGAGCGGTTCGAGCTCAAAGGCGCGGTCGATGACTCCCGTGTCGAGTTGAAGTCGAACCAGTCGGTTGGTTGGGTCCAGCAACGCCCAGGCATATTGTCCATCAGCGGTGGTGGCTACCTGGCTTACCGGCCCTGGCATCGGCCACTTCTGCAATACTCTATGGGGAGGGAGCGAGTAGGTGTAGATGGCCGGACCGGGATAGGGCGCCGGGGCCACCCACTGTTGTCGGACGTCCTGCCAGTGGCTGAGAGGGGGAAGGGTCGCGAATGACTGGAGACCGAATTGTCCCTGCGATGTGGGAATGAAGGCAAACCGCTGTAGTAGATTGTCGCGGGGTGAGACCTCAGGATTGTAGGAGGTGGCTTCGAAGTCGGTGGAATTCAGGCCGGAGGCACCAGGTTCAAACTCCAGTTCCAGTTCTCGACGTTCCCCAGGCCCAAGGTCACCCAGATCGGCATAAAACGGGGCCAGAATACAACAGTCCGTCTTACGGACGACGCCGTCAGGAATTGGATAAAGGAAGCTTCCTCGGAAGAGGATATAGACGACATGCGCCCTATTTGGGCTTCGGTTGTGGATGGTCCCACGACAGCGGAATCGTTCGCCAATCGCCACAGTTTCTGGGAACTCAAATCCTTCCAGGGATAGGTCAACGGGCGAATACGGAGTCTGTAGCCTCAGTTCGGACCGGTTGTTGTTCCAGTTGGGATCGTCTGCATGCCCCACGACCGCCAGTGTCAGGTAGGCGTCTCCAGGTTCGACATAGCCCCGAAGTTGGAGCGAGACACTTTGTCCCGCGGGAATCTCGGGAAGAGATACCACGAAGTCGCGCCCAGCCTGATAACTGGGGAATCCCTCCAGGGTGAGGTTGGTCCAGTTTCCAGCGTTGACCGTCAATAGCAGTCTCCCTCCCGGCGAAGAGGCCCCGAAGTGGTTGGTGATGATTAAACGGTGCGTAAAATTGCGGTCCGCTTGCGCGTTGGGGTCGGCGATCAACGTCACTCCCAGATCAGCAGATGAGGTTGGGTTTCGTATTTCTGATTCGGCGAGAAAAATGAAATCGGTCGTCCGAAACGCGAAACCGCGATCCCCCCAGCGGATCAGTTTGCCCGCCGGGGTTGAGCCGAGTTGGTGGGGAAAAAAGGCCACCTCCAGACTTTCGGCAAGATTGGTGGGACTGAAACGACGAATGCCAAGGGAACTTAGCTGATAGAGGGTGGCCGCCACAGAGTCCACAGCGACCGCGCCTGAAGTCGGGAATCGCTCGCTTTGGCGTGTGGCGAGGTCGAAGGCTTCCTCATGAGAATAGAGCCTTCGTCCATCTCCGGAGATACTCTGACGATCATTGCCCGAGTATTCAACGGACCAGTACGTACGGTCGCCTACGAGCCGAAGCCCCGCGGAAGAAACCGAGAGTTCCTGCACCCAACTGTCATGCACCCACAGCCGTCCCGCGGAGGAGATCAAAGTAGTCCAGGACAACGTCGTGGAATACTCCAGCGGTCGGGGCACGCCGTCATCGAGAATTCTGACCTTGCCACTCGTCGCCACTACGAGCCCCCGGGAGCCGTCGTCGAGGCAGAAGAAATCGTGGATTCCATTGGTGAACGTTAAGCGCAGGTCTATTTGGCGTGATTCCAAGTTGTAGCGAACCAGCTCGGTAGAAGTTTCCTGAGCATAGAGGTGCCGACCGTCCGGAGTCGCCGCGAGACGGTTGGCCGCATACCGGCCTGGTAAAGTTCGCAAGACGGTAGCTGAGAGGGGATCAATTTCGGCGATTCCGCCCAGTTGGCCCGCGTGGGAGCTGAGGGCAGCAAAAAGTTTGGTGCCGTCGGCCGACGAAATGAGGTCGTTGGCTGATAACTGAAGTCGGCGTAGACCGGGGGGAAGTGGCTGCGAAATCACCGTCTTCAGGGTGACCCGATTGTTCGTCGGGTTGGCGTCGGGGTTGGGGGCCTCAACCTCGTATTCCGCATACAAGACCTGTCCCCGAGACCACGGCAGCGGAAGCTGGTAGTCAAATCCTTCACCGGGATTCAAAGGGCCCAGGTAGCGGACTACTTCCCCCTGGCGGAGGACTTTCGCGGATGAGATTCGGCTGGGTCCCCGATTCGTGATAGCGAGAACCCACTCAATACTTTGGGGAATCACTGAGATTTCATCATACTCGAGGTCGATGTTTTCAGGAAACCGGGCAGTCATCTCCAGGTCGGCGGGCGGATTCACCAAGTGTGGGCACTTGCGGACAATGAGCAGTTTTTCGGTGGGACTAAGGATGGCAAGGCCGTCGTCCGACCATCGCTGAACCCGAGCGTCACGGAGTGAACTGAAGTTTTCCCGAAAAAGTCTGATTTCACCGTGGAGGAGAAGGCTGCTGTCATCCCAAACTGAGACACTGAACGGCCATTCTGAGTCGATTACTGCTACGGCATTGTAGGCCGGATAAGGAACGATGAATGGGGAACGAAGAGGTTGGCTTGGAGGGAATCCTCGTTGGACAATGAGACTGGTGGGATGCAGGAGACTTCGTCCGAACAGAACCCCTCCTGGGAGAATTCCGAGTCCGAATCCCACCTCTGAGCTTTCGGAGGCTTGAACCAGTTGGTCGCCGACGATCTGATACAGATACAAACGATTGGCGGAGACATAGACCGCGTCCGATCCCGCCGCCCACAGTCTTTGAATCCCGCCAGTGGAAACCGGTGTTCCCGGCAGTGAATCCTGAACCAAAATGAGTTTTGGGGACTCGCCCAGAAAGTAGGGGGCTAGATAAACGACGATTCGTTCCGGCGTGCCCGGTAGAACCACGAGTTCCATAGGAATGCCACTTAAATTGAGGTCGATCCGGCGATCCAGTTTCCAAGCCGCCAGATCAATTTCCTGGAGAAATCCTGGCTCGGAGCTGATCCAAGCGCTCGTTCCCTCCGGCGAAAGGGCCAGGCGGAGACCAGGGGAAGTCAGTGCCAGAGTCCGCAGGCGGGATCCGGTGGTCGGGTCCATTTCAACCAGCGCACCCGCGTCATTCGCTGTCTGGGGACGCTCCAGAAGCAGCAGATTCTGGGTGATTGGATGGACTGCAATATCAGTGGCAGCCACCTCGAAACGGGAATACGCGGAGATCTGAAAGGGATTGGACTCCCCCTGGAGTTCCCCGGCCTGGGCGACAAGGCGGACATATTGATCCTCGCCTCGGATGGAGATGGTTCCCTTCCATTCTCCGTTGGTGAGCTGCACCACCTGGTCTACTTCTGCAATGGAAGCGAGGGTTGGGGAGATGTTCAGTCTGAGCCGGACTGGGAAGTTCGTCCATTGGACATATCCAATGTCGTCAATCGCTGCGACCTGGATGGAAAGGGAATCACCACTCCGAACCAAATCTGAGTCCACGATTACCCTCAGGCCCGCCACGTAGGCCTGAGCATCTGCAATATGGAACATATTCCACTGAGCGGCATCCCTCGAGAAGTATGCGTGCAGGTAGATCCTTTGATCAACGGATCGGTCGGGGTGCCCTGGGATGAAGATGGGGATTCGAATGTCGCTGACATTCGGGGGAACCAGAACCTCTCTGGCCTCGGTCTGCCAATTGGTATGCAGAAACAGAACCGACTCGACCTCCCGAGGTGTCAGGTGGATCTCGGGTGCATCTTGACGGTGTTGTTAGGATGGAGGGGAGCCGGGGGGAGGTCCCAGTTGCCCGAACCGGCTGAAGGAGACACGAGGATGGAAAAGAAGCCGGTTGGAACCGGAATGAAGTCGTTGAAA
>JAFLEF010000111.1 GCA_017309115.1 Verrucomicrobiota bacterium | reverse complement strand
CGGCGACGCAGTTGCCTTCAGCTACACGACGCCCTGTCGGCATCGTACTCAGTCTTTCACTGGTTAGTCTCATCAGTTTCACAAACGCACGGACTGCGCCAGCCCTCTGGCGCTTTGGGGCGGGTGAATCGCGGCTGGGGCTTGTGGACGCACTGACGTCCCAGCAGCCGTGACGAAAAGCAGTAGCTCGCGGGCTTCGCTGCCGTACTCCAAAGGTCGCTTAGCGCGCTCCGGTCGAACGCGGGTCGGCCGGGAAACGGAAGGGCGGCTTGCCGGTGAGATCCGTGCTGACGAAAGAAGGACACCAATACCGCTCCACGTGGCCCACCACCAGGTCCGTCCCGGTGAAATGATCCACCCCAGGCGGGCGCTCCGGATTGTACATCGTGTCCGTAAAGTCCCGAATCAGGGCGACGTCCTTGCCCAGGTACACCATCTGCCGAATCGCAAACGGTCGTCCGAGCACACACATGTTCAGGTGCACCCCGCAGAGGATCACGTGGTCAATGCCTCGCGCGGTTAGCAGATTCCAAGTTTCCTGACCGTTGTCGGTGAGCGCGTCCTCCGGGGCGAGTTCGAGGGTGGCGATCTGACGGGTCCAAGCTTCCCGGATGGTGCATTTCTTCCCGGTGCAGGAGCAGCCCATGTCGGAATCGTCGATCGGCAGGACTCCTTCGTGCTTGGCGTCGGTCCAGCACCAGGCCGTGCCCCACCGTTCGGCGGTCGCCAGCGGAACCGGGGTCTGGGCGAAGGGAGCCGTTTGGGCGCGGCGACGTTGCGGAGTGTCCTGATAAAACCCAGTCACACTGCTGGGTGCGTGAATGATGAACACACCCTGCTGGCGAGCCTTCTTCAGTAGTTCGTTCATCGGGCCCGCGAGTTCAACGACTCGGGCGGCGGCGGACTTGCACCAGTGGTCATCCCACATGTCGCACACGATGAGGGCGGTCTTCTTGGGATCCCACTGAACGGTTCGTTCCTGCGGTTGAACCGCGCCGGAGGGCGATGGGGTTTGGGATCGCAGACGCAGGGTCAGCGGCGTCTCGGCCGCCGGGAGGGAAAGCGAGGTCACGGTGACGATGAACAATCCGACGAGGATAGAACGGTAGCGGCGCAAGATCCCGGCGGGAGTCATCATGGAGCCAGCGTAACGTTGCTGCGGTCGAGTTGGGAAGCCCAACGGCGGCGGAAGAAGGCGTCGGGTTAACTTCCCGTTGAAGCCCGGCCGACTTCTCTCTATGTACCGGCCGGAAAATGAATCGGATCAAACGATGGGTGTTCTGGGGGGTGGTTTGGCTGGGTCTGGGAATGTTGGCCCGGGCCGCTGAGAAGCGCGACTGGCGGATCTTTACCACCGCCAACTTCGAGATGCTGACCGATGGCAGTGATCGGCAGGCGGAGGTGGCGCTGGAACGGTTGGAGCGGTATCGCGCGGCGGCCATTCGGATGCAGGGCGAACGCATTATCAGCCGCTTGCCGGTACGGGTGTACCTGCTGCTGAGCGACGATGAATTCAGCTGGATGCGGTCCGTCGGCAAACTGGGCAGGGGAACGATCGGAATCTATCGGCCGACCCAGAATGAGAATCTACTGGCAGTGGCGACCGTGGATGACAAGGAGAGCGAGGGGTCGGTGTTGCTGCACGAGTACAACCACTTGCTGCTTCGGGGCTATCAGTGGGATTGGCCGATGTGGTTGTGTGAGGGCTTCGCGCTGATTCTGGAGACGGTGGAACTGCGCGGCGACCGGGCCGTCTTTGGGAAGCCGGTTCCGTTTTACGGAGCGTACCTCCTTCGCCGGGGATTGATGCCCATGTCTGAGTTCTTTGAGTTCGAACGCTCTGAGAAGAACGAGAACGACCAGGAGAAAATGACCCTCGTTTACGCGCAGAGTTGGGCAGTTTGCCATTATCTCTACTTTGGCCTGCGCGAGGAACGTCAGCGCGAGGTTCTTGATTTCATTCATCAGGTGGCCCGGGGGACACCGGTAGCGGAGGCCTTGCAGGCGACCTTGAAGATGACCCCGGAAGAGTTGCAGGAGGCGGTGGAGCAGCATTTGCGGGGTGGGCGAATTCGAACCGCCGGCTACCTGTTGCCCCCGGAAATGAAGGATCTGCCCAAACCGGCCCGACGTCAGGTCGAGGCTGGAGTGGCCGAGGCGTGGTTGGGCGATTGGGCTCTTGAGGTTGGGAATCGGGAGAAGGCCGAACAGCGGTATCGGACCAGTTTGGCGCGTTCTCCCGGCAATGCCGCGGGGTCGGTCGGTCTGGGGCGCGTTCTGGCGGCCCAGAAGAAGTACCCGGAGGCCATTGATTCCTTGCGGCAGGCGACGGAGAAAGACCCCCAATCCGGTTGGGCGTGGTATCAATACGGATCGGTCCTGCTGGAATCGGCGCGTGCGGGAATGCCTGACGGAACGAATCGAACGGAGATTCCGGCGGCCTGTTTGGAGGCCTTAAACCGCGCCTCTGAACTCATGCCCAAACACCCGGGTCCGGTCCGGGAATTGGCCCGGGCCAAGAAGACCCAAGGGGCGAAACTCCAGGAGATTGTCGATACCTACGGCCGGGCGGCGGCGCTCGATCCGGCGGATCTCCTGCTGCCGATCGAGGTGGCTCTTTTGCTGGCGAAGCGGGGACAGCGGCAGGTGGCGCTGACCTATCTGGACTCGGTGAATTCGCGAACCTTTAGCGGAACCATTGGCGAGGCCGTGCGGGTTTTCCGAAAGGCGGTTGAAAACTCGTCCACGCCCGAGGAACTCGAGAAAGAGTTGGCGAAGCTCTCGGAGGAGTGACGGGTTCTCCGCTGGATTGTTGCCGTTGGAACTGCGAAAAGGGGGGAGGGTTTGAACCGCAGATTAAGCGCAGATTAACGCAGATTTCTTTTTGGTTTGGGCGAGTTTTGGGGTCAGGGGTGCTCGATGAACGGCTGGGGAGGAGACGGGGACGTTCTTTCTGCCGGGAAGAAATCTGCGTTAAATCTGCGCTTAATCTGCGGTTCACCTCCGTCTGTGAGCGGCGGAATGGAAGTGGTGTGAAAGTGGCGGTTTGAAAATCCGTATTCTTCCGGGGCGTTTTCTTCGACCTCTTCGAGCTAAATCTCTTCTTCCTTCTTCCGGTTGGTTCTTCTTGGGAGT
>JAFLEF010000110.1 GCA_017309115.1 Verrucomicrobiota bacterium | reverse complement strand
AACTCTGGGACAAATTATTGACCCCATTTCCCAACTGCAATGCAGTTGAAAATCGACCTGCTCTCCCGTGACCAAAAGTGAGGCAAAAACCATTCAAAAACCCACTTCCAACTGCATGGTTACGGCTGAGAGGTAAGCGGGAAGCGGGAAGCGGGAAGCGGGAACAGGGTAGGGCGAGGTTCCACCGAGCCGTTCGTGAATCGGCGAAATGGCGCGTCACCAGTCCACATGGGTACGGCTCCGCGGAGCGTCGCCCCACCGGGTACGACTTCGGGATTGGGGTTCCTCCGGAGGATCCACCGTGGTATTACTTTCGCTCAGACGGGATGTCCTTGGATTTCATCTTCGCGGCGGGAAGTGCCGTATTTGCGACCGCGCTGGCGTGGATTGGTTTTGGCCGTGCACCGCGGCATCCTTCACAGCTCTGGTTTGCGTTGGGTTTGCTGATCGTTGCCGCCGAGGTCGCCTTGGGTTTGTTTCCTGTTCCAACCGCAGATCCGCTGGCGTGGCAGCGCCGGGAGTTGCGGGAGTTCTCGGTCGCGGCGCTGGTCATGGCCCCCTGGATCCTGTTCAGTGTGTCCTACTCGCGAGGCGACTATGCGACCTCAGTTAAACGCCCCTGGTGGATCTTGGTCGGCCTGTCGGTCGCGTTGTCTGGAGTGGTCTGGCTCTGGCCCACAGGAGTGGTGGCGACGCGGGATTTGGTGACGGGCCGCCTGCAGCGCGTCGGAGTCGTCGGCTTCGCCATCGAGTTGTTCAATCTGTTGGGTTCGGTCTTGGTGCTTACGAACCTGGAACGGACCTATCGGCACGCCGTCGGGGTCATGCGCTGGCGAATCAAATACGTCATCCTCGGCGTGGGTGTTCTGTTCGTGTTCCGATTGTTCATGGCCAGTCAGGGGCTCCTCTACGGTGTTGTGGATCCCAGGATTCAGCAGGTGGCTGGACCGGTTTTGATTCTGGCGTGTGGACTCATGTCGATTGCCCTTCGGCGGACCCAGGCGTTCACGGTTGATGTGTATCCATCCCACACCTTCCTCTTCCGCTCCCTGACGATTCTGTTGGCGGGAGTTTATCTACTGATTGTCGGGGTGTTGGCCAGGTTGGTGACGTTTCTGGGCGGTGATTCGGCGCTCCCCTTGAAGGCGCTTTTGGTGCTGCTGGCGCTGACCGTTTTGGCCGTGGGTATCATGTCGGATCGGGTCCGTCAGCGACTGCAGCGATTCGTCAGTCGTCATCTGCGTCGGCCGACCTACGACTATCAGCGGGTGTGGTCCACGTTTACCGCGCGGACGACGTCGCTGGTGGATGAACCTGAGTATTGCCGCGGAGTAGTGACCTGGGTTTCCGAGACGTTTGAAGTTCTCTCCGTCAGCCTGTGGCTTCTCGACGAGACCCGGGAGCGCCTTCGATTTGGCGGGTCCACTTCCTTGGCGGAATCGGTGGCGCGGGAATTGGAGGAGTCGGCGGTGACCGCGACAGATCTGCTCTCCCAACTCGGACAGCAGCGATCCCCGATCAATTTGGATGACCCCGACCTGGCCTGGGCGGGCGCTCTGCGTCAGTTGCATCCTGGAGTGTTCCCGCACGGAGGGGATCGGACCTGCTTGAGCCTGATGGCGGGTGGGGAATTGCAGGGGGTGTTGGTAGTGGGCGATCGTGTGAGCGGTTTGCCGCTGACGGACGAGGATCTGGAGCTCCTCCAGTGTGTGGGGGATCAGGTCGGCGCCGGATTGCTGAATCTTCAACTCTCCCGGCGACTGGTTCGGGCCAAGGAAATGGAGGCGTTCCAGACGATGTCGGCGTTCTTCGTTCACGATCTCAAGAACACCGCCTCCTCCCTGTCCCTGATGTTGCAAAACTTGGAAGAGCATTTTGCTGATCCCGAATTCCGCGCCGATGCCGTGCGCGCGGTGGGCAAGAGCGTTCAGCATTTGAACGACCTGATCGGACGTCTGGGCCAATTGCGGAAGGAACTCAAACTTCAGCCCGAGCCCGCGGACTTTACGGAGGTTGTGGAATCGGCCCTGGCGGGAACCGGTCGTCCGCCGCACCTCAGTTGGGAGAAGGAACTGCAGCCCTTACCAACCCTGCGCTTGGATCCGGCCCAAATTCGCAGCGTGATTCAGAATCTGGTGCTCAACGCCCAGGACGCTGCGCCGGCCTCGGGGGGGACGGTTCGATTGGTGACCCGGCGGGTCAATGACTGGGCGGTTCTTGAGGTCATCGATAACGGGAGCGGCATGACTCCGGAGTTCCTGCGCCGATCCTTGTTCCGGCCTTTTCAAACCACGAAGAAGCGAGGCTTGGGCATCGGAATGTTTCAAAGTAAAATGATCGTCGAAGCCCATCGGGGGCGGATCGAAGTGGAAAGTGCGCCGGGCCAGGGTACGACGGTGCGCGTCCTGCTTCCCGTGGTTGACCGTTCATGAAGCCCAAACTTCTTATTGTTGAGGACGACGAGGAAATCCGCTCCCAGATGAAATGGGCCCTCTTGAAGGATCATGAGGTGGGGTTGGCGGGAGAGCGGGCGAGTGCCTTAACGTGGTTTCGCGAGCATCGTCCGTCCGTGGTGTTGCTGGACCTGGGCCTGCCGCCGCATCCGGGAGAAACCACCGAAGGGATGGCGATTTTGTCGGCGCTTTTGGCTGAGGATCGCCTGACCAAGGTGATCATCATTAGCGGACAAGGGGAGCGGGCCAACGCGCTCGAGGCTATTGGCCGGGGTGCCTATGACTTCCTGGGCAAGCCGGTGGTCATGGACGACCTCCGGGTCATTCTCAAACGGGCGTATTTCCTGGCGCAGTTGGAGCGGGAACAGTTGGCCGGCGCCGTGGCACCGGACGATTCCACCAGTTTCGAAGGGATGTTGGGTTCGGGCACCGTCATGCGTGGGGTGTTCGAATCGATTCGCAAGGTGGCCTCCACCGACGCTCCGGTTTTGATCCTGGGCGAGAGCGGCACCGGCAAGGAATTGGCCGCCCGAGCAATCCATCATCGGAGCGCGCGGAAAAAGGGGCCGTTTGTGGCCATCAACTGTGGCGCCATCCCGGAAAACCTCATCGAGAGCGAATTGTTCGGGCATGAGAAGGGTTCCTTTACGGGTGCCCATGCGACGCGTCCCGGCCGGATCGAGTCGGCGCAGGGTGGTACTTTATTTTTGGATGAGTTGGGCGAACTGCCGTTGCCCATGCAGGTGAAGCTGCTGAGGTTTCTGCAGCAACGGGAGATCGAACGCGTCGGAGGTCGGGTGGCCATTCCGGTGGATACCCGGGTCATTGCGGCGACGAACTCGGATCTGAAACAGGACATGACCGACGGCAAATTCCGCGAGGATCTGTTCTATCGCCTGGCGGTGGTGGTGTTGCGCTTGCCCCCGCTGCGGGAACGGGCCGGGGATGTGCTCCTCCTGGCGGAAGCCTTGCTGAAGCGGTTTGCCGAGCATTACGGCAAGGCGGGGCTGAAGTATGACCCCACGTGCCTGGCTCGGATTGAACGGCATCCTTGGCCGGGCAATGTCCGGGAGATGGAGAACCGAATTCGGCGGGCTGTGATCATGGCCGAGGGCAAACGCGTGACCCCGCCCGATTTGGAATTGGAAGACGCCCCGGTGGCGGCAGGCGCGACGGCTCCGGTTTCAGCCGCCTTGGGAGGGAACCTGAAGGAAGCGCGGGAACAGGTAGAACGAGAGTTGATTCAGCAGGTTCTTCGCCGGCATGGAGGAAAGATTACCTCGGCGGCCCTCGAACTGGGCATCAGCCGACCCACGCTGTATGAGCTGATGGAGAAACTGGGGATCAGCCGGCAATCGCCGGGGTGACGCGTGCTCTCGCTCAGAAGAACACGAACCGCTCCGGCACCACCACGATGTCGGAAGGGCGCAGATGGAAGGGACTGGTTTCGGCGTAGTCCAGCGTGTGTTTGACGTTGATCACGAAGGTTTTCTGGACTCCGTTCTCCTGCCGAATGACCTGAACCTTCCGTAGGTCGGAGCGGCTGGCGTCGAAGCCGCCCGCTTCCATGATGGCTTCCAACACGGTTACGGAGCGATTGACCAGCACTTTGCCAGGTCGGAGGACGGCTCCGGAAACGAACACGGGGAAGGGGGCGGGACTGACCGCCACGTTGACTTCCTTCACCACCAATTCCGGGCTGTAGATCTTGAGCAGCTCGGCTTCGACTTCCTTAGACGTTTTACCCACCACCTTGATTTCCCCCTGAGGGCCGAGACTGACTGCGCCATCGACGCGGACCTCCTGGGTCAGGTTCAGATTGGGGGCGCCGGGGAAGGAGACCTTGATTTGGTCACCCACTTGGATGGTGGCTCCGGCGTAGGGTGCGGAGTCTTCCTCGGTGGGTTCCGGGAGAGGCTTGTGGGCGCAACCGGCCACAACGAGGAGAGTGCCTAGGGCAATTCCGAGAAGTACCCCACTTCGAATGGCGTTAACGCCCCGGCCTGGTTTGGGTTGCAGGGCCGTGAAACGAAGAAGATTCATGCCGTGGGCATCGTTCACCTCAGACTGCCCGCAAATCAACCTTCAACTTTTTCCCGCCGATGGCGGGAAGCTGAGAGCTGAGAGCTGAGAGCTGAGAGGTCGGAAGGGTAAGGGGTAAGCGGTAAGCGGTAAGCCGGTGGGGCGAGGCTTCGCCGAGCCGTTCGTGTAAACGGCACCGACGGTTTGGTCCTCACCCCCAGGTTGCGGACGCGAGACACCCTTATAGAGGTAGGAATGGGGGATTGACCCCACCCCTCCCTCCGAACCGGACGTGCGGATCTCCCGCATCCGGCTCTCCAGTTGGTGAGTCACCCGCAGGTGGCGGGACTGGAGCGCTCGGCT
>JAFLEF010000011.1 GCA_017309115.1 Verrucomicrobiota bacterium | reverse complement strand
GAAGCGCAAATCCCGCGGCTTCCGCACCGTCGAATACTTCACCACCATGATCTATCTCGTCGCCTCCCACCTTCACTTCGACCTCCCGGATCCCCTCCCAGCTACCCACACAAACTCATATTGAGGCGATTATCCGCGTCGTCCGCCGCCTCATCCCCTACCAGTTTGTAAAGATCACTGAGATATCCCGCGGCCAGCAGCAACGAATCATTGGCCGGGCCGTAGTTGATGCCGTCATCAATGCTCAGATTACGGGCTCGATTCAGTACGGTTTCGTAAATCTCGATCAACCCGTAGCTGTTGAGGGCGTCCTGATTGAGCGCGATGTCGCCCTCGTAGCGTTTACCGGCCTGAGTGAGAATGCTGGCCCCGGTGTTGACCGCGTTGTTGTTCAGATCGGAAGTGCGCTGGTTGAAGGGATTGATGCCCGCCAGCACGCGCTTGACGTAGCCCTCGGCAAACTGCGGCGGCGTCCAGTCCGACCACACGTTGTAGAACGGATGCGCGGGATTCTTGGGTCGATACCGCAGAACCAGCCAATTGTCGGAAAGCACCAGAATGCCGCTCGCTCCGAGCGTGTATCGTGGGAGGTCAGAGCCGCTGACGAGCGGCTGATATCGACTCATTGTCGCATCCGCCGCGGGAGGGAATCCGTCCACCGGAGGCGCAATCTTCCATTCGTACTCGTACTCCGCCGTCTTGGCCGCGAGATCGCCGGTGTGTTCGAAGGTAATCAATTCGCTCAGCGGATTGTCGGACGGAATGACCTTCACCTCGCCGAGATAGAGTTCCCCGGTTACCCGCAGCACGTACATCGACACTGGTTCCGACGGAGGCGTGAAGGCGTCGCCGTTGCCCACGATGACCGTGAGGTAACCCTGACCCGGTCCGGCGGCACTCAGCGCGTAGCTGTCGACGGGTGTGTTCTTGTTCGTGATTGCTACGAGTTCGCTAATTCCGCGAGTTATCGTGGCGCTCGGGTTGACGATGAACTGTCCGGGAATCAGAGGATTCTCGTAAAATGTCTCCACCACGGCGGTCATTCCATTCACGGCCGCATCCCACCGGGACTTGTCGGGATCCGTGCCGGGACAGAGGGCCAGAATGGTGGCCAGGTCCGAACCGGCGAGCACGTTCAGTTGGACATATTTCTCCCCAGTCGGCTCGTCTTTGAATTCGCCGAGAAAAACCAGACTGCCGCGGGCGCTCAGATTCGGATCGAAGTAGAATCGGTTCGCCAAGTGCGGCGGGAGATTGGGGAAGTAGGTCTTGCCCTGGTAACCCTGGGAATAGACGCCGCTCGGCAACTGGGTCAGGCCAATCGCGGGATCCGACACCAACGCAAAACTCTTCAAGCGAGTGGGATCATGAAGAATCACCGACGGATAGTTGGCGCGATTGGTCGCCGCCAATGCGATGGACTGTTGATAGAGCACCAGCGCACTGCTCTGACCTCGTATCGCGGGGCGTCCTTTGCTCGCCACCGTTAGCGTCTCGCCGAACGCTACGTCGTCCGTCTGGCCCGGCCACACGGGTCGATAGACAATCGGCTGAGCCGGCGCCGTGACGTCATCGCCCGTGCCGGAATAGCCACCCGACACCACGGGACGCAGGTAAGGAACGATGGTGCCCACGGGAGGTGGCTCCGAATCGTTGGGCCAGGCGAAGCCTTCTTGCGTCAGATAGTAGAAGCGCATCGAAAACGAGTTGGTGCCGTTGGCGACTTGCGCGAGGGCGGGTGGACGTCCGATGAATCCGTTCAACGCCAGGGCTGGCTGCGCCGATTTGCTGGTGCTGAACGTGAAGCTCACCGTCACCTGGGAGCCGTCGCCATCCATGATGTTCAACTGGTAAGGACCGCCGCTGGAAATCGTCCACGTCCCGTAAACCGCCAATCCGTCCGGTTGGGCCCCAAAGCTGATGCCAGCCGGCAGCGGCGTTTGGGCGGATACCGAAGTCACCAGGGAATCGATCCGACGCGACGTGTGGATGTAGTTGGTGCTGGAGACGTTCAGGGTGCCGCCGCCGGCGACCGTGTTGGAAAAACTGCCCGAGGAAGACACATAGGTTCCCGCGGCCAAGGCCGGCAACCCCGCATGCGGTCCCCGCATCACCCAAAAGCCGTTCTTCCGATCCCGATAGGTGAATGAAGGATAGTTGCCGTAGGGACCATTGGTCTCGGAGCTGATCCAGCCGGCGGGAAGATCTCCCTGAACCACGGGAATCTCCCCGTTGTAGTTGGTGGTATAGATGTTGGTCGTCTGAGCCGTGAGATTCGTGATGGTTTGCAGCGGCAGCGGAATCACCGGCAACGGCATGGGCGCCTGAACCTGCTTTCCCGCCTCCACCACGTAGTCGAAGACCTGACCGAGCTCCGGCTTCTCTCGGAGAACTTTGAAGGCCCGCAACGCAGGCCGGTCATCGGACTCCGTGTAATCCAGGAGCACATACGGCTGGGAAGAAAAACCGGCACTCGAAGTGACGTTCAGATCGTCGCGCAAAGCATACGCCTGACCGCCGATCATCAGCGCGTGTTCTTCGTTGGGGTTGTAGCCCACCTGCGTGGGATCGTTCTGGGTGTAGATCGTTCCCCTAGCTTGGAGACTGGCGAGTTCCCCGGAACCGGTGTTTGCGGCTAGGACAATCTGACTGGCGGTGGCCTCGGGCCACGCCAGCGAATAGCGACCAATCACTGCCGGCCAGTAGATCGGATCAAAGCCATTCGCCGGATTCTTGACCTGATTGGTGGCGTTCTGGCGGAACCACCAAACCTCCAGTGTATTGGCCCCGGGAATCGCGTTAACCGGAATGATGGCTCCTTCATTCGCCTCCGCGAAGCCGCTGACGAAGGGGTCCCGATAGGCTGCGGGATGGAACGAGGTCCCGCTGCTCTGCAGGATGTAGCCGGAGAAATAGTCGCCGGTGTTGCCCAGTTCGCCAGTGGGTGGGTTGATGCGATCGCCCACGTAAGCGGTCTGGTAGAGATATCGGGGCGAACTGTTCTGGGCGAGGCTGGCGGACGAAAGTGTGGCTCCCCCGTACAGGGTCATGTGGCGATTGTTACCACTGCTGTCGTAAGCGACTCGACCGCCTTCATCGAAGTTGAACTGAACCAACAGACCGGCCGTTCCCGCTGGGTAACCGGTGGTCTGCATATCGGATTGCAGCTGATCCGGTGTCCGCGCGTTGGACCAAATGCGGAGGCTATCGATTTCGGCCTGCGCCAACGCATCGGCCGACCAGTTCGACTTGCCGACATAGTTCAACGTCCGAGTGACGTTTGCAGGGGCGGCGAGAGTTCCCGAAATCGAAGCGACTCCGTTCACATAGATCGTCAGATTTGTGGTCGCGCTGTCGAAGACGGCCGCCAAATGCACCCACTGATTGGTTCCGAGCAAGGCCGGCGAATACAGGTTGCCGGATCCGGAGACGCTCACAGCTGGCTTTCCCTGGGTATCGGCGGACAGTGCGACCAACACATTCTGGGCATTCTGGCCGTTACCAAAGTCAATCAACCGCGACCAGTTCGCCACCGCCGAAACCTTGACCCAGGATTCGATCGTGTAGCTGCCTCCCGTGAAATAGGTCCCGGAAGGAAGTTGGCCGTAGCCCGTTCCATCGAGCTTCAACGTGGAAAGTTGACCCGACCTGGGCACCACCCCCGTCACGTCGGCAAACGAAGCGTCATTGCCCCGCAGCAGGGTGGTGCTGAGAGTAGAGAGGACTCGCTCAAAGGCGACCGCACTGCCGGATCCCAACCGCAAGAGCGTTCGATGCTGCGGCTGGCTGTAGTCCAGGAACGTGTAAAAGCGCGCACTCTCGTCGAGGACAGCGCGCGGGTAATCGAGCGCATCCTGGTACTGAATCGCCGGCACATTGTTGGCCGACAGTTGAACCGCGGTCTGCTCGGCCTCGGAAGCACTGGCCACTGCCGGACGCAGGTAATGACTGTACTTGGCCGGATCGTCGGGCCAGATCTGTTGGTAACGAAGGTAGAGGGCCGGCCAGCGCAGCCCCATGACACCGGCCTCCAACCAGTGCACCAGCACATCATTCGGATTCTGGGTCAGGGCCGCCGAATAGTACTCGTTTCGCCCGCTGCTCCCGGAGGCGTCCAGGTAGAGAAACGCCGCATCCAAGGTGGCCTGGAGAGGAGACGGCTCGAGCGCAGCATCCGATTGACCTGGACCATACGCGGTAATTCGTTCGCCCAACTCACTGGTGAGTTCCTGAGCTACCGGCTGTTGAAAGACATCCACAATTTCGTAGCCCAAAAACTCCCGTGCTCCATCGGACGTCGTGTCCCCCAACAGCTCCATAAAAATGCGACCCTCGGCGTTGTAGGCCAGGATGAGTCCCTGATTGGGATCGTACCAAACGGTCCGCAATTCCGGCAGAGAGGCATTGGTCGTTCCGGCGCCAGCATTGGAGTAGCCATCGTCAAATTCACTGGGGACGGTGGCGGGCATGGCTGGATTGTAGGCGAAATAAACGGCCCCCACGCTGGCGGCCGGCACCGCGACTGCCTTGCCAGTGCCGGCGAACGATTTCTCGGTCCAGTAGAGTTTGCGGGTCGGCTTCACCGCCGCTCCCGAAACGACATAGGTCAGATTCGTCAGGGCGTATTCGAGCCCCCCGATGTTCACCTTGTTGGTGTTCCCGGCGGCGACACCCGCTTCACTTTTCCGCCAAGTGATCTGGATTGGACCCGGCACCGTGGCAAACACCTGCCGGGCATTGCGACTGAAGTAGTACCCCGAGCCCGTCTGGGCGCCGTCCGTGTACGGTTCCGCGTTCCAATAGGTGGTTGGCGAAACATTTGTCAGCAGCACGCCGTTTTCGTCCGTGATGGGCGGGAAGATGACCGAACCAAAGTAATAGGAGACCACCTGAGAAAAGGTGGAACCGCCCGCCTGAGACGTTCGGAGCACCATGGTGGTCACGCCACCCACGACGGCCCGAGGCAGATTCAACGCCCCCGCATTCTGCTCAAAGTTTCGACCCGCCTGAAGGGTGGCGTTGGGTCGGGGCACCACGACGGCGCCAAACGTCACCACACCTTGGAACTGATACAACGTGGCACCGTTGGGAGCCCGACCATCGGAACCCGGGGACACCGGAGGCTTCCCGGGTGCGCCCCGGTAGGAGCTAAAGTTCACTCCGCGCTGGTAGTTCGTCGAATACAGCACGGCGTTCTGATCCAACTGGGCGACCTCCGCCCCTACCGTCCGAACCAAGCCAGCGAGCACCAACCATCCCAGGGCTGCGGTAAACAGGCGGAGAAGCCGTTTCATAAAATCTGGAAATCGAGCTGCGATTACTCGGCCGGAGTCACTGCACCCGCATGATGAAGGCCAAAGCGTAAAATGGGGGCATGATGCCGATGAGGTTCCCATTGCCCGCGCTGGCGGAAGTCACGTTAAACGAATGCGTGTGATCGCCCGCGCTACTGGTGTTCATGCTGCGATTCCCGGTTCCACTCGCATCGCCCACCACACCCAACGTTTGGGAACCGTTTAAGTCCGAAAAATTCCGGTCATCCAGCGGCGCCTTGTCCACGGTATGGTTGTGGGCCCCGGCCGAAGCCGTGTTCCCCTGAACCTGATGGGTGTGGGCGGGGAGTTGTCCCACCGTCAGAGTGATCTGCTCATTGCCGCCGGTGGCATTCACGTCCCGGCTAGTCAATCCCACCGCTCCTGCTCCCGCTCCCACAATGAATCGTCCGCGGAGGTCCGGAGTCGTTCGGGAATTGGCGGTGCGCCCATCACACAAGGCCCATCCGGCCGGCACCGCACTGACCGATCCCGACCACATGATGATGCCTCCCAGTGGGATCGTTCCGTATCCGGTGAAACTGGTCCCCGTGACGGTGCCGTTAGCGTTGATGTTTCCCTGCGAGTTGATGTTTCCATTGGCCGCAACTTGGCCCGTGGTGACGGTCCCCGTGATGGTGGCATTGGCGGCGGTGAGAGTGCCACCGATGGAAATGTTTCCCCCGGCGACGGACAGGGAGCTGGCTCCGGTCACTGGGTCCAGGAGTTCCGTTGCACTCTTCGCCAGCATGGCCGAAGGGGCGGGCAGGAACCGCAGCCGCGGCGCAATAGTGACCCCATCCGCATTCAGTTCCAGGTAGCGATCCGACGCGCCAGCACCCGTGAAAACACTGGTTAAGTCCGCACTAAACGGCTCACTGCCCACACTGCTGCCCTGGCCCAACAAGACGCTGAAATAGCCCTTGTCCACGGTCACCACCTGCTGGGAACTCCATTTAAGCGTTCCTCCCGTCAGGGCATCGTAGATACGGAAAATGACCGTCTTGTTGACCGGAGTACTGCTGCCAAAAGGCAGGCCATTGCCGTCGGTCAGAAAGCCCTGATAGGTCATCTGCGTGGGCGGCTTGGCGTTGCTTTGGGCCTGCACCAGGCTCGCCGACATCAACAGCGCGGCGCATAGTACGCCGAGGGAGAAGAATGAACTTCGATTCATAGCAGGAGATGGAGTTGGATGGAAAAGGAGGGATCAGCGAGACCGGTCACTGGGTGGTTAAGGTGGCCACGGGACTGATGAGCTGAAGATTGAAACTGCCGCTCAGACGAAAATCACGACTCGCTCCACCCTGGGCACCCACGGTCATGGTCTCTTCATAAACTCCAGTCCGGCTTTGGGCGGAGGCCGTCAGCGAATCGAAGTCCGTGCCCGGAGTGGTGAACGTCAAGCGGATCGTGCGAGTGAGATCGTAGGACTCGACTCCCCGCGGCTGCACGGTCTTGAAGTTGACGTCGAGATTGTCGTGGTCGGGATGAAAGGTGTGCAGGAAGGGATTGCTCACCTGATCCTTGTAGCTCTCGCCCACCGTAAAAATCAGGACACTCCCCGAACCGAAGGTTCCGCCGGTTCGCCAGAAGGCGTTGGTATGCGAGAAGGGCAGATGGGTCGCGGTGATTCGTCGGGCCGACGCGAGTTGATTGGCATCCAGCAAACCTTCCTGAGTGGCCACGACCGTGTTCGTCCCCGACCGCCCCGGCCCAACAAACACTCTCTGCAACAGGCTGACCTGACTGGCCGAAGACTGATTGTGCAGCACGAGCCGGAGCGGAAAGACGCGGCTCACCCGCGCCATATTGGTGTTTACGCCGGAAGAGAGGTAGAGTCCGTTCTGGTCCGTCACCAAACCCGAGGTTTCATCCACCGCGTAACTGGCGAAGGAACGGCTGAGTGTGTAGATGAAGCCCCCGTTAACAACTGCCACGAGACGGGTGGCATCGCCCGAAGTGGCGATCTCATCCCAGTTGCGGCTCGATTCCCGCGCGGCCCAGGTCAACCCGGCGTCATCCGAAGTGTAGATCTGACTGCTGGTGGACGTCGCCGCAAGTCGTCGGCCGTCGGTGGACGTCGCCACGGAACTCCATCGATTGGTCGCTCCCCGAGCCACCCAGGTCACTCCGGCATCCGGGGACGTATAGACCAAGCCGCCATTCACCGCCGCCACCAGGTTGGTTCCATCCACCGAGGAGGCAATCGCACTCCAGTTGGCGGAAAAGGCGTTGGTCCGCCACGTCACGCCCGCGTCGGAACTCGTATAGATCTGACCCGGATTGACGGAGGCAACTATCCGGGATCCGTCGGCAGACAAAGCAATGCCGCTCCAATTGCGCGTGCCCGCAGCGGAGCGAACGAGGAACGACGTTCCTCGATTGGAGGAGGTGTAAAGCGGACCGTTCTGCGCGACCGCGGCGACTTGGTTCCCATCGGCCGACAGAGCCAACCCGACCCAGGCCGCGGAGCCACTGCTGCTGGCTGTCCAGTTAGTGCCTGAGTTCGTGGAAAGATAGATCGCCCCATTGAAGACCGTGGCCGCCATCACACTGCCATCGGCGGAAACGGCCACATCTGCCCAACTCCGATTTGAATCGCGCGCTGTCCAGTTGGTCCCGGAATTCTGCGAGACATACAGCGTCCCTCCATTGTGGGCCGCCACCAGCACCCGACCATCCAGGGACGACGCCACGGAAGAATACGCCCGCGAAACGCTGGTTTCCCGGGCGGTCCACACGGCACCGGGCATTTCCACACCGCTCGGCGGGCGCCCCGCGGCCGCCGCAGCCGCATTGATCTGGCTGGCTTGATCCGCCTGGGACGTGTCCACCTTCGGATACGACTTCAGGTACTGCCCGACCTGATCAACGCTGGCCTGCCCCACCCAGAGGCCCGAAGTATTCGGCACCGACGCTGAAACCGGGACGTCGTACTGCTGCAGACCCGTGGAATCCGTAATGCGAAGGGTGCCCGCATACACCGATCCCGCCGCCGCCGTCATGACCGTCCGATTCAGACCCAACACGACTTGAAGTTCAGAGCCCGTCTGACCCTGAGGCGTCAAAGTGAACTGCTGGTTCGTCAGTACTGCGTAATCATAGGTCAGCGTGGTTGTGCTGAGGTTTCCGCGGACCAGCAACTGAGGAACTCCTGCTATGGCGGATTGGCCGTCCGGGGGAGATTCGGAGGCCAGCAACCCAAACCGAATCGTGCGACTCACAGTGGTGAGATTCCGCAACCGAATGCTGTAGGTCCCCAACGTTTCGCGAAATTGGAGTCCAGCCGGGTTTTGGAGCGAGATCTCGACCGGCCCGTAATAGCGATTGTAGTAGTCACTGCTTCCTCGCACCCAAAATGCCTGACCCCGGTTCACCAACGTGCTGGACGCGTTGAACGAAACCACCTCAACGGGATTCGTCGATCCGAGGCTTCCGCCCACGTAACGAAAAACGTGCGCGTCGTTCTCCAACGTCTTGGCCAAATCCAGACCGGGTGCGGGATTCAGGAACGCGGTAAATGAAGGCGCCAGACTCGAAGGCGTGGGAAACCCCAGGAAGTTCAGCCCGGTCGTGGTCCACTGATACGTGGGCGGCACCGGCTTTCCTTTGACGGTCCACACGTAGTCGCTTCCGGTCCGATTGTTGACGAGATAGGCTCCGTTTCCCACCAGGGTCGTCAGCGTATCAGTATCCCCCCGAGCGCTCGTCCACACCGCCCACTGACTATCCGCCACCGCATTGGTGTAGGGGCTTTCGACAAATTGAATCGTGGAGAACGAGGGCTTCCACAGCCAAATCTCCGCCACCGGACCGTTGGCGTCAGGGATCAGGGAATCCAGCGATCGATACGAAGCATCGACGTGCGTGAACACCGCGTTCCAACCTGGTTTCAGCGTAAATGATTGGCTCAACCACTGCGCTTGAAGGGAAAAAAAGGTGAACGCCAAACCCACGATTCCCAGCCACAGTCTTCTATAAACATTTGCACGGAAGCTGTTTATGGATATGGGTATAGGCTTAGAGTAGAGCGTTACCACGGCAGCTTGGGTTAGGTGAGACGCGCTGATCGTCTCGATAGGCGAGCCTATGCTGAGGGATTCGCCCGCAACAACAGGTTTCTCCCGCTGGACAGAAAAGTCACCCCATCGAGTCGGAAGGAGTGTACCAGCCGAACGATCCAGCGACTCCCGAACCGGGGCCACTTCACCCTCTCGCTTGAAGCGTGCCGCGCCCCGTCAATGTCACTACACTGGCGGTCGTGACGCACGAGACGGACACAGACCGGGTTCGCCAACTGCCCTGCTGGCACGGGGCCCTGAGTGTCGCCCCGCTGGCCGGCGGCATGACCAATCGAAACTATCTCGTGGAGGATTCCCGGGGAAAACATGTGGTTCGCTTGGGCGAGGACGTTCCCCATCATCACCTGCTTCGCTGGCATGAACTGGCGGTTTCCCGCGCCGCCCACGCCGCCGGACTTTCGCCCGAGGTCGAGTATGCCGAACCCGGTGCGTTGGTAATGCGCTTCCTCGAAGCGCGAACGCTGACTCCGGAAGAAGTTCGAGATCCGGCGCGAATCCCGGCGATTGTCGATCTGTTGAAACGCTGCCATCGGGAGCTGCCGCTCCATTTGCACGGTCCCACCCTGACCTTCTGGCCGTTTCAAGTGGTGCGCAGTTACGCGGTGGAATTACGGGCTCTAAGAAGTCCCTGGGCTCATCGACTCGACTCGTTTCTGAACCTCAACAAGGAATTGGAACGACACCTCACCCGCGCGCCGCTGGCGTTTGGACACAATGATCTGCTCGCCGGCAACCTGCTGGATGACGGTCAGCGACTCTGGTTGATCGACTGGGATTACGCCGGGTTCAGCACTCCGCTCTTCGACCTTGCGAATCTGGCGACCAACAATGGTTTCACCGACGCCCAGGAGACTTCCCTCTTGGAGTCCTATTTCGAAGGTTCGGTCGACGACTCCCTGCTCCGTGCCTACCGCGCCATGCGGGTGGTTTCCCTGCTCCGGGAAACCTTGTGGGGAATGGTCAGCGAACACTACCCGGCCAAGGAGTTCGATTACGCCGCCTACACCCGCGAAAATCTGCTGCGCCTGGAGGAAGAAATCACCCGCTACCAAGCCGTGTGAGGAGGTTCTCTCTGTCGAAAAGAATCTGCGTCAAATCTGCGCTAAATAATCTGCGGTTCACCTCCGCCGTTTGCAGACTTCAGCCGTAGCCACTGGCTTGTTCAACCTCCACCCATTCCCGACTGGCGTTCATTCGCGTCCATTCGCGGTTCGTCCGCTTGGTTCCGGCTCAGGGCTGCACCCGCGGTTGCACCCGGAAATAGCGGGCGGAACCTTCCAGCGGTATTCCGGTGAGCTCTCCCATTCCTGATGGGATCGTGACCGGCAGCGCTTGCCAGTCTTCAGAATCAAGCTCACTCAGCACCTCCACCCGATAGCTCCGCCGGGAGGAGACTGGCAGCCAACTCAGCGTGAGCGTGCCATTGGCCGCGGCGTGGCCCTGGACTTGCGGGACCGACTCCGGATCGGCGGGATCGGTTTCCCAGATCAGTTCCCATTCGTTGGAGATTCCGTCGAGATCGGTATCGGCTTCCGCCGGCCACAAGACCGGACGCTGCACTTGTCCGGGTCCAACCACCACTGCGCCGAGATACCGGATCGCCGCATTGGTGGCGGCGAGGAAGTATTCTCCAGGATCCAGTTCGACGCCGCCGAACCAGCCGTTGGCGTCCACCAAAAGCGTGCGGGACTTCGGACCGGTCATGCGAATCCGGAGACCGTCCAACGGCAACCCTTGAAAATCCAGAGCCCGCCCCAGGAAGTGGCCGCGTTCGGGGAATTCCTTCCAAGGCATCGACGGCGGTTCGGCCGTCTCTCCATACAGCGGGGGCTGAAGATCGCCGGCCAATCCCGTTGTCAACGCGGCGAGAAACGCCGGTCGGGACATTCCGTCACTCGTGGGCGCGTAGTAAGAGTATAGGACCTGACCTTCCGCTCCTTCCGATCGGGCAGTCGGCAGTCGGGTGGACCGCAATTGCTCCAAGCTGCTCTCTAGCGGATTCAGATACACGCCCGCCCCCAAAGCCAAGTGGCGACCATACCGATGGTCCTTGGCGAACTGGCTCCATTTCGTCCAAGCACTCGCCCACTGCGATTGCCGGAAGTAGGCCATGGGCACGTTTAGATCGAGAATCCCCTCCTCCATCCACGCCCGCCAATCCTGCAGCACGCTGGTGTACGCCGCCGACGTGGTCCAGGCAGAGGTCTCGCTGATCCCCGGAGCAAAGGTGATGGTGGCGGCGGACACCTTGAGCGCGGGTCGGAGTTCGGTCGCGGTCAGATAAATCCGCCGAACGATACCAGTCACCTGGTCGCGCCGGAACTGCAGCCACGCGAAATCTCCCGGCGCCGGCCGAATCGTCCGACCGTAGATCCGTTGAAAACGGGCCACACTGATGGGATTGAACCCCCACTCGATTCCGGCGTAACGAATGTAGTCGAGGTGCAGTCCATCGAGTTCGTAGCGGCTAACCAAATCCGCCACGACCGCCAGGGTGTGGTCTTGAACCTCCGGATGGCCTGGATCAAAGGCGTAGTTGGCACCGTCCCAGCGATTGCCGGTATTGTTTTGGGTCAGCCAGTCCGGATGCAGCCGGTACGGATGATTCGTCTGCGGCGGCAGGGTGTTCTCCCGATTCCAGATGTTGAACGCCACAATCCAGGCGTGAACTTCCAGACGCCGCTGGCCTGCTGAGGTTTCGTGGGCCTGACGCAGCAATTCCGCCAGGGGATCGAATCCGACGGGTAGCTCGCTAGCGCGGGGTTCGAGGGAGGACTCATAAAAGGCATCGCCCCGCCTCCGCACCTGCACGAACACCGCGTTAAAGCCACCCGCCCGGGCATCTCGCACCAATTGCGTGATCTCCGCCGCCGACTTGAATCCGGGATTGAACGCATCGACCCAGAGCCCTCGCAATTCCGCCGCGCCCGCCAGAAACGAACTGGCGAGGACCACCAACGCGGAGAGCAAACGGCGCAACACGACGAAAGGGAGCGGACATTCAGGACCGCCGCAAGGGGACGTACGCACGGGATTCAAACGGCACCGACCGGGAGATGCGGCGGTCGGAGCATCGCCCAAACCCGGAGGCCTCCGGGCGTCACCGAAGCTTCCTCCATTCGAAACCCGTGGCGCTCATAGAACGCAACATTCTCTTCCCGGGAAGTCTCCAGATATACGGCGAGGCCGGCCTCCCGCGCCTCACGCAACACCGGTTCCAGAAGCAATCCCCCCAGACCCTGCCGCTGACATTCCGGATCCACCCCCAGAATCATCAGGTACCAGTGCGGCTCGGGGGCGATTCGACCATGCAATCCTTGGAAATGCTCCATCACCGCCATGAACCGCTCGAACGACTCCATTCCCATCCGTTCCGGTGCCTGATCGAAGCCCGCCGCCGCCAACCGTTCCGGAATCATTTCCCCCTCGCCCGGAGCCAACCAGACTGAAGCACCCCGAGCGGGCGCCGCGGTCGTCAGCACCCGACCCCAGAGCAAGCCATACCGCGCTCCAGCCGTCATGAACCATTCCAGCGCCTCCGGCCTGTGTGCGAGTTCCCCAAAGATGAACTGCATCATGGGATCCTCAATAAACGCGCGGCACAAGCTGGAGCCCAAATCGGATAGGTCGGCCTCCACGGCAGATCGAATCAGGGGAGTTTCCACACCAATTCCCCTGCCCGAACCGGGCCCAAAAGGCAACGGGACTTCCTCCATCGAGACCTACTGGAATCGGAATTCAGGTCCTCTGGGTTCAACGGTCGCCGAGAGAGAATCTCTGCTACTACCCACGGTTTGTCAGGGCGTACGCCGACCCAGATCCGGCATCTTCTTGAATCGATCCAACGCACTCGCTCGGGATGTCTCCACCGGCGTTACGGCAGGCGATGGTGCAGGTGCCGGGCAATCCGGAGCTGCCCGCACCGACGCCGGAGTGGACACGACGGCCGGCCGACGCTCGAAGAACGAGCCTTCGCCAAACATGGAGGGAAGGGCCGGCGACGTGGAACTAGAGGCGGACATCGACTTCGAGGTGGCTGCCGTTGCCGCCATCGCGCTCGGTGGAGACGCGGAACCGGTCGCCTGCCAGCACAACCGCAAGGTTGGCACCGGACCAACTTCCACCCGGACTCGCTGATAGCTCAGGCCCGGCAACACCAGTCCATCCGACAACTCTTCTGCCTGAACCAGGGCCGTAATCAGTCCATGCACCGCCGGATGCGTCGCTTGCGCTGCCAGCAGCGCCTGCAATTGCGGCCCGGAAACGTCCTCCACCTTGTCGAGCAGCAGAAACACCCGCGAAACGGGATCCACCTCCAATTCAACCCCGCCCAAAACATAACCGGCTGCCCGAATGGCCGCCGTCTCGCCGACCAACTCCTTCAGCACCCCGACGACCTTGGCTCCGTCGGTCGCTCGCAACCCCGCCACGTTAACCTGCACATCCGTGCGCAACTGCTGCAATTGCCCGGCGGTGAGAGCCACTGATTGGCGGAGGTCGGCGACATGCCCGGGAGCGCTGGCGACCGCGTGCTTCAACTCGGCCGCCTTGCGACCCAGATTTTGGATGCGATCGATCATTTCTTTCATGGGAGTTCCGAGGGTAAAGTTTTAGTTACTGAGGAGGTTTAGGAGCGGGCGTGGGCGGAGGTATGGTCGGTGGCGCGGCCGGCTCCACCGCCGAGAGTGCTTGGTGGAAGCGGTCGAGGAAGGCTCGTTCATTCACGAGCATCTCCTGGGTCAACTCGATCTCCACCGTGCCCGCTTTGGCCCGGGCCGTCAGCAATTGTTCCACATTCCGCACATGATCCCGCTGTCGGGAGGCGATGTCCTTCAAGGTCGCCAGCGTGCTGTGAATCATTTCCAGTTCGTGCATCACACTAGTCACCCGATCCGCCATTGTGCCGGAATGCACGGCGGTAATGGCCCGACTCAGATCCTCGCGCAGCTGTTGGAATCCCTCGGAGAGTCGGGTGGCCACTTCGGATACCGGCCCTTCCTTGGGATGGGAGGGTTCCGTCCGGTTCCCGCGTTCCACCAGCGCACCCCGCATTGACTCAAGCACCTGAGTCACCGGCGCAAGGTCCACCGAGACGGCCGGAGACGTGAACGATCCGGACCCCAGTCGCGTCAGGGCCGCCTGAATCGCCTCGAGACCCTGCCCCAACGGCGCGAGGTCCACCGCCGGTGTGGAGGGCCGAGCCAACTGGGCCGCCAAAGTCTGCTGAATCGATTCCAAGCCCGCTTGGAAGCCCGACAACTGGGCTACGACGCGACTCACCGGATCGTTCTGATCCCCGCCGCGGACCAACTGATTTCGGCGGAAGGTTCGCTTGATCTCCTCCCAGCGGGCTGCCTCGTCCGGGGACAGACGCCCGACGAGTTCCTTGAACTTCAGTAGATTCGCCTCTGCTCCGGTGGTGAGCGTTTGGGATTCGCCCCGGTAGTGGTCCATCACGAGATCCGCCACCTCCTGATCGTTCATGACCGGAACCACCTTTTCCGCAAGCCGGTTCATATTGCGGTAGGAGCCCTGCAATCGGAACGGTGGTTCCGTGCGAAACTCATCCGCCTGAGCCGCCGAGTGGATGTATTCGAGATTCACCTTCAACACGATCTCCCGAACTGCGACCAGCTTCGTCAGCACCGACAACACCTCCGCCACTTCCTGCGACGAATAGCTGCCTTCGAAGGTTCCGCCATCCCGTTGGCCCAGGGTCGCCATACGAATGAACGCTTGGACATCCTTCTGGCTGCGGTTGGCCAGCGGAGCCAGAGCGGCGTTGGAGGTGACAGCATTCTCCAGGTAGCTGGCCTTAAAGTACTCCGCGCTGCCGCCAATGATGTCGCCCAGATTGTAGGTGTCGGCGCGGTTGGCCAACATGTCCGGGATTTTGAATTTCTGACCGCTTTCGGTGTAGGGATTGCCGGCCATCACCACCACCACCTTGCGTCCCCGCAAATCGTAGGTTCGCGAACGGCCCCGCCAAACGCCCTCGATCTTGCGCTGGGCGTCGCAGAGCGAGATGAACTTCTGCAGGAACTCCGGCGAGCAATGCTGGATGTCATCCACGCAGAGCATGACGTTGTCACCCATCTCCAACGCGAGGTTCAGCTTCTCGACCTCCTCGCGAGCGGCGGCATTGGGAGCCTCCTCGGGATCCAGAGACGTCACCTGATGCCCCAGCGCGGGTCCGTTGACCTTTACGAACACGATTCCCAAGCGGGCTGCGAGATACTCAAGAAGCGTGGTCTTGCCATAGCCTGGCGGCGAAATGAGTAGCAACAACCCCATCAGATCGGTGCGCTTCTGATCACCCGCCGCTCCGAGCTGCTTTGCTAGATTGTCGCCCACCAACGGCAGGTAAATCTGATCCACCAGTTGGTTCCGGACAAAGGAGGACAACACCCGGGGCCGAAACTCATCGAGCCTCAGCTTCTTTCGTTCGCCTTCGAGAATCTGCTGCTTAGTTCGTTGGTAGCTCTCAAACTGCGGCACCGTCTCCCGAACATGCCGGCGCAACCGGTCTTGAAAGGAGAAGTAATCGAATGTGTAGACGCCGCCCTGAACGAGACTGTGATTGCCTCTCAGCCCCTCCAAACGACTTGCTGACTCCGCGGTGGACACGGTCCGGCTGAAGTCTCCCCCGCAATAGACCAGCGCCACCACTTCTTCCAAAAACCGCGTTGGCTCGGATCGTTCGAGCCAGAATCCCCGAACCCAATCCCGGACCAATTCCAATTCGCTGCCGGGATGACCCGCCAACGATTTTCGGGCGTTGGCGAAGAGCTCTTCCCGGCCTTTGCCCACCAGGTGATGCTCAAACGCCGCTGTTAAACGGGACGCCTCCTGACTGATCACAAACGTCTCCCCCGAGGTGACCTCGTGAAACAAATATTCACCGGCAAGCGGTGCCAGACTGGCGGGAAACAAACCCGTATCGCGCGCCAACTGCCCAAAGAAGTCCGTCAGCGCCCGCAGATAGTCGGGCTGGACCGGGTCACCCGGAAAAATCCGGTTCCGTTCGGCAAAGCCCTTGAGCTTTTTCGACCAGAGCTCACGGGTGTCAGCCGCGAGGAACCGATGCCAGAACACCACGGCACACGCCCGCGCCTCGGGCGAGAACCGAGCTCGACCAAGGGCCAGATGAGTCGTCAGCAGGGTGTGAACAATCCGGGCTCCATCGAAATCATGGATACCCTTGGCATAGCCATCCTGGTACCGCGCCGCCATGAACTCTTCAATCAGCGCCAGTCGTTCCGGTTCTCCCAAGGCGGCCACGTCCGCCAGAGTCAGACGTTTTCCTGCCAGCATCAGTCCGCCGGCCTCGCCCTGTTCCAACATCCGAAAGGCCAGATACTCCGCCCGGTAGACTTCCCGCGTCTCCGACACCACTTCCAGGTCCCACACGGCGCGCGTCGCCAGCAGAGCTTCCTCGGTGATCTCGTCGAAGTACTTCGTGCTGGTTAGATGCACGAACTGGCGACCGTCCCGCTGAACCACCGTCAGATCCAACGGCTGGGTGTTGATGTTGAACCGATGCTTCCCGAGTTTGATGACCCGGTCTCCGCCCTGGAACAACTCCTGGCGATCCTTGAGCTGCCGAACAGCCTCCTGGTGCAAGCCCTTCAGCCGACCCTGCAAGTCGTCCGCTTTGACGGAATCTTCGACCTCCAGCAGCTGGGCAATCGTCTCGCGCACCTTGCCGATCATCAGGTCGGCCGCCATGTAGGAGTTGATCTCCTCGATGGTCTTGAAACCCGCCAGCCGGTTCTGAATGACCTTCAGGATGCGCTCCGCCGCCGCCATCTGCGCCGCCGCCCGGCGGTTGCGCTGTTCCACCAAGCTGATCTTGCGCTGCTCAAACGCCTCGTACAGCGAAGTGCGCTTCTCTGCGAGCTGAACGGCAAACTCCTCAAAGTCGGCAAACGCCCCCTCCATCTCCTCCAGCTGGACCGTAAGACGGTTCAAGTACTCGTCGCACTTGGCTGGGGTGGTGCACAGATCCAGATAACTCGCCGCCGATTGGCCCAGCAGCTTCATCTGCGAGTTGAACTGGGCCGTGCCTTCCGCCGCACTCAGGGACTGAAGCCGATTGCGTAAGGCGGCTTTGACCTGGTTCAGCGTGGAGTAGATCGCAGTGATGCCGTCAATGATCCTCGTCGCCTCGGTCGCATCCTCGATCTTAAGGCTGTTGACGATTTCAATCAGCAGTTCCAGTCCAGCGCCCGCCTCCGCCACCGCCTTCTCAATCTTCCGCCCTTCCGCCACCTTGGTGACCTTGTCCACCGCGGCGAGCTGTTCCTGCGCGAGTTTTCGCTGGGGATCCAGCGAAGAAGGCTGGACCAGGAATTTCACGCAGTTGCGCGACAATTCATCGGACTGCACCGCGACCGACTGTTCCAGGGTCGCGATTTGCGCCCCGTCGACGTAGCGAACCTCCTTGAGGGTGATTAGCTCGCCCCGCAACTGGCGCAGTGCCGTCAGACTCTGCACGTAGTCGTCGAGCACCCGAAAACTCGCCCGCCGAATGAGGTTGAAGCGTTCCTCGGTGCGTTTGCGAACATCCGCCACCCGCTGCACGGCTTCGCGCTGCAACCGGCGAACCTTGTCAAACTCATCGACGGCCTGATCGGCGGCGGCCTGCACTTCGTGGAGTGCGGAGTCCAACTGAAACCCGTCATCGCTCTTCAACCACGGATAGGTGTCCAGCATCGCACCGCAGCGCTTGACCAGATCCACGTACAACTCCGCGTACGGATTGTCCCGTTCCACCAAGGTCAGCACTTCGTTGATCTCCGCGAGGCAACGAACGACTTCCTTGTTTCCCACGCGGTAAAGGAACGCGTCGGGCTGTCCGGGTGGCTCAAAGCCCGCCTGATGGAAGGGCGTCTGCCGAAGCTGAACTTGGTGATGTTTCTGCGCTTCGGCTTCGGCCCGGAACAGAAGGAGGTGACCATCCGCGAACAGGGAAAACCCGTGACAGGTGATCCGTTCCTCCACGCGTTGGGCAATCAGACGATACGGCATGAGCACGTAGTCACCGGTGGCTGCCTCGTAGAATACAAAAAGCGAGTCCTCGCCATTGGGCGCATGAATGACCCGCTCCAGCGTGAGGTTCTGCGCGCGGGTTTCGAACTCCTTCAACCCGCCTGTCGCCAGGTAGTATCCCGACGGAAAAATCAGCCCGTGATCCTGGGGCAACAGGGCGCATGATTGGCCCAGCGAATCAACTCGAACGATGGATTGCTGCTTCTCGTTGTAGATGAAGTAGCGGGCGACCGTCTCCTTGTAGGGACGAATCTTCAGCAGGATCAGATGGTCAATGGAGGCGTAGGCAATCTCGGCGTCGTCGACCTTCTGAAATTTGTCGTCCACCGGCTCGGAATACAGGCCCTCACCCGTCGCCGTATTGTCCTCCACCTTGACGGTCAGATCCCCGCCGATGCACTCCACAAAGACGCGATCTTCGATGGAGACGTGGGGATGATCGCCATACCGAAACGACTCGCGATCCGGAGTCTGCCAACGGAACTCAAACTGCGGGGGGAACGCGATGCGGCGATATTCGCTTTCGCTCCGTCCGTCGAGGAAGCGCAATTGACCACCATTGAACTCCCACTTGAAAACCGAGATGTCACCGGGTCCCGCGCCAATCTGGAACACCATGAACAGCGTGTTACCGAGCAGGGAGAATTTCGCGAAAGACGCCTTCTGATAGACGTTGTAGAGCCGTTTGAAGTCGGTGAGAAACTGGCGATCCTGCAGCGGTTCCAGCCCCACTTCCTTAAAACCGCCGGTGGCGTCGTCGCGATGATAAACCGCAAAGACGTCCCCCAGTTCCATTTCCTTCTTGAGCCCGAAATGAACATTGAAGCCGAAGAGGAATCGGCCCCGGCCCAACTGAACCATGTCGCGGGGGATGCAGTTGTGGGCGGTGGTGATCCGGTCGGCTTGGAGGATCTTGAACTCCACCTTGCCGAAGACTTCCTGCCGACGGGCATCCAACAGACTCATTCGCTCGCGTAGGGAGTCAGCCTGCTTGCGGAGCCGTTGCCGGATGATTTCGTAGGTAGCGTTGCCCAAGGCTTGGGGAACTGCCCCACCGACCGGCAATGCCGGGGAGGCGGCGGCACCCGAAGTCGGGACGGCAGGGGCGGATTCAGCCATTTCAGGAAGGGGCACGGAGCGGGAGGGCTCGTCGAAGACGAACCCTCCCGGACCCGATCAGATTCAAGACGGCGAGAGGACGGACGTCGCCGGAGCCTCGGCCAGACCCCGCTCCCGCGCGGCGCCCAAGGCCGCCTGCAGGAGTGATTTCATCCCTCCGTCTGTGTTTTGCGCCAACAGGCGGGTCAGCAGGGCGGCCACCGTCAGATTCTTCAAATCCTCGGACTTTACTCCGAAGTCGGCGATCCATTGGCGCATCTGAGATTTGAACCGTTCCGGATCTCCATTGAAGAAGGTTTCCTTGATGTCCGTGAGCGTGCGGCTGTTTTGCACCACGCGGTCCACCGATTTCCCGGTCCCGACCGCCCGGACAACCTTCTCGAAGAAGTCATTCTCGCCGCCGACGATATCGATCTTCGCCGAGCGCAAAGCTTCGCTCACCACTTGGGAATGAGCTTGGGCGATGTCCCTCTCGACCTGAATGGAGGCGAGTTCGACATCGCGTTCCTTGGCCAATCGCAGCCGGAACTCCTCGTGTTGCTGACCGGCTTCGTGCAGGAGTTTCATGGCCTTCGCCTTCTCCTCAATCGCCTTGGCTTCGGCGAGTCCCTTGGCTTCGATTCCTGTAGCGAGGGCCATCTCGCGATCCTTGGTGCCCTCGGCTTCGGCCTCCGCCTGGCTTTGGGTTACTTCCGCCTGCACATCGCCCTTCGCTTTGGTAACCTGCGCTTCGGCCAAACCGATCTCCCGCAGCGCGGCGGCGTCGGCCTTGCGGGCATTGGCCTTGGCCGTGATGACCTTGGCTTCGCCCAAGCCCCGCGCAGCTTCCTTGGCCGCGAGACCTTCGGCATCCTGTTCTGAAGCGTGGCGACGCTTCTCGGACGCTTTGGACTCCGCGTCCGCCAGTGTCTGAATCCGCTCGGCTTCGCGCAGAGCAACCTCACGAGAGGCCTCCGCAGCCATGACCAATCGGATCTTGTCAGCCTCGGCCAGATTGCGTTCGGAATCCTTCTGCGCCTCAGAAGCGACCACCTTCACCACCTGATCCTTCTTCGCGTTCATTTCGGCCTCGATCAAGGTCACTTCCTTGACCCGTTCCGCCGTCATGCGGGCCTCGATGTTGAGCTTTTCCTCGGACTGTTGAACGACCGCCTTTTGCTCCGCCACCACCACGGCCCGCCGCCGCTCCACTTCCACAGCGGCTTCGGCAACCTTCACTTCCTTGTCCATCTCGGCGAGCGAGACCGTTCGCTCGCGCCGAACCCGGGCTTCTTCGCCCTCTTGAGTGGCTTCCTGCTCGAGCCGCTCCTTCTCTTTCTTGACCGTGAACTCCCGCTCCTGAACGGCGCGGTTCATGTCCTCCGTCCGCAATCGGATGGCCTCCTCCGCTTCCAAGCGTTTGGCCTCAACCTCCTGACGGCGCATCTCGATCACCTTGCGGGCCTCGGCTTCCTCATTGGCCTTCACTTCGGTAATGGCGCGGGATTGCTTGGCCGTATCCTCTTCGTTCCGCCGCTTCTGTTCGCGCTTGGCGATATCGGCGTCGGCGTTCTCCTTCTCCATTTGCACCGAAGCCCGCTGCGAAAATTCATTGGCGCTGACCCGTTCTCGCTGGGTGATCTCTGTGATCTTTTTGATACCCTCGGCATCCAGAACGTTGTTGGGGTCGTGTTGATCCAGCGGTGTCTGTTCGAGGTAGTCGATCGCCACGTCTTGCAGAAGGAACCCGTCGAGGTCTTTGCCGATGGTGCCCTGAATCTGGTCCCGGAACTTGATGCGTTCCGTGAAGAGTTCGTGGAACTCCATTTGCTTACCGGCCGTCTTGAGCGCCTCGGAAAATTTGGCTTCGAACAGCTCTCTCAGCTGTTCCTGATCGGAGACCCGCTCGGGTCCGAGCATTTGGGCGACCTTGCGGACGCTTTCCTCGGTTGCCTCCACCCGAATGTAGAAGGCCACCACGATGTCCGCGCGGATGTTGTCTTTGCAGACCAACCCGTCCTTACCCTTGCGCTGGATCTCGAGCTTTTTCACCGAGATATCGACAATGTGGTAATTCTGGACGATCGGCAGGCG
Organism: Verrucomicrobiota bacterium; assembly: GCA_017309115.1. Taxonomy (GTDB): domain Bacteria; phylum Verrucomicrobiota; class Verrucomicrobiia; order Limisphaerales; family UBA9464; genus UBA9464. The sequence goes on along the minus strand of JAFLEF010000011.1, from coordinate 127,643 downwards.
GAGCATCCAGTCGAAGGAGACCTTTAGGCCGCCCCAACCGGTGGTGACCCCAGCGCGTCCCGGCGGAATCTTCCGGACGCAGAAGACCGAGAGGACACCGGCGGCGACCAGGACCAGGAACAACAGAAACAGGACGAGGAATTGCACGGCTGAGAGTTGGCTTGGATATGAAACTCGCTCTTGGGATCCACGACACGTTCTTCACCGGAGTTGGTCCGGAAGATCGCAGAACTTCGGAACGGTTCGTGGCTATCAAACCCGTGCGCATCCGGCCAATGGAATTCCACGAAGGGATTACAAAACCCTGAGGCTCCAATTCCGGAACACCACCTCAGGGAAGACCAAATGGCTCAACTCCCGCCGAACAACTCCGGGGCAACGGCACTGGCCAAACTGCGCGAAAGCTCCAACACGTCGCTGGCCTTGGGACAGCGCAATGCTTGCTCCGCCATGGCCGTGGCCTCACTGCGCTTCAGCCGACGGAGCAAAAACTTCGCCGCCGGAATCAGCGATGGAGTGGCGCTCAACTCATCCACCCCCAGTCCCACCAACAGGGGAATCACCGCCGGATCCCCCGCTGTTTCGCCACACACACCCACCCAACGACCGTGCGTGCGCGCCGCTTCAACTGTCATTCGAATCAGACGCACCACCGCCGGATGAGTCGGGGTGTGCAACGCGGCCACCCGCTGATTCAGCCGATCCACCGCCAGAGTGTATTGAGTCAGGTCGTTGGTTCCGAGGCTGAAGAAATCAACATGGGCAGCCAGTTCATGAGCAATCAGCGCCGCCGATGGCACTTCCACCATCATTCCCACTTCCATCTTCGGATTGAAGGCCACCCCTGCCCGCTGAAGCTCCTCCCGGCATCGGTTGAGCTGTTCATTGGCCGCCAACAACTCGTCCACCGATGAGATCATCGGATACATCAGCTTCACGTTGCCATGGGCGCTAGCCCGCAGAATGGCCCGCAACTGAGGGCGAAACAGTTCCGGTTCGCTCAGACAGATGCGGATGGCTCGCCAACCAAGAAAGGGATTCTGCTCCGAAACCGGGACTCCGCCCGGAAGCTTGTCTCCGCCCAAATCCAGCGTTCTGATCACCACTGGAGCCGGAGCGAGATTCTCGGCAACGGTTCGATAGGCGGCATATTGCTGTTCTTCGTCGGGAGCATCCGATGATTTGAGGAACAGAAACTCAGTCCGAAACAGTCCCACCCCCTCCGCACCCGAGTCCCGGACGGTGGCCGTCTCCGCAGGTTCATCAATGTTCGCCGCCAAGATGAGCCGGGATCCGTCAAAGGTGACAGCCGGCTGGTCTCGCAAATCCTTCAGCCGAACTTCCAAGGCGGCCCGCCGCTCCCGAATTTGGCCGAACCGAAACAACGTTCCATCCGTGGGATTGACGATCAGCTGTCCCCCATGGCCGTCGAGCAAGGCATGCTCCCCGGTATGCACCCGACGCGACACATCACCCAAGCCGACGACGGCTGGGATTCGCAGCTTGCGGGCCATGATCGCCGTGTGGCTGGTCAGGCCGCCTGAATCGGTGGCAAACCCCAGTACTTTTGTCCGATCAAGCAAGGCCGTGGCGCTGGGCGTTAAATCCGGAGCCACCAAGATCACTGGTTCGGTCAGTTGAGCCAGATCGCAGGACGGCCCACCCACCAACGTCACAATCAACCGCTGCGTCACATCCCGGACATCAGCCGCACGTTCGCTCAAATAGGGATCCTGAAGTCCCTCCAAGGCCGCCGAGAACCGGTGAGCAACTGCCTGAACGGCATACTCCGCGCAATGATGTTCATCACGAATGGCGCGGGTCACTTCCTCGATCAGCGTGGGATCCTCCAAAACCAGCACGTGGGCATCAAAGATCGCAGCCTCCTTGGCGCCCAGGGCACTTGAAACCCGTTTCTGAATCTCGCGAATTTGTTGGCGGGTCTCGACCAATGCCGCCCGCAACTGGGACAACTCCTCCTCGACCTCCGAAGGCTCAATCTCCCGGCGGTGAACTTCGGGATGCCCGGTCCCGACGCGAAGTATCTTGCCGTGCGCCACACCACCCGAAGCCGCGACTCCAGCGAACGGACGCTCTCCTATGGACGTTAGGTCAGGCACACTCGAGTTAAGTGGGAACCGGGACTTCTAGGAAGAGTCAATTGTGGCGAAACGGAGGAAACTGGCCACTTTTCGCCAAGCAACAACCGGTTTCGAACCGGAGAAGCTTCAGCCTCTTCCCTCCTTGGGCTGGAGTTTGAGGAAGTTGGCGAGAATAAGCCGGCCATTTTCGGTGAGAATACTCTCGGGATGAAACTGCACGCCCCAGATCGGCAGATGGCGGTGCCGCAGGCCCATGACCTCATCCTCGGCCGTCCAAGCGGTCACTTCCAGTTCCGGCGGGAGGGTGTCCCTCTTCGCCACCAGGGAATGATACCGCGTGGCGAGAAACGGATTGGGCATCCCGGCGAACAGGTCCTCGTTGTTGTGAAAAATCGGAGAGGTCTTCCCATGCATCATCCGGTGATTCACCACCACCTGCGCGCCAAACGTATGGGCAATACACTGGTGCCCGAGACACACCCCCAGAATTGGCACCCGCCGATCAGCAAATGCCCGAATGATCTGATTGGAGAGTCCGGCCTCCCGCGGCGAGCAAGGTCCCGGGGAAATCAGCACCCGCTCCGGTGCCAGCGCGAGAGCCTGCTCCACCGAGAGTTTGTCATTTCGATGGACCTGCAGTTCCACCCCCATCTCGCCCAGGTACTGGACGAGATTGAAGGTGAAGGAATCGTAGTTATCGATGACCAGCAGCATGTTTGGAAAAAGTAACGGGGGATTCGCCGGATTGAAAGTCGGTCGGTAGGAAGACGGCGGGTACAAAAAAACCGCCGGCGGCCAGCTCGGCGGGAGGTTCGAAACTTGATGGAGGACGATGATCTCTAGTTTCGAACGACCGCCATGGGACTTCGCCAACAGTTCAAGCTCACAAAGCCCACCCTGCGCCCGTTGACGGATTGGGTGGCTGCTGGGCAGTTGGCTTTGCTGACTTCCTTCACTTCGACGCAGATGTTCTCGAGCCCCCCCGACCGGTGTCAACCTTAGGTTCAAGTTTCCCCTCTCCGTCTACCGGATCACTGATCCGCATTTGCTCTTGGAACTTTGCCATCCGACTCCAAAACATCCGTCCATGGCAATGCGCCCCCCGGTTACGTTCACAGGCTCCACACCCGCAGAAGTCTCCCGCTTCATCCGGGAGCAGGTGGATGACTTGAGCCTGTTGCGCCGGGTCATCGTCGAACTGAAGCAAACCCGGGTTCTCGACGTGAATCGTAGCGAACTGCTGTTTCCAGGGATCAGCTACGGCCACCCTCTTTTGCCAGTCATTCTCCGGGAAGCGGGCGCGTCCTTCAATCCGTCCACCTTGGGAACACCTCCAGCCACCGAAGATGGAGTCCGCGATTTCCGCGTCTCCGCCAAATACCCATGGGCTCATGATCGCATCGCCTAGGTGCCCAGACTGATCAACTGCACTACCGTCTGACCGAAGTCGACCGGGACCTCCACCAGTTGCCCATCCAAGGTGTGGGTTTCAAAAACACGCACTTGGACACCGAAGGCGTAAGACTCACCTGGAATCCAAGCCGGATCTGCTCCGGACGAGCCGAGATCTGACCGTCCCCGATCAATGGATAGCCGGTAACACCCCGAAGGTTCACCCGTTCCGGGCTCCCATTCGACCTCGGAAACAACCGCCAATGTGGGGTCCAGCACACTTCCAACCGAAGACGAGATGCGAAAATTATCCAAGCCCAAGCCCGTCACAGGCTGCCCATCCGTCGCCCGCGAAACAGAGACAAAGAGCAGCAGGCGCCCCACCGCATCCACGGCGTGAGATTCATTCGAAACGGCAGCAACGAGTAAGCAGGCCATGTCGGGAAAGGGCAATCCTTGGGGAACTCTGGCGCACGCTGCAAAAGTTGATGAGAGATGTCCAGCATCCCGTTCCTCCCGGCTTGCCCGCGGGGCGTCGGCACGTTCAACCTAACTGCATCTCCATGCTCCAGTCCGGAATTCTCAACCCGCACCTCCTTTCCTTGTTGGCCCGGGTCCGACACACCAATACGCTGGTAATCGCCGACTCCATGTTCCCGTCCTGGCCCGGCGTGGAGACCGTCGATCTATCCCTGGTGTATGGAATTCCCACCGCCCCGCAGGTTGTGGCCGCCATCCTGGACCACTGGAAGGCCGGTCAAGCGTGGATGGCTGAGGAATTTACTCAGAAAAACAGTGACGCCGTCATTAATGAGTTTCGGCAGGCCTTGGGCCCGGTTCCGCTCCAACTCGAACCCCACCTCGAATTCAAGAAACGCATTCCAGGCGCCTTGGGACTGATTCGAACCGGCGAAGCCCGCATCTACACCAACATCCTCTTGGAATCGGCGTAGCAATTCTGGTTTCCCAAAGTCGACCGTAGATCACTTGCTGGCCGATTCTCGAACGGTAGGGTCTGATCCTGTGCGAGCCGAATCACTTCTCTTCCTCGAAAACCTCGTCAATACACCCAGCCCGACCGGGCACGAAACCCGCGGTCAACGTGTGTGGCTGGACTACGTTTCCAACTTTGCCGACAGCACCCGAAGTGACGCCTACGGCAACTGCGTCGCCGTTGCCAATTCAGGCGGAAGCCCTCGAATCATGCTGGCAGCCCATGCTGATGAGATTGCCATGACGGTGAACTACATCACCGAAGAAGGTTTCATTCACGTCCGGCGGGCCGGCGGGATCAATCCGGGAATCACCCGCGCCCAGCGGGCCGTGATTCACGCGAAATCAGGCCCTGTTCCCGGGGTGTTTGGCTCGGTAGCGCCCCACCTGACCAAAGGAGACGACAAAAAGGAGGAACCCAAGATCCACGATCTCTTTTTGGATATTGGCGTGACCTCCCGCGCGGCTGCGTTGGAACTAGTGCGAATTGGAGACCCGATCACGCTGTCGGATCGGTTCGAACGACTGCGGGGCGACTTGGCCGTGGCGCGAGCCTTCGACAATCGAATTGGCACGTGGGCCGTCGCCGAGACTCTGCGGCTACTCCAGGCGCAGAAACTCAAGTTCGCGGCCGAAGTTTGCGCCGTGTCCAACATCCAGGAAGAAGTTGGACTGCTAGGCGCCCGCCAGATCGCCTATTCGCTCCAACCAGATGTGGCGATTGTGATCGATGTCACCCACGCCACAGACATTCCTACGGTCGACAAACGTCAGCATGGAGACATTAAACTTGGCGAAGGCCCTACGCTTACCCACGGTGGTTGCAACCACTCCGAATTGGTCGCCCGACTGGAACAATGTGCGAATCAGGAGGGGATTCCCCTGCAGCATGAAGCCATGAGTGCCACCAGCGGCACCGACACCGATGTGATTTTCTGGACCCGTGGCGGCATCCCCAGCGCCCTCGTGAGCCTTCCCAACCGCTACATGCATTCGCCAGTCGAGGTGATTTCTTTGGCCGACCTGGAAAAGATTCCCCGCCTCCTCGCCGCCTTCGTCTGCAGTGTTCAAGCCGGCGAGGAATTCAAGGTCCGGATCTGATCTTCCCAGAGCCTTCTGCCCGCGCAAAAGCGTTGCCCTTTCCCCGCATTTCCCTAGTCTGAAACCGATTCCAAGAAACACAGCAGTTCACACCATGAGTGACACCTACGTCCCTTTAATTAGCTCCGGCGTCGCCGGCCCCCTCGGCATCCTCCACTTGCCCCGCCTCTGGCAGAAGGTTTCCCTCGAAGCCCGCGGCAAGCTGGCTCCAGGTTACCCAGGAATCGGTCAAGGCTATGACATGATGGTCATCGGCGCCCTCGGCTTGAAACCCGAAGCGGTCAAGGCCTTCGTGACCGAGCAAAAGCCCACCTATCCGCAGTTCGAGGCCTGGATCAAACAGCAGCCCGGGGTAAATCTCACGAAGGGCAACATTCACAAACTGAACGTTTCGATCGCCGGCTACATCCATGCCGACGAAGTCCGCAAGAATATCCTGGCAGCCAATGGGCTACCCGATGACGGAGGCGTCCTGCCGGATGCCATCAATCTCAACAACCTGGACGATTGGTTTGAGTTCCATCAGGCTGTGCTGAAGTAAGGCTTACCATTACAAAACGGCCGGGACGTGGTTCGTCCCGGCCGTTTTGCTTTTGGGCGGGTGAGTTGCGTCAGATTCAGACCGGGCTAGCCTTCCCGGTCATGGCCAAGGACATCGAACTAGCCCTCAAGGTCGGCGATGCCGCCCCTCCCATCTCCGCCCTCACCACTGACGGTTCAACCGTCAAACTAAGCGAGCAAAAGGGAAAACCGGTCATCCTTTACTTCTATCCGAAAGACGACACGCCGGGATGCACCAGGGAAGCCTGTGCTTTCCGGGACCTTTTTGCTGACTTCAAGAAAAAGGGAGCCGTCGTTTGGGGCGTGAGCGTCGACTCGGTGAAGTCCCATCAAAAGTTCACTGAAAAGTTCAAACTCCCCTTCCCGCTGCTCGCCGATGAAGAGAAGAAGGTCGTAAACGCCTACGGAGTCTGGGGTGAAAAGGTGTTTATGGGACGGAAATACCAAGGCATCCACCGCGTCACCTTTCTGATCGGACCGGACGGCCGAATCAAACAGATCTGGCCCAAGGTCAAGCCAGAGGAGCACGCTGCCGAAGTTCTGGCGGCTCTTTAGGTAATTTTTTCCGCCGCATCCGGGGATCCCGCTTTGACACCCGCGAGGCTCGCCCCTAATTCTCGATCTCTCGTTCAACACAACACTACACCAAAATCCCATGCCTCTAGCAGTTGGTTCCAAAGCTCCTGACTTCACCCTCAAACAGAAGACCGCCACCGGACTGGTGGACGTGAAGCTGTCCGAGAACTTGGGTCAGAAGAACACAGTCATTCTATTCTTCCCGCTCGCGTTTACCGGCGTCTGCACCCAGGAATTGTGCGACGTGACGGCAGGTCTCAGCCAGTACGGATCCATGAACGCCGATGTCATCGGCATCAGCGTCGACAGTCCGTTCGCTCAAGAAGACTGGGCCAACCACCACAAGATCGGAATCCGTTTGGCCAGCGACCTGAACAAAACCGTCACCAAAGCCTATGACGTTCTGTTCCCCAACTTGGCTGGCATCGGGGACACTTCTGCCCGCGCCGCCTTCGTCATCGACAAGTCTGGGACGATCCAATACGCGGAACAGACCCCGACTCCCAAGGACCTCCCGAATTTCGAAGCGATTAAGGCGGCTCTCGCCAAACTCGGCTGATCCGCTGGTTTGGGCCTAGCCCGGATTTCACAGGCTTTCGTCGCGAGGCGCCGCGAAAGCCCGTCTGGCAAGGCGGCCGAAGTGATTCCGAACCGGGCTGTATGAGGACATACTGTCCGGCGGGGATTGCGAGGCCAACGCCGCCAGACGGGCTTGCAGCCAACCGCAGCAGAAAGAGTGTGCGATATCCGGGCTAAAGCTCGAACGACTTTTGCACCACACCGACCAGGGGCCCTTCGCCCACGGTCGGTGTTTGGTTTTTCGCAGGCGTGTCCGCGGATCCCGTCCCCTCCCGGGGAGGCAGTCGGAGCGCCGATTCCAGCGGAGCCACCGGCGGAAGCTCTCGTTCGGAGCCGAGTCCTCCTAGCTTCTGCAACCGTTCGCCGCTGGGTCGCACACTCCGCTCGTAACTGCCTACCGCAGCGTCGTAAGCCCGATTGGCCCGATTCAATCCATCACGGATCGCTTCAAAATGATCGGTAAACTTGACCACACGCTCGAAAAGCTGCCTGGCCGCTTCGCCTATCTGTCGTGCATTCACCGACTGTTCCTGCTGCTGCCAACTGACCGCAACACTCCGCAACAACGCAATCAGAGACGCAGGGGTAGTCAGCAAAACCCGATGTTGAGCCGCCCAAACAATAAGGTCGCGGTCCCCCTCTAAGGCCGCACTAAACAAGGACTCCGCCGGAAGAAACAACACCACGTAGTCAAGCGCTTGCGCAAACTGCCGGGGATAGTCGCGATCGGCCAACTGACGAATTGTCTCCCGCAACTTGCGCGCATGGGCCACCAAGGCTGCCGACCGCTTGGCATCATCCGCTGTCGCCAATGCATCCAGAAAATCGAGATCCGGCACCTTGGAATCGACCAGAATTATGCGATTCCCCGGCAGGTGCACCACCAAATCGGGTTTCGCATCCCCAACTCTGACTTGTTCCGTGAAGTCGCAGTGCGCGCTCAATTGAGCTGCCTCCACAACCCGTCTTAGGGTTTCTTCTCCCCAACGACCCCGGGCTTGGCCGGAACTGAGAACAACCCTCAGGCGTTGAGTTTCACCTGAGAGCGTCTGACTCTGTGCGGCCAAGGATTCAAGGTATTGGCGAACCTGGCCCAGAGCTGCCTGCTGCTGGGCTTCGGATTGCTGCAACCGCTGCTGGTACTGCCGCAACTGCTCCTCCAGCGGTTTGACTAACGCCACTAACCCTGCTTGTCGTTGCGCGGACTCGCCGTCTGATTCGGCCCGAAATCGGGACAGCGTTTCATTGGCTAGGCGGAGGAACTCCGGACTGTTGGCCGCCAACGCATCAGCGGCCAACGCCTTAAACTGAACACGCAAAGCTTCCAGGGCCTGTTCATGGGAACGTTTTAGCTCCGCTAAAGCCGATTCCTGGCGTTCGCGGAGCTGCAATTCATTCGCCGCATGAACCTTTCGCTGTTCTTCCAGGAGTTGGCGGCCTGCCTCCGTCTCCGCCTTTGCACGGGCCAAAGACCCAGTGAGATCCCTGAGTTCGGAACGTTGGGAATCCATTTGTCGGCCCCACGTTTTCAACTCCTCAGATTGAAGCTGAACCTCACGCTCGAGGGCGGCCTGACGCGCATCGGCCTGAGCCTTTGCAGTCATTGCCTCCGACTCACCTTTGCGACTTCGTGCCAATTCCCCTTCGAGGGTCCGAAGCTGATTCCGCAATTCCTCCTCCAATCGAACGTCCGCCCATCGACGTGCCGAACGCAAGAACCATCCTAGTAGGGCTCCCAGCACCAATCCCAGCGGGAACACCAACCTCCAGTCCGGCCACAACATGCCCCCTAGGATGCCCATCCAACTCAGACAAATACAGTCCAGGAACGATGATTCCTTCAATCCACCTGGCCGATGATCGCAAGTTGGTAGAATCGGGCTCCTACCCCAACTGAATCCCGGACGAGCACCTCTGTGTCCAAAAGCTTACTGCTGACATTGGTCAAAGTTTGCCACGAGGGCTGCCTCAAATCGTCCCGAAACCAGACCGAGTAAACATTTCCCGCCACCGCCCGGAAGCGTAGTTCCAAACCAGAACTGGCGGCCTGAATCGAATCGAATCTGACAAGCGGTGCCGCTACGCGGGTATACCCCACTGTCAAACGCGGGCGGCCCACTACACTCTCGCGGGACGCGACTCGCCGAGCACTAGCGACGATTGATTCGTCCATCCCCATGATAACCCATCCAAAGTTGGTGGCGGGAAAATCAACCCAAGACTGAACCTCTCCGATGAGCGCGGGAGTCTCGGGAAAGCGGTAACTGCCCACCCCGTCCAAGCTCACAACGGAACTTGAAACCGAGCCAAACTCAGAGCCTGCTTGCCCTCCTGGGACTGACCACGCGACTTGCAAATGGGCCCGCGAATTCCAAGTCGATTGTCCTGGTAACGCGCTTGCTCCTTGCATTCCCGTGCGATCTCCCTCCCGCCAAGTGACCATCATGGGGCGAACCTCCATCGCCGCCGGGGGCTCTCCACTGTTTTCTTTCAGAACCGTCAAATCCAAATTGACGTTCGTCACCACGGAACCAGGCGGCACGGCCGAAAGATCAAAGCGCAACAACAGCCGGGCCCGATGCTGGGGAGCATTGCGGGCCACTGACCCCACAATCAGCTGATCTTCCGCCCCAAAATTGGTATCAGGATTCATTTCAAAGAGAGTGGTATCTGCCACTGGCGCCAGTTCTACCACGTCTCCCTCGCAGGATCCCATTGCCCAAGCAAACAAAGCCGTCAACAACGTCAACACTCTCCCGATCATTCACGCACCCTGTTTCCAGTGCGCTTTGGGGTCAATCCTCGGCCGAACTGGAGCCGAACCCCGACTTCGCGACAAACCATACAGATTTCTCTCCCCAAACCTCTCAGTGGACGTTTTGATTCGGGGGTCATGTCCGATTCTCCCGCAGCTCCCGAATTCAAGATCTGGGCCGCTGACGATGTGGTGTACGGTCCGGTACCGCTCTCCACCTTGGTTCAGTGGGTCCAGGAAGAACGTGTTGTCGCCGGCACTTGGGTGCACATCACCGCCCAAGACCTCTGGAGCAAAGCGGGGGATCTGTCGGAACTGAAAGACGCCTTTGCCGGCAGAGCCGAAATCAAGGCTCCCTCGTCAATCGGAGAGCCCACTCCACTCGTTGCCGGGCTTCGGCCGGGCATGCTCCGTCGGGTAAAGGCTCTGGCGGCGATGAACGATCAAAAGCTTGGACGCTTTGTGCAGATCATGGAAGTGGTCCGGGTCGAACCGTACAAGGTTTTGGTACAACAGGGGACACCAGGCGACGCTATGTATGCCGTGCTGGATGGTGAAGTTCGAGCCCGCATAATTGCTGGCGGCAAGGAGACGGAGCTCGCTCGGTTTGGCCCTGGGGATATATTCGGCGAAATGAGCTTGTTCGATGGTGGACCTCGTTCTGCCGACATCGTTTCGAACAACCCTTCCACCTTACTTCGGATTTCAGCAGGGCGGTTCGAAAAGCTCTGCGCCGAACAACCTGATCTCGCAATACCCCTCCTCTTCGAACTCGCCAAAACTCTGGCGAAACGAATCCGGGCCGATGACAAGAAGATTGCCGATGTCTACCGCATGGCGCGTGTAGGTGACCTCGACTAGTCTCCCCGTATCCTGCTCCCTCCGGTCCATCTCTCTTCTGTGGACCACCAATCGCTCGTCCTCGTCCCGTCGGACATTCTAAGTCCTGAATTCCAAGATTGGGCTCTTGGGATCTAGTTGTCAGTGATCCAAACCCAAAAGCAAAAGGCCCGCGCAGGAAGCACGGGCCTTTGTGTTTACCGGGGAAGAACCATCTACTTGGTCTCGCCAGCAGCGGCGACTGATGAAGTCTCAGACATAGGCGTCTCAACCCATTCCAAGATCGCAGTCTGAGCCGCATCGCCTTGCCGTTGTCCAAGTTTTACGATCCGGGTGTAACCACCGGCGCGATCTTTGAAAACCGGCGCAATCCGATCACATAGAAGATGGACGACATCACTCTGCGCACGCCACTTTTCGCGTACAACCTTGCCTTTCACCTTGGGCGTTCCAGGAAAATGACTCCTGGGCTGCTGTCGCAAACGGGCTGCCGCCAAACGGCGATAATGGACGCTTTTCGCAACCGCAGCTGCTTTCACCTTTTCGTCAGAAGTGGCGGCAGCAACCACCAGAGCGGCCTGAGCATTCTTGCCCAAAGTCACCAACTTCTCGGCAACTGATCGGGCAGCCTTGGCCTTAGACAGGGTTGTGGTGACTCGCTGATGCATAATGAGGCTGCAGACGAGGTTGGCGAGCATCGCGTTACGATGGTCGCTCTTGCGGCCGAGCTTGTTGGTCCGCTTAAGATGACGCATGGGCAGTGAGCGTTAGATGTTTCGAGGCTCTGCAGGAGGAACGTCAGCCAGCAGAGTGGGATCAATGTTCATGCCGAGCGCAAGGCCCAGCGCCGAAAGCTTCTCCTTGATTTCATTCAAGGACTTCTTACCGAAGTTACGGTACTTCAGCATTTCTTGTTCAGTCTTCAGGGCCAACTGACCCACCGTGGTAATGTTGGCGTTGTTAAGGCAGTTCGCGGCACGGACGCTCAGCTCAATCTCGTTGACGGACATATTCAGCAGCTTCTTGAGCTTCGCCTTCTCATCGTCCACCGGCTTTTGCTCCTCTTCGAACTCGATGGCGTTCTTATCGTAACCAACAAAAACATCCAAATGATGTTGCAGAATCGCCGAAGCCTGAGTCAAAGCATCATCCGGAGACAATCGTCCGTCCGTCCAAATATCGAGGACCAATTTGTCATAATCGGTCTTCTGACCGACACGTGCCTGCTCGACATTGTATCGCACCCGCGCCACGGGAGAAAATAAGGAGTCGATAGCGATCACTCCGATAGCTTGGTCTACTTTCTTGTTCTCGTCACCAGGACAAAAACCGCGACCCACCTTCACCTCCAACTCCATCTCAAATTTCTTTTTGCGATCAAGCGTGCAGATGTGCTGACTAGGGTTCACGACCTCAATCCCTTGATTGAGTTGGATGTCTCCGGCGGTAACAGCGCCTTCCTTGTTTACCGAAAGAAGGAGAGTCTGAGGCTCGCGATTGTGGCTCCTAAACTTTACCTTCTTAAGGTTCAGGACGATGTCCGTGACGTCCTCGACAACTCCTTCAACGGTAGTGAACTCATGCATCGCGCCATCGATCTTCAACGAAGTGATAGCGGCGCCCTCAAGTGAGCTAAGGAGTACCCGTCTAAGGGAATTTCCAATCGTATGCCCGTATCCGGTCTCAAACGGCTCGGCTACAAAGCGGGCATAGACATCAGTAGATATCGCCTCGTCCTTGACGAGGCGTTTGGGCAATTCAAAACGACCTAAGCGAACTGGCATATTGTGTATTTATCGCAATTTTAATCTGGGTTTCCCGACCAAGTTACTCCCATCAGGACGACCCCATATAATTGCAGTTAAGGTTCCGTCACCTCCGGAACAAATAGTTTATCGGGAGTAAAATTCGACAATCGCCTGCTCGTTGGCGACCGGATTGATTTCGTCACGGCTCGGAATCCGCAGAAGCTTTGCCTTGAGATGATCACGATCCAAGGATAGCCAATCAGGGACTACCCGCGAGGTGGAGCCTTCCAAGCTTTTATTCGCCAACTGCTTACTAACATTATGGTCCTTAACCTCAACAAGGTCATTCACTTTGACCAAAAAGCTCGGCACACTCACCTTCCGCCCATTAACCCTAACGTGACCATGACTGATCAACTGCCGAGCTTGGGGACGGGTGATTCCAAAACCTGCATGAAAAACGATGCTATCCAAACGACACTCCAACAGTTGAAGCATCTTCTCGCCAGTAACACCGCGCATACGCAAGGCCTTCTCGTAGACATTGCGGAACTGGCGTTCCTGAAGTCCGTAGAAATACCGGAGCTTCTGTTTCTCCATTAAGCCCACGGCATAATCGCTGAACTTTCGCCGCGATTTGGGGCCATGTACGCCAGGAGGATAGTTTCGTCGCTCCAAATACTTAGAAGCTCCGAAAATGGGCACGCCAAAACGGCGGCTGACGCGAGTACGGGGTCCGGTATAACGAGCCATGGTGCGTGTAATCGAAATTGAAACTAAACTCGGCGCTTCTTGCGGGGCCGGCAACCGTTGTGAGGGATGGGCGTAATATCCTTAATTGCTGTGATATCCAAGCCGACCGCTTGTAGAGCCCGAATCGCAGACTCACGTCCCGAACCCGGACCGTTAACCCGAACCTCCACCTCCCGGAGACCATGGGCCATCGCTTGGCGAGCAGCATCCTGCGCTGCCTGTTGGGCAGCGAATGCGGTGCTCTTGCGCGAACCCTTAAAGCCCACGCGACCCGCAGTACTCCAGCCAATCGAGTTACCTTGGGCGTCTGTAATTGTCACGACGGTATTATTGAAAGTCGCAACGATATTCGCGATCCCAAACGGAATATTCTTCGCTCCCTTCGCCCTGATGATCTTCGCAGGCTTAAGCTCCTCTCCCAACAATTCAGCAGCAGTCGGGGCGGCAGCAGCAGCAGCGGGCGGCGCTCCAGCCGCTGCCTCCGAAGTTACCTTCTTCGAGGAGGTCTCGCCGGCGCCTTCGGCTTTAGCCGGCTTCTTAGGTTTCGTTTCTTCAGCCATATGCTTGGTGCAGTAAAATTAGTGAACCCCAGTCTTGGCGTTCGGGTTCCGCTGGACACCAACAGTTTTCCGCGGGCCCTTGCGGGTTCGCGAATTGGTCTGTGTCCGCTGCCCGCGCACCGGTAGACTCCTCAAGTGACGTTGTCCGCGATAAGATTTGATCGCTTGAAGACGTTTCAGATTGATACCCAACTCACGACGTAAGTCACCCTCAATTACGTACTTACCCTCTTGAATGGCGTTGACGATCTGGGAGAGCTGTTGTTCGTTAAGGTCTTTGGCACGAACCGCTCGGTCCACATTGGCCCGTGCCAACACGTCAACCGAATTCGCTGGTCCGAGTCCATAAATATAGCGAAGCGCGATATCGATTCGCTTCTCGCCCGGAATGTCTACACCTAGGATACGTGGCATACCTGTGCTTAATTTTTTAGCCTTGTCGCTGCTTATGGCGTGGATTTGAGCAAATCACGCGAATGACGCCTTTACGCCGAACCATCTTGCAGTTTTCGCAAAGCTTTTTCACTGACGCTCGAACTTTCATTTTCGAAAAGGTTGCAACTCTACTCAAAACGACCCACTCAGTAAAGCGGAGTCATTCCATCTCTTGTTAAAATTTCAGCCGGCCCATCGGTAATGAGCACCGTGTGCTCAAAATGGGCCGAAAGTTGGCGGTCCCTTGTCACCACCGTCCATTGATCAGCAAGGATTTCCACTGCGGCTCCCCCAACATTGACCATAGGCTCGATGGCAATCGTCCATCCAGGCTTCAATCGCCCCGAATGTCGATCATCGATATAGTTGGGTATCTGCGGCTCCTCGTGCACGGACTGACCGACTCCGTGTCCAACAAACTCTCGAACCACACTAAACTGATTCGACTCCACATGGCGTTGGATTGCGCGAGAGATATCGGTAATTCGATTTCCTGCCGTCGCCTGCGCAATCCCTTTATATAGCGCTGCTACCGTTACATCCATTAGCTTCTGGGAAAGGGGGGAGCAACCACCGACTGCAAGAGTCATGGCAACGTCCCCAACATAGCCCTTGTAGCGGACACCGACGTCTAGTTTCACGATGTCTCCAAACTGGAGACGTCGTTCATTACCGATGCCATGGACAACGCCTTCGTTAACCGATATGCAACAATTGGCAGGAAAATCTCGGTACCCTAGAAAAGCACTTGCTCCTCCCATCCCTAGAATCAATTCACCCACCAACCTGTCGAGCGAACGAGTAGTCATTCCAGGTATAACCTGGACAGACGCTTCGCGCAGAACTCTGGCTGCAATTTCCCCCGCCTTCCTAATCAAGGCGATCTCTTCTGGCGATTTGCATCTAGGACCCGACATTCAGTTTCCCATTCGCCAGTCAGAATTCACTTTGCGCGGGGCGCAACGTACCCAGACTTAAATTGATTTTACAAAGAACAACCACCTAAAAATCAGCCACGTCCCCGAACGCGTCCTTTTTTGAGGAAGCCATCGTAGTGGCGCATCAGTAGAAATGACTCCATTTGCCGCATCGTATCGAGGAGGACTCCGACGGTTATCAACATCGAAGTACCGCCGAAGAACTGGGTGATCGAGTAGTCTAATTTGAGAAACCTAGTCATCAACGTAGGAATCAATGCGATGACAACTAGGAATATACCCCCAGCGAAGGTGATACGGTTCATAGTCCGATGTAGAGCGTCCGCCGTCGCCTGGCCAGGACGCACTCCAGGAATGTAGCCTCCATACTTCTTCAAATCGTCAGCCACTTGCAGCTCATTAAATTGAGTTGCCACCCAAAAATATGAGAAAAAGAGGATCATCAGAGCCTCAGCCGCGAAGTAAAACCAACTCGAGTAGCTGAATAGGGTGCCGAGCGTAAGAAATATCTCTAGGTTGTACATCTGCCCCAGCTTTTGAAACAACATCCCAGGCAACATTAAAATCGCTTGGGCGAATATCACAGGCATAACACCGGTGTAATTGACCTTTAGCGGAATGTATGAGGTGCCCCCCGAATAGACCTTTCTGCCTACCGCTCTTTGGGCATACTGAACCGGAATCTTTCTCTGCCCCTGAGTGATCATCACCACTCCGGCAACCACGGCCACCAACAGGATCAGCAAGAACACCCCATAGGCCCAATTACTCCCTTGGACAGCCATGCCCGCCGGCGGGAAGAACTTAAACCAGAGGTCCTTCACCGCGATGGGAAGCCTAGCAAGAATTCCCACCATAATGATCAGTGACACTCCATTACCTACCCCACGTTCGGTAATTTGTTCACCAAGCCACATTAGCAGTAACGTTCCCGTAGTTAGGATGATTGTTGTCTGAATTCGGTAGACCCACGGATTTTCAATCATCACCAACTTCCCCGTAAACCCGGGGAAGGTTGCTTCGGGATTCTGCCAACCGAGAGCCATCACAAAGCCTTGTCCAAGGCAAAGAAGGACAGTTAAATATCGGCCATAAGCAATAATTTTGGCCCGACCACCTTCTTCCCGAACTAACTTGTTGAGGCCTGGTACAACCGCAGACAAGAGTTGAATGATGATCGTTGCACTTATATAGGGCATGATCCCAAGTGCTCCAACAGCACACCTCTCAATCGCACCTCCGGTAAATAGACTGTAAAGTGCAACGACCGAATTACCCGCACTATTTTGTTCAGCGAGTCTCTGGAAATAGGCCGCCAACTCAGCTCCGTTCAACCCTGGAACCGGAGTCATCGCTACCAATCGGGCGACGACAAGAACAATAGCGGTGAAAATGATCCGGGAACGGAGTTCCGGGATTTTCAGGCAGTTCGAAAAGGTCTTGAACAGCTGGCTCAACATGGGATTTTGCGAAGTCAGGGTACCATTTCTGCGGTTCCGCCCAACTTCTCAATCGCCGCCTTCGCCGCCGAGCTAAAGGCCGCCGCTTTGACAGTCAATTTCCGAGTCAATTCTCCCGTTGCGAGAATCTTTATGCCGTCCGAACTCCCATTCGCTAGGCCTGCACAGCGAATTACGTCAACGTCCACAACAGAACCCTCAGCAAACTGATTCAAGTCGCCAAGATTTACCGGCGCATACTTCGTTTTGAATCGTTTATTATTGAACCCGCGTTTGGGCAACCGCCGGATAAGGGGCATTTGGCCGCCCTCGAAACCGATCCGAATGGAACTACCCGAGCGAGCCGATTGTCCTTTTCCACCGCGTCCCGATGTCTTTCCATGGCCACTTGACTCACCAGATCCTAGTCGCTTTCGCCGATGCTTGGATCCCGGTCGGGGTTTTAATGAATGAAGTCGCATAAGATTAGACGGCTGGTGACAAACGCGTTTCGAGCCCGCGTGATTTCAAGATTTCTTCCCTTCGTCGTAGCTGGAGAAGGGCGTCCAGAGTCGCTTTTGCAACATTGGCAGGGTTCTTCGAACCGAGAGACTTAGAAAGTAGATCGCGCACCCCTGCCGATTCCACAACCGCGCGTACCGTCTTTCCGCAAATCAACCCAGTGCCCGGACTAGCTGGACGCAAGAGAACACGCGCTCCATCAAATTCGGCCAACACCTCATGCGGGATGGTCTTGTCCTTAAGTGCCACTGCCAGAAGGTGTGATTTCGCATTCTCGCCACCTTTGCGAATCGCGTCGCTAACCTCGTTACCCTTACCCAGGCCCAAACCGACACGTCCCTGCTTATCACCAACCACCACGAGCGCGCTGAAGCTGAATCGTCGCCCGCCTTTCACAACTTTAGCGGAGCGATTGATGAAAATGGTTTTTTCAACAAACCCATTGTCACGATCTCCATCGTTCTCCTGAGTCCGACGGCGCCCTCGCGGTCCGCGATCCCCACGATGATCACCACCACGTCCCCGGTCCGACCTCTCGGACCTTTGGGGTGCCGCCTGTGCCGCTGGACCGCTGGGCACTACAACTTCTTTATTGTCATCAGCCACAATTATTTCCTCCGGAACGATTTAAAATTTTAGACCCGCTTCGCGCGCCGCATCTGCCAGCGCCTTTACCTTCCCGTGGTAACGAGCCCCGCCACGATCAAACACTACCGCATCAATACCGGCCGCTTTTGCAGCCTCAGCAGCACGCTTCCCGGTAGCAACTGCATTCTGCGCATTTGCTCCGCGTACCTCCTTGGACGCGACTTTGTCGCGCGTTCCAGCTGCAGCCAGGGTACGACCCGCGGAGTCGTCGACAAACTGAACATAAATGTGGGCGCCGGTAAACTTTACGCTCATCCGAGGGCGAGCGGCAGTTCCGACAACCTTCTTGCGCAATCTCCAATGACGGAGCTGCAAACGACGGCTTTTCTCCTGAGGTTTCATGCAACCAGCAAATTAAAACGTTTAAGTCAGACCCAGTTATTGGACGGTCTTGCCTTCCTTGCGAACAACCTTCTCTCCGGAATATCGCACCCCCTTGCCCTTATAGGGTTCAGGAGGATAGTAACTTCGAATCTCCGCAGCCACCCGACCCACCAATTCCTTATCGCTACCTTCAATTGTTAACTTAGTATTCTCTTCAATGGTTACCTTAATCCCGTCGGGGATAGGGTAGAGGATCGGATGACTGTAGCCCAACGCCAGATTTACAACCTTGCCCTGAACGGCAGCCTTGAATCCCACACCTTGAATCTCTAGCTTTTTAGAGAAGCCAGAGGTGACTCCGTGGACCATATTGTTAATCAAGGCTCGAGCCAACCCATGCATTGCTCGAGATTCTGAGCTGTCTCCCACCCGCGTCACCCGAATGTTGCCGCCCTCAACGAGGGCGGACGTATTTCGGGGGAGACTCAATTCGAGTTTCCCTTTAGGTCCCTCGGCTGCGATCCGGTTGCCATCGACTGCCACCTTGACTTTAGCCGGGATGGATACCGGGGCTTTTCCAATACGGGACATAACTTAGATTTCCTCAGATTACCAAACGTAGCAAATCAACTCACCACCAACGTTCTGTTTCCGCGCCTCCACTCCCGTAAGTACACCCTTCGGTGTAGACAGGACGGCAACCCCCATACCACCAAGCACCCGAGGGACGTCGCCAGCGCCAACATAACGTCTCAATCCTGGAGTACTAATTTGTTTGATCCCTGTGATCACACTTCTCCTATTCTGGTAACGGAGAGAGACCTTGATCGACTTGATCTTGTCCCCCTCAACTTTCACGTCCGAGATGTAACCCTCTTCCTTTAAAACGCGGGAAATCGCTTCCTTCAACCGGGAATGTGGGATCGTGACATCGGAATGTTGAGCTTGGCCGGCATTTCGAATGCGGGTCAACAGGTCGGAAATTGGATCGTGCATGTGAAGGGTTACCAACTGGCTTTCGTTACTCCCGGAATCAGACCATTCAAAGCAGCCTCGCGAAAAGTCAGGCGAGAAATTCCATACTTTCGAATGAAAGCGTGGCGACGCCCGCTAAACCGACATCGATTGACCACTCGCACCGGACTGGCATTGCGCGGCAATTTCGCCAGTCCAACGTAATCCCCTTTTGCCTTAAGTTCAGCCCGCAAAACGGCGAACTTCTTCACCGTGGCAGCTTTTCGATTGTTTCGCTCAAGCCAGCTTTTCTTGGCCATAACTTACGTCTTTTAATTGATTTACTTCGAGAACGGCATGCCCATGAACTTCAAAAGATCATAAGCCTCTTCATCAGTGTTTGCGCTTGTGACGATCGTAATGTCCATGCCCTGCTGGCGTTTTATTTTGTCCAATTCGATCTCAGGAAAAATTGTCTGGTCCGGTAGCCCAATAGAGTAGGTCCCACGTCCGTCAAACTTTCGCGGAGAAATTCCGCGAAAGTCGCGAATACGCGGAAGGGCTGAAGTGACAAGACGGTCAAGAAACTCATACATTACCTCCCGACGAAGAGTCACCTTACAGCCAACATTTTGACCCTGACGAAGCTTAAAATTGGCAATGCTCTTCTTTGCCTTGGTAACGATTGGCTTTCGGCCCGTGATCATGCCCAACTCTCGAACGGCCTCTTCTAATGATCCCTTTTCTGAGTCGGACCTCACACCCATGTTGACCACAATTTTTTCAATTCGGGGAACCTGATGTGGATTCGTGTATCCACGTTTGGTCTTGAGGGCGGGAATCACTTCCTCGACATACTTGCTGTAAAGACGGGGTTTCATAAAGGTTCAACGTCTCAACGTTTCGGGCCTTGCTTGGCCTTGCGGCGTTCGAAATCGCTTACTTTCATCACGTTGGAAACATGAATCGGCCCCTCAAGCCAAAGACGTCCCCCCTGGGGATTTTGCTGGGACTTTCGCATATAGTTCATCACAGGCTTGACCAAACGACGCTTCTCGTCGTTGTCTCGAGAGCGTTCATCAGTGCCTTCGAGGACGACAGCAGACCGCTTCGTCATAACCTCTTTGATCTTGCCACGTCGGCCCTTGGCGGAACCGGCAATTACGACGACTTCATCGCCGCGGCGAACGTGAAAACTAGTTTTGACTTTGAGACTCATGGCTGGCGGTTCAGATCACCTCAGGAGCGAGGGAAATGATCTTCATGAACTTTTTATCGCGCAACTCGCGTGCAACGGGCCCGAAAATACGAGTCCCTCGCGGGTTATTCTCCTTATCGATAATGACGACGGCGTTTCGATCGAAGCGAAGGTACGATCCATCCGCCCTTCGGATAGGCTGCCGAGTGCGAACTATTACAGCGTTCTGCACTTCACCCTTCTTCACCGTTCCATCCGGAGCAGCCTCCTTGATGTGAACCTTAATAACATCCCCCACTCGGGCGTATCGTTGATTCTTCCCGATAACACCGATCGCCCAAGCAACCTTGGCGCCGGTGTTGTCGGCAACGTCGAGACTGGATCGAATCTGCAACATATTAAATCTCTGGAAATTGCGGCCTAAACCGCAGTTTTGACGCTCCCGTCCGGATTAAGGATCTCGACAAGACGCCATCGCTTAGACCTGGACAAAGGCCGGGTCTCTTGGATTCGGACGAGGTCGCCGATTCCAGCAACCTCCTGCTCGTCATGAGCATACAGCTTGTTGTATTCTGTCACCACCTTTTTGAAACCGGTGTGACGGAAGCGTCTTTCGACCCTAACTACGATGGTCTTGGACATCTTGTCGGAGACAACCTCGCCGACGCGTTCTTTCCGGTGGCCACGGGCCAGAGTTTGCTCACCCATATTATTCAAGCGTTTTTGGGCTGGGAGTTGTTTCGAATCTCAGAGAGACGTGTCTCGCAATGGGCAATCTCTTTCCGCAGCTGACGCATGCGGTGGGATTTCTCCAGACGGGCGGTCGCCTGTTGAATTCGGAGATGAAAAAGTTCTTGGCGGAGCTCGCGCCCCTTAGCTCCCAATTCTTGAACAGTGAGATCTTTAATCGTGCTGTATGACGTCTTGGCCATGGATGCTCCGGTTACGTCAGCTTGTGGCGGACAATGAACTTTGTGGAAATTGGTAACTTGTTGGCGGCAAGACGCATTGCTTCTCGTGCCACACTTTCAGGTACTCCGTCGACTTCGAACAGAATGTTGGCGGGTCGAATAACGGCAACCCATGACTCCACCCCGCCCTTCCCTGTTCCCATTCGTACTTCAAGAGGTTTTTTGGTGAAGCTCTTGTCGGGGAAAATCCGAATCCAAACCTTCCCGCGACGCTTCATGAAACGCGTAATGGCAACACGTGCCGCCTCTATCTGCTTCGTGTCCATCCAGCAGCGCTCAAGCGACTGGAGCCCATATTCCCCGAAAGCAACGCTGTTGCCTCGCGAGGCTAACCCTCGCCGGCTACCGCGGTGCATTTTTCGGTATTTAACCCGTGCTGGCATCAAGGCCATATCTCAATCTCCTCGAAATGATTATTTGTTAAGCACCACCGCGTCTTGCCGGGCTCCAGCAACCGCTGGGGAAACCGGAGCCGCCTTCAAGTCGGAGCGCTTGACCTCGCCTTTGCAGATCCAGCACTTGACACCAAGTTTCCCGTACATCGTATGAGCCTCGGCGAAGCCAAAATCAATGTTTGCGCGAAGAGTATGGAGTGGAACCCGGCCCTGATGGTAAGTTTCAACACGGGACAACTCAGCCCCCCCCAGACGCCCTGAACAACGGATCTTGATTCCCTCGACTCCAAATTCCATCGCAATCTGAATCGCCTTCTTCATTGCTCGACGGAAGCTAATGCGTCGTTCCAACTGCATGGCTACACTTTCGGCGACCAATTGGGCATCAGTCTCAGCCTGTTTGACCTCTTGTATGTCAACGTAGACATCCTTCCCGGTCAGTTTTGAGAGCTCCTCTTTGAGCTTATCGATCTCAGCACCCTTTCGACCGATCACCACCCCAGGACGCGCAGTGTAGATTGTGACTCGGCAGCGGTTGGCAGCACGTTCAATCTGAATCTTAGGTACTGCCGCAGAGTCCAACTTTCGTTTCAGAGTATCTCGAATGATCCGATCCTCCTGAAGCAGTCCTCCAAAATCTTTCTTGTTGGCATACCATTTCGACCGCCACTCCCGATTCAAAGGAATGCGCAAACCGATAGGGTTGGTTTTTTGGCCCATATTATAGCTTCTCCGTCAGGATGATTTTGATGTGGCAGGAGCGCTTGAGGATTGGTCCGGCCGACCCTCGAGCTTTCGGCGTGAATCTCCTGAGGCTTCCAGCGGTCTCGGCCGCCGCCCGGCTGACAACCAAATTTTGCGCCTTGAGACCGTGGTTGTTTTCCGCATTCGCAATTGCCGACTTCAACGTCTTTGCGACGACGCGAGCAGACTTGCGGGACACGAACTGGAGAACTGCCAACGCCTCTTCGGCGGGTAGCCCCTGCACTTGCCGCACAACCTCGCGCATTTTTTGCGCCGACATGCGGAAATTTTTGGTGATTGCCTGAACTTGCATGGGCTTCTATTTGGCTTCGGCCTTTGCCGTGTGGGCGCCGTGTTTCTTGAAGGTGCGGGTGAAGCTAAACTCACCCAGTTTGTGCCCAACCATGTTTTCGGTCACAAAAACGGGGTTGAACACCTTTCCGTTGTGGACGTTGAACGTCAGCCCAACGAAATCGGGCGTGATCGTTGTACGGCGAGACCAAGTCTTAATAGGCGCTTTTGATTTAACACCTTTGGACTTGTCGACCTTGCGCTGCAAACTGGGCTCGACGTACGGCCCCTTCTTTAGAGAACGACCCATAGGTTACTTGAGTTTCATCGGTCGGCCGTCACGACGGACCAGAATAAACCGGTTGGAAAGTTTACGTTTGTTCCGGGTCCGATATCCCTTCGCAAGTAGACCCCACGGCGAAGTCAAATGCTGCCGACCACCACCACCCTTGGACTTGCCCTGACCACCGCCGTTTGGATGGTCGACAGGATTTCGCACCATACCCCGTGACATGGGTCGAATACCCAAGTGGCGCGCGCGCCCAGCTTTTCCGAGCACGACATTTTCCCACTGTGCATTACCAACTTGGCCAATCGTGGCGAAGCAGAGCTCATGCACCCTTCGGATTTCCCCCGACGGCAATCGAATCTGAGCGTAACCAGAATCCCGCGACATCAGTGTCGCGGCCGAGCCTGCCGACCGAACCATCTGGGCCCCACGTCCCGGGGTGAGCTCGAGGTTATGAATAGCCAAGCCCACTGGAATATTCGCCAACGGAAGCGCATTACCCACGGTCGGAGTCGCAGCCGGTCCACTCATCACGACGTCACCAACCTTGAGCCCATCAGGGCATAGAATGTAGGCCCGCTCGCCATCTGAGTACTCAATCAAAGCCAGACGCGCAGTGCGATTGGGATCGTACTCAACAGCGATCACCTTAGCCTCTATCCCAACTTTCTTACGCCGAAAATCCACACAACGAATCTTGCGCTTGTGCCCACCGCCGCGGGCACGAACGGTCACTCGTCCGTAATTGTTGCGGCCACCCGTCCCCTTCTTGGTATAGACAAGCGACTTCTCTGGACGCGATTTCGTGATGTCCGAGAAATCCTCCACAGTCACGTACCGAGAGGACGGCGTAAGCGGTCTAAATGTTTTCACGACAAAGGTTAAATAAACGCGGGGCGGTCACCCTCACGGACTCTGCCATCACTCCCAGCTGCCTGGAGCAACTTGGTTATCGGCCGAGCACAGTTCCGATCGTCTCTTTCGAAGACGAAACGGAGCGCAGAGCTTAAGAATCACAACACTTGCTGCAATCTCTTTTTGAAAGTTTTTTTGAGACAACCTCCGAGAGCTTCTCAAACAAAGGTTGTTTCCGGGAATTCGATCGATGAAATCCGAATTGCAGCGATCGGTGAATAGGTTCATTTTCTCTCCGTCCAATTCGCAAGTGTGAACACGTGGAATCCACCGTTTTTTGGATCGAATTTCGCTTCGAAACTCTGGTGAGACCCTGCATCTGAACTGACTCATGAAGACCTCGATTCTCGCGTTGTTGGTCGGTTTGCTCCTCACCGGTTGTGATCTGTCTGACCGATCCGCCCTGGCGGCCTCCGCCAACCAGGATACAACGACCACAAATGCGACGAATTCGCCTTCCAACGTGGTGACTGTCACGCCTGTCATTGAGCCACTGACAACTCCAACTCCCCCCCCAGTTCCCCCGGCGGAACTGGATCTGCCAAAACCTGTTAGTGAGGTCATCAGGCTCGCCCACCTGCAGTTGGGTGAGGGGGTTCTGACTAACTATATCGCCACGCTTCGGGAGCCATTCCAACTCGATTCGGATCAAATTGTTTATCTCCGGGATGTGGGCGTTAGTCCGTCCGTAATCGAGGCGCTTTTGGTCAAGCAGCAGGATTTGGAACCTCAGTCGATCAGCAAAACTGAGCCAAAACCCGAGAAACCCGAGGACCAGGTACAGCCAATTCCTCCTGCTCAGCAAGTGGCCTACGCATCCCCGGTTCCGCCCACACCAACTCAATATCCGGGTGGCGCGACTGATTCTCCTCAAATTCAAGTCGGGCCCGCCGTGCCCGCAGTTCCATCGGCCTCCGAGGAACCCGCCCCAGTGGTCAACAATTTTAACTTTTTCTACGACTCCCTCGCACCGTACGGCAATTGGATTACGGTTCCTAGTTTTGGCTTCGTTTGGCAGCCGAGTTGCGCCGTAGTAAATCCCGGATGGCGACCGTATTGGAACAACGGCGGCTGGGTTTGGTCAGATTGCGGTTGGTTTTGGAATTCCAACTACTCCTGGGGTTGGGCTCCCTTTCATTACGGGAACTGGTTCAACAGCCCTGGAGTGGGGTGGTGCTGGGCTCCCGGAAGTGTCTGGGGGCCGTCTTGGGTCACGTTTCGATATTCATCTGGCTTTTGCGGTTGGGCTCCCCTCCCGCCCGGATGCGGGTGGAGTTCAGGCGTCGGGCTAACTTGGGCCGGTAGCGGCATTGGGGTGAGTTTCGGCTTCGGATATAGCGCTGCAAACTATTGCTGGACGCCAACAAGCTATTTCGCCGTTCAAAATTGCGCCAATTTTGGGATTGTGGGCAACCAGGCCGGCCATATCTACAACAATAGCCAAGTCATTAATAACTACGTAGTTGGAAACAACAACACGATCATTAACGGCGGCATTGATCCTGGGCAGATTCAGAAGCACTCGCGAAGTGAGATCCGGAAGGTTCAGCTGGCTGATGCCAACTCTCCTACCGCTTCCTCCGGCAGGATGCTCTCGCGACCAGGTTCGACGGCGTCCCAGCTGGCGGTGTATCGGCCTGCCGTCTCCCAAGGATCAGCAGCGCCGAGAACTGTAGTCGCTCGCTCGGAAGTCCGGCCTGGTTCCAATTCTGGAGCGTCCAGTTTGCTCAATGGTGATCGGTCCCGACTTCCCTTGCGTAACCAGCCAACGCGATCCGAACCACCGTCTGCCCAACGCGTGGACATTCCGGCAGGGTCGAGAAGTCCGTTGGGAAGCCCTGCAAGGCTTTTGGGCAGACCCGCCAATCAAGTTAACGCAGCTTCCCCCACAAGTCCCCAAACTGCCATTGCCAAGCCGGCTAACCCCTCCTCAGCTCGCGCGAACTTGACTCCACCGGCCCGAACTCAGGTTGACAACCGTTACCCGCGTTTCCCCGGACAGTCGCAACCCGAGGTATCTTCGCGGCTGGAGCCCCGTAAATCCGCGCCAGGAATTGCGCCTAGTGCGATCGCTTCAACTGGTCCGGCACGGATTCCTCCTACGATGAATGGCCTCTCTTCGCGACCTTCGGTAACGGCGCAAGGCTCTGCCCGAATCCAAACTGCTGCGCGAACACCACCGGCAGTAACCCGTCTTCAGTCCACTGGAACTACGGAGGGCGTGGCGCGAGCACCGATCAATTCCACCCGAAACTTTGGGGCGGCTCAAGGGTCACGCCCCGCCTACTCCGCACCCACGATGAGCTCATCATCGCGTCCCCAGTTTTCGCCGGGAGGCGGGGGAGCCAGGCCTGTAGGAGCGGCATCGCGACCGGCCGCCCGTCCTTAACCGATTCCGGACGCTTCAGTTCTATGCGCCTCGTTTCGGCCAGCCGTCGCAGGATACTGTTAGGAACTCTCGCCACGGTCTTCGCGAGCCAGAGCATGATTGCCAAAGCCGACCTCCAAGGGCCGGCGACGATCATCCTATACGAGACCGGCTTCGAACCGTTTGAGGGCTTTTCAGCCGACATGGATCTCCTCGGACAGGGTGGTTGGGTAGGCTACGCCAGCGACGTGTCCGGCGCACCGGCACCAGAAGGCGGAAACGGGGTGCTCGATTCGCCTGTGGCTGGATTCTCAGGACAGTACGCCTACATCGGCTTTGATGCGCCGACCAAGACCGCTGACTTCAGTCTGTGGCGTCCAGTAGGCCTGAAGCCGGTCGATTCCCCCCTGCCTTTGATTCGCTTTAGGGTCTCGTTCCAAATCGAAGATTCTACTGAATC
Organism: Verrucomicrobiota bacterium; assembly: GCA_017309115.1. GTDB lineage: Bacteria > Verrucomicrobiota > Verrucomicrobiia > Limisphaerales > UBA9464 > UBA9464. The sequence goes on along the minus strand of JAFLEF010000011.1, from coordinate 100,792 downwards.
TGCACCCTACTTTGATGACTTTCGTTGGAGCATTTACAACGCCGACGAGTCTCAGCCGCACCGATTTCTTAGCCTTGATTTCGATAATGCCCTACAGGAAGTCAATTTCATTTTAGACGAGAAAACTCCTTCGATTCGTCCCACTGGATTCGGCTTCGACCATGGAGTTCCTTACGACCTGGAAATTGACCTTAACCTCCAGCGCAATCTCTGGACCGCACGTATCAATGGCACGGTCATCGTTAATGCCCAGCCCATTACTACGCGAAACGCCCCCCTCACTTTTGGCGATGTCGACGCCGTCTGGGTAATCCGTCAACCCGGGCAACCGGGCGACAACTTCATGATCTTTGACGACTATCGAGTCACCTTGGAGCCGCTCTCCAGTATTCCTCCGACCGTAGAACCAGTCGGAATGCTCAACACCGGTGCCTTTGTAGTCCGGATCAAGGGAGAACCGGGCGTCACCTACCGGTTGGAGGCAACCCAGGACTTTCAAACCTGGACTCCGGTGGGAACCGGGCTAGCCCAAAGTCCGAGCGGTTTTGTGGACCTTCAGGATACTGCCGCCGCCAACTTCGGACGCCGCAATTACCGAGCAGTTTCGGTCCCTTAATGAGCTTCAGCTCCAACGACGTCTTCCCACTTGGCTCCGCTTAACCGGTCGTGGAGTCCCAGAACGATCTCCCGAACCAGCAAGGGTCCGTGGAAAACAAGCCCTGAGTAGATTTGCACCAAACTCGCTCCAGCGAGAATCTTTTCCCAAGCATCATCCGCTGAATTGATGCCCCCAACTCCGACAATCTGCAGCTTGCCTTCAGATCGGCGGTAAAGATGGCGGACCAATTCGGTGCTACGTTGGCGGAGTGGCCGCCCGCTGAGTCCGCCCACCTCCCGATATAGCTGGGTGGCCACTGGATCCGAGTTGAGGGGACGGGCCAGCGTAGTGTTGGAAGCGACAATCCCGGCCAACGAGTGAGCCAGAGCGACCTCAACGATTTCGTCTAGGGCTTCCCAACTGAGATCCGGAGCCACTTTCACTAAAACCGGCTTGGGTTTCCGATACTCAGCAGCGAGAAGTCGGTTTCTTTCCTGAAGGCAAAATAGGATTTCGCTGAGAGCGTCACGATCCTGCAGTTGGCGAAGATTGGGCGTGTTGGGGGAACTGACATTCACCACGAAAAAGTCAGCTTCCTCCCAGAGTTCGGAAAACGAGGAGAGATAATCGCCCGGTGCCGCTGGAAGAGGGGTGATCTTCGACTTTCCCAGGTTGATTCCGACCGGATGAATCGGCCACAGACCCAGATTCTTCCAGTGCCTCAACCGCTGGGCCAAGACTGGTGCTCCTCCATTATTGAAGCCCATTCGATTCACCAACGCTTCTTCAGCAACCACACGAAACATGCGCGGTTTGGGATTCCCAGGTTGCGCGTGCCAGGTAACTCCACCGAGTTCGGAAAATCCGAACCCCATGGCCTGCCAAATGGGTACCGCCAGACCCTGTTTATCCATGCCAGCCGCAAGTCCCACGGGATTAGGAAACCTCAAGCCCAAGGCGGCAACAGGTAGCGGTGGAACATCGCAAAGAGCCTCGGTCAATCCGCGCAAAAATCGGCTCCTACTTGCTAGGGCCAAGGCGGCCAAGGTCCGGTCGTGCGCTACTTCCGATTCTTGGGTGAACAGGAGCGGGCGGGCAACGTGGCGATATAACCAACTCATCCTTAGCGATAGCCTGACGAAGGAAGAAACGCGGGGCGAGCAGTCATACCCAACGCCAGCGTATTGACCACCAGCACATTCTCATTCGGCGATCAGATTCAAAACCGCATTGATGTCGGCATCTGGCACCCGTTGTCCAGGAACAACGTCACCCAGTGACTTGGCTAGGACAAACTTCAGTTCGCCACCGCTTACCTTCTTGTCGAGCCGCATGGCATCAAACAAGGCCTCTCGCTTTTTGGGGGTAAACTTGATGGCGGTGGGCAGTCCAATTCGCTGGAGGAGGTCCCGGATTCGGTCTGCTTCCTTGTCGGGAAGACTCATCAAGCGAGAGGACAGTCGAGCCGCAGCGACCGTTCCCAGGCTGACGGCTTCGCCATGGATGAACTCATTGTATCCGGAGAGAGCTTCAATCCCATGGCCCACCGTATGACCGAAATTCAAAATGGCCCTAACCCCAGTGGTTTCATACTCATCGGCACCGACAATTTCCGATTTCAACGTACAACACCGGGCCACGACATTGGAAAGCGTGTTGACGTCACGCTTCATGATCTTGTCGAGCTCCCTCTCCAAGCGTCGGAATAACTCCGGATCCCGAATCACACCATATTTGACCACTTCGGCCATGCCCGCTCGAAACTCCCGTTCCGGAAGGGTGGAAAGGGTATCTAGATCACACAAAACAGCCCGCGGTTGGTGGAACGATCCGACCAGATTCTTTCCGGACTTAAGGTTGATTCCCACTTTGCCGCCCACCGAAGAATCCACTTGGGCCAGTAACGTGGTCGCCACCTGAACGTAAGAGATTCCTCGAAGATAGGTCGCCGCCACAAACCCAGCGAGGTCGCCTACACATCCACCACCCAACGCCACGACAAACGAACGACGTTCCAAGCGCTTCATGGCTAACTGATCGTAACACTCTCCCAACACTTTGAGAGACTTTGCGCCTTCCCCGGCAGTCACGGTTACTACGCTCGGAACGAATCCAGCCATCTTAAGGGCTCGAACTGCTGCATCAGCATACCGAGGACCGACGTTGGAATCGGTGATGATAGCACACCGTTCTCCTAGCTTCAGTCGCCTACAATGGTCTCCGAGTTTGGTCAACAACCCACTTCCGATGTGGATTGTGTACGAACGTGTCCCAAGAGACACTTCAACCGTACGCATGGGCCAAAGCGTATCGGGTTCGGGTTCGCACGAAAAGCAGTAAGCCAGTGTGAACTCGATTTCTGCTTCGGAAGCGCTTCTACCGATGACCATGATCTACCTGGTGTGGTAGCCACGATCAACGAACCATCAATGACTCGGTTTCTTTTTGGAGAACACGTGTGTGGCATGCCCAAAGAAGGCCTCGGCCGATTCCATCAAGGTTTCCGAGAGTGTGGGATGCGGATGAACTATCGCCGACAAATCCTCGACCGTTGCCCCCATTTCCACTGCCACCGCGCCTTCACCAATCAATTCGCCTGCACCGTGTCCCACCAAACCTACCCCTAGGATGCGATGGGTCCCCGGTTCCACAATCAATTTGGTAAGTCCATCAACTCGGTCGTACGTCAATGCGCGGCCTGAGGCACCCCACGGAAACTTGGCGACCTCGACTGCCGTATTCTTTTGCTTGGCTTCCTGTTCGGTTAATCCCACCCACGCCACTTCGGGGTCCGTAAATACGACCGCGGGAATGACGTAATCCCGATTTAAAGCCCCGTTCTCGCCCGCCAAGTTATCAACCGCAACCCGAGCCTCCCGACTGGCTTTGTGCGCCAACAGGATGCCCCCAGCGATATCACCAATGGCGTAAATGTTGGGATCTGTGGTCTGCATTTGCTCGTTGACCTTGATAAATCCCTTGTCATCTCGCTCTACCCTGGTGTGTTCGAGACCAAGATCCTGGCCGTTCGGGGTACGCCCCACAGAAACGAGCACACGGTCGTATAGTTCTTCCAAGCGCTGTTCATTGAACTCAGAAACGACCCGGATCTGTTTTCCCGCACTCTTGATTTCCAGAACTTTGGACTTTAGGCGGACTTCCTTGAAAGCCTTCTTGGCATAAAGGGCGACCGGACGAACCAAATCCGGATCTGCTCCCGCCAAAATCGTCTCCATGGCTTCGATCACAGTTACTTTGGAGCCCAGCGATGAATAGACAGTTCCAAGCTCCATCCCAATGTAGCCGCCACCGATGATGAGGAGATTCTCCGGGACATCCGGCACTTCCAACGCTTCCGTAGATGTCATCACTCGAGGATTGCCAAGATCAAAAGCCCGCGGGAGAGCCGGACGCGATCCGACCGCAATGATGGCTTTCTCGAATCGAATGAACTGATTTCCCGAATCAGGAGATTCCACTCGCAGCGTATTCGAGTCTTCAAAGTGCCCGCGGCCGTGCATCACTGTCACGCCCCGCATTTTCGCCAGACTGGCAATGCCCCCTCCCAATTTCTCGAGAATCGAGTTCTTCCAAACTCGCAAACGATCCAAATCGACCGTCGGCTCGCCAAAACTGATGCCTCGGTGGGCTGATTCCTTGGCCACCTGAATGGCGTGCGATGCATTCAGAAGCGCTTTCGAGGGAATGCAGCCTCGATTCATACAGACGCCTCCTAGGCGGGCGTCACGCTCGACCAAAACAACCTTCCGCCCAAGATCGGCCGCGTAAAAGGCTGCAGCGTAGCCGCCCGGCCCCGCCCCAATCACTACAATGTCCGTTTGAATTGGTTCCATGGAGTATGCCACTTAAAGCTTCACTTCCGACTCAGGAAACTCCTGTAACGCCTTCACCAGATCCACCGTGAATCGGGCGGCAGACCCTCCGTCTATCACTCGATGGTCATAACTGACGGTCAAAGGCATCATCGGCTTGGCCACGATCGCCCCCTGGTCTGTTGCAACCGGCTTTAGAGTTGTCTTCCCAATACCCAAGATCGCTACCTCGGGTTTGTTGATGATCGGAGTGAAGTGCCCGCCTCCGATGGCACCTTGGTTGGAGATAGTGAACGTTCCGCCCTTCATGTCATCAGGGCTGACCTTCCGGTCCCGTGCTTTGGCCGCAATCTCTGACAATTCCAGAGCAATCTGACGGAGAGATTTTTTGTCCGCATCTCTCAAAACCGGAACAAGCAGACCAGCCTCGGTATCGACCGCAATTCCCAAGTGGTAGTGCTGCTTCAGCACGAGGGTCTCGGCAACTTCGTTGAGGCTGGCATTGAATCGCGGATGCCGTTGCAAAGCCGTCACCAACGCCTTGAGAATGAAGGGTGTCGGAGTAAGTCGTGCACCGGCTTTTTCGTAATCGCCCTTGTACTTCGCCCGCAACTCTTCAATCCGCGACATGTCCGCTTCGTCAAACTGAGTCACGTGGGGCAACGAAACGGAATTCTCCACCATCCGGGCCGCGATGATCTTTCGCAACGGGGTCAGAGATTCGCTCACCACCGGGCCAAACAGGGAGAAATCCGCGCCAACGGGGGCGAACACCAATCCCTTGGGTTCCTCGGCGTGACGGCCCGCCCGCGCAACCGCTTTCTCGAGCCGGCTAATGTATCGTGCGAGGTCGGACATCACCACGCGACCACCCTGCGCGCTGCCTGTAATCCGGCTTAAGTGAATTCCCAATTCTCGTGCGACCTTTCGCACGTATGGGGACGCGGCGGGCTCCGGGCCGTCTGGCGTCGACTGCCAATCCTCAGCAGTTTCCTCCTCCAAATCGGGTTCAGGGAGGGAGCGGCGCGGCGACGGAGCAGGTGCAGTCGCCGGACGCGGCACGGTTGCCTTTGGTGCCGGCGTGCCTTCCCCAGAGTCCACCGAAATCAAAAGCGCACCCACCGAGATTTTGTCGCCCTCCTTGACGTGAACGGCGGTAACCTTACCGGCTTGAGGAGAGCGAATGGGCGCTACCGCCTTTTCCTGCTCCAATTCTAGGATCGTCTGATCCACGGCGACCGTGTCGCCTACTTTAACCAATACGGTGGCCACGGTACCGGAGTCCGCTGCGTCACCGACTTTCGGGAGTTTGACGTCCATAAATTCGAACGGCGAATCTGGCGAAGTGCCGGGAGTGGGCAAAGCAATTTCGCGAAATGTCGGCCGCGCCAACGATTGTGCTTCAAATCGGATGTTTCGCCAACGCCATCACCAACCGCGTCGCTATGAGCACCGCCGTCAGAAGTAGGATCAACCCGCTCGCCTGGGAAAGTCGACGCAATGTCTGTAGTGAAAACCTTCCATGCCCCCGAGACACACCCCAACTCAATCCGATGAACCAAAGGCAGCCGGCAAATGCCACGCCAGAACAAAAGAGCAATTTGCAAATGGGCCTCGGCACCAAAGCACCGTGCGCGACCAAGGATCCGGTGATTGCTATCCATAACAGCAGTACGCCGGGGTTGGCCAAAACTCGTACAAATCCCGTCCAGAACGCCGTATGGGGATGAAGCTTCTCCTCCACCAAGTGCTCCAGCTGCTCAATCGTCTTGCCCACCTCCAAGTGCCCCGCCCTTAAATATCTAATTCCCAACCACAAAACCAAGATAAAGCTAACCAACTCCATCGCAGCTCGAACCAAAGGACCTTGAAACAAAACTGCAAAACCCGCCGAGGCCGCTCCGCAGTAAACAGTCTCCATCGCAGTCGCCCCCAAGGCAATCATGAGTCCCCTCATGAAGCCCCGCTGAGCGCTCTCATTGACCACGGTGACGTTGATGGGTCCTCCCAAAGCAGAGGTCACGAGACCTGCCCCGACGCCCCACAGACCGGCGGTCACCAAGTCGCTCCAGTCCGTCATCGCCCTGCCTGTCGCGGCAGTGAGAGAGTTGACCTCATGAATTGCATGATTTTCGAGCCTCAAGTCCGACTGCTCGAACCAGTGACGTCGTCCTCGTCCGGTTCATCATCCACTTCAATCTCTCGTTGCAGGCGTCGAGAAATGAACGGGCGCACAAATCCATAGATGAGGTAAACGGCAAAGACGATTGGGGCGAAGACTGGAAGAATCTTGCGCCAAAGGATTACCAGCAAACCGATGAACAGAACGATAATCAAGGTCTTCACAAACGGATGTTGGGTCCGCCAGTTGACCTTCTTGAAGGTCGGATACTTTACTTCGCTCACCATCATCGCCGACAAAAACACCAGAATAATGGGCAAAAGGTACCGCCACGAACCCACCCGAAACTCCCGGGCGTCCCACCAGAGCATGAACAAGGTCAGCGACGCCACCATACCCGCCGCCATGGGAATAGGACATCCCAGGAAATACTTGCCCCCACCCGTACCTTCCATGGCCGCAAGGCAATTGAACCGGGCCAGGCGAAACGCGCCGCAAATCACGTACAGCGAAGCAATAAACCAACCGATTTCGGGATGGGCTACGAATACGTCCTTGAGGACGACTCGATGAACCAGAAACGCCGGCGCAACACCGAAACTGACAATGTCCGCCAACGAGTCGAACTCGCGGCCAAACGGCGATTCGTACCCGCCCATCCGGGCGACCCGCCCATCGAGCAAATCGAAGATGCAAGCGAGCAGGATGTAGAAGAGCGCTTCCTTGATGACGTCCGGAAAATGGACACTCGAAAGATCCGCTTCCACGATGCGGGTCAACGCGAGAAAACCACAAAACAGGTTGGCAGCGGTAAAAAGGTTGGGCAGCAGGTAAATTTTTAGCCGCCCGCCCGCCGGCTCAATCACCGCGTCGACCGGCTTGGAATCCTTCGAGTCGGTCCTCATAACTCATTTCAAACGTGCAACTACTGTTTCTCCCCCGCGAACCCGTTGTCCCACCTGAACTGTGATTTCGGCAGTCAGAGGCAAATACAGATCCACCCGAGAACCAAATTGGATGAGGGAGATCCGCTCGCCCCGAGCCACGGTTTCACCCGGAGCCAGCCACGGAAGAATTCGGCGGGCAATCAGCCCCGCAAGCAATCGGACCCCAACCATTTGGGTCCCCGCCTCCGTGGTTCGCAAACCGATCAGGACGTTTTCATTGTGGGTGGCCGACTCCGTCTTCAAAGCGTTGAGGAACTGACCTGGATTGTGCTTCACGAGCGTTACGGTTCCCGCAACCGGAGCCTGCTGCACATGGACGTCGAACACCGAAAGAAAAATCGACAAACGTCGGCAACGCCCTCCCATCACCGTCAACTCTTCGAGTTCGTCGATGACATCGAGCTTTCCGTGGCCAGGAGCCACCACCACGCCGGGTTGAGTGGGAACCTGGGGATTCGGGTCCCGGAAAAACCACAGGGTGAAAAGTGCGAAAACGAATCCGAGAAAGGCGACCAAAGCCGCAAGAAGGAAACTCTTGGGCCAGAACAGAGAAAAGAAGGCGGTCAGAAAAATGACAAGCAAGACCGCCTTGGCCAACATGGCCGCCGCAGCGCCGAGCGCTCTACCTTGATGCTTCACGGGCCGGGACCCTACCCTTCGCGACCGACGGAGGGAAACGAGTTGTTTTGAGTTGCCCCCTTCCTGGGTGCTCTCTCCGTCTCAAACGGGTGAACCTTCTTCAGTCGTTACGGTTTCCGATTCCTCCCCAGGCACCCGGCCGACTATCGTGACCGCCATGACGCGTTACGCCTTGTTCATTAACGGAGCCATGGTGCCAGCCGCCGAAGGCCGGGTTTTTACCACGCAAAATCCTGCCAACGCCCGGGAAACCGTCGCCGAATACGCCCTCGGCGGAGCGCCCGACTATTCCACAGCGACCTCGGCGGCGCGAACCGCCTTTCCGAAATGGGCGGCCATGACTCCCGTGGCCCGCGGCCGAATTCTTTCCAAGGCATCCCAAATCCTTGAAACCAAGAAAGCAGCCCTCGCGGAGCTTCTGGTGCGGGAGGAGGGAAAAACCCTTCCCGAAGCTACGGGAGAAGTTCAACGCGCAATCGATATCTTCCGGTTTCACGGTGGCCTGAGCTACACGATCGGCGGTCAGACCATCCCTCATGAGTTGCCGGGCAACCTCATGTACACCCGCCGGGAACCGCTGGGCGTAGTGGCTCTCATCACTCCTTGGAACTTCCCGATTGCGATTCCTGCCTGGAAAATGGCCCCGGCACTGGTGTGTGGAAACACGGTCGTCATCAAGCCCGCTTCGGCCGCACCTTCCATGACCTTCGAACTCGCCTTGGCCTTGCAAGAAGCTGGCTTGCCGCCCGGGGTTCTCAACGTCGTCTCCGGTGAAGGTCGGTCATTTGGGGCTGAGGTGGCCCAAAATTCCTCGATTCAAGCCCTGAGTTTCACCGGTTCCCACTCCGTCGGGAGCCAATTGTATCAAGCGGTCGCTCCACGAATGATCCGTACCCAATTGGAAATGGGTTCAAAAAACCCCACTTTGGTGTTGGCCGATGCTGACCTGGATTTGGCGGCTAAACTCGTGGCGATAGCAGGGTTCGGCCTTACCGGCCAAGCTTGCACCGCGACGAGCCGGGTCCTCGTGGAACGTCAGGTGCTCGCCGAATTCACTGAAAAGTTGGTTACCCTTGCGAAGTCCTGGAAAGTAGGCTCCGGCCTCGCTCCCGGAGTCCAAATGGGTCCCGCCGTAAGCGAAGTGGAACTTCAGGGTAATCTCGACGCGATCGCTCAGGCTAAGTCGGAAGGCGCCCAGCTTGTTTGGGGGGGAAATCGACTGACTGACGCCGAGTATGGTGCCGGATGGTTCATGGAACCCGCCGTTTTGGGCAACGTGACGCCCGGCATGAAGATCGCCCGGGAAGAGGTGTTCGGCCCGGTCGTCGCCGTGCTCGCCATGGAGAACTTCGATGAGGCCATCGCCATTGCCAATGGCGTCAACTACGGCCTCAGCGCCAGCTTGGTGACCCGGGACTTCAAAAAGGCCATGCAGTATGCTGAACGAATTGAAAGCGGCGTCGTAAAAGTGAACCAGATCAGTACCGGCCTGCAACTTCAGGCGCCATTTGGGGGAATGAAAAACAGCAGCACCGACAGCTTTCGGGAACAAGGTGTCGCGTCACTGGACTTCTACAGCCGCACCAAGACAGTCTATCTCGACTACTCGGCGTAAGCAGAATGTTGGTGGCGGTTCCCGGACGCCTGCAAAGAAAAACGGCACGGGCCAAAACCCGTGCCGTTCGACGAAGTGAGCGGTTCCTCCAGAAATCAACTCACCCGCTGTTAAATGGTCCGCCGTCCCGTTACTTGAGGGGGACCGTGGCGATCGTCTGCAAAATCCGGGAGGCGATCTTGTACGGATCACCCTGGGAGTTGGGCCGGCGGTCTTCCAGGTATCCCTTGTACCCGTTGTTCACGAAGCTGTGGGGCACGCGGATGGAAGCCCCGCGGTTTGCCACGCCGTAGTTGAACTTGTCGATCGATTGGGTCTCGTGAAGACCGGTCAAGCGCAGGTGATTGTCCGGGCCGTAAACCGCGATGTGTTCGTTTTTGTACTTATCGAAGGCCGCCATGAGGGATTCGAAGTACTCCTTGCCTCCCACTTCGCGCATGTGCTTGGTCGAGAAATTGGAGTGCATCCCGGACCCGTTCCAGTCGACGTCAGTGCCGAGCGGTTTGCAGTGGAAGTTCACGTCCACACCATACTTCTCGCACAGACGAATCAAGAGATAGCGAGCCATCCACACCTGGTCGGCCGCGGTTCGCGAGCCTTTGCCGAAGATCTGGAATTCCCATTGTCCCTTGGCCACTTCGGCGTTGATGCCTTCGTGGTTGATTCCGGCGTCCAAGCAGAGATCGAGATGCGCATCGACAATTTCGCGCGCGATGTCTCCGACATTCTTGTACCCCACTCCCGTGTAGTATTCGCCCTGCGGTGGCGGGAATCCGCCGCCTTTGGGGAAGCCAAGGGGAACTCCGTCCTGGTACAGGAAGTATTCCTGTTCGAATCCGAACCACGCATCGGGATCATCCAAGATGGTTGCCCGCGAATTGCTCGGATGGGGAGTTTTGCCGTCCGGCATCATCACCTCGCACAGCACCAGCGCGCCGTTCGTCTTGGTGGAGTCAGGATAGACGGCCACCGGCTTGAGCATACAGTCAGAGCTGCGTCCTTCCGCCTGCCGGGTCGAGCTGCCGTCGAAGCCCCACATCGGCAACTGCTCCAACGTCGGGAAGCTGTCGAATTCCTTGATCTGGGTCTTGCCCCGAAGATTCGGAACAGGCTGGTACCCGTCCAGCCAGATATACTCGAGTTTGTACTTCGCCATGGATGTCAATGAAGATTTGATTAATGAACTCTGGATGAATGAACCGAATTGATGGAGCACCTTGGATGCCACGTCAAGCCTTTGGTGCCTTCCCTAAGTGAAGCAACCAATTGAAATCCTGCTAGATAGACCAGAACTTCTACGCCATAATTTGTGGCGAAGAGCACCCTGTCTTGAAACGGCCTGACCGCCTTTACCCAGTCTGAACGGATTTAGCCAAAGCGACCTTTAAACTCATTCATCTGGTTCCGCCCCGGACCTGCCACCTGCCAGACTCCCTTCCGAACCGATTCCTTGTATGCTCAAAGTGAAGGACACCCTGCGGGCCACCGTGCATCTGACCTTTGATGGTCGGGTGATCAAGGTCTATCACGGTCCAGACGCTCCCCAGCGGTTCAAAAACGAAGTCCGGATCCTTCGCCACTTGGAAGAACGGAACTGTCCCTTTGTGCCTCGCCTTCTAGAAGCCGACGACCAACGACTTCGAATCGTGACGACCAACTGTGGCACCCGGGTCGAGCATCTCGACCTACCCCGACTCCGCGAGATTTTCGCTGAGTTGGAACACTTCGGGGTGCGGCACGATGACCCGGAGATGCGCAACGTGACCTACCGCCAGGCTGACGGACGCTTCTGCATCATTGATTTCGAGTTTGCCACCCTGCTTCCCTCGCCCTCGGAGAACCCCTGAGAATGGCCCCTTCCCCAATTGAATCCAACGCTCCCCGACTCAAATGGCACGGGTGGACCGACCGCGGTAGAGTTCGGAAGAACAACGAGGATTCCTTTCTCGGTCTCCAGTTTGACGCCCGCGAAGTCCAATTGCTGGGACGTCTGGGCGAAGGATCACTGGACATCGTCGACCGGGCCTTCGCCGTTTGCGACGGAATGGGGGGGGCGAGCGCCGGCGAATTCGCGAGCCGGATCGCAGTGGAACAAATCACCAAACTGCTTCCGCGCAGCTTTCATCACAAGGCAGCCGGCTTGGACGCCGGCTTCTCAGACGTCCTGAACGAACTGTTCACCAAAATTCACCGAGCCTTGGTGTATGTGGGCAGCAGTTATGACGAATGCTCCGGAATGGAGACCACCCTGAGTTTGTGCTGGTTCACGCCGCAGTGGATGTACTTTGGTCACATTGGCGACAGCCGCATTTACTACCTGCCCAAACAAGCAACGGAGATTCGCCAACTCAGCCACGATGACACCTACGTGGGCTGGTTGTTTCGCCAAGGGAAAATCAACGAGCGAGAAGCCCGTTCCCATCCCCGGCGGAATGTCCTGCAAAAGGCCCTCGGGGGAGGCAATCAGTTTGTGGACCCCCAAGTCGGGTCCGTCGGATTCGAATCCGGAGACCAGTTCCTGATCTGTTCGGACGGGCTAACAGAAGGCCTTTACGGACATCAATTGGTGGATCTGCTTCGCTCTGCTCGCGCCCAATCACAAAACCCGGCGAAACTGTTGGTCGAAGCCTCAGTGGAACAGGACGGCCGGGACAACACGACTGCGCTGGTGATTGAAGTCCAGTGAGGGAAGACGTTCCGTTAGTCGTCAAAAAAAAAAGAGCTGCCTGCCAAGGCGGCTCACGGGCCGCATTTATTGGCAGGCAGCTGAAATAAGTATGGAGACTACACCGAAGAATAGCCCTCTTCGTTGTGATCGCTGATATCGAGCCCTTGGGTCTCTTGTTCAGGTGTCGGGCGCAGACCGATAACAGCCTTGATGATCAGGGCGATGACTGCGGTCGCCACGATGGAGAGAACCATCGTCACGACAATCGCTTTGATCTGGGACATCAGCAGCCCGTCCTTAACACCGGCCACGACTGAGTTCACTTTTTCGTCGGCGAAGATACCTGTTAGGAGGGCCCCCAGAGTTCCACCCACACCGTGAACGCCAAACGTGTCCAGCGCGTCATCATAGCCAAGCATCTTCTTCAGATAGGTCACAGCCACGAAAGGAACGACACCCGCTAGTACGCCCATGATAACAGCGGAGGTGGTGGAAACGAAACCGCAAGCGGGAGTGATCACCACCAAACCTGCGACGATACCGGAGCAGAATCCAAGAACACTCGGCTTACCGCGAAGAGCCCATTCCGCAACCGCCCAAGCCAGACCGGCAACGGCCGCCGCAAGAGTTGTCGTTGTGAAGGCATTGGCAGCAATGGCGTCGGCACCCAAAGCCGAACCGGCGTTGAATCCGTACCATCCCACCCAGAGCATGCCCGTGCCAACCATGCAGAGGACCATGCTGTGTGGCGGCATGGGCTCCTTACCGAAGCCGATGCGTTTTCCGAGGATCATGCACAAAACCAACGCGCTCCATCCGGAGCTCATGTGAACCACAGTGCCGCCGGCAAAATCCAAGGCCTTAATGGTAGCCTTGGGATTCAACGCACCGCACATAAAGCCGTTGACCGACCAAACCATGTGGGCCAGCGGGAAGTACACAATGAACATCCAGACCAGCACGAAGGCCATGATCGCCGAAAACTTCATGCGCTCAGCAATCGCACCCACAATCAACGCCGGGGTGATGATTGCAAAGGTCAACTGGAACATTGCCCACATGCTGTCGCTGATCCAGTGGTACCCCGCCCCAACCTTGGTCGACTCGACGCCATTGAACATGGCGTTGGACATGTCGCCAATGATTGAGCCCGAACCGGCAAAGGAGAGGCTGTAGCCGCAGAGCCACCAGAGCGGAGTGATCATGCAAGCGATTCCCAAGCATTGAGCGAGCACCGAAAGAACGTTCTTTTTGCGGACCAAACCGCCGTAGAACAACGCCAAACCCGGAAGGGTCATGAACAGAACGAGCGCTGTGCTGACCATTTGCCAGGCGTTGTGACCCGGCCCTGGGCCTGCCACTTTGGACGCGACATCAGGCGTCCGAGCGCCGTTGTTCATGTAGGCTTCCAGATCAGCGATTCGCTGTTCCAGCGTGGGTTCCTTGGCTTCCTGGGCCAAAGCCATAAACCCGGCCATTCCGACCAAGCAAAGGAGGGAGAGAAAAAGCTTCTTCATAGGGGGGATTTTGAGTTGGTTAAAAATTGTGCAGCCCTTAAACCGCGCTCTCGCCCTTTTCCTCAGTGCGAATGCGAATCGCTTCGTCCACGGGGGAGACGAAGATTTTTCCGTCGCCAATCTTGCCGGTTTTGGCGGCCTTGATGATCGCCGCCGTCGCTTCGACCGCCTTGTCATCACCAACCACCAGCTCCACCTTGATCTTGGGGAGAAAATCGACCGTGTACTCACTGCCACGATAGATTTCCGTATGACCTTTTTGACGGCCGAAGCCCTTGACCTCACTCACCGTCATGCCGGCGATGCCGACTTCGTGAAGCGCGTCCTTAACTTCTTCGAGTTTGAACGGCTTAATGATTGCTTCGATTTTCTTCATAGTGTGGCTCGATAACTGGGTACGTCGCCTCGCTGGCCTCCGCCAGCAACGCAGTCCGATGGTAGAAAAACTTCAACGACATCGGGTTTGCCCTTCCCAAGCACTAGGGATGCCAGCCCTCTGAAACCACCCCAGCCACACCACTTTTAAAACCCTCTCTACCAATTATTTAAAATTCCTGAAAGCGGCCTACCCCAGCCATTTGCCCCGGGGTTAACTGGCGAATTTTGATCAGGCGCCACTAAATGAATCAGATGCGGCATCCCTCCGTGAACCATGAATACAATCGCAAACACCGGGGCCCGATGTTTCCTGGTCGCCAAAGCACCGGGCCGATGACAACCGACTCTTGGCACTTCCCGCCTCGCCTCCTTCCCCCAACTGGTTTTCGATCCCTGGCACAACATGAGCAGCGCCCACTCCCCCTTGGAACTCGGCTATCGGATGCCCGCAGAATGGGAACCGCATCACGCCACCTGGTTGACTTGGCCCCGACCGAATGGAATCAGCTTTCCCGGCAAGTACGAACCTGTCCCTGACGTTTATGGTCAGTTTGTCTTCCACCTGACGCGAGGTGAAGAGGTCCACATCAACGTCTGGAACGAAGAACTCGCCGAAGAGATTCGGCGCGTTCTCCGCCGTCACCATGTGCCCTTGGAACGGGTTCATCTCCACCTCTTCCAAGCGTACGAACCATGGTGCCGGGACCATGGCCCAATTTTCGTTGTTCGGGATGGACCCAATGGACGTGATCGCGCCGTCGTGGATTGGGGTTACAACGCCTGGGGCAACAAATACCCTCCGTTCGATCTCGACGACGCCATCCCGCAACACATCGCCAACCTGCGCGGGCTTCCCCTGTTTCAACCTGGAATCGTCATGGAAGGAGGCTCGCTGGAGGTTAATGGCCGCGGCACCGTTCTCACCACTGAGGCCTGCTTACTCAACCCCAATCGCAATCCGGAACTGAATCGGGCCCAAATCGAACAGTACCTTCGCAGTTACCTGGGTGTCCGACACGTGCTCTGGCTGGGCGACGGCATCGTCGGAGACGATACCGACGGGCATATCGACGATCTCACCCGTTTCGTGAATCCCACCACGGTCGTCACGGTGGTCGAGGAAGATCCGGCCGACGAAAACTACGAACTCCTTCAGGAGAACCTTCGGCGACTCCGAACCATGACGGATCAGGACCAACAACCGCTGAAAATCGTCGAACTGCCCATGCCTCGGCGCTTGGAGTACGAGGACCAGCGCCTTCCAGCCAGCTACGCCAACTTCTACATCGCCAACGGTCGGGTGATCGTTCCGACCTACCGGGACCCCAACGACAACCGGGCCTTGGAACTCCTCCAGCGGGAGTTTCCCGACCGTAAGGTCGTGGGAATCGACTCCACCGATTTAATCTGGGGATTGGGCTCCTTTCATTGCATCAGCCAGCAGGAGCCTGCCTGAGGAAGCCATAATACTTCCGGGTTCCGGCTTTCCCTTACTCCCGACTCGGGCAACGGTGGATCATGGAATCCAAGAAACGGGTCGTTGTACTGGGGGCCGGTTTCGGCGGCTTGGCCTTTTGCCAAGCATTCCGCCATCCCGCCGCGGAGATTACCCTGGTGGATCGCCAAAACCACCACTTGTTCCAACCGCTGCTGTACCAGGTGGCCACTGCGGGACTCTCGGCGGCCGAGATTGCCCAACCGATTCGCTCCATTCTCCGCGATCGTACCGATCTCAGCGTCCGCCTCGGCAACGTGGAATCAATCCTACCCACTGAAAAGCGGGTGGTGGTGGACGGCAATTCCCTGCCCTTTGATTACTTGATCTTCGCGCTCGGCGGTCGGACCAGCTATTTCGGACATCCGGAATGGGAGGCGTTTGCCCCGGGATTGAAGTCCCTCGCTGACGCCCAACGGATCCGCCGGGAGGTGCTGCTGGCCTTTGAGCAGGCAGAGAATTCCCTCGACCCGAAGGAACAGCAGCGACTCATGACCATTGTGGTGATCGGCGGTGGCCCCACTGGAGTGGAATTGGCCGGCGCGTGCGCCGAATTGGCCCAACATGTTCTCCGGCAGGATTTTCGACGGATTGATCCCGGCCAGACCCGAGTGATCCTGATCGAAGGGAGTCACCATATTCTCGGCCAGTTTCCTGAAACGTTGGGAATCCGCGGGGAAGAACAGCTGAAGGCCTTAGGCGTCGAAATTCGCTGCGGCACCTTGGTCCGCGAGATTTCCCAAGGCACTGTGACTCTTCAGAGTGGCGAGGTCATCGAAGCAGGCAACATCCTCTGGGCCGCCGGCGTTTCTGCATCGCCGCTCACAGCGGCGCTCGGAGCACCCCGCGACCGGGCGGGTCGGGTTCAAGTTAGGCCGGATCTGAGCATTCCTGATCATCCCTCGATCTTTGTCATTGGTGATGCCATCGCCCTCGTGGATCCCAACGGTGTGACCGTTCCGGGGGTCTCACCGGCCGCCATTCAGGCGGGTCAACACGTGGCCCGCATACTAGAGAGCGAGCTGGACGCACGACCTCGACGAGTGCCGTTTCGTTACTGGGACAAGGGTTCGATGGCGACCATTGGCCGCTCCGCCGCCGTGGCCAAGATGGGGCCATTGGAGTTCTCCGGGTATCCAGCTTGGCTGGCATGGCTGTTCGTACACCTGATTTTCCTCATCGGATTCCGAAATCGGGTCGCGGTGCTGTGGCAGTGGTTCTACAGCTACCTCACCTACAAGCGGGGTGCTCGCATCATCACGGGATTGAAGTGGTGAAGTCGGGGAACTTGTCTCTAACTCCCGGCTTCCGTCGAGCTCCCGACCATTCCATCCTTTTCACGGAATGACCGCGCGCGCTTGGGTGTTGATCTGCATTGGCCTGTGCTCGCTGGTGAGAGCAAATGGTCACCCGTTCATCCAGAACTCGTGGTGGGCTGTTGTGGAAACGAACCGCGTCCTCTGCCGCGTGACCGCAACCTTGCGGGAAGTTGCCGTGGCGCAACGACTTGGTGATTCCACAAACTCGGTTGCTCTTGAACCGCTGCTGCAGGCTCTGACGAATCACAGCGCATACGTCAGTCGTGTGCTCGAAGTCCGCGCTGATGGCCAACGACTTCCGGTAGAAGTCCTGGATTTCCATCTCTTGAGCGAAGCAGGAGTCGGCGTTTCCGCCGACTCCCCTCTCTTTCTGGATCAGACTTACGTGAGTTTCGATCTCGAATATCCCGTTTCGCGTGGAATTCACGAACTGACATTTGGGCAGGCCACCCTCCGGGAATTCAGCTATGCCCCGGGCATCTCGTGGGACGTGACCTATGCCCTACTGATTAAGGGTAACGACCGCGAGGAACTAGGTGCCGGACTCGTCCGAGCCGATCTTCCGTATCAGTTGGAACTTCGTGCGAGTTCCCCGAGGAGTGCCGACCCAGCCCAGCGAGCGATTTTGGACGACGTGTCCTCGACTCCTCCTCCGGTCCATTTCCTGGATTATCTGAAGTTGGGAGTGGAGCATATCGTTCACGGCTACGATCACCTCCTTTTCCTAGCGGCACTGGCTCTCGCTGCCGCCACACTGGGGGATTTTCTGAAGTTGATCCTGACGTTTACTTTGGCGCATTCCCTGACCGTGACGCTTTCGGCCTTGGGTTTGTTCCGACTCCCGCCGTGGTTTGTCGAACCCTTCATCGCCGCCAGCATCGTCTTCGTCGCGGTAGAAAACCTAGTGGCACCCAAGCGAGTGTCGTCTCCCAGTCGACTGGCAATCGCTTTCGGCTTTGGATTGGTCCATGGCCTAGGGTTCGCTGGGGGATTAAATGAGGCGCTCGGCGGCACTTCGGGCGCCGCCCTGGCTGGAGCCATTGTGGCGTTCTGTCTCGGCGTCGAACTGGGGCACCTCGCGATCGGATTGCCTTTCTGGGCTCTGCTTCGGGCGGGGCGAGCGGAGTGGGGGGATCGGTTCGGTTCCAGGACCCTTCAGTTTGGATCCGGCTTGGTCGCTGCAGGTGGCGCCTATTTTTTGGTCGCTGCTCTTCGCCAATACGTCTAGTCGATACTAGGCGTCAAACGCCGCCGAACCGTCGATGGCGGCGGGCGTACTCTTCCAACGCTTCCACCAATTGGGGCTTCCTAAAATCGGGCCACAAGGTGGGCGTCACCACAAACTCGGCGTACGAAATCTGCCACAGTAGAAAATTGCTCACGCGCATCTCACCGCTGGTCCGAATCAATAAGTCCGGATCAGGCCAGTGTCGCGTGTACAGATGATCGGCCAAAACTCGCTCGGTGATCTCTGCGGGCTCCAACTGACCCGACTTCACCTTGGCCGCCAGTTCGCGCACCGCTTCCACGATCTCAGTCCGACCGCCGTAACTCAAAGCGATGATCAAAGTGAGCCCATTGTTTTTCGCCAAGGCTGCGCGGGTTTCCGCGAGTTGCTTCTGCACAAACTCAGGCAACCGCCAGATCTGACCAATCGCTTCCAACCGGACGTTGCTCCGCTGGAGTTCCGACTCCTCGCTCTTGAGGTACCGGGCGAGGTACTTCATCAGCGTGTCGACCTCTTCCTTCGGACGATTCCAGTTCTCCACCGAAAACGCATACAAGGTCAGGTACTTGATGCCCAGTTCACCAGCCGCCCGAACGATCGCCCGGACGGAGTGCGCCCCGATTCGGTGTCCCTCAAAGCGGGGCCGATGCCGCGCCTTAGCCCACCGACCATTCCCGTCCATGATGATGGCCACATGCTGGGGCACGTTGGCACCGGCGTGAACGGGCAACTTGGAGTCAGAGCTCATCGCGGAATCGGAAAACAACCCCAGTGGATTCCGAGAAGGCGTCTCAGAGGAACATGGTCTGCTCCCGGGCCGGTCCGACTGACACAATCGTCAGCCGCGTGCCGGTCAACTGGGCCACGGTCAGCAGATAGTGCCGACAGTTTACCGGAAGATCCTCCCAGCGGGTAATGGCATCGGTGGGCGTCTGCCATCCGGGGAATTCCTGGTAGATGGGCTCGCACCGGGCCAGCAGTTCACAATCGGCCGGCACATATTGAAGTTCCGAACCATCCAATCGGTAGCCGGTGCACACTTTGATCGACGCCAGGGAATCGAGCCCGTCGACGTTGGTGATCGCGAGTTCGTCGATGCCATTGACCATGGCAGCATGGCGGGTGGAAACGGCATCGAACCACCCGCAGCGGCGGGCGCGCCCGGTCGTCGCACCGAACTCCCGACCCATTCCGTGAAGCAGGTCGCCCAATTCGTCATTCTCCGTGGGCAGCGGGCCACCGCCTACCCGCGTGGTATACGCTTTCAGAACCCCCACGACCCGATCCATCCGATTCGGGGGAACACCCGAACCCGTGCACGCGCCACCCGCCGTCGTGTTGGATGACGTCACGAAGGGGTAGGTCCCGTGATCGATGTCGAGAAAGGTACCTTGGGCTCCCTCGAATAGAATGTTGGCACCTCGTCGAGTGGCTTCATGGAGGTACACGACCGTGTTCGAAACGAAGGGTCGCAAGCGATCAGCCGCGCGGGTGTAGTCTTCGAGAATCTTCTGGTAATCGAGCGGCTGCGCCCCGAGGGCCTTCAACACTTCGTTATTCTCTTCGAGACGTTCCCGCAATTTCGCCGGGAACCGCTGGGCATTCACCAAGTCCACCACCCGCAATCCCACGCGCGCCGCTTTGTCGCCATAGGTCGGACCAATCCCACGCTTGGTGGTACCCAAGCCGTTTTTCCCTTTGCGAACCTCCCGCTGCCCATCGAGTTCCCGATGCCAGGGAAAGACCACGTGAGCAGTCTCGGCAACGCGCAGATTTTCGGGCGTCACTTCCACCCCCAACCGGAGGAGCCCATCGATTTCGTGGTTCACCAAATGCACCGGATCGATCACCACGCCGTTACCGATCACGCACACCTTACCCCGGCGAAGGATGCCACTGGGAATCAAGTGGAGGACGTACTTGTCCTTGCCGATATACACGGTGTGTCCGGCGTTGTTGCCACCTTGGGTGCGGACGACGATCTCCGCCTGTTCGGTGAGAACGTCGATAATCTTTCCCTTGCCCTCGTCGCCCCACTGGGCGCCGACCAGAATCGTATTGGCCATGATGTCGTTGGTACCGGCATGAAAAAAGCCCCGAAGGCAATTCGGGGCGGAAGCCAGTCTTTGCGGGAGGAAACTACGGGGAGCCGTCGCGGAGGTCAACGAGTCGCCTTGGGCGCTACCAAATACTGGCAGCCCGCCATCCGAACCCGACCGTCCTTTAAACCCTCGCAGTAGCCGCGAATCGTCAACTCGGTCCCCACGCGAGCAAACACCGTTCGAGCATTGTAGGTATGGCCGATCATTTCCTCGCCGTTGCTACTGATGTAAAAGCTGCGGAACTCTTCCGGGGGCCGAAACAGGCAGCTTACGTACAGGGTCTGCCCCGGGAGACGAAAGTTAATGTCGTAGGTCCCGAGAAAGGGCGGCTTGCGAAAGTCTGTGACATACCCGCGAATCGCGAACGTCTTGTGGAGAAAGCGCTCCGTGGCCGCCTTGGGATCGGTCGCGAAATAGGTCAGCAAATCGTTCACCGCGATGACCGACTGTTCAGTCACCGGGGGAATCTCAATCAACGGCGGCGTCGGCGCCGGCGCCGGAATGTTCTGAAACACCGCCGAAGGGATGGGAACAATTCGATTATTGGAGTCGCGCACCACCGGCACCACAATGGAGTTGGACGCTACCGTGCCCTTGAGATTCTGAATCTCCTTTTGCGCTTGGTTCAACTGCTCCTGAAGTCGGTCAGCTTCGGCGGCCTTCCGCTTCAGTTCCTCCAACTGCTCCTTGGAAATTTTGACATCGTCCTGCGCCCAACCACGACTTCCGACGGAGAGTTGCAGGACGGTCCCTAACGCGACCGTCAATAAAACCAAGCGGGCCAAGGCAATCATGCGACCACGAATTCGTATCCGGACGACCGAGGTCCGGCAAGGGGACAGACACAAAAACAAAAAAGCCGGCCCCAAAGAAGGGGCCGGCGTGAGCAAGGAGGAGGGAATCAGAATTTCTTGCCGACTTCGAAGTAGATGAAGCGGCCAATGATATCGTAGGCGCTCGCGTCGGTGTTGTTGTTTGACGAACTGACCACAATCGACGGATCCCGG
Organism: Verrucomicrobiota bacterium; assembly: GCA_017309115.1. Lineage (GTDB taxonomy): Bacteria > Verrucomicrobiota > Verrucomicrobiia > Limisphaerales > UBA9464 > UBA9464. The sequence continues at coordinate 79,324 of JAFLEF010000011.1, read as the reverse complement.
TCGGTAATGTTGTTGCAACCCACGGCCAAACGGGTTCCGTCATACCAATCGTTGCCACCCTTCGAGCTGAAGGTGTAGCCGACTTGGGCATTGAGGGTGTAGAACGGATCAACCTTCCAGACCCCGTGGTCCAAGGTGTAGAAGTTTTCCGTGTCGGCCGAGCTCGGGTGCAACGTACCCAAATCATCCACGCCCGGGACGTATCGGGTATTCAGGGTCACGCTAAAGCCCTTGTACTGCCAGTTCACGGAGGCCACCAACGTGAAGTCCGGCAAGGTTCCCACCGCGCCGCCGGCGACACCGTTGTCGGTGAACTGACCGTTGTATTCGTAGGGGCCGCCGATGACGGGATCTTGGTAGGTGTAATCCATGATCACGTTCGCCGCTGCGGAGAACGTGAGCGTTCCGTAATTCTCCAACGGCAGAACATAGGTTGCCGAGACATCAAACCCTTTGGTTTCGATCTGGGCGCCGTTCAGGAGGGGCAAGTCAGCACTACCCCAATTGTCGACGTTGACTTGGTTGGGAGCGGCCGTCGTGATCTTAGATCCGTCAACGAACGTGAAGTCCCTCGCATAAGGCGAATTGACACCAAGCGCGTTCAAGCTGTTGAAGACCTCCGTAGCCGAGCGGCGGTAGACGTCATTCTCCGTGGACACCGAGTAGAAGTCGCAAGTAAGGGTGAGGCCCTTAACCCATTTAGGCGACCAAACCACACCACCGGACCAGTTTTCGGCATCGGACGGGGTCAGGAATTGATTGGACACCCAAGTCGTGGTGACCTGGCCACCGGGAACAGTTTCGGCACTGACGGCCGGTCCACCGTAGAGCTGCCAGACGGTCGGCGAGACGAAGCTTTGCGAATAGGTCGCCCGCAACGTCACTGACTCATCAACTGGCTGCCACCGAATACCGACTTTGGGAACCGCCTTGTCGCCACCCGGATTGAAGGTCTCGTAGCGACCCGCGGCCGTGAGTTGCACGGAGTACAACGCCGGAAGATCCATGTCGGGCGCCGTAACCGGCGCCTGGACTTCCACAAACCCGTAACCGTTGTTCCGTGAGCCACCTGGCGTCGGGCCAACGGGATTCAATCCGGGCACTTTGCCGATCTTGCTCAGACCATCCACGTCGAGTTGGAGTGACTCCTGGAGGAATCCACCACCGAGTGCGACCCCCAACTTGCCACCCGGAAGATCCAGCGGCGCTCCAGTGATCACCCCCTGAGCATCCCACAATTCCGAAACCCCGGAATTGAAGAGGGTCGTGCGCATGGTCTCCAGCGTTCGCGGATCATTGCCCGCCACCGAAAAGACGTTGTACAGCGGCACGGCAACACCCTTTTCATCCTGTAGGGCGCTCAGCCCCAGCGCCGCCAACGCCGGATCCGGGTTCGGGGTGACGGCCGAGTCCAGCGCGGAGCCATTAATGCCGTTGCGCGTGTACTGGATCTGGTCGTTCCGATTGTAGTCGTAGTAAGCGTTGTAAGCCCAATCGTTGTCGAACTTGCCCTTGAGTCCGCCGACGAAGTGATAGAGGTCGTTCTGGTTCTGGAACACCCGGTTGCCGCTTTCCACGAAACGGGTGCGCACGCGCGGATTGGCGTTGGAGAGATATCCCAGATCCCGCTGGAACGGGTTGTTGGGATCCGTCGCCGGAATGAAGATTCGGGCGCCGCCCAGAGCACTCACCGGCGAAGGAGCGAGCTGGAAATCAGAAGTGGTGTTGGCATACAGGAACTGGCCGTAAATCTCCATTTCCTTGCCGAACAGCTCGTAACTAGCATTTGCAAAGGCTTGGTTACGGTCCTGAGAGTTGTTCATCGCGCTCCCCAACTCCGTCGTGTTGAACACGCCGTAGGCCGTCCAGGCGGAGTACGGAGTCCCCTGATAAGAGTACTGGTCCAACAACCGCGCGTTGGGAAGGACGTTCAGATTCACGTACACCCCGGGATTGGCGGCGTTGTATGCCTGAACCGTATCATAAGACGTTCCCACTTGGACCGGCGGCTTGATCATGGCCGGATTGTAGAACGGCGTCCCGCGCAAGAGGGGCGAACCCGCGAGAATGAAGTTCTCGCCACCGCTCTGTACCCGACCGGCGAAGGAAGGACTCAAATAGTTCTGCGCCGGGGCAATGCCCTGGGCAATCAGCTCATCGATGTCCAATGAGGCATAGTCGCGATCTTTGGCCAGAATCTGGTCGGCATGATAGTGCTGGATACCGCCTGTAAACTTGGCTTTGTCCGTCGTCGAACCGAACACGACATACGCGAGATTTTCGTTGTAGTTGCCGTCCTGGGTTCCGAAGCCCCATCGACCACCCATGTCGACGCCCGTGTAATTCTTCTTGGTGATGATGTTCACCACGCCGCCGACTGCCTGTGAGCCGTACAGCACCGAGCCGCCGTCCTTGAGCACTTCGATCCGCTCGATCATTGAGGTCGGGATCGAATTGGCGTCCACGGAAGAGCCGTTGGAGAAGGCTGAATTCGCCAGTCGCGTTCCGTCCAGCAGCAACAGCGTGGGAAGGTTGCGCAACTGGATCCAGGCCTCACCGCCGGACCCGCCGTTACCCGACTCTTGACCAAGGCTGCCGTTGAAGTCCGGGCTCAGAAACCGCAAGGCATTGAGGGTATCCCTTGCGCCCACATCCTGAATGTCCGTCGACGAGAACACACTAACCGGGGTCACCGTGACGGTTTCCGCAGTTGGAATCAGCGATCCCGTGATAACCACCCGTTCCAATTCGAGCGGCTCGCTCGAACTGGCGGGTTGAGCAGCGTCCTGCCCCAGAAGTGCCGGCGCGGCCAGCAATTGGGCACCGAGCCCGATGGTCAGGGCGCGGCGGAACGTATCGATCCGATGCTTTGCTTGGAGTGTGGTGTAGGTCATAGAAGTGTCCCCAAGTCGGAACCGTTACCGGCGGCAATCCGACGGAGATTTTCACGCCTTGTAGGCGTCCCCTTAGAACCCTGACAAGAACAAATAACGAAAACTTTGAACGAAATTCCCAATTTTGAAAGCAGGGCCATAAACCCCTTGCAGTCCGGCGACATCATGCGATCAATCGTCCCTTTCGCCCGGAGGTTTTCGAAACGATCCCGAGGCAATTTCGCACTTTTGCAAGCGCTCGTTCACGTAGGGCAACGTTGACACTCTCCCGGCAACTCCCTAGCGTCCGTCAGCACAACACCACGTCGTACACAAAATGCTCCGTCTCGCACTGATTCTCGCCCTGCTGGTCGCCATCGGCGGGCTCGCCGTCAGCGAATTTGTCACCAAGCCCAAGGTCGTCGAACTCAACGACCGCTTGACCTCCACTGAGGCCAATCTGGCCCAAACCACTGAAGCCAAAACCAAGGCCGAGGCGGAAGCCAAGACGCAGAAGGCCGTGGCGGAAAAAGCCTCGCGGGAGTTGACCGACACCAAGACTCTACTTGAAACGGCCAGCACGGAAGCCGAACAGCAGCGCGGTCGTGCGGAACGCCTTCAAACCGATCTGACCAAGGTCACCAAGGACCGTAACGAAGCCCAACAAGCGCTGGCGGCTTGGAACGCCTTGGGCGTCCAACCGGAACAGGTTTCCCAACTGCGGGCCGATTTGAAGTCGGTTTCAGATGCCAAGGCGGTGTTGGATGACGAAAAGCGAATTCTGATTCGCAACAACGAAAAGCTTCAGGCTGCTCTCGATACGTTCCAAGGCCGGGAACGCCCAGTCGAAATGCCCGGTCTCAAGGGTGAAATTGCGGCGGTCGATCCCCAGTGGAAGTTTGTGGTGCTCAACGTAGGTGAAACCCAGGGCGCCAAAGAGCGTGGCATCGTCATGGTTCGCCGCGGGGACAAATTGGTCGGGAAGGCCCGGATCGTCAGCGTGGAACCGAACCGCAGCATCGCCAATATGCTGCCGAAATGGCAGCAACCTGGCGCCGAAGTTCAAGTCGGCGACATCATCCTCTACTGATTTCCTCGGGGAGAACGCCATGAACCGACTTTGGATCCGCAGTTTGATCTTCGCTGGTTTGGCGCTCTTGGCCGTAACCTCTGGTTGCAAGAGCAACGACGACAGCATGACCGAGCGTCCTTGGAATGCCCCCAAATCGTGGGAGACGGGTCTTCCGTCCGGCCTGACTGAAGGGCGGTAAACTCAATCGACGCGCGCAAAGCAAAACGCCGGTGCAGAATCTGCACCGGCGTTTTGTTGTTTCTGAATCAGATACTGAGAGGCACCAGCGAACCGGCGCCCGTCGCAACGAACCCGCTTTTAGGCGCCCATGCCGTCTTCGAAACTGCCCGCAGCCGGCGGCCAGCAGAGATTGTTGGCCACAAAGCGAATGCCATCGGCCGAGCAGAAATCCAGGTCCTTGTGCGCGGATTCAGCCTCGACCACCAAGGGAGCCGACTCGCAACCATTCAGCTTGCAGTACCGATCCTGGTACCCGACCGCCAGCAGCAACTCGACGTACCGCTGCATGTTCAGGTCGCCCGATCCCAAGTCCGTGAACTGCATTCCGCGCCGCGGCCAGTGCGGTTCCATGGCGCGCAGCGGGAAGCCCGGACGAATCACAAAGTTCTTCACATGGGCGGCATAGATGTACGGCCCCACCTTTAGGAACCGGCTTTCCCACGCCTCGCCTTCCCAGCAATGGCTGGGATCCGCGTTCACGGCCAGACACGGATCATTGTCGCAGATCTTCACGAGCATCAGGAAATCATCGGCGCACATCGCTCCCGTTCCCGGATGAATCTCGTGGCACAGCTTCAGGCCGAGTTCATTGGCGTGTTTACGAAGCTTGGCCGTCTTTTTCACGAACCGCTCTTGGCCTTCCTTGAGGAGATCATATCCGGGTCCCGCCCAGAAGCCCCACGGATAACCACTCGCCACTTCCCAACCGAATGCCACCCCCCAGAACATGGGCACACACTTCACACCCAACTCCGCTGCCAGATCCATGAGCTTGAGCAAGTAGCTCTCATGCCACTTCTCGATCTTTTCCGGCGTTGCGGTGCGCAAATCGTCGGGAATGAACGGATGTCCGGACTTGGTGCCGGTCCAGGCGCTGGTGTGCACCCAAAACGGACAATGAGCCGAAATACCGTCCAAGCGCATTCCCCGGGATCCGAAGATCTCGAGAATGTCCTTGGCCTTCTGGAATCCGCCCTTGCCATTGCCCAGCATGTAATTGCTCGGCTGGGCGCCAGCCGCTCCGGCGGCTTTGGCATAATCCAGGAATTGGGGCAGTGGTTTGGCGCCGTGTTGGGCTCCTTCAATGGAGGCGTGGTAAGCGTGCTTGGGCATGGCAGTTCTCAAAAACAGACATTTAGGAACGCGCATTCGTGTAATCGGCAGCCGACGCGCTGGCAAGGGTTTCGCTTCGAATCTACCGGATTTTCCGCGGCGATTAACACCACTCCGGTGGCTGATTGCCGTCGGAGGCGTCCGCCTTCACACTCTTGAACAACCGCCATGCCCACCCCAACCCCAGAGATTTGGCCCGTCGGCTCTCCCCTGCCCCAGTGGCGACCCCCTCCGATTCCCGACCGGATTGCTTTGCTCGGAAACTTCTGTCGACTGCTCCCGCTGGATCCCCAGGCCCACGCCCCAGAACTGTTCCAAGCCCTTGTTCAACAGGCTGATCCCAGATCGTGGACCTATCTTCCAGTGGAGTGTCCCGCCGGATTTCCCGAATTCCAAAACTGGCTTCAGGGACGATTCAACGAAGCGACCTCTCGCGCCTATGTCATCGCGGGAGGCACCCCGGCGCGTCTGCTGGGAACCACCAGCTTCCTCCGAATTGATCCTCCGCACGGAGTCATCGAGATCGGCTGGGTAATCTTCGGACCCGCCTTACAGCAGACTCCAGCCGGCACAGAAGCCATCTACCTCCAACTGAAACACGCCTTCGAACTCGGCTACCGTCGGGTCGAATGGAAATGTGATTCGCTCAATGCCCCATCCCGATCCGCGGCTCTCCGATACGGCTTCACCTTCGAAGGGATATTCCGACAAGCCATCGTCACCAAGGGCCGCAATCGGGACACCGCCTGGTACTCCCTGCTCGATCGGGAATGGTCCAACCGCCACACCGCCTTCGTCCGCTGGCTGGCGAAGGAAAATTTTGATGAACAAGGCCGGCAACGTGTCTCGCTTGCCCAGCTTCGAGAATAAGGCGCCCAGAACTCACTGGAAGAAGGCCGCCGAGGAAGACCAGGTGGGCTCCCCGAACTGGAGTTGGCCCCGCACCTTCCCGTGAACGCCATCCGTTCGCGGCCCTCTCGTCACTCCCGCACAAACTCCGCATGCAACTGTGCGTAAACCCCGCCCGCCGCCAACAACTCGGCGTGAGTTCCCCGCTCCACAATCCGTCCATGGTCCAAGACCAAAATCAGGTCGGCATGCCGGACCGTGCTCAGCCGATGCGCAATCACGAAACTGGTCCGCCGAGCAAATAGCCGCTCCAACGCCTGCTGAATCAGTCGCTCGCTCTGCGGATCCACCGCACTGGTGGCTTCGTCCAAAATCAAAATCCGCGGCTCGGCCACCATGGCGCGGGTGATGGTAATCAGTTGACGCTCTCCGGCGCTGAGGTTGCCACCCCGCTCCCCCACTTTGGTCTGATAGCCCTCCGGCAAGCGGCCTATAACGTCGTGGGTCCCGAGTTTTCGCGCCGCCGCCTCCACGTCCGAATCCGTCGCCTCCGGTCGACCAAACTTCAGGTTTTCCATCACCGTGCCGGTGAACAGGAAGTTCTCCTGCGTCACAATTCCCAATTGGCGATGCCAGGATTCCAAGGTGCCCGCCGCGATCGGCCAGCCCGAATCAGGTTGATCGGGAGTCGCATCCACCCGGATCTCTCCCTGTTGAGGTTCGTAAAAGCGCGCCAGCAAACTGATGATGCTCGTCTTGCCCGAGCCAGTATGGCCGACCAACGCCACGGTCTGCCCCGCCGCCACGTCGAAGGAAACATCCTGGAGAACCCATTGGTCAGCGGGCGTCGTGTCGTAACGAAAGAACACCTTCGAAAACGCCACGTCCCCCCGCACCGCTGGCAGGGCTTGCGCCCCGGGCCGATCCTGAACCTGAGGTTCGGTATCGATCAGACCGAAGATCCGCTCCGCGCTCGCGGCGGCCGACAACATGGCGTTGTACAGGTCGCCCATGGTCTGGATGGGCCCAAAAAAGAGGCCCAAGTAGAGCACGAACGCCGCCAGTGCTCCCACAGTGAGTTCTCCCTGCTGAACCCGCCATCCTCCGTACCCAAGGACCGTCGCCGTCGCGATGCCCGCCAGCAGGTTCACAATCGGCATGTAGGTATGGAAGACCCGGGCGGAGTTGACCCAACGCTCCGTGAAGTCCTCATGCAGCTCCCCGAAACGCCGCAGATTCTCCTCTTCCCGACCAAACGCCTGAACCACCCGAACTCCGGAAATGTTCTCGGCCATTGCCGCCGTGAGTCGGGACATGGTTCCCCGCAATCTCCGGTAGGCGTCTCGACCTCGAATGTGAAACCAGCGGGTTACCCACGCGAGGAGCGGAAGGACCGCACAGACCGCCAGGGTCAACCTCCAGTCATACCGCGCCATCAGCACCACCACGCCCACCAAGGTGATGACACTCGACAGCAACTGGGTGGCGCCCCAGGTCAGCACGCGATCAAGGGAATCCACATCGGTATCGGCCCGGGCAATAATTCTCCCCTGATGCGTGCGATCAAAGTAGTTGAGTGATAATCGCTGAATGTGCGCGAAGACGGCTTCCCGCAAATCGTTCATGGTGCCCTGACCCGCCGTCACCGCCGCGCGAACCTGCACCACGGTCAAACCCCAACCGACCAACAAATTCAGGAGATAAAGTCCACTCACCACCGCCACACCCTGGCTGGCTGCGGTGGCAGAAGCCCCGGGTCGCAACGCCGGCGCCAGATAATCATCGATTCCGTACTGGATTAACTTCGGCCCGAGCAGCGTTGAGGCGGTCGCCAAAACCGTGAGCGCCAGATTCCAGTAAATGAGGTAGCGGTACGGTACGGTGTACGACCAAAGACGTCGCACCAGCGACCCACGCAAAGTCGATTGGGCGAACTCCTCCTCCAACGCGATGTCATCGTGGGTGGCCATGGGATCAGCTCACTTCCTCCTGCAACTGAGTCCGAAACAACTCCACAAACGCACCCCGGCGCCGAAGCAACTCCTCCGGGGTTCCCTGTTCCACCACTCGACCTTCCTGCAAGACCACCACCCAATCCGCCCGCCGCACGGAAGCCAACCGCTGAGCCACGAGCAACGTGGTCCGACCCTGGCACAGTTCCTGGACCGCTTCCCGAATCTCCCGTTCGGTGCGCGAGTCCACGGCACTGGTGGCGTCGTCGAGCAGGATGATCCGGGGATTCCCCAGCAAGGCCCGCGCGATCGCCAATCGCTGACGCTGACCGCCACTCAGGGAAATGCCGCGCTCGCCGACGACTGTGTCGTATCCCTGCGCCAATTCGGAAATGAAGCCATCCGCCCGCGCCGCTCGGGCCACTCGTACCACATCCTCCCGGGTCGCTTCGGGACGGCCAAAAGCAATGTTGTCGGCAATCGAGGCGCTGAACAGAAACGTCTCCTGGAACACAATCCCGACTTCCCGCCGCAACTCCGTCACTCGGAACTGCCGGACATCGACTCCCCCGAGCAACACGCGGCCTTGGGTGGGATCGTAGAATCGGGGAATCAACGCCAACACCGTGGATTTACCGGCGGCAGTGGGTCCGACCAAGGCCACCGTCTGACCGGCGGGCACTTCGAAACTCACTTGGTCCAGCGCCACGGAACGCGTGGGCTCAAACTTGGGCGCTGGCGGTTTGGCCGGTTCCCCGGGTGGCGGATCAAAGCTGAGGGATGCTTCCCGCGGATACCGGAACGTGACGCCTTCCAAGCGAATCGTGGGATCAGCATCGGACGGCCATGGGCGAGTTCCGTCCGGCAGGGTCCGCGGCGCGTGCAGAATCTCGTGCACCCGTTGGGCACTCGAGCCCGCGTTCTGAACGATGGTCGTGATCTGACCAATCACTCCAATGCGGTTCCCCAACGCGAGCAGATAGAACACCACCTTGGCCAGGTCCCCGAGCGCGAGGTCCCCGGCAATCACCTGTCGGCCTCCCGCCCAGAGCACCAAGGGCACTCCCAAACCAAACAGGAATTGAGCAAACGGCACCCGAGCCGCCCAGTAATTGACCGCACCGGTCAACTCCACCAGGAACTCCCGTTTGCGATCCTGAAACTTTCCCAACTCCGCCTGTTCCCGCGCAAACGCCTTCACCACTCGGACGCCGGCAATGTTCTCCTGAATCACTGTGCTCATCGCCGCGTGTCGGTCGTGCACCCGCCGCCAACGGGGCTGCAACCGTACCGCAAACCAGGCCATCGCCGAAACCGTCGGCACCATCGCCGCCAACGCCAGCCAACCCAGCAGGGCGTTCGTCGCAAAAATCAGGACCAAGGTCCCCACCACGCCAACGACCACATCAATGGCAAACAAGAGGCAGACGAAGAAGAACTCCTGCAACCGGCCGATGTCGGTACTGGCTCGCGAGATCAATTCCCCGGTTCGGGCATTGTCGTGCCAGGAAAAACTCTGTCTCTGAAGGGCATCATAAACTGCCGCCCGCACATCTCCGAGGGTCCGCTGAACCGTCGAATTGCGAATTGGACCCAGGATCATCCCAACCCCAGTCCGAATGACCACCAGCGTCAGGAGAATTCCGACGGCCTTCGTCAGCGAAAACTCGATTGTTCCCGGACTTCCCAGTGCGGTGATGGCCCGACCGAGGATCTGGGGCAGGGTCAATTCGATCGCAATATTGGTCAGGAGCAACCCAACGGACAACGCCACCCAACCTGGGCGCCGGCGCAGAAACGGGAGCAGCGAACCCAAGGCTCGCAGGACTCCGACTTTCTTGGGGGTTTCGGCTTCCGCCATGCCAATTGGGGGCGAAGTTACTCCAGTCCAAAGGCGGGTGAAGGGATTAACCCGTCGACCACCACCGAGTCGAAGGCTCCGCGGAGCATTGCTCTACCCAAATCGACCAACGGCAAGCCGTGCAGTGGATGCCCGCCCCGGCTTTGTTCCATCCGCGTATCCAGGAACTCCCGATCACCCGAGAGCGTTTAGGGCAACAACCGCCCCACCAACCCGCTCAAGACTTTCCCATCCGCCCGACCGGCGGCTTTGGCCTGAGCCGCTTTCATGACCGCGCCCATGTCCTTCTTGGACGTGGCTCCCACTTCGGCAATGGCGGCCTTGACGAGCGCTTCGAGTTCCTCGGCTGAGAGTGCCTTGGGCAGAAACTCTTCAATGACCAGCAGTTCCGCCCGTTCCTTGACCACTAGCTCCTCCCGGCCCGCCTTTTCATACTCGGCGATGGCGTCCCGACGCTTCTTGGCCTCGCGTTGAAGGACAGCTGTGACGTCTGCATCCGACAGGACCTCCACCTTCTTCTCGATTTGCACGTAGCCAAGCGCGGACTTCACCATTCGCAACGTTCCCGTGCGATCCGCGTTCTTGGCCATCATGGAGGCCTTCAATTCGGCGACCAACTTCTCTTGGAGCATCATAACGATTCAGGAATCCGATGCCTGTAACTTGCGCATCTGGTCCCGCACCTTCGCCGCCTGTTCGTAATCCTCAACGGAAATCGCCTCATCCAGGGCCCGCTGTAACTTTTCCAGTTGGGTGAGGGGCTTCCGCTGCCGAACCTCCTCCAACCAGAACCGCAACGAAGTGATCTCGCCGCTGTTTTCCAAGAGATCCTCCCGCTCGTTGTCCCGATAGAAGGCCTCCAGTTCCTCAATGCCCTCTTCCACCACCCGGACCGCCTCGGTGAATCGCTTGCGTTTCACCGCCGCCGTTCCCCGAGCCCGGGTCCGCATCATCAACAACTGGGGCGCGAACTGCAGTAGGGACCAGGCCAATTCATCGGTTTCGGCATACTCCGCCACAAATTCAAAGACCCGAAGATTTCGCTCACAGTCGCGCTCGACCGCCGTGAAGTCTTCCAACTGAAAGAAGCAGATGTAGCGGTGATGGTACTGGATGGACTCCTGCTGCAGCTTCCCGCAGGCCTCGCTGTCGAGGAAGAAGTCGTCGTCATCCCCCTCCTGCTCGACATGCTTCTTCAGCCGATCGAGCTGAAATTCGTGCCACGACTCATGTCCCATCGGACGCCGCCCGTCCGGACGCCCCGTTGCATTCATTTGCAGGATTCCCAGGTCCACTCGCAGTTGCACCTTCTCCTGGCCTTCCTTGCCCACGAATCGCCGCGCGACCACCTGGCCAGGCTGATAGTCCCAGCCCTCCAGAAGATCGGAGATATCGAAGCTCATGCGCGCCAAACATGAAAACGACCCGCTCCGGTGTCAACGAGCAGACCGGTGAATCCACTGGCGGCTCAAGCACATCAAGCCGCATTGTCTACCGGCAAATCAGCGCCCTTCCGCGGTTCGCGGTCCAACCATAACCACGAACTCCCCCTTCCGCGGACGCGCCACCCACTGGGCTTGGAGCTCCGCTGGCGTCCCGCGCAGCCATTCTTCAAACTTTTTGGTCAGCTCCCGCGCCAGAACCACTTGTCGATCCGGATACGCCACCGCCAGTTCCCCCACCAACCGCTCGATTCGAAAGGGGGACTCGTACAAAACCAGGGTTCCCGGGACCGCCGAGAGTTCCTCCAACCGACGCGCCCGCTGACCGGACTTGTGCGGCAGGAACCCGACAAAGTGAAACTCCTCTGTGGGCAGTCCACTGGCGGTCAAAGCGGCCACCAGGGCGCAAGCTCCCGGAACGGGCTCCACCCGGATGCCCCGGGCCAAGGCCGCCACGACCAGACGTTCGCCCGGATCGCTAATCCCCGGCGACCCGGCATCCGAAACCAACGCCACAATCTGCCCCTGCTTCAAACGCTCCACCACCTCCTCCGCCCGACGGGCCTCGTTGAAGTGATGATAACTCAGCAGCGGCTTTTGAATTCCGAAGTGCTGGAGCAACCGCCCGGTGTGCCGAGTATCTTCCGCCGCAATCGCATCACAACTCCGCAGCACCCGCAGTGCCCGGAGCGTTATGTCCTCCAGATTGCCAATCGGAGTGGCCACCAGATACAGCGTCCCCGGAACCAGCGGCGGTGGTTGATGGACCGGCTCGCCGCTCATGATTCGGCGGGCAACGCGTGGGCCCGCAGGTCGTCCACTTCAACAAACTCCGCCGCCGAAGCGTGGGTCGCCTCGAGCACCACCGGTGGTGCCACGCCCGCTACCAGGGCCTCCTGCCAGCGGCGGACACACAGGCACCAGCGGTCCCCCGGCTTGAGCCCGGGAAAGTCCCATTCGGGCGCTGGCGTAATCAGGTCATTGCCCTGCCGGCGCGAAAACTCGAGAAACTCCTCCGTCATTTGCGCACAAACCGTATGCAAGCCGACATCGCCCGGACCGGTGCGGCAAAACCCATCCCGGTAGAATCCCGTCATCGGCGACCGACAACAGGATCTCAATTCTTTCCCCAGAACGTTCGTAGGCACGACGGAATGAAACACCAGAAGGCCCTGCCGGAACAACGCCTTCCTCAGTCCAACAGCGCTGCGGCCTGGCGGACCGCCGCCACCAACTCCTGGACTTTGGCCAAATCCTTGCGCCCCGGTGCCCGCTCCACCCCACTGGAGACATCTACCGCGTACGGACGCACCTGCCGAACCGCTTCGGCCACAGTTCCCGGAGTCAGGCCACCCGCCAGAATGATCGGTCGGCCGAACTGCTGGGCCGCGACCGCTTGGGTCCAGTCAAAGGTAGCGCCAGTGCCGCCCGCAACTCCCGGCACATAGGCATCCAGGAGAAAAGCATCCACCTCGTCGCCGTACGCCGACAACCGGGCCACCGTCTCCGGACCTCGCACCCGGAAGGCCTTCAGCACTCGCGCAAAACGTCGAACTTCCCGGCAAACTTCCGGCATCTCGTCGCCATGCAATTGCACCGTATCCAGGCCAACTTCTTGAACGGTCGATCGAATGTCCTCGACCGCGGCATCCACAAACAACCCGACTCGGGCCACCAACGGAGGAAGTTGCCGCACAATGGCTGCCGCCTGAGCTGACGTCACCGCCCGCGGGGTTCCTGGAACAAAGACCACTCCCACGGCATCCGCGCCCGCCGCCACCACGCCCAACGCTTCGTCGCGTTGCGTTAGTCCACAAATCTTCACCCGTACCGTCATCACAAGCCTCACCCTGCTCCTCGGACGAATCCACCGCAACGTCCCGGTCGTGCGTCAAGCCTCCCACTTGAACCACTTCCAGGTGATGGCCGCAAACAAGGCCGAGAAGGCCAGCAAAACGCCCATCGACGGCAACGCCGCCTCCCACCCCAGTCCGCGCCAAGTCATCGCGTTCAGTCCATCCATGGCCCAACGGGTTGGCACGGCCAGCGACACCGTCTGCAGCCACTTGGGAAAGACGAACGAAGGAAACCAAGCGCCGCCCACCATGACCATCAACAGAATGAAACCGATGGCAAAGCCCCGCGTTCCGGCCGGAGTCCGGCCAACCGCCGCCAGTGCCAGTCCGAGCGTGGAAGCCAGGAATGACGTGGCGAGCAACACGCCTACAAACCCCACCCAGCTTCCCTGCACCCGCACGCCAAACACCAGCATCGCAAAAGCGAAACAACCCACCAACGAGATCAAGGCAATGGCCGCCCAAGCCACCGCCTTGCCTGCCAACAATGTGGTCCGGGACAACGGCAGGGAGCGCAACCGGCGAAACACTCCCGACTCGCGATCGCGCAAGAGACCCACCGCCAAATCAATCATCGCCATCAGGACGAATTGGACTCCCATGCCGGCAAACGAATGGGCGTAGGCGTTGTAAGCAGCCTCTCCCTTCACCAACGCCTCCACCCGGGTCGTGTAGGGCAAGGGAAGGCCGATCTCCCCCTCAGCTGCGGAAGTGGAGCCTTCCCGTTGGAACGGTCGGGAATTGGTCTGCTCCGCCAGCCAGGTGTCGGTCTGATCCATCAGTTTGCGCACAGTGGTTTGATCCCAAGACGGGTCCGGCGGAGTGGCTTCAATCCGGGCAACACCTTCCCGCACCAGGGATCGCAGGGACTCCACGGTCAGGGCATTCTCCGCCAGAGCCTGAAACACCTTCGGCACCAGCAAACCTTCCACCATCTGCCGCTCCATGGAGCGCGAGGGGTCAAACAGGACGGTTATCACGGGTTTTCGATTGGTGTTGAACAGGCCGAACAGAGCATTGGCGCCGAAGCCTTCCGGCACGACCAACGCCACCGGTCGACGTCCCGACAAAACCCATTGTCGGGCGACGGTCTCGTTGGTCTCGAGCACCTGAAAATTGGCGTCTTTTCCCAAAGCCGAGACCAGCCCGGCCGAGAGATCCGAACGATCCTGATCCACCACGATCAACCCGATGCCGCCGCGATCCGACGGTTTGCCTAGGTTGCTGGTGAGCGTTCCCATGAAGGACGCGATCCCAATCGGCACCAGGAACAACAGGACGAGCGAACGGCGGTCCTGAAAAAACAACCGCAGATCCAAGCGGAACAAGGCGAGCAGTTGGTTCATCGGAAATGGGTCAGCCGTCCCGGAGCGAGCGGCCGGTGAGATCCAGAAAAACATCCTCCAAACTCGCCTGTCCGCTCTCCAGAGCACGCACCCGAAGGCCAGAGCGGTTAACCTCTTCGAGCACTGCGGCCAGTCCGACCGTGAGATCTTCCACGGTCATCGTCACCCGAGTTTCCCGAACCTCGACGCCGGTTATTCCAGAACGATTTCGAAACGCTTGAAGAGTGGACTCTTCAGGCGCAGCCGAAAGGTCCAGGGTGAGCCGACCCGTCCCGGCAAGACGTCGCTTTAAGCCGACCAAGGTGTCATCAGCGACGATCCGCCCGTGATCCACGATGATCACTCGATCGCACAGACGTTCGACCTCCTCCATGTAGTGGGTGGTGTACAGGATGGTTTTTCCCCGCTGACGCAGCTGTTCGATATTGTCGAAAATCGCGTTCCGGCTTTGAGGATCCACACCCACGGTGGGCTCATCCAATAGCAACAACTCCGGATCGTGCAGCAGGGCCACACTGAGGTTCAGTCGTCGCTTCATGCCACCGCTGAATTGTTTCACCAGATCCCCAGCCCGGTCCGCCAGTCCCACCAACTGCAAAGCCTCATTAATGGCCCGGTGCAGCTTCGCGCCGATCAGTCCCTGGAGACTGCCGAAGAATTCCAGATTTCGGCGGGCCGTCAGTTCTTCGTAGAGCGCCAATTCCTGCGGCACCAGACCCAGCTTGCGCTTGCGCGGATCCGTTTCCCCCGCGATGGGCGATCCCTCCAACTGAACCTCACCTTCATCGGGAACCAGAAGTCCGGCCAGCAGGCCAATCGTGGTCGATTTGCCCGCCCCGTTGGGCCCCAGAAGCCCGACCGACTCGCCTCGCTGTAGAGTGAAGGAAACGCCCTCCACAGCCGTTCGCGAACCGAACCGCTTTACGAGGTGATGAGCCTTCAGGAGTGGAGTCACCACATGCCAATCCTGGGCCAGATTGGATCCAGCACAAGTCTCGGCTAGTTCTTCGGCTTTCGCGCCCAGTTCAGCCCCATCACGCCACCCAGCAAGTGGTGAATGCGCGTTTCCAAATAACCCATTTGACGCAAGGCGGCATCCACGCCGCGTTGGGCGGGAAACTTCTGCAACGAATCCAGGATGTAACCGTGGGTGTCGGCATCACCACAAAACACCCGACCAAACACCGGCACCGCCCAGCGCAGATACTGGAAATAGAGGACTCGCCACACCGCCCAGTCCGGCTTGCCGAAGTCCAAAATCAGCAGCCGTCCCCCCGGACGCAGCACTCGGTCCAACTCCGCCAAGCCCGCCTGGAAGTCGGCCAGGTTGCGCAGGCCGTAGCTGATCGTCACCACGGCAAAGGACCCATCCGCAAACGGTAGATTCAAGGCATCCCCTTGGAGAAACCGAACCGGGGTTGCGCCCGACTCCCCACCGCGCCGTCGGGCGACGGCCAGCATTGGCTCGCTGAAATCGATTCCGGTGACCTCAGCGCCCGCCCGCGCCAATGCCAACGCGACATCGCCCGTGCCGCAACACACATCCAGCGCGGGTTCCCCGGGTTGGATCGCGGCCAAGCGGATCAGCCGACGCTTCCACCACCGGTGCAGGCCGAAGCTTTGCAGATCATTGATGACATCGTAGCGGGGAGCGACGGCGGCAAAGAGGTCATTGACCCGTTCCGCCCGCGCTTCGCCTTCGACATAGTACTTACCCGCCACTCGCGGAGGGTAACCACAGATGGCCAAATGACGAATCCCGATTCGCCCGGGATGCGGCCGAGTTGAGCCGAGTTGAGCGGGTTCTGAAAGATTCCACTATCGTCACGGGGTCTCACGTCTGTAATGCTGGCTTTACGGAATGGCCAAACACCGTCGACTCCTCTTCGTAGACCACGTCAGCAAAGTGCTCGGAGGTGCCGAGTTTAATTTGCTGGAGTTGCTTGGCCTGCCTGCGGCCCGCCAACGCTGGGAGGTCCAGGTCGCCTGCCCGCCCGGAAGCCCGCTTGAAACGGCGGTCGCCCGCATTCCGATTCCCCGCCACGCGTATGGCTTTGCTCCCGCCCTCAACGAACTCCGCGTCGTCGGCCGGAGGTTCAGTCCGCTGGCCAAAATCCGCGCCTGGCGGGAACTGCAAACCGCCACGGCTCGGCTGCGGTCGATCGTAGCCGGATTCCAGCCCGACGCAGTCATCTCCTGCACCAACAAGGATCATTTCGCCGCCGGCGCCGCCGTCCAAGGCACTCAGATTCCCAGCGTTTGGTGGGTCAATGACATCATCTCCGCCGATTTTTTTGGTTGGCCGGTCCGCCGAGTTTTCGCCAGTAAGGCTCGTCAACTCGCCACCCGGTTGCTCCCAGTTTCCGATTTTGGTCGGGCCGCGCTATTGCAGGAAGGCATCCCAGCCGACCGGGTCACCACCATTCATAACGGGATCCCGTTGGCGCGCTATCAACGCTCCAATTCCACGCTGCTGCGCGAGCAACTCCGCTTGGGCACCAACGAACCGC
The DNA here is from genome assembly GCA_017309115.1 of Verrucomicrobiota bacterium. Lineage (GTDB taxonomy): Bacteria > Verrucomicrobiota > Verrucomicrobiia > Limisphaerales > UBA9464 > UBA9464. The sequence goes on along the minus strand of JAFLEF010000011.1, from coordinate 62,210 downwards.
TGATCGGTTTGGTGGGGCGCATCACCCCGTGGAAGGGCCAGGACTTCTTTTTGCGACTGGCCCAGGCGTGGGCGGCACAGGGTCGACCCGGACGCTTTGCCATCATCGGCCGAGCTTTCAACGAGGACGCCCCCTTCGAAACCACCCTTAAACAGTTCGTCCGCACCCACCGATTGGAATCCAAGGTTCATTTCGTGGCCTTTCAAGCGGACATCGCGGCCACCCTATCTCAGCTCGATCTACTACTGCACTGTTCCACCAAACCGGAACCCTTCGGTCGGGTGATTATTGAAGCCATGGCCGTGGGCGTGCCCGTGATTGCCGCCCGGGCCGGGGGCGTACCGGAGATTGTCACCGATGGCGTGGACGCCGGCCTAGCTGAACCCGGCAATCTGGAATCGTACATCGGCCAGATCACTGCCCTGCTGGGCAATCCCCCAAAACGCACCGCCTGGGCCATCGCTGGTCGCCGAACGGTGGAACAACGCTTCACCCTGGACCGGGTCTTTGCCGACTTCGATCGGGTCCTTGGCGAAATCACGGGGAAGTAACCCGGAAAAACCGGGCGTCTTCGTCCAAGTCTTCGTCCAGATCGATCGGCCAGACGGGATCTTCCACCTCTCCCAGCCATTCCCAGGGCCCACCCGGCTGCCCGGACCTCCACACGGTAAAGGAGGAGGAACCAGCCTTGTTCCATCTCAACTCCGGGCTCGTCAGGGTGGAAACGCACTCAAGGCGGACAGACTCCGACGCCTCCCACGGTTCGCCCCAAACCTGAATCCGATCAAAACGCCAGGTTCCCGCCGGGCTGTAGGAATTGGCTCCGTCCGATTTGGGCTTCACTCCGACATATTCGCCAGTGGAGCTCAGATCCGAGACCAAGCGCAGGCGCAGCGGCGCAGGATTCCCTCCGTTAAAATCCTCCGGCCCGGGCAAGGTGATGGGGATAAAGACACCATCCGGCGCGAGTTCCACCGCCCCGAATTCCTGAAACTCTTCTCCTTCCCGCGCGATCAAGGCGGCCAGATGACGGCTGGCGGTCCCTGAGGTTCGCACTTCAAAAGAGATCTGGAGCCCCCACCACCCGCCCGGGAATTCCAACTCGAGTCCCGCCGTCCGCGATCCGATTCCCTGAGCGGGAAAGGCCCGCAGACTCAGGGCGCCATTGGGCTTTCCGGGATCGTTGGCCGACCCGGTGAAGTTGGTTCCCTGAACTCCACCCAGAAGCGAAACCTTCCCATTTCCCTGGGACGCCTCCCACCGGTTGGGTTCGTTGAAATCCCATTCCGCAATCAACTGCGGTTCGGCCACCCCGATTCCAGTTCCCAACACCACCAACCCCAACAGTCCCCGTATTCCAATCATGATTCGTTTCATGCGACCCAGTGTGACCCAACCGGTCCCACCTCAAGCAACCCCACGTCACTCGCCAGATTTAACGAGCCCACCCGCCACCATTGGCCTATTCTGGCCCGCGCATTGACCCGGATCGCGGGTCGCGACTGAATAGCGCCCCATGGACTCGACTCCCTCGTGGAATGAACTCCCGCCGGCGGCTCGACTGGAGTTTGACGATCCTGCCCACGGTCTTCGCCGTGTGGATTTAAACGCGGATTGTCGGATCGGCCGCCACGCGTCGAACGACCTGCAACTCGCCCACCACCGAGTCTCCCGGGATCACGCTTGGCTGAAGCGGGACCGGGACGGCTGCTTCTGGATTTCCGATCTGCGCAGCCGCAATGGGACCTTTGTCAACCACGTTCGCGTCCAGGAAACCGTCCGCCTGGCCAACGGCGACGAGATCCGCATCGGGGATTTTCTGCTCCGGTTCTCCTGCGACGGGCCAACCGTTCCCGCCACGACGACGGAAGGGAGCGAGATGACCTCCGTTCCGCAGGTTCGCTGGCTACTGGTCGCCGATATCGCGGGATTCACTGAACTGAGCCAACGGTTGGATACCACCGCCTTGGGGGCCGTCGTGGATCAATGGTGTGCCGCCTGCGTCAACGCCGCCCTGCGCAGCGGCGGGCATTTGAACAAGCAACTAGGTGACGGGCTGTTGTTCTTCTGGACCTCCGACCAAGCCGAACCCGCCGCGCTGGTTCAGACGTTGGCCGAACTGTTCGCACTTCAACGGGAGGGCAATCCCCGGTTCCGCATTTGCCTGCATCTGCCCGAACCTTCCGGAGTTTCCCTGGAACGCCGAGGGGTCACCGAAGAGTTGCTGGGAACAGAGGTCAATTTCGTCTTCCGCATGGACGACGTTGCCAAAGGCCTCGGAGCCGCCCAACTCCTGAGCGCCCCAGCAGCCGCCGCCCTGCAGGATGAATTAATGCTCGTCGGTTTGGGAACCTCTGCCGTAGCGGACTTCCCCGACCAGTATGAATTCTACCAACCCGAATTCGCCGCCTCGTTGGACGGGCCGGTGTGATCACCAAATCGCGCCGCTGACCCCGTAGCCCAGTTTGGGAATCAGGCCTTCGTGAAGTTCGTTGAGATCATCCGGCCGCCGCACCTCCACCGGTCCGTTGGTGGGTACCCAGATTTGTCCCCGTCGTTTGGCTTGGCGTTTTTCCGCCAGAATCGTCTGCGACAACGATTCGTACTGGCGAGAGACTTCGCGATTCACTTCGGGCAGCAACTGCAACAAAGCGTCTGTCTCCTGGCGCCAGACTTTGCCGACCCCCACGCGTTGATTAACCAGCGTTCCCAATACCCGGCGATCCACCAAAATCAATCCAACGGGTGTTGTTCCATTCTTAGCCCACCGCCGAATCAACTCCAGAGTCTGGGCTGAAAGGGTTGAGGGACTTTGTTCCCAAAGATTCGCGGCACGTTGCCAGTCCAACGACTTGTCCGGCTCACCAGGCTTCCACGTCGACCACACAAAGTTTCCCGCTCGCAGCAGTCGAATTCGATCCCAGGCTTCCCCGGGCGCCTTGGCCAAATTAAGAGATTCGCCCGGCATTCCCGTGGACTCTACGCCGACGACCCACACGGGCCCCACCAACCCGTTCGTGAGCACGACCTGATCGACAGTCTTGCGACTCTTCACGGCCGAGAGGGTCACCTGCAACCGGTCGCCCGTTTGCAAGGGTTGCTTAAGGTCTCTTGGACGGACCACCCAGGGTCGCCACCCGTCCTTGGATGACGAAGACGGTTGGAACGCCTCGATCTTCTCCCCGTTGACCTTCCACTGCACTTCCACGTCGTGATCCTTCCGCGTCCAGCCCCAGAGGATGGGGGTGTAATCCTGGCGGTCCGGTTGGCTGGGGATCAGAACGAGGTGATGTCCCAATCCTGGCGGCAGCAACAGCGCCGACTCCGCCGCCTGCCCAGCCATTCCAAGCAAGACTAGACCCACTGCCACCACGAATTGGATTAGGCGAATCACGGATTGTCGGAGGTTTCCACGATTAGGAGTCGAAAACCCACCCAGTCGTTCCGGTCGTCCTCCGGATACGGCCGGTGAACCGTCCGTCGCAGTTCGATTTCGTCGTCATCGGCCCAGTGGCCGCCCCGGACCACCCGCCGACCCGGTCCCGCGCGCTGCCAGTCGGGGTCCAGCGCTCGAACGGCCGGATCATTCAGGTCCGGCTGGTACGGGTCCTCACACCACTCGGCGACGTTCCCTCCCACGTCGAACAACCCACGCGCGTTGGGTGCGAAGCTCCCCACCGGCGCCGTCCGGGAATACGGGTCCTGATGATCGGACGTTCGCAAAACAAAAGGAGTCCATTGCTCGGGCCAATCCACCGCGCGCACCTCTTCACCCGCCAGATTTTCCTGCTGAGACTGATCAATTCGGTCGCCCCAGGGATACGTGGTGAGTCCGGACATCTGATTCCATTGCGCGTCGGTCGGTAGGGAAAATCGCTGATTCGAAGCCAGCCGCCCCGCGGCCCGCTCTAGCCTGGTGAGCCACTCCGCAAAGGCTTGAGCCTCCTTCCAACTGACCCCGACCACCGGATGCTGATCTGTCTGTCCGGGCACCGCGTTTGTCCACGTGTAATCGCCCAAAACCTGACCCCGAACTGTCGTCCGCCGGAGCGGCTGGGACGCCAACGGAGCCTCCGAGCGTTCGGCAAACTGGCGGAACTGCCCCACGGTCACTTCGGTTCGAGCAGCCCAGAAGTCTCCGACCGGCATGAATTCCAAGCTCAACCGGGCCACCGTGAAGGCGTCGCCCCGAGTCGGGACCGTAGATGGCTGGAAGACGAACTCTACCGGTACTGGCCCGCGCTCTGTTCCTGGGATTACGGGCGCGGTAACAACGATGGGCACCTTGCGGGGCGCGGTCGCGCGATACTCGACAGTCCCCGGCATGAGGACTTCTCCGTCAAAGGTCCAGGAATTGCCTCCGCCCGTTCCCCAAAACGAATCGGTTGGCACCACCACTTTGGTTTCCCAGCCGTCCCGACGCACGATCTGGACCTGTTTGACCAACTCCGAATCGGTCAGCCCCGACACGACAAACTGGTGTTTCCCAGGCAGCCACTCGGTCTGAACCCGGACGGTCGCGCCAGGGGTCAACACGACCGACTGGGACATCCAGGATACGGATGACCGTGGCCCGCGTTCCGGTCCGGCTTCGAGTCGCCAAACCCCCGGATCGAGTTTCACGGTGGTCGTCGCGTCACGCTTCGCCGTTCCCTCCTCGCGAACCACTCGATTGGCATCCAGAAAACGCCAGGCCAAGGGATCGGAGCCGGCGTACTTCTGCCAACTAACGGCGATCTGGCCAGGAGTCGATCTCGGTTTGGCAGGAGCCGATTCCTCCCACACTAGCGTCACGAAATTTGTTTGGCCGGCCAAGATCTCCACAACCTGAACGACCGCCGGAGCAGTTGGAACCAGTCCCGGGCGCGCCTCCAGACGCCAGGAACCGGGTTTCAGGACCTCGTGAAGCCCTTCGGAAATCTGGTTCGTTCCCCGTCGGTTGCGGCCGTCCGGCCCACCGTTCAACTCCCAATGCACGGGCTCCAAAGATGGAAAATTCTCCCAGCGGACGACCAAATTCCCCGTCGAAGGTAGAATGGTTGCTTCCTCCGTTTTGGATCCCTGTGTCTCCACCACTTTCTGCCACACCGTCCTTCCGCCCCAGACCAGCAACAGCAGTCCGACGCCAAAGGCCAACCAGTCTCGAAACTCATGGGACCGGCTCCGACCGGGGACGTCTTCCTCGTCGGAGATTCCCACCGTCAGCCGCCGCAGAACATCCGCCATGCTCCGGGGCCGTTGCTCCGGATCCTTCCGCAGACACTCTTGAATCACCTGCGACGCGACCGTCGGCACGTCATTCACGGCCTGCCTTTGCCGGAGAATGTCCCGAACTGTGGGAGGAATTTCGGAGCCAAGTCGTTCGGCAAAGCCCGCCCCATCGGGTATGGGCACCTGACCGGTAAGCAAATGGTACAGCGTCGCGCCAAAGGCATAAATGTCGTCGGACAAGAGCGCCGGCTCGCCCCGGAACTGTTGGGGACACATGTACACCCGGGTCCCACCCCGACGAATCTCCGCAATCCATTGGCCGTCGACCATCGAGACCCGCCGCGCCATGCCGAAGTCACCCAACCGAACCAACCCCTGGTCGTCGACCAGCACATTGGCCGGTTTCACATCCGAGTGGACCAGCCCATGCGACGTATGCGCATGGTGCAGCGCCTCGCCCAACTGCAACGCCAGGGGTCGCAGCTCCGACCAACTCAGGCGCCGATCCAAATGGTCGTTCTGGACCTGCTGCAGGGTCCGACCCTGAACGTACTCCATCGAGTAGAACGCCGGTTCGCCCGGGATCTCATGCCAATCAAAGATCCGGATCAGATTGGAGTGCGCCAGTCCACGGCTCTGCCGAAGCTCCTTGCGGAATTCCTCCAAGCGACGCGGATTGGCCCGAATCTGCTCCTTCAAGAACTTCAACGCGACCCGCACCCGGTCGGATCCCGTGCTCAACAACCGATCCTCCGCCAGCCAGACTTCCCCCAATCCGCCCTTACCGAGCAGACGCACCAGACGAAAGCGGCGCCCGCCGACCCACGAACCCATTTCCAAGGGACCGGAAGAGGCCGACGACGAACGGGGAACATCCACGTCCCTGGCCTCCGGAGTCTCCTCCGGATCAGCCAGGGTCGCGGCACTGGTGCAGGCTGGACACATCTCGGAAGGAACGTCCGAGGCGTACGTCGTGCCGCACTGGGAACATTCGCGCGACGGGATGGGCACTTCTGGGTTCTCCCGATTTACCGAGGAGATAAGGCGGCGTAACACAAGATTCACCGCCCAGGCAAGGTCGGTTCGCGCAGATTTCTGCGCTGGCCTCCGTGCGGCGTTGGGCGCGGCGGTTCCGGGGTTGGAAACGTTTTCCTGACTTGGGCAACGTGCGCGTTGAATTCGGAAAGGCCCCTCCTATAGTCGCGCCGCTTGACCGCCTGAAGATGAGTGATTCTACCCCCGTGTCGGCCGCCGCCAACCCTGGACCGTGGACGACCCAATCCGCCCGCACGTTGTACAACATCGACCGCTGGGGTGCTGGTTACTTCGACATCAATTCCGAGGGACACGCGGTGGCGACACCGCTCCAAAACGGGGTCCAAGTGGATCTGACCGACCTCATCGAAGACGCCAAAGCCCGTGGTCTCAAGTTTCCCCTGCTGGTTCGCTTCCAAGACATCCTGCGACATCGGGTCCAAGCCCTGAATGAGGCCTTTCGGGCCAGCATCTCCGAATTCGCCTACAAGGGCATCTACCGCGGCGTATTTCCCATCAAGGTCAATCAACTCCGCGAAGTGGTGGAGGAGATCCTCGACGCCGGGAAACCCTACAACTTCGGCCTGGAAGTAGGTTCCAAGCCCGAACTCTTCGCCGGCATGGCTCTGCAGGATCAACCAGGCTCCCTGATCATCTGCAATGGCTATAAGGATCCCGCCTTCATCCGCCTGGCGTTGCAGGGCATCCGACTCGGCAAGACGATCATTATGGTGGTCGAGAAGATCGAGGAACTCCGCCAGATCATCTCGGTCTCCAAATCGGTAGGAGTCGAGCCGATGATCGGCATCCGCGCCCGCCTGCTCAGCAAGGGCGCCGGCAAATGGGCCGAAAGCGGTGGGGAGAATGCCAAGTTCGGTCTGAGTACCACCGAGTTGCTCGCCGCCGTCGAAATGCTGCAGCGCGAAGGTCTCAGCCACTGCTTCAAGCTGCTGCACTTCCACATCGGCTCCCAGGTCCCGGACATCCTCACCGTCAAACGCGCCGTCCAAGAAGCCGGCCGCCTCTACGCCAAACTACACAAACTGGGCTTCCCGGTGGAGTACGTGGATGTCGGCGGTGGCTTGGGCGTCGACTACGACGGATCCCGCAGTGCCTTCGACAGTTCCACCAATTACTCGCTGCAAGAATACACCAACGACGTGGTGTATTACCTCGCTGACGTCTGCAACCAGGAGAACGTTCCACACCCGAATATCGTCAGCGAAAGCGGACGCGCCCTGGTCGCCCACCACAGCGTGCTCATCGTTGAAGTGTTTGGGCACATCGACAAGACACCCCCGGAGTTTGATTTCGCGTTTGGCGATCAGGAACACCGGATCGTGCGCGAACTCCTCGAAATCCGCGACAATCTCGGCCGCCTCAACAAATTGGAGGCCTACCACGACGCGTTGGAACGGAAGGAAGACGCCCACCAGATGTTCACGCTGGGCGTGCTCGATCTGCGGGACAAAGCGAAGATCGAACATCTCTACTGGGAAATCAGCGAGGCCGTCGTCCAGACCTTCAAATCCCAGAGCTACATTCCGGAGGAAATCCGGCATCTGGAAGACAGCCTGAGCCACCAGTACCTCTGCAATTTTTCCGTGTTCCAGTCCCTGCTGGACCATTGGGCGCTGGGACAGTTGTTCCCGATCATGCCGATCGACCGCCTCAACGAACGGCCCACCCGGGAGGGAACCCTGGTGGACATCACCTGCGATTCCGACGGACAGATTAACAAGTTCATCGATCTACGGGACGTCCGGGACACTCTGCCGTTGCACGAACTCAAGCCGACCGCCAATGGACACGAGCCGTACTACCTCGGCTTCTATCTGATGGGCGCCTACCAGGACATCATGGGCGATCTCCACAATTTGTTTGGCCGGGTCAACGAGATCCATGTGTTCCTCGAACCCGACGAACCGACCGGCTACTACGTCGAGGAGGTCATTGAAGGGAACATGATCATCGAGACCCTGCGGGCAGTGCAGTACGAGGAAAGCGAACTGAAGCGTCAAATGAAGGCCCAGGTGGATGCGGCCATCAAGAGCGACCGCCTCAAGCCCACCGAAGGAATGCGCCTGCTCGACGACTACGAGCGAGGGCTGAAGGACTACACTTACCTATCGATGCCCTGACCCGGTTTCCCCGGCCGGAAGCCACCCACGGCTTTCGGGCATCCCCCAACCCTGAGGTCACGGCCCCATGCCGGAACGGAACGTCATCCCCAGTCTGGCCCGAGTGGTCCGGGGCCTTTCCCTGCTCTTTTGGGCGGTGCCCGGAATGCTGTTGGCGTCCACTGCCTGTGCTCTCGATTTCGGATGGCGCCAGTTCGGTTACGGGCCGCCGCTCATCGCCGGCGCGTGTCTGGTCTACGGAATAACGCAGTTCCGCTACTTTCAGCCCGAGGAGAAAATCTGGGCGTCCGCCCGGCATCGCGCCCTGTTGCTGGCCCTGATGCTTCTCGCCTTGGCGCCGGTTCCCATCTGGTGGAGCCGCGCTCCGGAGGAAGCTTTTTTCGGACACGGCATGCTGATGCTCAGCTTTGCCGGACAGTTCTTCCTGATCGCCTTGAATGATGTGCTGCTCCGGCTGGCCGCCATGCTGCCGGATCAGACCCTCCGTTCCGAAACCTTCTTCTTCACCCGGCTGAACACCCGGTTGATCCTGGGAATTCTCGCTGCCGTCCTCGCTTGGCTGGGCCTGCCCCATTGGAATCAACCGCCCGAACTGCTGCTCCGACTTCAGTTCTTCTTCGAATTCACCCGACCCTGGCTGTTTGTCATGGCGCTGCTGCTGCCGGTCTCCTTCACGATGACGCTGCTGTGGAAGACCAAGGAAGTGATCCTGCACAGCGTGTTTCGCCAGTAATCCCCGGCAATCCCGTCTTCCCCTGGATTCGCCCTTGGAGGCAAGGCGGGCGCCCTTTCATGCTCTGCGCATGGGCAAACAATACTGGCTCGTGAAACAGGAACCGGACGCCTACTCGTGGCAAACTTTCGTCGCCGATGGCCAAACGGCCTGGACCGGTGTCCGCAACTTCCAAGCTAGGAACAATCTGAGAGCCATGAAGACCGGCGACCTCGTGCTCTACTACCACAGCAATGTGGGCAAGGAGGTGGTCGGCTGCGCCTCGGTGGCGCGGGAGGCCTATCCCGACCCCACCGCCACCGAAGGGGACTGGTCCTGCGTGGATTTGATTCCCCATCGACCCTTGGCCCAGCCGGTCACTCTGGACCAACTCAAAGCCGATGCGCAGACTCAGGATCTGCTCCTGATCCGCCACACCCGGCTCAGCGTGATGCCCGTTTCGGCGACGGCCTTCCGACGGATTGCCGAATTGGGAAAGACCCGGCTGTAGCTCCGCGGGATCAGTCAGCGCAGTTTGACGGTCTTCTTCAGCTGCGCGCTCTTGACCGCGGCATCGACAATTTCCTGACCAATCCGGCTGATCGGCAGACTGACCGGGCCCGCCAGCGGCTCGTCATTCTCCAGACAGTGCAGCAGGTACTGCACGGGATTTTGGTTCGGGGCCTTGGGTGCCGGAGCAGCCACCCGATGCGGCTTGGGCTTGCGTCGGGTCTGCACTGTCACGAAATCGTCGTAGTCATAACTGCTGATCGTTCCGTCGGTTCCCAGGATGACAAACCCGCAGCGCGGTTGGGGCTGAATGATCCACGGATCGGTGAACGTGCCCCAGCGGGTCTCGAACTTGGACAGGCCATGCTCGTAACGGGCCACGACAATGCTGTGTTCATCGACCTCCAGGCCCTCGGGTTCGTCCACCGTCGCGGTGACTTCCTTGGGACGTCGTCCGCCTTGATACCAAGTCCCCAGCGTTGTGCCGTAACCGAGGTAATCCAGCAGGGAACCACCACCGTGCGCCTGCTTGTAAAACCAGGAATGCGGTTTTTCCTTCGCCACCTGGGCCGGAGTCTTCTCGTCCTTGTCGGCTCCGTGAAAGAGCGGTCCGCGGTTGCCGCCGAAATGCCACACGTTGAGCACGTCTCCAATCAGGCCATCCGACACCAGCTCATGCGCCTTGCGGTGTGATCCCACCCACTGGAGCGGCCAGTTAATCATCAGGACCTGGTCCTTCTTCATGGCCTTGATCATCGTGTCCGCCTCTTTGAGCGAAGCGGCGAACGGTTTCTCCACCATCAGATGCGCCCCAAACGGTGCGACCTTCTTCACCCATTCCCCATGCTTCGAAGCAGCGGGGCAAAGGATCACCACGTCCGGCTGGGTCTTGGCCAGACACTCGCGGTAATCCGTGAACGCACAGTGCCGGGGAACCAACCCCTTGCGGATCGCTTCCTCCATGCGTTGCGGCTTCTCGTCACTGATCCCGACGATCTCAGCCTTGGGATGCTCATGGGCATACCGAAGCAGGTCGCCCATGTGAAAGTGATCGAAGTTGATTCCGGCGATTTTCCAGGTGCGCTTCTTCATGGTCGGTCGTAACGCCCAAGGGTGACCCAAAGAAAACGCAAAGTTCAAAGCCCAAAGCTTAGGAGACCCGCAAAACATCCGAACCAGCCGTCCGCTCCGGCAACCCGCCTGGATCTGCCGTTTCGTCCAACCGGCCGGAGGATGGCACCTGTGGCGTCCATCTCTCCAACAGGATCGAAACCGCCTGCAGGAGCGCCGGAATCTCGAACGGCTTGGCCAAAACCTTCCCGGCGCCCAGCACCTCCGCCAATCGCAGATACACGGGGGCAGGCACCTTCCCGCCGCCGGACATTGCGAGAATGGGCACCTCTGGACGGCTGGCACGAGTCTCGCGAATCAGCTCCAACCCATCCATGTCGGGCATCACCAGGTCGGTGATGAGCAAATCAAAATGGCCCGCCCGCATTTGCCGAAGCCCGTTGAGCCCATCCGTGGATTCAGCCACTTCGTAGCCGGCCCGGACCAACACACGTCGGACCAACTTTCGAATGCCAGTGTCGTCATCCACCAGCAGGATGCGCGGGGGGAAGATAGGAGGAGAAGGGTTCATGTTTCGGCCTGCATCAATCGCTGAATGGCTTCACTCAGTTCACCGATGGAGTTGGGTTTGGTGAGGACTCGGCTGATTCCCAGCCGTTCCGCCTCGGCTTTGATTTCCGGAGGCACAAAACCGGAGTTGAGTACGACCGGCAGTCCGGGACGGATGGACCGAATCCGGTCGGCGACATCCAGACCGGACAGTCCGGGCATATTGTAATCGGAGATCACCAGATCAAACGCCCCAGGAGTCCGACGCACCGCTTCGATGGCTTGATGGCCGTCCAAGTATCCGGTGCAACGGTAGCCCAATCGTTCCAGTAAGCGCCGGGAAAGAGCCACTTGAGCGGGCTCGTCATCAATCAGCAACACGTGCTGACCTTGTCCCGGAACCACTTTCTCGGGCTGCGCCGGGTTCTCCGGAGCCGGCTCGGGCGCCGCCGGAAAGAACAATTCAAAGCAAGCCCCCTGACCCGGTTGGCTCGTAACCCGAATCATGCCTTCGTGGCTCTGAATGATGCCGTGAACGACGGACAATCCCAGACCTGTGCCCTGGCCGACGGGCTTGGTGGTGAAGAACGGTTCGAAGATCCGTTTTCGCGTGACCTCATCCATGCCCTTGCCGGTGTCAGTAACCTTCAGCAGGACCTGCCGCACCCCGTGGAACAGGTCATGGACTACTTCCGCTGGCGCTTCCTCCACCGACACGTTGATCCGGCCGGGACGATTCTCCAAGGCATGCCAGGCATTGGTGCCCAGGTTGAGCATGACCTGATGAATCTGCGTGGAGTCCGCCATGATGGGAGGAACGCCCGGAGCGAAGTGAGTCTCCAAGGTCACCGAACCCGGCAACGTCGCCCGGAGCAGGCTCAGGGATTCCTCAATGACCGGTTCCAAAGCGATGACGGCTCGCTTGGGGGACTGCTGTCGACTGAAGGTGAGAATCTGCTGCACCAACTGTTTGGCCCGCAGCCCAGCCTTGCGCACCTCCTCGAGGCATTCTCCCGCCGGGTTGGCGGGTGGCAGGTCCTCCAGCGCCAGGTGCACATTGCCTAAAATGGCGCCAATGATGTTGTTGAAGTCATGGGCGATCCCACCCGCCAGGGCGCCCAAGGCATCGAGCCGCTGGGTTTGTCGCAATTGGGCTTCGAGTTCCCGCTTCTTCGTGACGTCTGTTTGGATGGCCAGGATCGATTTGGGCCGGCCTTCAGCGTCGTGGACCAGGGTCCAGCGGGCTTCGGTGACCACCACTCGCCCATCCCCGACGTCATGCTCCATTTCGCCGTGCCAAAATCCCTCCCGCCACAAGTGCCGGCATGCTTCCGCGTACGTCCGGGGATCCGACAGCGGGCCGCCGCACGCGCACCGGCCGACCAGACTGCGCCCGTCTCCGGCATACAACCGTTCGGCCACCCGATTGTGGTACACGACGGTGCCATTCAAATCGATTAACAGGATGGCATCGGAAGCCGCATCCAAAAGGGCTGCCTGATCCGCAATTCGCGCCGCCGCCGCCTTGCTTTGGGACAGATCGGACATCCCTCCCACCACCCGCACCGCCCGGCCAGCGGCATCGTAGGAAACCACTCCTCGAGACAAGACTTCCGCGTAGGTTCCATCCTTGCGTCGAAACCGATACTCCCCGCGCCAAAACTGCTCCTTGGCCGCCGATGTTTGAGCGAAGGAGCCCAGGATACGCTCGCGGTCTTCTGGATGGATCCGCGACAGCCAGCCGATGCGCTGCGGTTCCACCTCATTGGGCTGGTAACCGAACAACGCGTGGAATCCCTCGCTGCGCCAGACCTCGTCCGTGACCACATCCCAATCCCAGATTCCGTCATTCGTCGCCCATGCCACCTGCTTGAACCGCTCCTCACTCACCCGCAGGGCCTGTTCCACTCGCGCCTGTTCGCCCAAGAACCGCTTCTGTTCCCGGAGAAGCAAGCGCAGTTCGAGTTGCTTCACGACCAGACGGGCAATGCCGCGAAGCGAGGACAATTGGGCTTCATTCAATTCCCGAGGACGCCGGTCTTTCACACAAATCGCCCCGATCGCGTCTCCGGACTCCGTGATCAGCGGGACCCCTGCGTAAAACCGGATGTGCGGTTCACCCACAACCAGGGGATTGTCGGCAAACCGGAAGTCGGCGGCCGCATCGGGCACGACGAATACCTCCCTCTGTTGAATGGTGTGGTTGCAGAACGAATGCTCCCGCGGGGTTTCCTGCAGCTTGATTCCCACCTTGGCCTTGAACCATTGCCGGTGCTCATCCACGAGGGAAATCAACCCTATGGGAGTCTGGCAAACCGCCGCCGCCAGGGAGGCCAGGTCGTTGAAGGATTGCTCCTCCAACGTGTCCAAAACATCGCAGCGTCGCAACGCCTCCAACCGACGCTGCTCCCGTTCATCCGCATCCCTCGGAACCTCCCTGCACCCCACTCTCGTCGCCGGCGCGGCCGAAGGTCCGATCGTCTCCAACTTCTCCAACGGATTACCCACGCTCGGCAACGGGCCGGGTCGCTCAGCTCCACAATGCGACGTGCTCATTGGGCCACCCCGGATGAACGCAACAGATCCAGCACCTGGCTGAATTCGGAGGACTTGAGAAAAAAATGATCGGCTCCTGATCGGACACACTGCTCCCGGAATCCGGTGTCGCCGAAGTTGGTCAGCATGATCACCTGACATTTCCTTCCGCCCAGTCGGATGTACTCCAGGACCCGAATCCCGCTTCCCGAACGAAGTCCAATGTCGAGGATGGCCACATCCGGTGAGAAACGGCGATAGAGGTCGATCGCCTCGGACTCGTCCTCCGCCTCACCGACCACCGCCACCCCGGGCAGGTCTTCAATCAGGTCCACCAACCTTCGACGTACCGGAAGGGAATCATCCACCACCAGAATTGTTCTCAGTGCAGTTGCGTTCATAGAAGCAACTCCAGGTTACCCACTTCAGCGGCCTGCACCATGGGAGCAATGCTGACGCCCCTCGATGGCCCTCGCTGACACGTCTGTCGGGAGTTTTCCTGACCCGCGCGTTCACTCCACAAGCCGATGCTGCAATGCGTAGCGGGTTAGCTCGACGTTGGTCCCCAGCTTCAACTTCTCCGAGATTCGGGTGCGATAGGTACCCACGGTCTTGTCGCTCAGCCCCAGGTCAGCGGCGATCTCCTTGATCGTGTGCCCTGCGGCGATTCGACGAAGCACCTGAAACTCGCGGGCGGAGAGGGCGGCGTGAAGCGGGCGCGCCGCCCCGCCCAACTGATCCGCCAAGGCGCTGGCAAGGCGCGCACTGACATACCTTCCGCCGCTCCAGACCCGCTCCAGGGCTACCACCACCTCCGCCGCCATCGTTCGTTTGTCGAGGTAGCCGGAGGCGCCCTCCCGCAGAGCCCGGAGTGCAAACTCCTCTTCCGGTGAGGCACTCATGATGAGAACCGGTGTCCCGGGAAATTCGCGTCGGAGATCCGACAACAGTTCCAGACCGCTCCGGCCCGGCATCGTGAGGTCCAGCAAGACGAGATCCCAACTCCGCCGCCGACACTGCTGGAGCACCTCTTCCCCGGAACGGGCTTCTTCGATTTCCAGATTTACCAGCTTCTGCTGAAGCAACAGTCGAAGACCGTGCCGAACGATGTCGTGGTCGTCGGCCACCAACAGATGACGACTTGGAGAACCCGCCGGAGGGGTGGAGGAGTCTGGCCCGCGGTTGGAGGAATGTGGGTTCATCGGCCTCAGGATTTGGGTGAGGAAGGCACCCCAGGCGAAAGTGGAAGCAGCAGCGTCACGGTGGTTCCAGGACTGGACCCGCGAATCTCCACGCTTCCTCCCACCATGGCCGCACGTTCCGACATTCCCAACAGGCCCAGCGAACGCGGATGACGCAATTCCTCGTCGGTCACCCCCCGGCCGTTGTCGCGAACGCGCAATCGCAGCCGGTCCCCTTCCCGTTGCAGGGAAACATCGATCGCCGTGGCTTGGGCATGGCGGGTCACATTGGTCAGAATCTCCTGGAAAATCCGATAGGCCGCCGTGGTCACTGATGGTTCCACCACCAGACCGTCCTCCGGCAATTCCAGATGAACCTGGGTGCCCGTCCGTTCCTGGAATTTTTGCGCCTCGAACCGAACCGCCGGAAGCAGTCCCAACCGATCCAGCAAGGCCGGTCGCAATTCGGAGGCGATGCGTTGGATCGACGACATGATTTCATCCGCCGACGCACTCGCAGAGACCATGCTGTCTTCCAGTTGCCCCCGTACGCTTCCTTCCTGCAACTGCGGCAGGCGTTCCTCCATCCGATACAAATCCATCTTGAGCCCCGTGATTTTCTGGCCCAGCTCATCATGAATCTCTCGGGAGATTCGCGCCCGCTCCTCTTCTTGAATGGACTCCATCCGCACTGCCAACGCCCGAAGTCGTCGGTGGGTTTCTCGCAGCGCCTGCTCGTCCGCAAGCCGTTCGGTCGCCGCCATCAGCCGCAGATCGCCCAGACGCTCACGCAAACGAGCCTCGCTCTGGCGCAGGTCGTGATCCCGGCGACGCCACTGCTCCTGTCGTTCCTCCCAAGCCAGGGCAATTTCCAAGGGTGCCCGCAGCCACTCCAGAACACGCTCCGGCGGATTGGCCGGCACCATTCCCTCTAAGGGCACCAGACCAAAGACGCCGCTCGGAGATCCCAACGGAGCCAGGACAATCAGTCCCACTTGGGCCGTTGTTGCCGCGGGAGCGGCCAAGGGATCATGAACCCACCGAACCGGGACCGCTCCCGAATCTGCCCGGAACAGCTCCTCGGCCCGCCACCGATCCCACCTCGCCTCCCAACGACCGGCAGCTACCGTGCCCTGGCCCGCCTGAGCCAAACCATAAACCAGCCCGGTTTCCGGGTGATACCGGCCGAACCAAGATTCCGCGAACCCTCCGACGGAAAGTGTCAAACGGCAGATCTCTTCCCAGAGCGGAGTTCGTTCCTGGAACCGGGCCACCAATCGTCCGACGTGGCTCGCCAATTGGAGAACCGGATCCGACCATTCCCGATTCCCAACCCGCTCGTTGGCAGGAATCCCAGCCACAGTCTGGTCAGGATTCATAAACGCCAGATCGAACTCGGGCTGACTCTGGTAAGTCCCTCGCTTCGGACACCCACCCTCCCGCTTTCCGACTTGTTTTCTCCCCGGGGCGCCGTGGCCCTGTCGCCAAGCCCGAGCGAACCAAGCTTTCCCATTCGCGGATGGAGGTCACGATAAAGATCCAACGCGCCGCTGGCAATGTCCCGCACTTGCCACTATCGAGCCCAACCGCCTTCCCGCGACCACGGCATTCTCCGTGAATCGATCTTGAGACGGCCTCCACGTGTGCCTAGCCTTCGTCGAACTGCCCTCCCGAGCCATGCGTTTCCCCTGTCTTCACCGGATTTGGATTTTCTTCCTGCTCGGGATCGCGTCCGCCTTTGCCGCCGCCCCGGCCAGCGACAAGGTTATTCCGCCCCGCCCCGCCCTTCCCCAGATTCAATCGCTGAAGCTTCTGCCGGCTTCCCTGACGTTGACCGATGCCCGGGACGCGCGCCGGGTGCTCGTTCTGGGCCAACGCCCCGACGGCGGAACTATCGATCTGACCTCCGACGCCACCTTTCAACCGTCCTCCACGAACCTCATTGTCGGTCCGGACCACTTCCTGAGCGGACTCCAGGCAGGCGAGTTTCAGGTCACGGTTTCCGCAGCGGGCCAATCAGTGAAACTACCGGTGCAGGTCACCAGCGTTGCCTCTCGACCGGTGGGATTCGTCCGCGACATCGAACCGGTCCTGTCCCGGGCGAGTTGCAATCAGGGCACCTGCCACGGCTCGGCCAAGGGTAAGAACGGCTTCAAGCTGTCGTTGCGCGGTTACGATCCGGATTACGACTATCAGGCGCTGATCAACGATCTGAGCGGCCGACGCTTCAACCGGGTGAAGGTCGACGACTCGCTCATGCTGCAAAAGCCGCTGGGCGACGTTCCCCATGAAGGCGGCCAGGCGCTGCCACCCGGATCCCGCTATCACCAATTGCTGCGCCAATGGATTGCCGAAGGCGCGCGTTACGAGGATCCCCTCCCGGCTCGGGCCACCAACCTGACCATCCTCCCGGAGGTGGTGGAACTGGATCTGCCCGGTCGACAGCAGCAATTCCTGGTGCTGGCGACGTATCCCGACGGCTCCACCCGCGACGTCACCCGCGAAGCCATCCTCTCCAGCAACAACGAGGAAATCGCCTTGGTGAAAGACCACACGCTCACCGCGCTGCGCCGTGGCGAAATGGCGGTCCTGGTTCGGTACGAAGGTCTCTATGCCGCCCGCGAAGTCGTGGTCATGGGCGACCGCTCCGGATTCACCTTCGCCCCGATGCCCGAGAACAACGCTGTGGACCGCTTCATCAACGCCAAACTGGCGAAGATGAAGATCAATCCCAGCGACCTCTGCACCGATGCCGAGTTCATCCGTCGGGTCTATCTCGATCTCACCGGTCAACCGCCCACAGCCGACGCCGTCCGCGCGTTTCTCAGCGACGCCACCGAGACCCGTCAGAAGCGGGACAAACTGGTGGAACGGTTGGTGGGCTCGCCGGCCTATGCTGCGTTCTGGGCCAACAAATTCGCCGATTTACTCCAATGCAATTCCGAGAACCTGGGCAAGAAAGGCGTGTGGGTCTTCCGCAACTGGATCGAACAGCAGTTCGCTCATAACCGACCCTACGACCAATTCGTCCGGGAACTCATCCTAGCCAAGGGCAGCACCTTCGAGAATCCGGCCGGCAATTACCTGCGCGTCCTGCGGGACCCGGACAAAATGACCGAGGACGTTTCCCAAACGTTCCTGGGCGTTCGTTTCAACTGCAACAAGTGCCACGATCATCCCTTCGAGCGCTGGACCCAGAATCAGTACTACGAGTTCGGTGCCTTCTTTGCCCAGGTGGCCTTCAAACGCGGCACACTGGGTCGCGACACGCTGATTCGGGCCAACGAGACCTACGCCTCGGAACAGGTCTCAGAGGAGATCGTCTACCAGAACTATCAGGGCGGTGATGTCAAACATCCCAAAGACGGCCGGGTGATGTCGGCCCGGGTTCCCTACGGCGCCGCCGCTGAACCCGTCAGCGGCCAGGATCGCCGGGTAGCCTTTGCGGCTTGGCTCACTTCCGCAGACAACCCCTATTTCGCCCGCTCCACGGTCAACCGCTTCTGGAGCTACTTCTTCGGCCGGGGAATCATCGATCCCGTGGACGATATCCGGGCCGGAAATCCTCCCAGCAATCCGGAACTGCTCGACGCGCTCACCCGAGATTTCCTCGCCAGCGGCTACAACGTGCGAACCCTGCTGACCACGATCTGCCAGTCCCGGGCCTATCAGCTGAGCATCGTGCCCAACCGCTGGAACGAAGATGACCTCGCCAACTTCTCCCATGCCACTCCCCGCCGGTTGAGCGCGGAACAGCTTCTCGACGCGGTTTCGCTCGCCACCGGACACCGCGCTCAGTTCAAGGATCTGCCCGCCGGATTGCGCGCCGTGGAACTGCCCGACGGCATGGTCGGCGGCAATGACTTCCTCGCCCTCTTCGGCCGACCCAAGCGTCAGAGCGCCTGCGAATGCGAACGCTCCAGCAACGTCACCCTCTCCCACGCGCTCAACCTCATCAACGGACCCACCCTCGGAGAATGCGTGACCAGTCCCGACAATCGCCTGGCCAAGCTGGTGCAATCCGAAGCCGACGACCGCAAAGTCATTGAGGAAATCTACCTCAGCTGCCTCAGCCGGTTCCCCACGGAGCAGGAACTGACCCGACTTAAACTCGGGACCGGCGACCAACGTCTCGAAAGCGCCCAGGATCTCACTTGGGCCCTGCTCAACAGCCCCGCCTTCCTCTTCAACCGGTAACCCGTCCCGCCCCCTCCCCCATGATCTCGATTCCCGGAAAATACGGCGCCACCTGTGACGGATTCAGCCGTCGTGAATTCCTTCGTCTTGGCGGTGCCGGCCTCGTTGGACTCAGCCTGAGCGACATCCTCCGCATTCAGGCCCAACAGGCGCCCGGCACCGGTCCCGCCCCCAACCAGCCCAAGAACGGCTGGGGCCAGGCCAAATCGGTCATCATTCTCTATCTCCAGGGCGGACCCAGCCACATCGACATCTGGGATCCCAAGCCGGATGCGCCCTCAAACGTCCGGGGCGACTTCAAACCGATTCGCAGCAAGGTCACGGGAATTCATTTGAGCGAAGTGATGCCCAAGCTCGCGCAGCAGATGGACAAGGCGACGCTCATCCGTTCCATGAGCTACACGCCCGTGGGCCTCTTCAATCACACCGCCGCCATTTACCAGATCATGACCGGCTACACGCCGGACCGGGTGTCGCCGTCGGGACAATTGGAGCCGCCCGCGCCCAATGACTTCCCGCACTTGGGTTCGCAGATTGCCCGGTTGAAGCCGCCCGAAGTGCCCATGCTGCCCTTCGTCATGCTTCCGCGCGCCCTCCAGGAATCCAACGTGATTGGCAAAGGCGGTACGGCGGGCTTTTTGGGCGCCGCCTACGACCCGTATTACTTCTACCAAGACCCCGCCAAGGAGATCAATTTGGCCGACCTCACCCTGCGCAAAGAGGTCTCCAAGGAACGCCTCAGCCGACGGGAGTCGCTGCTCAAGACGGTGAATGAGGCTATGCCCGACATGGAGAAAGCCGTCGGGAAATACGCGCTCGACAGCTACTACCAAAAAGCCTTCGACCTCGTCAGCAGCGGCCGGGCCCGGGACGCCTTCGATCTCGCCAAGGAACCCGACGCCATCCGCGATCTCTATGGCCGACACACCTTCGGCCAGGGCTGTCTGCTGGCCCGGCGCCTCATCGAAGCCGGCACCCGCGTGGTCCAAATGAACTGGCCCGCCGTGGCCAATGGCGATCCCACCGTCGATGCTTGGGACACCCATGCCGCCAACTTCGGTCCGCTCCGAAATCTTCACTGCCCCAAACTCGATTCCGGTCTGAGCGCCCTGATCGCCGACATGGACCAACGGGGTCTGCTCAAGGAAACCTTGGTGGTCGCCCTCGGTGAATTCGGCCGCAGCCCGCGCCTGGGGGTCAGCACCAGCGGCAATACGAATTCTCCGGATGGCCGCGACCACTGGCCATACTGCTACACCGCCTTCATCGCCGGCGCCGGGGTCAGCCGCGGCGCGCTCTACGGCAAGTCCGACGCCACCGCCAGTAGCCCGGCGGAGAATCCGGTGCACCCCACCCAGATCGTGGCCACGATCTACCACGCGCTCGGCATCAATCCGCATACGATGGTCATGAACCATCTGAACCAGCCCCGGGAACTGGTCCAAGCTGATCCTGTGTTGGGGCTCTTCAGCTGATCCGCCTCATTCCTCGAATCCACCGAGGGAACGAAGCTCTCGGATCACGCCAGGATCTGCCGAATCACACTGCCGTGGACATCGGTCAGCCGATAGTCGCGACCGTCATAGCGGTAGGTCAGTTGCTCGTGGTCCAGCCCCATCAGATGCAGCATCGTGGCGTGCAAATCGTGCAGATGAACCGGATCCTGCACCGCCCGATGCCCGAGCTCGTCCGTGGCTCCCAACGCGAATCCTGATTTCACGCCACCCCCGGCCAGCCACACCGTGAAGCCGCCGGGATTGTGATCCCGTCCAGTCCCGTTTTTCTCCGCGTACGGTGTCCGACCAAACTCCGCCCCCCACCACACCAACGTGTCTTCCAACAGTCCGCGCTGCTTCAAATCGGCCAGCAAACCCGCCACCGGTTTGTCGGTGGCTTGTGCGTGTTCGGCGTGCTTGGGCAGATTGGAATGCTGATCCCACCGTGGATTGGCCGTGTTGTCGCCATAGGTCACCTGCACGAACCGGACCCCGGCTTCACACAACCGCCGCGCCAGCAAACACTGCCGACCAAAGTCATCGGTCCCCTTCTCGCCAATCCCGTACTGCGCCAGCGTCGCCGGCGATTCGTCGGCCAGATCCAGCACCGTCGGCGCGTGACTTTGCAGTCGCCACGCCAGTTCATAGGACTGCAAGGCCGCCTCCAGTTCGTCGTCGCCCGGATGCGCCTTCATCTGTTCGGCGTTGATCTCCCGGAGCAACTCGAACTGACGCCGGGCCGCCGCTGGCGACCGGGAACTCCGCACGTTGCGCAAAACGATGTCCCGCGCCGGCTGACCGGCCAGGCCCAAGGCCGTTCCCTGATGCGTCGCCGGCAGAAAGGCGTTCCCCCAATTACGCGCCCCACCATTGCCGAGGCTCGGCGCGATGGTGACGAACGCCGGTAGATTCTCGTTCTCGGTGCCCAAGCCGTAGCTCACCCACGCCCCCATGCTGGGCCGAACGAAGTTGGTGGAACCGCAGTGCAAAAAGAGCGTCGCCGGACCGTGCGCCACCCCTTCGGTCTGCATTGAGTGAATGAAGCACAAGTCATCCACATGTTGCGCGGTGTGCGGGAACAGTTCGCTCACCCACCGTCCGCTCTGACCGTACTGGGCGAACTTCCAGGGCGACTTCATCACCCGTTGTTCACTACCCCGCTGACCGGTATTGGCAATCGTCCGGGCGTCGTCGAAGCCCAGCCGTTGACCTTCGTGCCGATCCAGCGCGGGCTTGTAGTCGTAGGTATCCACCTGACTCGGCCCGCCCTGCATGAACAGGAAGATCACCCGCTTGGCCCGCGGCCGGATCAGCGGCCGCGCGATCCGTTCCCGCACCGCGTCCGCTCCCGCCAGACCCGACCAGGCCATCCAGCCGAACCCGCAGGCCGCCGCCTGCAGCGCCCGCCGTCGCGAAAGAAAATTCCCGCTGGCCATGGAGGAAACGTACTGAAGTCCCCCGAACGCGCTCAACCTCCAAGTCGGCCAATAGCCCTCAGCCGAAATTCCCCGGCTGGGTTATCCACCGAGGGCGCAGAGGACCGCAGACGAAAAAGAGGAAACAGGGAACGGGTTGGGGTCTAACTCAGGGACGCCAACGCGGTGATTTTCTGTGCGGTCCAGCTGGCCGATGGGGATTATCCAGTGAAACGCCGATGAACGACGACGCCAGCCTGCTCCGCGAGTTTGCCCAGACGGGCGCGGAGTCCGCCTTCGCCGAACTGGTGCGACGGCACCTCGACTTGGTGCATTCCGCTGCCCTCCGGCAAGTGGCAGGCGATGCGCACCACGCCGAGGACGTGACGCAGGCCGTGTTCGTGGAATTGGCTAGAAAGGCCCGTCGGCTGACCAACCACCGGTCCCTCGCCGGCTGGCTCTACACGACCGCGAGGAATGTCGCCGCCCGCAGCCAGCGGTCCGAGAAACGCCGGCTGGCCCGGGAACAACGCGCCCATGCTATGAATGAAGTCCCGGGTTCCCCTCCACCAGATTGGGCCGAACTTCGCCCGCTATTGGATGAAGCCATGCACCGCCTGTCCGCGGCGGACCGCGAGGCAGTGGTGCTCCGCGTGTTTCAGAACCAGCCACTGACCGCGGTAGGTCGTGCCTTGGGCATCGGTGAGAACGCCGCCCGAATGCGCGTGGATCGGGCGCTGAACCGCCTTCGGCACGAGTTGGCCCGTCGCGGGGTGGTTTCAACTGCGGCGGCCTTGGGTTCGATTCTGGGAACGCACGCCGTGTCGCCGGCGCCCTCGACCTTGGCAGCCACCGTGAGCGGTGCGGCCGTGACGGTGCCCGCCGCCTCATGGGGTACGATGGCCACACTCGGCGAGGTCGCTGCCGCTTTCATGACCACCAAAAAGTGGCTTGTCCTCGGCACGGTGCTGTTGACCGGAGCCGCCGTTGGCCCGCGCTTGTTGCCGCCACCGCTCCCGCCGCCGCCGACCTTTGAGGCCCAATTCACCGAACCCGATCCCGCGACAAAGCCCCCTCCCGTTAACTTGGCCGCCGGCTTCCGCTGGGACGCCATCGAGTCCACCGACTATCGGCAGTTCATCGCCAACTTGCGGGCCAGCGGAGCTCCCGAACAACTCATTCGCGACGTGGTGGCCTTGGAGCTTCTGCGCACCTTTGCGCCCCGTTACCGGGAAGCGATGGATCCGGTTCTTCCGCGCGCTTACTGGCAAAAGATCGCGTATCGCCCGCCCTCGGCGGGACAGCAAAAACGCTTGGCGGACCTGGGTGCGGAAATGGCGGCGATCCTGCACGGGCTGTTTGACCCAGGGGCCGATCCCAATGACGCCTTCAACCTGCTCTTCGCCCAACCGAACTGGCTCCGCGTGGAGCTGGCTTGGCTACCGGCGGAGACGGCGGCCCACGCCTTCGCCGCTCTGGAGCCAATCCTGCGACAGGAGCAGGCCGAGCAGCAACCGGAGGAAACCGGCCCTGACCAGGAGCGCCGACTGCAACGCCGATTGGAGGCACTGGAATCCATCCTCACCCCCGCGCAGTTGCAGGAGTATCGCCACCGGAACTCGGAAGAGCACCGAACTTTGAAGGCCCAACTGCGACTCTGGGATCCCACCGAGCAAGAATTTCAGAAGCTCGCCAACCTCAACGATCATTCCCTCCTCTGCCCCACGACACGCCTCGAAGATTTCCGGGAACGTGAAGCCAAAGCCCAGATGGTTTTCGGTCCCAAACGCGCCGCCAGTTTCATCCGAGCGACCGACCTGAGCTACATTTACGCCGTGACCTACGTCCGTCAGACCGGCTTACCGCCTGACGTGGCCGACCAAGTCTGGCAAATCAAACAATCGACGCTCGCTGAGGATCAGCGACTGCGGACGCAGAACCAGTTACCGCCGGAACAACTCCAGCAGGAACGCACTGCCTTGGTCCGAAGAACCGAAGAGACGATCACCGCCATCCTTGGTCTGAACGGCCTGCGTTACCTGCAACAAGACTGGCCGTGGTGGCAGGCCCTCGAAAAGCCCTGATCACTGATCTGCAACCATGAAATCTCTGCTCGCGCTGCTGTTGCTGGCCTCGGTCGCATCCGGTGTGGCCTACCTTTCGTGGCCGCGTTCGCCTGCCTCGCCAGTGACTCGCGTGCCGGTGCCGGCTCGCCCCATTCTGGAAGCGACGTCTCCATCTCGTCCCGATTGGATCCGGGATCTGCCGCCTCGGGAAAAGTTTGCCACTCCCTGGGCGGCCCTGGCCGCTGGAGACCAGGCGGGATTCGTCACGTTGCTGCGCGAGGCTGGCTGTCCCGAGGAGACGGTGCGGGCCTTTGCCATCGCGGCAGTCGGCCGTCGCCAGCAGGAGCAGGTTGAGGCGCCGGTACGAGCGGCCATTCGCGACTCAAAATACTGGCAACAATCCCGTTGGGAATCAGAGGAGACCCGCGAACCCCTTCATCTGCAAATCAACCGCGCCCGGGCGGCACTAGATCATCAACTCTCCAAGCTGCTGGGAGTTTCCCCCGAAGAAATCCGCCGCGCTTATCGAACCTGGGACATCGACGAACCCTCCATCGTTCCCGAAGACCAGCAGGCGGCCTTCGCCGAACTCACGACTCGTCATGAAGTGGAACGCTGCGCACATGAGACGGCGTTGATTCGCGGCGCCTACGGGCAGTTGCTGAACTCCGGGACCCGAACGGAGTTGCGCGACCTCCGGGAACGCCAACGCCAAGAACTCGTCGAACTGTTGGGGCCGGACCTAGCGGAGCAACTCGAGCTGCGTTCCTCACCCGAGGCAGATTTTGTCCGCGACGCGCTGCCGGCCGCGAAGGACGAAGAAGAATTCCGCCGCCTCGTGGCCGCCGCCCAAGCCGTCGGCGTGAACCAACAGGACGCCCACGTCGAACAAGTGCGGCAACACCTACCAGCTTCAGTGCGCGAGTCGTTTTCGTCGGCCCGCGACGAAGTGATGGCGCGGTTCCGTGAAACGACCGACCCAGACCGTCTCCTTGAAATCGAACGAGATCAGGCGGAAGCGCACCGTCAGGAAGAGCAACGGCGGCAAGCCCGACGCGAAGAAGCGAGCTTGAACAGTCTCGCCAGGATCGCCCAGGCCGGTGGCGTTGAACTGACCGACGGTGAAGTCCGCGATCTGGCCGCGGCCATCGAAAGGCGCGGAGCCGAACTGACCCGTGAATGGGGTACGCTCCCGAGCAATCCCACTCCGGCGGAGACCGCGGCGCTCATGGAGAAGCTGCGCGTGGAAATGGAACGTATCGCGGTCGAGTCGGTTGGGGAAAAGGGCCGGGCTATCGTCGAAGAAATGGTGCGTCAGCAGAAGACCAGCCAGCCGTGAGCTGAGGCCAGCGGATGGCCTCGCTCTGGGCGGAACTTGAGTCACGCAGATTTCCTTTCTTGGTTTTGGCGAGTTCGGCGTCGAGGACGTTCTCGATGGGCGGTAGGGGAGCAAAAAGGGACCTTCTTTCTGCCGGAAAAATCTGCGTTCAATCTGCGATTAATCTGCGGTTCACCTCCGTTCATTCGCGCTGATTCATGGTTCCAACTGCTTCGTTCGGATTAGGTCACTAGAGCAACCGGACGCTCCGCCGCCTAAAGGCGGTACTCCGAACGAAAGACGCCTGGAATATCCGTGTGCCGAACCGACCTCGTTGGCCCGGTCAAGAAACCGCTTCGGGCTCGAGATTCCTCGGCAGCTCCTCAAAGCTCTTCGCGTGAAGTTGATCCTGAGTCGCTGGGGTAGGCTGTTCGCCGCCATCTGAATGCTCGTGACCGCTGGGGCAATGGCAGCACCGCTTACCTCCATGACGTCACCCGTGAGGAGTGGAACCTGAATCGTAGTGGCGCGTGTCGCTTTACGCTGGGAGCACTGCCTTGACGGGATTTCCCCACGGCTGACAGTGTTGTCAGCGACGAAGAACGCCATCAAGAAACGGGACTCGGTTCGGAAGCCCTCGCTCTTGTCCAAACTGAAGCCGGGACAGCGTCTGCGTTTGGCGGACGCGCCGGAAATCGAGATCTCCCGAAGTCAACCGAAACGCCTTACAGCGGAGGAACTGGACGCCGAGCTTCGCCAGTTGGTGACGGCGGGCGCGCCGGCCGTGGATGGCAGCGGGCTTTGGCAGGAGCTGAGGGGATGAAGCACTATGCTGATGCGTCCTTCCTCGTGGCCCTACTGAACCCTTGGAGGCGCCTGCGGCCAGTTATACTGCGCTCCGCTTTTTCCGAGGCGATCTTGCCGGGGGCGCTGTTATAGAAGAAGAGAATCGGCTTTATTCGGGCATGGGCTAGTCAACGTGGTCCCCCGATTTTAGGTCCAGTGGCGCGACCCCAGGGGTGGTGATGCCGCCGTCCTCGAGATCAATGCCCAGGACCAACGAGTGGAGAGCCTGCGTTTCGTCGGACGGCGCACGCTTTACCGCCCTCCGCCGGCGGTCACCGTCCAGCCCGGACGCCTGTCGCCGGAAAGCCCCTTGCAGAAGCTCACGGAGGAACAGGCCATCGAAAGGGCTCGGCAGGCGCCGGCGCGACTCGAACGTTGGACCAAATCGGACAAGTCTCCTACCGCCGCGTCGGAATTCGGCGCCGCCAGTTCAGCAGCGCAACCAGCATAACCGCCGGGCCGATTGCTTTTGGGGCCGGCTCGGGTAACTGCGTCGAACCCGCATCAAACACCGCGGCCACTTGGAGTTGGGCGTAACCTTCCTCATCCTCGGAGCAGCACTCCCCGTTGGGCAACAGCGCTGAGGACGTCGCGGCAAAGGTGTAGCGACCTGCGTCCAACTGCACCGTCGTCCCGAACGTGAGGGAATCCCCGTCGCGTGCGAGTGACAATTGCCACCCTGCCAGTTGAATCTCGGCATCCGTCGAAATCGGGCCGGGCCCATTTGAATCCAAGAACCCCGTGAGGTGAACGGTCGACGGCTGGGTCAATTCGAACGTCAGTCGATACTCGTTGAGCGATTGACTCTGAAGTTCCAGAAAATGTCCCTGCTGCGTATAGGAAACCGAGTTCCACAGCTCCAGTTCGATTCGGTTGGAGGTAACCTTCCGGCCTCCGGAAGACTCAGCGGAAACGGATGCGTAGCGATCCCAATCGGAAGCGGACGCAGAGCCCCGAAAAGAGCCGGAGAACGAATCGCTGGCGATAATTACAATGTCGTCGGGAAGTTGTGCCGGATCGTAGAGTTCAACGAAACCTTGGACATGGGAATGGTGGGTTTCGCTGACTGGTACGAGCAGCGCGCCCATCGTCGCGAGCGGGCAGACGGCGGCAGTGGCAATAGCGAAGAAAGGCAGGGTTCGAAATCGGAGTATCATGTTTTCGTGGTGTTCCTCGGCCGGGCACCTGTCAAGAGTGGTGGGGCGGAACACGGTGAAACCAGTGGAGTTCATCCCCCAAACAGGCGGCGGAAGTTTTCTTCCACCAAGTCCACCAGCCGTTCCAGGGAGATCCCCAGCACGCCGGCCAAGCCCGCATAAACCGCCGGGAGATTCGCCGGATGTTGCCAGGATTCACCCCCGGGGCCGGTCAACTCCAGAGGACGAAACGAGGCGGGAGGCAGCTGATCCGGCGCATCGGTTTCGACGAGCAACCGGTCCCAGGGAATGGCGCGAAACACGTCCTGCTGACGGCGCTTTCGTTCGTCCAGAAACGCTCCGGGAAATCCAAAGTACGCCCCCAAGCGCACCCACTCCGGCACCATTTCCGTCGGCCCCCCATAACTGTGGAGCAGAAATCCCACCGCCGGACGCGGCCCGCTGGCGATCAGCTCCTGCAAACGGCCGAAAGCTCGCAGACAGTGCACGCTGGCCGGCAGATTGCGCTCGGCCGCCACCCGCCACTGCCGGACAAACATTTCCTCCTGAAGTTCCACGGAGGGCGGTTCCCCAACAAACGCCGCCGCGCCCCCGCGGTACCGCCGCCACCGCTCGGGATTTTCCAACATCCAGCGGTCGAGCCCGATCTCCCCCACCACGGCCCCCGGGGTTTTCTCCAAATAGTCCTGCCAAGTCTCGAACCACGTGGGGGAGGCTTCCGCCAGGTACCAAGGGTGATATCCAAAACTGGGGAGCACTTCCGGATACTGCCGGGCCAGCTCGGCCACCTGCGGCCAGTCATCTTCGCAGGAACCATTGACCACTATTCGCACCACTCCCACCCGCCGACACTCGCGCATCAACTCCTCCACCCGACCCGCCAGACGTTCGTCCTGCAGATGGTTGTGAGCATCCCGATAGGACAACGGAGATGGCACAAGTTGATCGGGAGAATCCATGAAGGGCTCTAAACCCACTGCGCCGCGAAGGCGCGGATCTTCTCACCGATCCGTCCCACCGTCGCTCGGCGGCTGTCGGCCAGTTGACGCAAAAGACCCAGCCGCTCCAAGAAGTCCGGTTCCCACGACACCAGTTCCGCCGGCGTGGCGCCTTGGGCCAGGTCACAGAGGAGTCCACTCATCGCCCGCAGCGTGGCAGCGTCGGAATCGGTCTGGAACCCGCAACGACCCTCCCGAAACTCCGGCACGAACCACAGACGGACCTGACATCCCTCCACTCGGTACTCATCCCGGCGAAGGTCGTCAGGCAGATGAGGCCGACGCCGAGCCCGTTCCACCGCCCACGCAAAGCGGGCCTGGGGATCCCGTAAACGCTGCAACTCCGCCACCAGTTCGTCCTGGCGGCGGGCCAGCGAAAGAGGCGCATCGTCGGTCACCACCCCCGAAGACTAGAAACAACGACGTCTTCAGGCGACTCCGGGCTTTCGACAATCCGGGGATTCCGCAAGGCTTGGGTCTGTGAGGAACATTTGGATCATCATGGCAGGACTGATCGGATGGCTGGCCGCCTGGACCCCCGCGTGGTCGGCTCCCCTGCTCCTGCAGGTGTCCCCCGAGCCCCAGAATGCCGCCGAAGCCCGCGTCGGCGTCGTTGCCCTGAACTCGTCCAGCGCTCCACTCTCCGTCTCGTTTCCAGCCGAACTCCCCGCCCAACTGGTGGTCGGCGGTGTTTCGCGCTCCCTGATGCTTCAGCGCGGGGCCACGTCCGAACCGTCCGATATCCGACTCGAACCAGGTCAATTCGCCCGCCGAGATTACCAAGTCGCCCTGCCGGACCATCCCGGGGATTCGGTCACCCTGGCCCTGGCCGACTTCCCGCAGCAGGTGGTGACGCTCCATCTGATCTCGACCACGCCCGGTGAACCGTCCTCCCGACCCGCGCTGGCCAGCACGCCGTCCACCAACCGGCCCAGTATCAAGCCGCCGCCAGAGGAGTCGGACGCGATGAAGTTCTTCCGGCAGCATTTCTTCCCGCATGAACCGCTGTACTTCATCATGGGCTGGGAGGATCCCCAGGTGAAGTTCCAGATCAGCTTCAAGTACCGACTCTTCAACGCCGATGAAGACGACCCGGGCTGGGCCGTGCGTCAAGTGCCCCAGCTCGCCAATCTCTATCTCGGTTACACGCAAACGTCTCTGTGGGACACGGCGGCCGAGTCGGCCCCCTTCTACGACACCGCCTACAAGCCGGAGTTCTTTTACCAAACCACGCGCATCGACCAAGGGCGGTGGGCATCGTGGTTTGGCATGGATGCCCAAGGCGGATTCCAACACGCCTCCAACGGCCAGGACGGTCCCGAATCCCGATCCCTGAACGTCGCCTACGTAATGCCGACCTTTTACTTCGGGGACGTGAAGAAGTTTCACTTCCGGTTCGCTCCCCGGATTTACACCTACATCGGCAGCCTGGAGGACAACCCCGACATCGCCGATTATTACGGTCACGTTCAGCTTCGGGCGATGGTGGGCTGGGCAGATGGCGCGCAACTCTCGATCATCGGCACCATCGGCGACGGCTTCAATTACGGCAGCACCCAGCTGGATCTCACCTATCCGCTCTACCGCTTGGCCGGAGGCAGCATTGCGGTCTATCTCGATTTGCAATACTTCACCGGCTACGGCGAAACGCTGCTCGATTACAACATCCGTTCGAGTGCCTTCCGCGCCGGCTTCTCGCTCTGGCGGTAGTTTCGGCCTCTCAAAACCGGGTCGGATACGTCCGCTGATGCCCGGTGGAGGGAACGCTCACGGTGTAGGAACGCCCGTCCGGAGCGACGCTGAGCTTCACGTAGTTGCCGCCAGTTTCCCGATCGTTCGCGCAGTAGTCCGGCGGGGCATTCACTTCGGGATTTTGCTGATTTCGATGCACCTGGTAGATCGCCTGCAAGGAAGGCATCTGATGCAACGCCGCCACGACCGCTGGAGCGCAGCCCTTGCGAGGTCCGTTGTTGAAAATGGCCACCGTGGGCGCGAGGGCCTGTAGCAGGAGCGGATTGTTGCTCACGTCCATTCCGTGATGGTTCACCTGGAACACATCCACGGAATCCAACTGCCGAATTGGACACACCAGCCGCGTTTCCGCCTGCCAGGTGAGATCACCGCCATTGAAAAACCGGAAGTCTCCGAATTCCACCAAGGTCACCACCGAGTTGGCGTTGTCCGACGGATCCGCAGCTTTGGGCTGAGGATCGCGACACTCGGTTAGGCCCACCGAACCCTCCGGCGCCAACGCCACCTGCTGCCGGGCCGCAACAAAGGTGAAGCGGGGAACCAGCGCCCCGCCTCCCGCAGCACCGCGCAGCTGCCGCCGATCTCCAGGTTTCACCACCACCCGTTCGCCCGCCTTCATCTCCCGATACGCCCGCACCTTCAATGGCCAAGTGGTGTCGTTGCGACCATCGGGATCCCGCTCCGGAATTCCGTTGTCATACACCCGCTGAATCGGAATCAACTGCGCCAACTCCGAAGCGCCTCCAAAGTGATCCACATGCAGGTGGGTCACGATCAAATGGTCAATCTGCCGCAATCCCGCCACCTCGGTGGCCACTCGGTGAATCCGAGCCGGATCGCGTGCTCCCGGATTGCCCGCATCAATCAACACCGACTCATTTCCCGGACTGACCATCAACGTCGAACCACCCCCCTGGGAATCGATCCAGTAAATGTCGAAGGTTCCCTCCTTCTCGCCCGCCTGAAGTCCGGTGGCCACCAATACGCCCCCCAGAAGCGTCAGCACCGCCCGCCGCCGCGCTCCGTTTCCCGCGAAAGTCTTCATTCTGGCGCCTCGGCTCCGGTTCGCCTCAGTGCCCGCGTACGCCCGACCGGGCCCGGTACACGCTGACCTTGGCCGGAGGCAGATTCTGCCAGACGATCTTGGATCCGACCGAGTGAAAGGACGGTGCCGGGGCGTGGCCGTTCACCAACTGGTAGCTGAACTGCACCCAATGGGCTCCCGGTACCAGAACCTCGTGAATCTGTTCGGCCAGACGTTGCACTTGGTCGGCTGAGAACACCTTTAACGGCAAACTCGAGATCACCGCTCCCACTTTCTCGCCCTGCAACAACTGGGCGATTTCCAAGGCGTCGCCGGACAGGATTCGAGCCTTGGGAAAGCGATGCTTAAGGGTTCGGGCTAGGGCGTCGGACTTCTCCACAGCGACCAGGCGATCTTCCGGCAAGCCTGCCGCCAGCAATTCCTCCGTCACGGTTCCCGTGCCGGGCCCGAGCTCGAGAATGGACAGATCTGAATTTGCTGGGAGCCAGCTCGCCATGGAACGGGCCAGCGCTGGCGAACTCGGCCAGACCGTGCCCATCTGACGCGGATTCCTGGCCAACTCCGTCAGGAAGATCCGCAGCATTTTGGCTTTCGTGCGCATAGTGTCGTCTCAATCAAACTTAAAGTGGTACGGTCGTTGGGCCGCCGGGCAGCCACGGGGTTAATTCGCAGAAGTTTCCCCCGACGGGGAACACCTCAAACGGCGAGCTAACTTCCGGCAGCGTTCCCCGTTGGCGGCTCTCCTGTCAATTTGAGCTGCGGGCGACTTTTTCCTCTGGACCACTCCGAGTGACCTCCGGATTTCGCCGTCGGGCCAAGATCTTCCCCCGCACCACGTGAACCGCGAGCATGACTGGGGCCAACAGACCCAAGGTCACGTGAACCGTCCCCGTCCAATCCCGCGCTTGAGCGGCGACCAAATAAAGCAAGCCGTAGCCCGTCACCGCCTGCACTCCAAACCAACCGCCGAGCAACAAGCCCGTCCGGTGATTGACCCCCGCCTTCCAGGCCCGCTGCGCGTGGACCGCCAAGACGGTGCCCAACACCACCAGGAACGCGAACGCCGCCGCTCCGTGTATTCGAATTAACACCGGCTTGGCGGCCTCCGCCCACGCCACCGGCGCCGGGCTCTCCTCCTGAGCTTCATCCGCGAACCACCAGGAAAAGCCACTGACGAAAAGCACCGCGAAGACCGCATAAACGATTCGCCGATGCCGGGGACTGAGTCGAAAGGGACGCGCGTTCATGACAACAGAGCAACCATCCGCTGATGAACGCCAAATTGAGGAACGCGGACAAGCTTGCGCGCACCTTCCAACGTTCCGGAACGTACCCAGAAAGAGACGTGCATTCCGGGCCTGAATGGCAACCCTCTTCGAAAACAACCGCCCGCCTTTGAACCTGCGCCGCTTCTACCCGCTCGCCGGACTCCCCGGTCAGCAACAGCTCTGGTCGTGGATCTCGTTCGACGTCGCGAATCAGTCCTTCACGCTGATCATCAACACGCTGTTGTTTTCGATCTTCTTCTCGGAAGTCGTGGTCCGAAATCCGGCTATTGACGATCGACTCTGGGCCCTGACCTACGGAGCCAGCATGTTGCTGTGTGCACTGCTGTCCCCGCTGGCCGGCGCCATGGCGGACGAACGGGCCTGGAAGAAACGTGGACTGATCAGTACCGGGATCGTTTGTGGCGTGTTCACCTGCGGCTTGGCCCTGATTCAACCGGGCCAGATCTGGCTGGCGGTGTTGCTCTACATCCCGGCGAACTTCGCCTTCTCCGTCGGGGAAAACTTCCTGGCCAGTTTTCTGCCAAATCTCGCGGCCTCCGAAAAGGTGGGTCGGGTCAGCGGGTTCTCTTGGGCCTGCTCCTACGGCGCCGCGCTGTTGCTGCTGATTCTAACCGCCGCCGCCATGTTGTTGGCAAAGCGGGCTTCGCCGGACCAATGGCGACCCTTCTTCGTGTTCGCCGGACTCTGGTTCCTGGTTTTTCTCGTGCCCACGCTGCTGTGGTTGCGCGAACCGGAAATTCCTCACAAAACCCACTCCGGACACAACCTCTGGACTATCGGCTTTATCCGATTGGCGGAATCAGCCCGGGAAATCAGCCGCTACCGGGATCTGGCCCTGCTGCTGATGGCCTCACTCTTCTATGCCACCGGCATGAGCGTGGTCATTTTCTTCGCCAGCAAACTGGCGGCGGAATTCGGCTTCTCTCAGGTCAACTTGGTCCTCTTCGTCGCGGTGATCACGGTGTCGGGCATTATTGGAACCGTGCTTCCGACCTTGTATCAGGATCGGTTCGGGCACCGCCGTTCGACGCTGTTTTTTCTGACCTTGTGGATGATGACTGCCGCCGTGTTCGCGCTTTACGCGCGAGGGCATGAGCAGAACGCCCGGATTCCCGGATCAACCCCCTACCCGGTGTGGCCGCTGTGGGTCATTGGCAATCTGCTCGGATTCGGCCTGGGTTCGTTGGGTTCGTCCAACCGGGCGTTTGTCAGTTATCTCGCGCCCGCGGGTAAGTCAGCCGAAACCTTTGGCCTGTGGGGCATGGTCTTCAAACTCGCGGCGATCATGACCTTTCCCTTCGCCTGGATCAAAGACGTGCACGGCACTCCTTCCGCCCTGTGGGTCCTGACGGGATTCCTGGCGGTGGGTTGGTTCCTGACCCTGTTTGTCAACGAGTCCAGAGGACACGCCGCAGCCAATGCGGACGCCCTGATGACCAAACCAGTTGAGAGTTGAAAGTTGCCTTCACAACGGTGGGGCGACGCCCCGCGGAGCCGTCCGTGTGTGGACTCCCCACCCGCCGAGACACCAACAGCTCGGTGGAACCTCGCCCTACCATTTCCCCGTCTCTCAACCTCCCAACCGCCCACCCGGTGGGGCGACGCTCCGCGGAGCCGTCCGTGTGTGGACTCCCCACGCGTCATTTCGCCGAGACGCCACGGCTCGGTGGAACCTCGCCCTACCGGGATCATCCTTACCCCTTACCTCTTACCCCTTACCCGCCTCTCCCTCCATGAATACCAAACCCTCCCGCAAAACGACGTCGGCCCCAGCCCCAGTCGAACAAGTCCGGACCGGTCTCTCCGCCCCCTCCATCGCGCAAGATTGTCGCGACAATCTCTATTACCTGCTCGGTCGCTTCCCCCAGGTCGCCTCCCGCCAGGATCACTATCTGGCCCTCGCCTACACCGTCCGCGATCGCCTGCTCCAACGGTGGATCCAAACCGCCGAGACTTACCTCGCCCGCCAGAGTCGAACCGTCAGCTACCTGTCCGCCGAGTACTTGCTGGGTCCCCAACTCGGCAACAACCTCGTCAACTTGGGCCTGGAGGAACCCGTCCGGGAAGCGATGACGTCGCTGGGACTTAACCTCGATGACTTGATCGAACAAGAAGAGGAACCCGGTCTCGGTAACGGCGGTCTGGGACGCTTGGCAGCCTGCTTCCTCGATTCCCTGGCCACGTTGCAGATCCCCTCGATTGGCTACGGAATTCGCTACGAGTTCGGCATCTTCCGTCAGGCCATTGTCGATGGCTGGCAGGTGGAACGGACCGACAAATGGTTGCGCCTGGGAAACCCCTGGGAAATCGCCCGACCGGAAATCTACTTCGACGTTCCCCTCGGAGGACACACCGAAGGGTATCACGATCATGCTGGGAACTATCGGGTCAGTTGGGTTCCCGACCGCCTGGTCCGTGGCGTGGCGTACGACACTCCGGTCCTCGGTTACCGGGTTAACACGGTCAACCTGCTCCGGCTTTGGAAGGCCGAGGCCACTGAAGCGTTCAACCTCAGCGCCTTCAATCAGGGCAATTACTACGGGGCGGTGCTCGACAAGATCGTCTCCGAAAACATCACCAAGGTTCTTTACCCCAACGACGACTCCCCTCAGGGCAAAGAACTACGCCTGCAACAGCAATACTTTTTCGCCTCCTGTTCCCTCCAGGACATGCTCCGTCTATTCCGCCAAAAGGACGGTGATGTGCGAGGATTCCACCTCAAGTATGCCATCCAACTGAACGACACCCATCCTTCAGTGGCCGTGGCGGAACTGATGCGCCTGCTCGTGGATGTGCACCAACTTTCCTGGGAGGAAGCGTGGGAAATCACCCGCCACACCTTTGCGTACACCAACCACACGCTGCTGCCGGAAGCACTGGAGAAGTGGAGCATCAGCCTGTTCGGACGCCTCCTGCCCCGCTTGCTCGAGATCATCTACGAAATCAATCAAAGGTTCCTGGACGAAGTTCGACTCAAGCATCCCCAAGATCCCGATCTGCCGGCCCGAGTCTCCCTGATCGACGAACACGGGGAACGCTATGTTCGCATGGCGCATCTCGCCTGTGTGGGCAGCCACCAGATCAACGGGGTCGCGGCCCTGCACAGCGACCTGCTCAAAAACGGGCTGCTCCGCGACTTCCATCAATTGTGGCCCGAAAAATTCGGCAATAAAACCAACGGCGTCACCCAGCGACGATTCCTTCGCCTGAGCAATCCCCGGTTGTCGAAGCTGATCACCAGCCGCCTGGGCGACGCCTGGGTCAAAGACTTGGATCTTCTCCAAGGTCTCGAACCTCTGGCCAACGACCCTTCCTTCCGCGCCGAGTGGCGTCAGGTCAAACTGGCCAACAAACAGTCCCTCGCCACGTGGATCGAGAACCGCACGGGAATTACCGTTCGGCCCGATAGCCTGTTCGATCTTCAAGCCAAGCGACTGCACGAATACAAGCGGCAACATCTCAACATCCTCCACGTGATCGCCCGCTACAACCGGCTGCGTCGACATCCCGAGGGAGCGGTTCCGCGAACCGTGTTGTTCGCAGCCAAAGCCGCCCCGGGCTATCAGATGGCCAAACGAATCATCAAGCTCATCAACTGCGTGGCCGACGTCATTAACCAAGACCCACAGACTCATTCCCTGCTCAAGGTCGCCTTTCTGCCCGACTTCAACGTCAAGAACGCCCAGGTCATCTATCCCGCGGCGGACCTTTCGGAGCAAATTTCCACCGCCGGCATGGAGGCCTCCGGCACGGGCAACATGAAGTTCGCCCTCAACGGGGCGCTCACCATCGGCACCCTGGATGGCGCCAATGTCGAGATTCGCGACCGAGTCGGCGCCGAGAATTTCTTCCTGTTCGGTCTCAACACCCAGCAGGTTCACGACCTCAAGGCCAGTGGCTACCGGCCCGCTGATTACTACGAATCCAATGCGGAACTGAAGGAGGCGCTCGACCAGATTCGCAGCGGACACTTCTCGCCGCATCAACCGGACCTGTTCACCGGTCTGGTGGATTCGCTGCTGCAACGTGATCCCTATTTGGTCCTCGCCGATTTCGCCGCGTACTCAGCCTGCCAGGATCAGGTGGATGCCGCGTACCGCGATCCCGAACACTGGGATCGCCTGTCGATCCTCAACACCGCCCGCATGGGTTACTTCTCGTCGGACCGAACGATCAAAGAGTACTGCCGCGACATCTGGAACGTGCAGCCTGAACCCGTCGAACTTCCCTGAACCGTTGCCCGGTTTTCGGTGGGGCGAGGCTCCGCCCAAGCCGTTCGCGTTCCGGCGAAACGCCGCGTCAGGACCCTACGCCCGCGGTTCCGCGGAGCGTCGCCCTACCAGCCTTCTCAGCTCTCAGCTGTCTCGACTCATCGCCGGAATCCCCCGCCACCGCGGAAGCCGCCAAAGCCGCCGAAGGACCGGCCACCCCAACCGCCGCCACCACCCCAACGATCTCCCCCACTACCCCAGCCGCCAAAGCTGCTGCGAGTCTCGCCCCAGCTGTCCGAACGGTACGATCCGGCACTTTGCTTGGCCCAGGTGTTGTCGAGTGATTGGCGGGTGGATGCGTCGTTGACCGAACCCCAGCCGCTGCTGCTGCGATCGTACTGCGACCACGAACCATCGGTATTGCGATAAATGTTCCCGTTGGCGGTGGCGAAAGTGTTGTTGCCGACGTGATAGATGCCGTCGCCGTTTTCCCCCTGAATACCGCCGAAGTGGGTGGAATTGCCGGTGGCTGGATTAACGACGGACCCGTGGGCGTAGTTGGCGGACCAACCCGTATTGACATTACCCACCGTGCCGCGACTGCCATAGGCAGCCAAGCCCGTCCGAGGATTGTACGCCGCCCCGCGAGCCGCAGCGGCATAGTTGCCATTGTACACATTCTCCACGGCGCCCCGGGTACCGACGGCCATCGTACCGGTCACCGAATTGTAGGCATGGCCCCATTGCTGAACCCCTTCGCGGCCGGTCCAGGCATTGAATCCGGCGTCGGTATGGGACACTCCCGACCAGTTGCCCCAGTTGTGATAGACGTTGCCTGTGGTGGCGGCCCAGCCTCCGGGTCCCCACGCGGTGACACCGCCGTAGGCATTGTGATACCAGCCGGAATAGGCCCCCCAATAGGGAACCGGAGGACAGGCGCACCAATAATTCCAACTCGCTCCCCAGGCCCATCCCGAGGCAAACCCGAAGCCCCATCCCGCCCAGGGCGTCCACGCCAACGTGGCATCGTAACCGTAGGTCACCGGTACCGGATAATACACCGCCCCGACATAAGGCGTGTACACGTAGCCGGTGCCGTAAACCACCACCCCAGAGCCATTCACCACCGTGCCGTAGTAGCCCGGGGTGTAGCCCGCCCACACGTAGTCAGTGCTGGACCGATAAATCTTCACGTAAGTCACCCAATGCAGCGGTGACGACACCGGAATCGTGTAGATCGCGGCGGGCACCGTCGTCGCCACCGTCCAAGGACCGCTGGCCGCCGGACTGGAGAACCAGACCCCGTTTTGCACGACGTACCACGACCCAGGCGTGACCTGAATCACCGGCAGGGAACTGTTGGAGGCATAGCTCAAGGTGGTTCCATCAATTGGAACCAAAACGGGCGTTCCCCCGTCGTAGGTGGGCGGCGGATTCATTTCCACCGAAGAAATCTCCACCCGGGTCATCTGGGGAATGGAGTTCGCGATCACCGCTTCCTGCGCCTGAGTGGTACCTGCCACCGACGCCAGCACGTTCTCTTTGGGGCTGCTAGGCGGAATGTTGGCGAAGTCCGCCGGCAATCCGTCGTTGGGCACGTAGCTCCACGGTCCGCTGAAGGAGCCCGCCGTGAACCAACGGCCGGATGTCAGCACGTAATACGACTGATTGGCCGTGTATTGAAACACGTTGGCCGTGGTGTTCGTAGCATAGGTCAATTGGGTGCCAGACAATGGCGCCCACTGGGGCGGTCCAGCAAACACCACGAGCGACGCCGGCTGGGTCGCCACGTAAATCGTCGGCAGAGGCGTGCTCGAGAGCGAGGGCAGCTGTCCTGTGTCGGGATTCTTCTGACCCGGCATCAGATCCACCATGTTGCCGACCTGATTCTGCACGGACGTCACGGCTGAAGGAACGGAACTGGATACCGTCCACGGGCCAGACAGCGAGGATGCCTGAACGAAGCCGTCCCAGAAATGCAGATACAACTGGCCGCCGGCGCGAACAATCAATGCGTGGGTGTTGAGCAAACGTTCCGCACCTGTTCCTGGAACGGCCTGGTACACGGGATTCCCTTGAATCAGCACCAGGACCGCAGGGCTGTAGGAAAACAGGAATTGAGGAGGGTTGTTTTGGACCGGGTAGGAAACGGCATTGTTCTGTGCGTTCAAAATGGCCAGATCGGATTCCAAGCGATCCAGGGAAATTGTCGGCATCACGGTCACCAGCCATTCGTTCAGGGCCGCCTGGTAAGTGGGGGACTGTGTGGTTCCGGTCGGGAAGTTGACGCCGGTGACGGACAAATTCTGCAAGTTAACCAAACGGGTCACCTTGTCGGTCACCGTGGTGGCGGAAACTGTCATGGTGCCATAGGCCGGCTCGGGAGCCCCAATCGGCTGGGTGGCCACCACCGCCTGGGCTGTGAGTTGGACCTGATCCCAGGATTGGAGCTGGGGTTGATATACCGTGTAGGTGACTCCGGCGGTCGTGAAACTGCGGGGCCATCCGATGTCCGGAATCACGGGCACATTACTTTCCGAGCCTTTGGAGGCGCAGGACGGAAGAAACACGACGGCGCAGGCACCAAGGAGCAGGAGCAGCCAGAATCGAACCGACGTCACTGGATTCATGGAAACCACTCTTGGAAGAGTGGTTACCCCTGGCAAACGAAAATTGGGAGGTGGAAGGCGGCGGGCGGAAAGCCGGGGAGCCCAAGGCGAATGGACACGCCGCCATTTCAGCCGTGAACGGCTTTGCGTCGCCTACCTGGCGAGCCCGCCTCGCCCGCGTTCCTCCTACTCCCCTACCCTGTCCTCACGACAGAATGCGGCGACCTTCGTCGAGGAAGATGCCCTTGAACATCATGTCGAGAGCCTGCGGATTGCTTGCCTTCGCCAGCGCTTCGGCCTCAGTGATCTTGCGAGCCTTAACCAAGTCGTAGAGCGCTTGATTAAAGGTCTGCATGCCGTCGTCCCGACCGGTTTCAATCGCTGCTCCCAACTTTTCCAGGCGGTTTTCTTCCAGCATTTTGCGGACCGTCGGAGTGTTGATGAGGATTTCTTGGGCGGGCGTTACGCCGCCGGACACGGTAGTGATCATGCGTTGGCAGATCACGGCCTTGAGGGTCCCGGCCAACTGCCGACGGACCTGTTCGCGTTCTTCCGGACGGAAGAAGTCTAGAATTCGGCCGACTGACTGGGCGGCATTTTGGGTGTGAAGCGTAGAAAGGACCAAGTGGCCGGTGTCGGCGGCTTGCATGGCGGCGGAGAAGCTGACCGCATCACGCATTTCGCCGACCATGATGATGTCGGGGTCCTGACGCAGGACATGCTTCAACCCATGTTGAAAGCTCTGCGTATCCAGGCCGATTTCCCGCTGCTCAATAACCGATTGGTTGTCTTCAAAAACGAACTCAATCGGATCCTCCAGCGTCACGATGTGCTTTTTAAAGTTCGCGTTGATGTGTTCCAACATGGCCGCGAGCGTGGTCGACTTGCCGGAACCAGTCGTCCCGGCAATGAGCACGATTCCGCGCGCGGAGGCGGCCACGTCCTTAAGCACCGGGAGCAGCCCCAGTTCGTCGAAGCTGGGCACCTGCGTTTTCACGTACCGCATCGCCAGGGCAAAGGACCCCTTTTGCTGAAAGATATTGGTCCGAAACCGACCGACTCCGGGCTCGTAATAGCTAAAGTCCACCTCCCGGTCCTCGTCGAGTCGGCGGCGGGCATGCGGCGGGACAATCGTGTCCACCACGCTGTTCATCCAGGCATCGTTGGGATTGGGAGCCTCCACTGTCACCAACTGGCGATGAATTCGGAGTACAAAGGGTGAATCGACCTTGATATGCACATCCGACGCGCCGCCCTCAACGGCAGCCTTCAAGACACCACGAAGCAATTCCATTCCCATACTTGGGTGCCGAGGCTAGCAGGACCAGGGCCGGGCGGAACGACATTTTGCATTCGAAACGCCCGGGAAGCTCAACTCGCGGTCCCCCCGAACGGGTCGAGTCGGTGAAAGCGTTTCCTCAGCGTGACGTTTCGCCAAATATTTCTCGCGCCAATCCGTCTGACTTCCCACGTTTAGACGATCCGTCATGTCCACCATCGAACGAACCATCACGGTTCACTGGCGTCACCAGATCCATTTTACGGAGGAAGTGTTCGCCTCGACCAACCCGCTGCTGCGCGAGGTGTTGACCGCCGGGCGACCGGCCCCGTTTGGGCGCATCGCCCAGGCCTTGGTGGTCATTGACGAGGCCCTGGCGGTCAGTCGACCCGAGTTGGTCCGGCAGATTGAAGACTATTTTTCCGCCCATTCCGAGTCCCTGAAACTGGTGGTTCCACCAGTGCTCATGGTCGGCGGTGAAGCCGTGAAAAACGCCTATTTCCGGGTCTCCGAGATTCACGCCCTGATCGATCGCCACCATATCGACCGCCACAGCTACGTGATTTGTATCGGAGGCGGCGCGTTGCTCGACATGGTGGGCCTCGCCGCCGCCACGGCCCACCGCGGGGTGCGTCACCTCCGCATTCCCACCACCACCCTCGCCCAGGACGATTCCGGAGTGGGGGTAAAAAACGGTATTAACGCGTTCGGCAAGAAGAACTTCGTTGGCACGTTCGCACCCCCTTTCGCAGTCATCAATGACTTCAACCTGCTGGCCACCCTGAGTCCACGCGACAAGCGGTCGGGCTTCGTCGAAGCCGTCAAGGTGGCCTGCATTCGCGACGCCGAGTTTTTCAACTGGATGGAGTCCCAGGCGGAAGCGCTGGCCCGCTTCGAGTCCGGGCCGATGAAGCGGTTAATCCATCGCAGTGCGGAACTGCACGTCACGCACATTGCCACGGGAGGCGACCCCTTTGAAACCGGCAGTGCTCGGCCCCTGGATTTCGGCCACTGGGCAGCTCACAAGCTGGAGCAGTTGTCCGAATATCGCCTCCGCCACGGAGAGGCCGTGGCCATTGGCATCGCCCTGGATGTCATTTACGCCCGACTCAAGGGCTACCTGGCCGAGTCCGAAGCGGAGCGAGTCCTGCAGATTTTGGAGCGGCTGGGCTTTGAATTGTTCGCTCAGGAACTGGTGCATGAGGATGATACCGGCCAACTCCGAGTGCTCTCCGGACTGGAAGAATTCCAGGAACACTTGGGGGGCGAACTGACCATCACCCTTCTCCGGCGAATTGGCGAAGGCTTCGAAGTCCACGAGATGGAAGTGCCGCTCGTCGCTCGGGCCATCTCGGAACTACGCCGGCGCCACGCTCAGCGGCAGGGATCCGTCCTCCGTGCCCAGGCGTGAGGGGCTGGAGATTAGTTGAGGGTTGAAAGTTGAGAGGAGCGAAAACCGGTGAACCGGATCTGCATTGTGTCCACAAACCCATCGGCATTTCTAACGTGCTGGAATTCAGGTCTTTTCTCTCAACTCTCAACTTTCAACTCTCAACTGGTTTGTGGGTAGTTTAGAGAAAAGATCTGGAATCCAACACGTTAGAAGTTTCGACGGGTTTGTGAACGCAAGGCAGATCCGGTTCACCGGTTTTGGCTTCTCTCAACTCTCCATGAACCGCCCCTGGTTCGTAGTACCGCCTTCAGGCGGACCCTGGGGGTGAGTCGGCGCTGGGGGGACGGGATGAATCCCGCACTACTAGCCCTACCGGCTTTGGTTGCATTCAACTCCTTCAGCGCGCAATCCAGCCACCGCCTAACACGCGGTCGCCGTCGTACAACACACACGCCTGACCCGGCGTCACCGCCCGCGCGGCTTCCTTCATCCGCACTGTCGCCGTTCCCCCGGGACGCATGGTCACTTCGGCGTCCGCTCCGGGATGGTTGTAGCGAATCTTGGCCATGCAGGTGAACGGTTCGGCAGATTCGCCCTGAAGGTTCGCCGCGATCCAGTTGCAGTTGGTGATTTCGAAGGTGTCCCGATTGAGCTGGGACTCGTCACCCACCACCACCCGATTCTGCGCCGCATCCAGTTCGATCACGTACAACGGATGTGCCGAAGAAATGCCCAGACCCCGCCGCTGGCCAATGGTGTAAAACTCAATGCCCTCGTGTTCCCCCAGCTTCCGGCCCAGGACATCCACAATCTCGCCGCGATGGGACGCGGCTAGGCGAGCGTCCCGCAGGAACTTTCCGTAGTCCCGATCCGGTACGAAACAGATCTCCATGGACTCCTCCTTGTCGGCGGTCCGCAAGGAACAGGCGCGAGCCACTTCCCGGGTATCGGCCTTGGTCTTCTCGCCCAGGGGGAAAAGCGACCGCGCCAGCTGATCCTGCCGCAAGCTGAAGAGGAAATAGCTCTGATCCTTCCTCAAATCCCGGCCACGGAGCAGTTGCACATGACCGCTGGTCGGGTCGCGCTCCAACCGCGCAAAGTGGCCGGTGGCGATGTACTCGCAGCCCAACTGACGCGCGCGATCCAAGAGCACGCCGAACTTCAGGTGCTGATTGCACATCACACAGGGGTTCGGCGTCCGGCCAGCCCGGTATTCGTCGGCGAAGTACTGGATGACCTTTTCCTGGAACAATCCGGACTCATCGACCAGGTAGTAGGGAATGCCCAGTTTGGCGGAGACGCTTCGGGCATCCATGACTGCCTGGGGGCCGCAGCACTTATCTTCGGCGCGATTGACGCAGTCCTGAGGCCACAGTTTCAGGGTTACTCCGACCACGTCATAACCCTGTTCCAGCAACAGCGCGGCCGTGGCGGAGGAATCCACCCCGCCACTCATGCCCACCAGCACCCGCGTTAAACGACGATCAGACATCGGCCCCTGATTATGGTGGGGAAGTTGAGAGTTGAAAGTTGAGAGTTGAGAGAAGCGAAACCAAACCG
This sequence comes from Verrucomicrobiota bacterium, assembly GCA_017309115.1. Classification (GTDB taxonomy): domain Bacteria; phylum Verrucomicrobiota; class Verrucomicrobiia; order Limisphaerales; family UBA9464; genus UBA9464. Next base: position 18,634 of record JAFLEF010000011.1, on the reverse strand, counting down.
ACCGGTGGGGCGACGCTCCGCGGAGCCGTTCCCGTGTGGACTCACCACGCGTCACTTCGCCACAACGCGCCCGGCTCGGCGGAGCATCGCCCTACCTGAAAGAAGGGTGGAATCCGGAAAACTGGAAAAACACCGATGCCTTCACTTACCGCTTACCGCTTACCCCTTCGCCAGGTCTCCCCTACCCTCTCGGTCATGGAATGGTGGTGGTACCCGGCACTCTTCATGACCGGATTGGTCGCTGGGTTTGTCGATGCCGTGGCTGGCGGGGGCGGACTCCTGACGGTCCCCGTCCTCCTGGCGACCGGAATGACTCCCCAGGACGTGCTGGGGACGAACAAATTTCAATCCTCCTGCGGCACCAGTCTCGCCACCTGGCAATACGCCCGGCACGGCTTGCTCCATTGGGAGGAATTGCGGCTGGGCGTGGGGGCCACGTTGGTCGGTGCGCTGGCCGGCGCCTGGGCCGTGACCCGCATCAGTCCGGAGTTTCTGCGGCCCGTCATCCCATTCCTGTTGTTGGCCATCGCCGTTTACACGGCGTGCAAACACGACCTCGGCCAGGAGTCCCGCACCGCCCGCTGGCCAGCTCCCGTGTTCGGCTTGGTGTTTGGCCTGGGCCTGGGATTCTACGACGGCTTCTTCGGGCCGGGAACGGGTTCCTTCTGGACGGTCGCCGGGGTGCTGATCCTCGGGCTCAACCTCCTTCGCGCAACGGCCTATACCAAGGCCATGAACCTCACGAGCAATCTGGCCTCGCTGGCAGTGTTCCTGGTCACCGGACACGTTCGCTTTGGGGTGGGACTGACCATGGCCGCCGGGCAAATGATCGGCGGTCAACTGGGCGCGCGGATGGCGGTGAAAGGCGGCGCCAAAGTAATCCGGCCGGTGTTCCTCACCATGGTCATTGCGTTGACCCTAAAACTCGCCTGGGACGCCTTCCGACGTTGAGAAACGCTCGCGCCGACAACCGTGATCACGCTCGTTGTTTTCGAGTGTTCAGCAGCCGGCCCGTTTCTTGACCTGCTGGAAGCCCCCCCGTAGCTTGGCGCGTCGTGAAAGAGTTACCCATGCGAAACTTTTCGGTTCCCATCGTTATCGAACAAACCGGCCGTGGCGAACAGGGCTACGATCTGTACAGCCGCCTGTTGAAGGACCGGATCGTGTTCCTAGGGACTCCCGTGAACGACATGGTGTCCAATGTCATCGTCGCCCAGTTTCTCTTCCTGCAGATGGCCGATCCGAAGAAGGACATTCACTTCTACATCAACTCCCCCGGTGGCTCGGTGACCGCCGGGCTGGCCATCTACGACACGATGCAGTGGCTCACCTGCGACGTGAACACCTATTGTGTCGGCATGGCCGCGAGCATGGGCGCCGTTCTTTTGAGCGCCGGCACCAAGGGCAAGCGGTTCGCGCTGCCAAATGCTGACGTCATGATTCACCAAGTGCTGGGCGGAGCTGAAGGCCAAGCCAGCGATGTCGAAATCCGGGTGAACTACATGCTCTCGCTCAAGAAGAAGCTGAACAACATTCTGAGCAAGCACACGGGACAAACCTACGAGGTCGTCGAAAAAGCCTGCGATCGCGACAACTTCATGTCGGCGGAACAAGCCAAGGAATTCGGCCTCGTCGACGAAGTGGTGGCTTCCCGCCGCGAGATTCCCGCCCTCGTCGCCACCGACTCCGCCAAGTAAACCTTTTCCCGAATCGTATGGCGCGCGCCCACCAGATCACGATGTGCAGCTTCTGCGGCAAGAGCCGCGCCGAAGTTCGCAAACTCATCGCGGGTCCGGGCGTCTATATCTGCGATTCCTGCGTCTCGGTCTGCCAGAACGTCCTTTCGAAAGAGCTGCGCGAAGACACCCACAAGGAACTGCGTCGGCTGAACGTTCCCAAGCCGGCCGAGCTCAAGCGCCTGCTCGATCAGCACATCATCGGTCAGGAGGAAACCAAGCGGACCCTGAGCGTGGCGGTGTACAACCACTACAAACGCATTCTTAGTCAGGGCGAATTCAACAACGGCGATGACGTTGAACTCCAAAAGAGCAACGTCCTGCTGATCGGCCCCACAGGCTGCGGCAAAACACTCGCCGCCCAGACGATCGCCCGGTTGATTGATGTGCCCTTCGCCATTGCCGATGCCACGTCACTGACGGAAGCCGGTTACGTGGGCGAAGACGTCGAGACCATTGTCCTGCGCCTGCTGCAAAACGCCGACTACGACGTCAAGCGCACGCAAATGGGCATCGTGTACATCGACGAGATCGACAAGATCGCCCGCAAAACGGAGAACGTTTCGATCACCCGGGACGTCAGCGGCGAAGGTGTCCAACAGGCCTTGCTCAAGCTGCTCGAGGGAACGATTTGCAACGTCCCACCTCAGGGCGGTCGGAAGCATCCGCAGCAGGAGTACATCCGGGTGGACACCACACAGATCCTGTTCATCTGCGGTGGCGCCTTTGTCGGACTCGACCGCGTCATCGAACGGCGGCTGGGCAAACGGGTGATGGGCTTTGGTAATCCCAAAGAGTCCGAACCCATCAACACGGCCAAGCGTCCCGGCGCTCAGGATGTCGAACCGGAGGATCTGTTGAGTTTTGGTTTTATTCCCGAGTTTATTGGCCGACTGCCGGCAGTGGCGGTGCTCGATGAACTCTCCGAGGACGATCTGGTCCGCATTCTGGTTGAGCCGAAGAATTCGCTGGTGAAGCAGTTCACCAAGCTGCTGTCGCTGGATGGTGTTTCGCTTGAAGTTACTCCCGATGCCTGTCGGGAACTGTCCGCCCAAGCGATCAAGAAGGGCACCGGTGCCCGGGCTTTGCGCAGCCTTCTGGAGCGGCTCATGCGCGACATCATGTTCGAGGTCCCCACCTCCGAAGATGTCGCCGGCATCACCATCAACCGCGCGGTTGTCCGCGGCGAATCGCCTCCCCTGATCACCCGCCGCCCGGCGGCCGCCGCCGCCTGAAACGCCGGACCTCCGCGCGCACCCCGTCCCCGCCTCTACCTCTCAGCTCTCAGCTCTCAGCTGTTCCCCCTTACCGGCTACCGTTTACCCACCCTTCACCGCCACGCGCTGATCTGAGATCCAGGGGTGCAGGGATTCTCGGGGTCGGTCGGTGATTTCTCCACGCGTCCAGGGATCAGGGCCGAGCCAATCCGACCGTTTCCCTTCGATCACCAGTTCGCCCCCGTCGAGATCCAGAGTGACCACCGCCCAGAGTGGATCCCGATACGGCGCCACCGCGCTGGCCCAGCGGAACGTCTGATGCACTTCCGGCGAATACACCTCCCGACGCGCTTCCTTGTTCGCCAGCCACCAATAGGCGGCGCTGTTGATCTCGAAGTAGCGGATCCCGTTGACCACCCGGGCGTAGTCCAAGTGAAAGTGGCCACTGAAGACGGCCAGCACCGTCCCTGGCCGGGTCTTCTCCGCGTTTTCCACAACTGCCCGGACCTCAGCCGCATTCTCCAAGGCATCGTCGTGGTCGAAATCAAACGGTTGATGGACGAAGAGCAAACAGGGCTTGGTGGAGTTGGCGAGTTCCTGCTCCAGCCACTTCAGCTGCGTTCGTCCCAGAAAGCGTTTGTAGCCGGAGCGCGTGCCCCCGGGTTCGTTGCCATCGAGTACGATGCCCAACGCCGGTCCGGCCGGAAACGTGTAGTACCGGGCGGGCATGCCGACGAACGCAACGGTCTGATCGGCGGTATAGCCGTCGTCCATGTCGTGATTCCCCAACACGTGAAATTTGGGACCGGAGTATTGGTTCCAGGCGTCCAGGAACTTCTGATTGGAAGGCTTGGGCCAAACGAAATCTCCCAATTGAATCACGAAATCCACCCGGGCCGCGGTCATGGCCTGCACAAACGCCTGAATACGTTGCAGGCCGTCCGGCAACACGTCCGGATGAATGTCCGCAATCAGTCCGAACCGCACCCGCCGAGCCGGAGCATCGACCGCCCCGGCCGATCCCAGCGTCGTCCAGGCCGCAGAAGTAAGGGCGACGCGCCGCACAAACTCCCGGCGCGAGGTTCCCGGACCGGAGGAAGTCACCGAAGAATTCATATTCGGGCATCAGCGTTTCGGAAGCGTCGCCATCTGTCGAGCCAGAGGCCCGCGATAGCCAACCCAATAACTCCAACTGACCAGCGAAAAAGCGACGCCCAGACTCCGCGGGAATTGTGATTCCCCGCAGTTCTGTCACTTATCTCAAAGCATGGTGACTCGAATCCAGATCGGCAGCTTCCGAGGTCGGAAGGCGGTCGCTCCAGGCCTCACCTCGTTTTTGGCCAACGAAGCCACTTAATTCCCTCAAAAAACCCCGGTTTTCTATCGCCATTCCCGCGAATCGGATTTCAATCCGGGCGCATTCGAATCATGATCTCTAAACTGACATTGCTGAGCACCCTGATTTGCGGCTTGGTCGCGGTCGTGCCGACCTACGCGCAGTACCAATATCCGACAGCCAAGAAGGCGGACCAGGTGGATATGTTCCACGGCGTTCGCGTCGAGGACCCCTACCGCTGGCTGGAGGACACCGCGTCCGCCGAGACTCAGGCGTGGATCGCGGCCGAGAACCAGGTGACCGATGCCTACCTGGACACCATTCCTGAACGGGCGGCCCTCAAGACCCGTTTGACCGAACTCTGGAACTACGAGCGCTACTCAGCGCCCATGAAAATCGGCCCGCGTTACCTCTACGCCAAGAACGATGGCCTCCAGAATCAGAGCGTTCTGTACATCGCTGACTCGATTAATGATCCGGGCCGGGTCTTTTTTGACCCCAACCAATTGTCCGCCGATGGCACCGCCGCCTTGAGCGGATCCGCGTTTACCGAGGACGGAAAACTCTGGGCCTACGGGATCGCCCGCTCCGGCTCCGACCGTACGGATTGGAAAGTCATGGACGTCGCAACCGGCCAGCATCTCCCCGACACCCTGCGGCCGAATCGACAAGGCAGCGTCTCGTGGTTGCTCGACAATTCCGGCTTCTTCTACAGCCGCTTCCCAGACGTCCAGGAAGGCGGCGAATACAAGGGGGTGAACCGTTTTGAAAAGATCTACTTCCACAAGCTGGGCACCCCGCAGTCCGAGGACGTGTTGATCTATGAGCGTCCAGAAGACGGTGAACTGTTCGTGCGCGGCGGGGTGACCGAGGATGGACGATGGCTGGTCATTTCAGTCGCCAAAGGTACGGAGCGGATGAACCGGGTTTACTTGAAGGACCTTTCGAATGCGGACTCTCCGGTCGTCCCGGTGGTGGATGAGCGCGCGAACCGCTACTCGTTCGTGGGCAACGACGGCCCGGTGCTCTACTTCCACACCGACCACAAGGCGGAACGCGGCCGCTTGGTGAGCATTGACGTTACTGATCCGACCAAGACCTGGAAGGAGATCGTGCCGGAGACCGCCGAGACGCTGAATGATGTGCAACTGATCAACGATCAGTTCGTGCTGAATTACCTCAAGGACGCCTACACGAGCATCCGCATCGTAGACAAATCTGGAAAGCCAGTGCGGGACGTGGAATTGCCGGGCATCGGCACCGCGGGCGGCTTTGGCGGCAAGCAGAAGGACACGGAAACCTTCTATTCGTTCTCCAGCTACAACGCGCCCACGACGATCTATCGCTACGATCTGAAGACGGGGACCAGCACGTTGTTCCGCCAAGCCAAGGTGAAATTCAATCCGGATGACTTCGAGGTGAAGCAGGTATTCGCCAAGAGCAAGGATGGAACCCGCGTTCCCCTGTTCCTGACGTACAAGAAGGGCCTGAAGTTGGATGGGAGCAATCCGACGATCTTGTACGGCTACGGTGGCTTTAACATTTCGCTGACCCCTTCCTTTTCGGCTTCACGCGTTGCCTGGCTGGAACGCGGGGGCGTGTTCGCGGTGGCCAACCTGCGCGGCGGCGGCGAGTACGGAAAAACCTGGTGGGAAAAAGGGGCCAAGCTGAACAAGCAAAACGTCTTTGACGACTTCATCGCCGCGGCGGAATGGCTAATCCAGAATAAGTACACGTCCCCCGCCAAACTCGCGATCCAGGGCGGTTCCAACGGCGGACTGCTCGTGGGCGCCGTGCTGAATCAGCGACCCGACCTGTTCGGCGCAGCCCTGCCGGCAGTCGGCGTCATGGACATGGTCCGCTTCCCCAAATTCACCGTGGGCGCGGCTTGGAAGTCGGATTACGGCTCGCCGGATGATCCCGCTGAATTCAAGGCGCTCTACGCCTATTCGCCGCTGCACAACATCAAGCCCGGGACGCGGTATCCGGCCACGCTGGTGACCACCGCCGACACCGATGATCGCGTCTTCCCCGCCCACAGTTTCAAATATGCGGCCGCCCTCCAGGCAGCGCAGGCCGGACCGGCCCCCGTCTTAATTCGCATCGAGACCAAGGCTGGCCACGGCGCTGGCAAACCGACGTCGAAGCTGATCGAAGAACAGGCCGACATTTACGGGTTCCTGGTGAAGGAATTGGGACTGCGTTGGATGCAGTAGTCTGGAAGACCCCTGGGTTCTGCGGATGAAACGAAGGTCCTTTCTCGGAACGGTCGCCTCGGCCGGAGCCAGTGGACTTCTGGCCCAGCAACCGGCCGGAGCGGGCAAGCCATCGCTGGTCCAAACGCCGCTGGTGCTGATGGCTCCCACGGAACATGGCCTGGAAGCAGCCTGGGGCGTGAGCCGACTCAGTCGCGGGTTCCTCGAGTGGGAGACCGAAGCCGGAACCGCCGGGGTGGCCGGGATGGATGCCTTTGGACTCTCCCCCCAGGGGGATCGGGTCCTGCGGGTGCGCCTCGACGGTCTACCCTCCGGGACCCGCGGACGAATTCGTGCCCGCACGACCGCTGCCGATGGCGAATCGGTTCTCAGCGACTGGAAGCGCTTTCGAACGTTGGATTCCGGCGCCAGTTCCACCCGCTTTGTCATGTGGAATGACACGCATGTGAATCAGGAGACCCTGCGGCAGCTCCATGCGGTTACTCCAGCTGCCGACTTCCTCATCTGGAATGGCGACACCTGCAATGACTGGGTTCAGGAGGATCTGTTGATTCCCACCCTGCTTCATCCGGGCGGATGTGACATCACCCAGGGTCGTCCGCTCTTTCTGACCTGGGGCAATCACGACGTCCGGGGAGCCCACGCCTTTCGCATGTCCAGCGTGGTGGCCACCCCAGGAGGCCGCCCGTTCTACGCGTTTCGATCCGGACCGGTCGCAGTGATCTGCCTGCACACCGGGGAGGACAAGCCGGATGACCATCCTTCGTTCCAGGGTCGGGTTGCCTTCGATGCCTTGCGAGCCGAACAAACGCGTTGGCTGACCGAAGTGATCCGTCGACCTGAACTGCGCGATGCTCCGTACCGGCTGGCGTTTTGCCACATCCCCCTCCGCTGGCTGGACGAGAGCCGACAGGATTATGCGACCGGCGGATTTGATCGGCATAGCGGCCGCAGCCGTGCGGCCTGGCATGACGCCCTGGTGTCCTGGAAAGCTCAGGCAATCCTGTCGGGCCACACCCACCAGCCGGCCTGGTTACCACCCAACGGAGACTTTCCGTATGGGCAAATCGTCGGGGGCGGCCCCCAGCCCGCTCGGGCCACTTGGACAGAGGGAGTCGCGGACGCAACCCAACTCCGCCTCAAAATGAGCCGGCTTAACGGTGAGGTCGTCCACGAAGTGTTGCTGAAACCGCTGAGTTGAGGTTGGGACCGTCCCCGTCCCCCTCGGCTCCTTCAAAGGGATATTAGAATTGCAGTCCCTGAACATCAGAGGATGCTTTCATTAAATCCACCCACTGCCGTCCATGAACCTTTTTTTGAGCCGATCCTTGGGATTCGTTCTGGCCTGTCTGACCACTCTGGCAAGTGAATACGAGTTGGTGGTCCACTTTGGCGACCCGGCGGAAGTCGTGGATCGAACACCGAAAGACGGGCGAAACTACCTCGGGCCGGGGCACCCCCATGCCGAGTCCTTTCGCTTCCCACTGCGCGAGTTCTCGATTGCTCCCGTGCGCAATCTTTTGCTGCCAGGAGGCGCTTCGCCCACCAACGGATTGCATCTGATTCGCGTCCAGGACTGGATGAACCCGGCGCCTGATTTTGTGCCAACCCCGGTCGGACGTGAACGTTTCAACCTGCTGCTGCTCACCGCTGAGACCAACCTGTTTCCCGCCGGAACCAACTTGGTGATCCCGCAAACGTTCCCGCTCTCCGGAGGATCGGAGCTCTCTTACGACTTCTTTAATCAGTATTATGGCGGAGGAGGATTTATGGGAATCGGCCAAATCTTCGCCGACGTCATCGCCTACGACGTTAAGATCGTCTCCTTTGAACTGGTTCCGGTTGCTGAACCCACCCCTCCGCAGCTATCCGCCAGTCGGTTGAATGACAGTTTGGTCCTCACCTGGGAAAGAGATGCGTTTCGCGGCTATCAAGTCGAGCAGTCCGATTCTCCGCTTGGGCCCTGGACGAAAAGCACGGGAAACGAGAGCAGCAATGGGGGTACCCAACGTCACTCCGTTCGCATCGCCAACGGTGGCTTCTTCCGTCTGGTGACTCGAAATCAACAATAGCCTTCTGCTCGAATCGTCCCGGCCCAGGCGGGATCCCGGGTCTCGGCGGCCCTCCCGTCCAAGGCTCACCCCTCCTCACCCCTCCGTTCCCACCGTTTTCCATCTTCCGCCGGTGGCGCCCCTTGCCTACCGTCCGTCCGCATGCTCGACATCAAGTTGCTCCGGGAGAAGCCGGACTTTGTTCGCGAACGGCTCGCCACCCGTTACGCCGGGGACGACGCCCGGGTGACGGAAGTGCTGGCTCTGGATGAACAACGCCGCGCCGCCCTGTCCGAAGCCGAACAACTCAAAGCCAAACGGAATAGCGCCTCCAAGGAAATCGGCGCCCTGATGGGCCAGAAGAAGCTGGCCGAGGCCGAGGCCCGCAAAGCCGAGGTCCGCACCATCGGCGACCGAATTGCCGAACTCGACCGGATCAGCTCCGAAGCTGAATCAGCGCGCGACGCCCTGATGGCGACCATTCCCAATCTTCCGCACGCCAGCGTGGCTCTCGGACGGGACGCCGCCGACAACCCGGAGATTCGCGTTCACGGCACGAAGCGCGGCTTCGACTTCAAGCCACTGAACCACATCGAACTCTGCGAGAAACTCCAACTCGTGGACTTCGCCCGCGGGACGAAGCTCAGCGGTTCGGGCTTCCTGCTGTACACTGGATGGGGCGCCCGCTTGGAACGCGCGCTCATCAATTTTCTGCTCGATCTCCACCTGCACGATCACGGCTATACCGAAGTCGCACCGCCTTACATCATTGGCGAACACTGCATGGTCGGGGTCGGCCAATTTCCGAAATTCAAAGACCAAGCCTACGCCGTTCAAGAAGGACTCGACGGTTCCACGCTCGGAAAGCTTTACCTGCTGCCCACTGCGGAAGCGCCGGTGGCGAATATTCATCGCGAGGAACTGCTGGCCGAAACCCAATTGCCCATCCGGTATTGCGCCTACTCGCCCTGCTTCCGCGCCGAAGCCGGAGCCGCTGGTGTAGGGACTCGGGGCATGATCCGGGTTCACCAGTTTGACAAGGTGGAGTTGATCAAGGTCGTCACTCCCGAGACGGGCTACGAAGAACTGGAGAAAATGGTGGGGAACGCCGAGCGGGTCCTGCAAATCCTGGGACTTCACTACCGGGTCATCAATCTGTGCACCGGCGACATGGGATTCGCTTCCGCCAAGACCTACGACATTGAAGTTTGGGCGCCCGGCCAAGGTACCTTTCTGGAGGTCTCGAGCTGCTCCAATACCGAGGACTATCAGGCGCGCCGCATGAACCTGCGCTTCAAGAGTGCCACCGGCGAAAACCGCTTTCCGCATGTGCTCAATGGATCGGGAACCGCCCTGGCCCGACTCTTTGTGGCCCTGATCGAAACCCATCAGCAACCTGATGGAACGGTGGCCATTCCGGAACCCCTCCGACCGTACCTTCGAGCCGACGTCATTCCCGCGCCTTAGCGCAGTGGGCGGACCGTCGTTATTCCGTAACCAAATCGTCACGATTCCGACGTCGTTCTGTCTCGCGGAACCGCTCCCTTTGGTCCCGTGAGAATCCTCGGTCTTATCCTGGGTGCTTTGGCGATCCTCCTGGCCCCGGCTCGCGCTCAACTCGCCATCACGGAAGTCTTCCCGGCCGCTTCGACCAATGGGTCACCGGCGTTGCATGCCGATTGGTGGGAATTGACCAATTTCGGCCCGTCCCCGATCGATCTGACGGGGTACCGCTTCAACGACAGCAACGGCGGGCTCACCAACGGGGTCGTGACCTTCGAAGGCGTCGTGATCGAGGCTGGCGAGTCGATCGTGTTCTTCGAACAGAACGCCACGACTGGACTGCCGTCCGTGAGCGACTTTCAGACTTGGTGGGGCGGAAGTCTGCCGGCGTCCTTGAAGGTCATCCCCTACTCAACAAACGCCATTGGGCTCTCGAGCAGCGGCGACAGCGTCCGGCTGTGGGCTCCGACTGCGACGGAAGAAGCCGATCTCGTCGCGATCGCTGAGTTCGGGGCCGCTACCAGTGGTGTAAGTTTCACCTACTCACCGACGACCGGGGTGTTCGGTACGGTCAGCGTCCTGGGCGCCGGCGGAACGTTTGCCGCCACGGAGAATGGTGACTTGGGCTCACCGGGAACCACCACCGGTCCGGTGCCATTGACGATTGTCAGCCATCCGCAAAACGCCACGGTCAACCCTCTCGGCACCGCCACCTTCACCGTCACCGCCCAAGGCCAGCCCCAGCCGCGCATTCGCTGGCTATTTCAAGGGGTGGAGATTCCCGGAGCGTTCGGACCCACCCTGACCATTACCAACGTCGAGGCCACCAAGACCGGCACCTACCGCGCTTCCCTGGCCGTCGGCGACACCATTTTCCTCAGCAATCCGGCAGAACTGAAGTTGACCGAACAGCCCACGCCGCCGTCGTTTTTGGCGAAGCCAGCAGACACCGGGAGTTTTGTGGGGGGCGACGCCTCCTTCACGGTCTCGGCCACGGGCGTTCCCGTTCCGACTCTCCAATGGTATTTCAAGGACCAGCTGCTCAGCGGCCAGACCGGCACCACCTTGGTCCTGTCCAATCTCACCGAAGCTCAATCTGGGGAGTATCGGGTGACCGCCACCAATCCCAGTGGCTCCACCAATGCCACAGCTGTGCTCACCGTCCGGCCCAAGCCGGACCTGCGCATCACGGAGGTGCAGTCCTCCGCGGCGCTCGATGCCGATTTCGTGACCGTGTTTGGCTTCTCGAAACAGGACTGGTGGGAAGTGACGAGCTTTGAGTCCACGCCCGTTTCCTTGCTGGGCTGGCGTCTGGACGACAGCAGCTCGAGCCTCGCCTCAGCCTACACGATCACCAATGCCTTCATGATTCAGCCGGGTGAATCGATCATCCTGGTCGAAGGGCTGACTCCCGAACAGTTCCGCACTTGGTGGGGCGCCGCCAACTTGCCGGCGACCTTGCAGGTAATCAGCTACACCGGCAGCGGACTGGGCCTCAGCTCCGGCGGCGACGGGGTTCGCCTGTGGGATGCGACGACGACGGACAACGAGAATCTGGTCGCACAGGCCAACTTCGGTACGGCCGAAGCCGGCGTGACCTTCAACTACAATCCCGACACGGCCCTCTTTGGCGAAAAGAGCGTCCTGGGAGTCAACGGAGTCTTCGCCGCGGCCGGATTCGCGAGCGGAGGACAGGACATCGGTTCTCCCGGTCGGATTCGCGAAGGCGCGCTCCCGGCCGTCCCGCCAGTTGTCACAATCGCCTGGGAAAACAATCAGCTGCGGTTGGAATTCGTCGCTGAAGCCGGCCGCACCTACCGAGCTCAGAGCCGCGACGCACTCGGCGCCGGCACTTGGGCCAATGAAGGTAGCCCGCAAACTCCAGCGCAGGCCGGTCCGCTCCGAATCGAGCTTCCCGCGCCGACCGGAACCACCCGCTTTTATCAGGTCGTGGTGGAATGAATTCCTTCGTTACCAACGGGAAATCTCCAGGTCCGAAGGCGTCCCTGCTTCGGCGAGGACCCGCCGGCTTCACGCTGATCGAACTCCTGGTGGTGATCGCGATCATCGCGATTCTCGCCGGCATGCTGTTGCCCGCCTTGAGCCGCGCCAAAGCCCAGGCCCAACGCATTGCCTGCGTGAACAACGAGAAGCAGTGGGGACTGGCCCTGCTGCTGTACACCGGCGAATTCCAGGATCGTCCGCCGCGCGAGAAGGCCGCCGGCATTCCCGATATCCATTCGTGGACGGTCTGCGCCGATCCCGCCAATGCCGATGTCTGGTTCAACTCCCTGCCCCGAATCATCAGCCTCCCGGCTGTCGCCGACTACGCCAACACCAACGGATACGCCCGTTCCCGGGATAACTTCTACGAGAAGGGCAGTCTCTTTCAGTGTCCTTCCGCCAAGTTTTCCCAGCAGCCGCCCAATCCCAAGAAGGTCGCCTTTCCTCAATTCTCCACCGCGATGAACTCCAAGCTCATTCGTAACGGAGTCCAGGTCCCGCTGACGGCGTTGAGCCGACCTTCTCAGACGGTCATCTTCAACGAGAACGGTGTCCCGGGCGAAACCTCCGCTCGGGTCGACGAAAACCAGGCGCTCTTCAACGGCCAGCCCTTCAGTTTCGCCAGCCGCTTCGCCGCCCGCCACAGCCGTAGTGGCAACCTCGTCTTCGCCGACGGCCATGTAGAAACCAAGACCGGTAAGCTCGTGGTGGAAACCCGACCCGGACCCAACAAGGGCAAAGCGATCCTCCCTCAGACCGACGTCATCTGGACTGCCGACGCCGACGAGAACCCCAATTGACCCAATTCACCGGGTGAACGGCTGGGAACTGCGCAGATAGGCAAAGAAATCCCGGAGTTGTTCGTCGGTCCAACCGTCGAGCAATCCTTCGGGCATCAGACTGCGCCCGGTGGGCTCAATGGCTTCAATTTCCGACGCTCGCAAGGTAAAGTCCTGACCATCCAACCCGCGCAACACTGCCACCTGGGAATCCCGCTCGCGAAGGAATCCACCCAGCGATCGACCGTCACGCGTGGTGACGTCCACGTAGGCATAGCCCTCGCGAATCTCGGCACTCGGATCGAGAATGCTGGGCAGCAGCGTCCCCAGAGTGTCGCGTTGATAGGCCGTCAAATCCGGACCCACTTGGCCGCCCTTGAAGAAGAGCCGATGGCAACTGGCGCACCGTTCGGTAAAGAGCGCTTCGCCGGCGTAGGGATTCCCAGGGGTCTGGCGAAGGATCTGCTCCAACTCCGTTTGCCGCGCCGAGGCCGTGATGACGGGTTTCGCCGGGACTGCCAAGACACGCCGAGCCAAGTCGCTGACGTCGGCATCCCGGACATGCCGCAAGCGGTCTGCGATGTCCGGCGAAATCAGCGCCGGTGCCACCGCTCCGGATTCCACCGCTCGTATCAAGGCCTTCGACCACGCCGGCCGACTCACCAGCAGACTCAACGCCGCAGGCCGCACATCGGGTGGATACGTTGCCAGTCCCACGAGGAGAGTCGCACTGATTTCCTCGCCTTCGTAGGCGCTCAATGACGCCAGCGCTGCCCGCCGCAACGAGCCCGGTGAGGCGCTCTCCGCCAGTCGTAGCAGCACCGGCAGCGCCGACGGCATCGGAACCTCACCCAAGGTCCGAACCAGAGACAGACGCTCCTCTAACGCGACCTGGGAATCCTGAATTCGCTCCAATGTCTCGGCCACTGCCACGGGATCCCGCTGTCGCAAGCGCAAGGTTCGCGAGGCGCCTCCCGAAGCGGATAACGCCGTGAGCAACTCATCCGGAAGACCGGTCAGAGAGCGTCCCCGATAGGCCTCTTCAAAGCCCTTCAATAAGGCCGTGCGCGCCGCGTCCGAATTCGCTCCTTGCAGCAGTTCCGCACATGCGAGCGCATCCGCGCGGCGTTCCGACATGGCTAGACGCCGCATCAACCGCGGAAGGATTTCAGTCTGGATCCAAGACTGCGCTCCCAAATCCGTCCCGAGGAACAGCGCCAGAACCGCTTCCCGGGAGTCCGCCAGGTGCCGTTCCAGTACCCACCAGCACAACAGCGGAACACACGGATCCTGGGCGTCTTCAGCGTGGCCCATCAGCACCCGCACCAGGGGCAACGCCTGAGAAGCCGGCAACCGCCGGGCCGAGGCGGCCAGTTGAGCGCGCACACGAACGTTCGGTTCCCTCGCCGCTTGTTCCAAGACGGCCGTCCACACATTCGACGGAATCACATGTTGGTCGCCCCACAGGCGAATCGTCCACTCCCGCAGTACGGGATTCGGATGAGCCAGCGTCACTCCAGTCGTGGCGTCATCCAGAGCTCCAGCCTGATGCAGTACCCAGAGCACCTCCACCGGCGCCGAGGCTCCGTCCAACTGGCGTTTCAGGTCGGCGATCACTTCCGGCGTGGCCCGTTCCGCCAGCAAACGGACGGCCGCCTGCCGATGCCATTTGTTCGGATGCAACAGCAGAGCGCGGAGTTCCTTCCCAGATTTGCCGGAGAGATTCAGATCCGGTTCCAGGCGGGAATCGCGACCGCGCAACCGATAAATACGCCCGGTCGAAGGATCTATCTGACTCTGGTAGTGCTGGCCGTGGGCGATGTAGTGCTCGTAAAAGTCGGCCACGAACAGCGAACCATCCGGAGCGTTGACGATGTACACCGGTCGAAAGCCATCGTCGGAACTGGTTAACACCGTACCGAGATCCCGCGTGCCGAAGGTGGATCCGAGCACCAAGCGTTCCGAGGCGAGGATCAGGCTATGAATCGGGTCGAGCCAGAAGAGCTGACCCTGGCGTTGGGCGGGAAGCGCTGTGCCTTCCCCGACGGCCAGCGCGTGGGTGAACCGTTGAATCGGCTGCTCGGGTTTCATCCACGGCAGTTCGCCGAACGCATAGGGATTGCGCGGCGGACCGAACTTCCCGGGATCCACGCCCTGTTTCAGATAATACCCACCCTGCTGATAATGCCATCCGCGGGTCTCGGGTCCGTTGTGGCCACTGAAGAGGCGTCCGTCGGCGTCGAACTCCAGGCCGAAGACGTTGCCGCTTCCTTCCGCGAACAACTCATAGGCCCGAGTCACCGGATGGTATCGCCACACCATGCATCCCTCGAAGTATACGCCTTCGGATTTTTCGGGATCGAGTCCGGGGCGAACGACTCGGCTCGAGGTGGTACTGCCTTGACCTCCGTAGATCCATCCATCCGGACCCCACACCAGTCCATTGGCCACCGAGTGGGTATCTTCCAGACCAAACCCCGAAAGGTGCACGACTGGCGGACCATCCGGAACATCATCGCCGTTGGCGTCTGGGTAGAACAACAGATAGGGCGGATTCATCACCCACACCCCGCCGCGCCCGGGAAGAGCGGCATTGGCGAGATTCAAACCGTCCACGAAGATTCGATGTCGGTCATAGTGTCCGTCTCCGTCGGTATCCTCATGAACGGTGATTTGATCCCGCCCGGGCGTGTGATTCGGTGGCGCCAACGGCATCCGTTCGAATTGCATTCGGTAGTATTTGTCCCGGCTGAGAATCTTCGCGCCCGCCGGATACGGATATTGCCGATACTGTGCGACCCACAGCCGACCCCGGAAATCAAAGCTCAGATGCGTGGGCTGAGCCACGAGGGGTTCACTGAGCAGCAACTCGACTTGGAGATCGTTCGTCGGCCGGAGCGCCGCGAGGGACTGCGCGGGCGGCAGCTTGGGTCCGGTCATCAATTCCGCCGCTTCGCCGAGAATCCGATGCGACTCGTGGTACTGGTCGAAGGCCGCCACGGAGGGAGGCTCCTTCCGGGCACCGCCCCGCCACGACGGATCATCCCCCGGACGCCATTCCCACACTCCAGCAAGTTCGCACTCGTTGAAGTAGTCCATGACAAACGGCGCCTCACCCAGCCAGCCCGTAGGCGAGTTGGGAGCGTACACGCGGACGGCAATCTCATTCCATTGGCCCTTTTGCAACAGACCTGGGGGAATCTTGTGCCGATGATTCCCAGTGCGTCCGCTTTGAAACTTCGGTGGAAAGGAACCACCACCTCCCACGCGCGTTCCGTTGACGAACACTTCGTGAACGTCGGCGAGGTCGCGCAAGGTCAACGTGACCGATTCCGCGAAGAGATTGCGCTCATGCGGCGTGAAGAAACTGTCGTGAGGCTTAAGCCAGGCGCGGTACCAGCTGTAGCCAGCGGAAGGACCAGTCACCGCGATGGATGGAGCCGCACCGGGAACCAGAACCGGCCGCCAAGCCTCGGATCCGGTCTGCGCGAACACCTGGATCCTGCTGATTAGAACCAGCAGCAGTAGGACTCCGGCGACGAGAGGCACAGGCGCAGGCAGCTTCATGGATCTGCCGAACCCTGACAGCGCGCTCGCCCGAAGCGGAACAAAAACCGTGAACTCAGGAGAATTCCAGTACTCGGGGTCTTCTCAACCAGCCCCAACAATCCATTGAAACCTCGGCCTCGAATAGCTGGCCCAATAGGTTGCCAGGTAATCTATCCCTTATGCGCCCCCTCCAACAGATTGCCTGGAAATCTATTGGAAGGACCCTGGACAACTACGCTGGAAATCCGGGCTCTAGTGGAAACCTTCGCCGACCTGGGGAATGCAATGGGAGAAATCGTGGTTATGGACCGTCTTCGGACTTTCTCTCGGCGAGTCCCGACACTAACGATTTCGGCATGAAGGCCATCGTCCTCGTAATCGCATGCCTGGCCATGCGGTCAGTCGGCGTTTCCGGTGCCCAACCCGGACTGCACTGGGACGGTTCCCAGGGGGATTACTTTGGCGATGACGATGGTCCCTTCACAGTGGGATTCCGGTTCCGGGCGGAGACCGATTTCGTAGTTACTGGCTTTGGAGCGTTTGATTACCTGGGTGACGGGTTTGGGCATTCCCACACGATCGGGCTGTGGGATGCCGCTTCGGGTTCCTTAATAGCCACCGCGACCGTGAATCCGGGAAACGGTGCTTCGCTTGTGGGTCAGTTCCGCTACGTGGACGTGGCCGGGGTGACGCTGGCCGCCAACCGGGAGTACATCGTCGCGGCCTCAGAGTTCTATGGAGCTACCCGGGATCTCTACGTTTCGGTGCCCGCCACAGCATTTAAGATGGCGCCCGGTCTCAGTTACCTTGCCCCGCGCTCAGCGGCCGAGGCTCCGGGTTTGGTGTTTCCCGAGTTGGAGATTGGGGCGCCACTGAGCGGGATGTTTGGCGCCAATCTCCAGGTCACGGCGGTGCCGGAACCTGCCTCTTGGGCTTTGCTTGTAGTGAGCTTTGGATGGGGCTGGGCAGTCTGGGTGCGGTCGCGGGGAACGTTGGACCGGAAAGTTGCCTAGAGGAATTCAGGGCCGCTTACGCCGACCTCCGAGCAGGGCCAACAGTCCCACGACAGTCAGCGCCAGGATTTCCGGTTCCGGCACCACGACGACAGCCGGAGCGACAAATGTATCGGGGCCGAATTTACCGAGGAGCAATTCACTTGGGAGTGGCGGCAACAGATTGTCCGGATTCAGTCCCAGACCAATCATCGCGTCCCATAACTCTTGCGGCAACGTGTCGCCAAACGAAAAGGGAGCCGTCATGCCGGCTTGAGGACTCAGATGCAGCGAGGCGCCGCAAGCGTTGGACAACTGGATGGAACCGAGGGACAACCCACCGTCCACGCGACCACTCACCACATAGACTCCCAGAGCGCCGTCCTTCTGCTGACCGGTCAAAACAATTCGAGTTCCCGATTGTAAGGTCAGGG
This sequence comes from Verrucomicrobiota bacterium, assembly GCA_017309115.1. GTDB lineage: Bacteria > Verrucomicrobiota > Verrucomicrobiia > Limisphaerales > UBA9464 > UBA9464. The sequence goes on along the minus strand of JAFLEF010000011.1, from coordinate 817 downwards.
TACCCGCACCTCCGGGCAAAAGCAGTTGCACTTCGCCGCTTCGGTCGGAGTCCACCACCGCCCCCGGAGGCAGTATTGATCCCACAGTCAGCGGCTGCCGGGCGCTGCTGGGCGACTCCTGCCAAGTCGCTTCTCCGACGATGCTTAAAACTATGGCGGCCTGATTGGTGTCAAAGGAGCGCGAAGGCCCGCCCCCTAAACTTAACCCAAGTCCGGCACCGGAATGAGATGAACAGCCTGACATCAGGAACCAAAGTGCCAGCAAAGCTCCGATGCTGAATTGACCAATCGCGGTAACGAGTCTGAATCTGAACATACCGTCATCGAATCACCGCCTCTATTAGGCTCAAGGAGATTCTCCATAGACAGAGACAAATTAAAGATCAGAGCCAACGCTCCGTCACTAAGAGCCAGGTAATCTATAGTGCACCACTCACTACAGGTTTCCAGGTGATCTGTGACGCGCAGGAGGGGGCGCGATAGGTTCCCGGGCAATCTAACGATTGGAGACGCGGCGAGCCCGATAGGTTGCCAGGTGATCTGTGATGTGCGGCGGCCCTGCCCGCGAGGGCGTGGAGGAGGGAACTATCCGGGGTTTACTGCGGCGGCGGAGCTGGGTTTCGACGGGAATGGCGCCCAAGGGCGATTCCCGGCCGCGACGGCGGCCTCCTAAGGCGGGTGGAGACGCCTAGGGACGGCTGATCTGGGCATGAGAAGGCCTCGCTCACCAGGTACAAGGCGAGCGAGGCCGAGATTGGGGTTGGTGGAGGTGAGCCCGGGCGATGGCCGGCTCAGCGGAAGAGGTCGTGTTGCAAGT